>DATMYF010000097.1:0-31831 GCA_035561075.1 Bryobacteraceae bacterium
CGGCGCCGCCCGTGCTTCCCGAGGTCCCGCCCGGCCGGCATCCCGCCCCCGCCGAACTGGCCGGTAGCTGGGAAGGGGAACTGCACCTCGACCGATCGCCCGCGCGGATGGAGTTGCACGTCACACCCTACGATGATGGCTGGCACGCCCGCATGAACCTGTTCTTCGACGGCGCCCTGCCCAATCGCCAGACGGACGCCGCCGGGTTTGCCGTGACCGGCGAAGGCATCCGCTTCACCGACCGCTCCCGTCCCGCGTCCCGCGTGCGTTTCCGGGGAGCCTTCACGGGCAGCACCCTCGAAGGCATTGCGGAAGTGATCACCCGCAATGGCAGCCGCACCGCCGTGGGAAGCTGGAAACTGGAACGGAAATCCTAAGACCCGCCCCGCTAGTGCACTTCGGCCATGTGCTTTTCAAGCGCCCGCACGAAAGCCCCCACGTCCTCGCGATCCGCGCTCTGCCACCGCACCACCGTGAAGTACTCGTCCTTGTGGAAGAACACCGTTCCGGGCGCATGCTGGAACCGCTGCACGGCATCGAGCGCGGCGGTATTCGACGAGAGTTCGTAGACCGTCACCTCTACCGCACCGGGGCCGGCGTAGTCCGCCCGCACCACGCGCCGGACAGTCGAGCGTACGGGCGGTTCCGGCGCCTGGGCCGCCGGCACTTCGCGACTGCCGGTACGCCGCCATTTGCCCGCCAGGTTCTCAGGCAGCATTGCCGCGGCGTCTTTTCGTGCGCGGCATCCAGCCAGCGCGACAACTAACAGCAGGAGCGTTCTTCGCCGAATCACGACCGCATTCTACCGCGCGCGAGGGCGGCCGGGTGGTAACATCGGCATTGTATGTCGAAGTTCAAACCGGTCAGGAGGAAGAAGAGTGTGGCCCCGTCGGTCGCGCGCGGTTTCCCCTGCATCGTCCTGCTCGTCGCCGGGTTTGTACTCGCGATGCTCTTCATGTACTTCGTCATGAAATACTCCGCCCAATGAAAATCATGCGACCCGACAATCGCAGGCCGGACGAAATGCGCCCGGTCTCCCTTGAAACCGGCTTCCTCCTGACGGCCGAAGGCTCGGCCCTGATCTCCGCCGGGAACACGCGCGTGCTCTGCGCCGCTTCCATTGAAGAGACTGTGCCGCCCTTCCTGCGGGGTAGCGGCAAGGGCTGGGTCACCGCCGAGTACGCCATGCTGCCGCGCTCCACAGCCAAGCGCACCCCGCGTGAGGTGGCCAAGGGCCGTCCTTCCGGCCGTACCCATGAGATTCAAAGGCTGATCGGCCGCTCCCTCAGGTCCGTGGTGGATATGTCGGCACTCGGGGAACGCACCGTGATTATCGATTGCGACGTGGTGCAGGCCGATGGCGGCACTCGCACAGCGTCCATCACGGGCGCTTTTGTGGCGTTGGTGCTGGCCCTCCGCAGGCTGGTAGAGTACGGCGCGCTGCGCCGCCTGCCGGTGAGCGATTACGTGGCCGCAACCAGCGTAGGGCTGAACAACGGCGACGGCCTGCTCGACCTCTGCTACGAAGAGGATTCCAAGGCCGACGTGGACATGAACGTAGTGATGACCGGCGCCGGCCAATTCATCGAGGTGCAGGCCACCGCCGAACACGCCGCCTTCGACGACGAGCAGATGGCCCGCATGCTGACGCTGGCGCGCAAGGGCATCGTCGAGTTGATCGCCCTACAGAAAACGGTGGTAACGCTCGGATGAAGCTCTGGTGTGCCACGGGCAACCCCGGCAAACTGCGGGAGTTCCGCCTGGCCGCCGGGGACCGCGACGTCGATCTGGACATCCTGCCGGGCTTCAAACAAATCACGCCCTGCGAGGAGAATGGCGCAACCTTTGAGGAGAACGCCGTCATTAAGGCGCTGCACTACGCGACCCACGCCCCCGGCGGCGGCCTGCTCTTCGCGGACGATTCGGGCCTGGAAGTGGACGCGCTCGGCGGCGCCCCGGGCGTCTACTCCGCCCGTTTTTCGGGCCTCGGCGCCACGGACCCCGCCAACAATCGACTGCTGCTCGAAAAACTCGACGGCGTGGAGAACCGCACCGCGCGATTTGTCTGTGTGATCGCACTCGCCGAAGGCACGCGCCTGCTGGGCACCTTCCGCGGCGTTGTGGAAGGCCGCATCATCCACGAAGAACGCGGCCCCGAGGGCTTCGGCTACGACCCGCTCTTCTTCTACCCGCCCTTCGGCTGCACCTTCGGCGAAGCCAGCGCCGACCGCAAGTTCGGAGTAAGCCACCGCGGCCAGGCGCTGCGGAAGATGCTGGCCTTTCTCGGCTAACGGCCGGGTCCGGTAGCTTCCCGCATCGCCGTGGGCGATTATTGAACCATGCGGAAAGCGCTTCGAGATAACGGCCTTTCTTTAGCGCTCCTGTTGCTCTTCCTCTTCAGCATCGTCGGCCATAGTGTCGCCGGCCTTTCTCACTACAATGAAGAGCAGCGCGAACACGGCCAACCCCCGCTCACGTACCGCGAATACATAACCAGCTCCGGATTTGCCGAAAGCGTCTTCGAAAACTGGGAGAGTGAGTTTCTCCAGATGGCGCTCTACGTCCTGCTTACGGCCTTCCTGTATCAACGGGGATCCGCTGAATCCAAAGACCCCGACAAACCAGAGGACGTAGATGAAGACCCGAGTTCCCACCGCTCCGATCCGGCAGCGCCATACCCGGTTCGCGCCGGTGGACTCGCGCTGAAACTCTACCAGCACTCTCTCTTCCTGGCGCTATCGCTGCTGTTCGTCGCGTCATTCGTTCTGCATCTGGTCGCCAGCGCGAGGGAAAACTGCCGGGAACAATTGCTGCACGGACAAACATGTACTACGGCGCTCGCCCATCTTGGAAGCGCAACCTTTTGGTTCGAATCCTTTCAGAATTGGCAGAGCGAATTCCTCTCCATCGCCACCCTGGTCGTGCTCTCCATTTTCCTCCGCCAGAAAGGTTCTCCCGAATCCAAACCCGTGCACGCTGCGCACGGAAAGACAGGCCGATGATGATCGTAAACCGCAGAAACTTCTTCCAGGCGTGCCTCGCCGTTACCGCCGGGCGGGCCTTCGCCCAGGGCGCGCCGCGCCGCATCCGCGCCCTGAGCTACAACATCCACCACGGCGAGGGCATGGATAGGCGCGTCGACCTGCCGCGCATCGCCGGGGTGATCACGAGCGTCTCGCCGGACGTCGTGATGCTTCAGGAGGTGGACCGCCGCGTCCGCCGCACCGGCGGCGTGGATCAACTTGCGGAGCTTTCCCGGCTCACCTCCATGCCGGCCTACTGGGGCAAAACCATCGACCTCCAGGATGGCGAGTACGGCAACGGCATCCTCACCCGGCTGCCCATCGCGGAGCACTCGAACCTGCGGCTGCCTGGCGCCGAACCGCGGGCCATGGTCTCGGTCCGAACCGATGACGGGATGTGGTTTCTGGCCACCCACTTCGACGTTGGCCGCACTTCCGAACAGCGCGTCGAATCCGCCGCCCGCATCAACCAGTGGATGGAATCGCGTGGCACCGCACCCGCCATCCTGGCCGGCGATTTCAACGATGTGCGCGGGAGCCGGGCGATCGGGAAACTGGCCGGCCAATGGGCCATCGCGGGGAAAGAGATCCCGACCATCCCGGTAGTGAATCCCAAGCGCCAGATCGACTTTATTCTCTTCCGCCCGGCCGCGCGCTGGCGCGTGGTGGAAGTGAAAGTACTGGACGAGCAGGCAGCTTCGGACCATCGTCCAATCTTCGGGGAGTTCGAGCTTCTATAACACCGATTGGGCCGCAAATGAACGCGAATAAACGCAAATAAGACCAAAAGGGTCTTTGCATTATTCGCGTTCATTCGCGTTCATTTGCGGCCCTTCTTCTTCGCAGGGCCGGCCCCGCAAGCCCTCAGCTTCACCCACTGCCGTGGCTCGACCGGCACGCCGTTCACGTAAAGCGACCAGTGCAGGTGCGGCCCGGTGGCAAAACCCGTCGCTCCTACATTTCCGATCACGTCGCCCTTCTTCACCACCGCGCCCTCCGCCGCCCCCAGCTTCGACATGTGCAGGTACATGGACACGAGCCCCTGCCCGTGATCGATCCCCACTGTCCCGCCGTGCAGATTGAACATGCGCGCGATCCGCACCACCCCGCCGGCCACCGCGCGGATCGGGCGCCCCGCCGGTCCGCGCAGGTCGACCCCGCGATGGTAATTCCCGGTGTACTCGCCGTTGTGCAGTCTCTGGACCCCGAACGGCGAATTCATGCAGCCGGGAACCGGCGAGAGAAAGGGCTCCTCCCAGTGGCGCACCCCGGTCACAGCCTTCCGCAGCGCGGCTACGGCCTCCATCTCCCCGGGTAGCGGTTCAAGCGCCTTCTTCGATGGGCTGACGACGATATTCTGGGTGGGGAAGCGGGCAGCCAGGACGGTAGCGGTGGCCGTGTGGATCACACCCCCGCCGGCATCCAGGAATTCGACCGGATACTTCCCGGGTTGATGGTCCACCGGCACCGGCATCAGCCCGAGCCGCCCGCCATCCGGCTCCGCGAAGAGCGGCACCGTGCGGGAGCCCAGGCGCACCTGGGTTACATCCTTCGTGCCACGCAGCTTAATGGTTTCGCCCTGCCGGACCGTTCCCGGCGTGAGATCAAACGTTTGTCCCCAGGCGGCTGAGACTGCCAGAATCCACACCCAGCGCATGCCATCAGGGTAGCGCGCCGAGGGCTCTTACGCCGCCGGATCGCTCGGGAACGAACGTGGGAACTGCTTGCGCTTCTGGTAACTGCGGGCCAACTCCAGGTACACACCCAGGTCGCGGTCCAGGTCCGACTGCGTACCGTCAAAGTAGAAATTGCGGATCGGTATACCGCCCAGGTCGCGGCTGATGCGCGGGTAAATGGCCTCCGACACGATCCCGTTCATACAGGTGAAGGGGCTGATGTCGATGATACCGTCCGCGCCCTTCTGTGCCAGGTAGACCACTTTTCCGACGTTCAGGACCATCTCGCCCAACGCACCGTCATTCGGCAGGTAGGGACGCGCGCACTCCAGAATTACCTCGATGGGCGGCTCCTCATACCCGATGAAGTCTTCCTTAAAGGGGCTCAGCAGGACGTGCTCGTCGCGCTTCTGCACCGACTTCCGGATCCATGCCATCAGGGCTTCTTTGGACACCATGCGCCCGTCCAGCTTGAGTTTCCGGAACTGCTCGGCAGTGGTGTACCACACCCATTCCACAATGTCGCTCAGCCAGGTTTCGGCGCCGTACTCTTCCACCCTGCGGATCAGGTCCTCGTTCGAGAATGTGTTCAAGCGGCAGAAGATCTCCCCTACTACCCCGATCAGCGGGGCGGAGCGATCGCGCCGTGTGGCCACGCGCCGGAAGCGGTCGCGGCAGCGCGTCAGGCTTTCCCGCATGGCCCGCAACTGCACGGGCGGGTGCGTAGAGGTGCCCTGGATTGTGTTGCAGAGGTCGTTCAGGCACTCCAGGTAGACCGCGTCGGCGTCGCCCTTCTGCACCTCGAAAGGCCGGTAATGCAGCAGCAGCTTGTTCAGGATATCGGCCGCGAGGAGCGCGCGCCAACCGGTGCGCACGAAGGCGGTCGCCAACTCACCCAGCCCCTGGTAGGAATTCTTGCTGGTCGGCTGAAGCATGGGGACATGGTTGTAGCCGTTGGCGTCCAACACCTGCCGCAGATAGGGCGCGTACTGCCCGAAACGGCAGGGACCCTCAGCAGTGGGCATGAACAGCACGACGCTCTCGATGTCCGTCGCGGGATCCTCCAGCAGCCGCATGAAATCGCCCACCGTGACCTTGGCCGGATAGCACTCGTCGCCGGAGGTGTGCTTCGCACCCAACTCGCGCGTGCGATTGTCCGACGGCGGGGTAACCTCGGCATCCAGCCCGATAGCCCGGAAACCCGCCACGAACGCCCGGGCGCTGCCGTACGCCATGGGCGGAATGTAGATCTTCTTGCCTCTTAATGGATGGTCGCCGGCAGACTGAGCGGTTTCGGTCCCTCCGGCGGCATCGCTGACTTGTAGCATCGCAGGATTCCTTTACTGTCCAGGTACGCTTCGCAGCGCGTCATGTAGCCGGCATCGTTGCCGTGGCCGTCGAATGCCAGTATCAGCATGGGCTCGCCGGCAGCCTCGTGGGTGAAGTGCTTGATGTAGGAGTCCGGCCCGCACTTGAAATTGGAAATGTAGACCACGTGCAGGTTGGGACGCGTGGCGGTGAGGCGCGCAGCCTCCAGGATTTTGCGCCCGGAGATCCAGTACATATTTGTAGCCGGGTCTATTGGCTCGCGGCCGGTCACCAGGAAGTCGAGCGGGATCACGTTGGCGCCGTAGCGGTGCCGCAGCTTACGGGGGATGTCGCAGTTGACGGAGCGGTCGTAGATGTTGTAGCCGCGTCCTACCAGCACCAGGCCCGGCTCTCCGGTTTCATCGAGCTGCGCCATGGCGCGCCGCCCGGCTTCGAACATCTTCTCGTGGAAGGCGCGTTGCGCGGCATAGGCCGCATCCACGGCACGGTCGCTCGCGCGGCGCTTCACACCCAGCCGCCGGGCCATTTCAGCCAGCCCGTTCTTCACCTGGGTGGCGCCCATGCCGAAGTGCATGGTCGGCATCAGGAACTTGGCGCTGTGCTCCTCCAACCCCGGCGCGCTGACCAGCACGAAGGGGAGCGTCTGGTTCCACGGGCAGTAGTGCACGGCGTCGCGGCTGCCGTCGCCCTCGGCATTCAGGATATTGGGCACCAGCACATAATCCACGCCCATATCGATCAGCGCCGCGGCGTGGCCGTGCGCTACCTGCACGGGATAACACGGCTCCGCCACCGCCATTTCCACCCCGCGCGCTGAAATGCGCGGGTCCGTGGGCGGAGACAATACGCATTCAAAACCCAGCTCGGAGAGGTATTTGTGCCAGAACGGATACCGGTCGAAGGTGTTCATGGCGCTCAGCAGCCCGATGCGGAAGCCGCCCTTCACCGTCCCGGCGTTGATCTCCGCCGTCCACTGCTCGCGCAATGCGAACAGGTCTTCGATCACCGGTTTGCGCCCCGTGTTCGACGGCTTGCGGAACTTGTCCGAGCACTTGTCGCCCCAGTAGCTCTTCTGGCCTTCGATGTTAAATTCCTTAATATCGCAGGTATTCGAGCACGCCTTGCAGACGAAATCCCGTGTAGTGAGCTTGAGGTTGTGCAGGTTATAGCCGCGGAAGCGCGTGGCCCCCTTGGTGGAGGCGTGCCATTGCCGCGCGATCAGGGCCATCCCAATGGCGCCCATCACCCCATTGAACGGCGGTACCGTGACCTTTGTACCCAGCACGCGCGCAAACGCCGCTGCCACTGCGTCATTGTAGGCCGTGCCGCCCTGGAAATAGATCACCTTCCCGACTTTGCGGCCGCGCACCACGCGATTGAGATAATTGAGCGCAATCGAATAGGCCAGGCCGGCAACCAGGTTAGGCACTGTTTCGCCCTTGTGCAGCCAGCCCGTAACGTCGCGCTCCATAAACACCGTGCAGCGTTCCCCCAGGCGCGTCGGCGCCGCAGAGGAGAGCGCCAGCTTGGCAAACTCACCCTTGATACTGATCCCCAGCTTCTCGGCCTGTTCCTCCAGGAACGACCCGGTGCCCGCGGCACAGGCTTCGTTCATGGCGAAATCCACCACCACGCCGTTCTCAATCGAGATGAACTTCGAGTCCTGCCCGCCGATCTCGAAAATCGTGTCCACCGCTTCGCCGGTGTGCAGGGTGCTGACGTGCCAGGCGCCGGTCTTGTGCGCGGTGATCTCATCGTTCACCACGTCCGCCCCGACGAATTCGGCCACCAGCTCACGGCCCGATCCCGTGGTCCCTACGCCGCGGATCTGGAGCCGCGTGCCCCACAGCTTCTCCACTTCCGCCATACCCTGCTGAACGGCCTCCACGGGGCGCCCCGCCGTTCGGAGGTACACATCGTGGATCACGGTGCCGTGTTCGTCGATGGCCACCACGTTGGTCGAGACGGACCCGATGTCGAGCCCGAGGTACGCCGGAATGGGACCGTCCCCTGCCGGCGGAACGTACAGCGGCACGCGGTCCCGCAGCAGGACCACATTTTCCATTGAGAGCGGCGAGGTATCCTGCACGTGGCTCTCGGCCTCATGCTGCGCCAGCCGATGGATCTCGACGAAGGTGCGCTTGCGCTTCTCCTCCGCCTCCAGCATGGCGACCCCGATGGCCCCGCACCAGGCATAGTGCTCTGGAACGAAGAGGTCCTCTTCCCCCATCCCAAAGGCGTCTCGCAGCGCCAGCGTCACCCCCTTATTGAGCGATACCGCGCCGATCAACGCGACCGGCTTCTCGAGTTTCCGGCCCTTCACGATGCTGCTCTTGAAATTGCGCGCCACCGCGTCGCACAATCCGCGCAGAATCTCCGCGGGCGAGTAGCCCTTCTGCTGGGCGTGGATCATGTCGCTCTTGGCGAACACCGAGCAGCGGCCGGCGATGCGCGCCGCATGCTGCGCCGTGGCGACCAGGTCCCCCACTTCCTCGACCGAGTACTGCATCCGCAATGCTTGCTGGTCCAGGAACGAGCCCGTACCGGCGGCGCACTCGCCGCTGCGGTCATAGTCCACGATGCCGCCGTTTTCAAGGCGGAGGTACTTGGAACTTTCCCCGCCGATCTCAAAAACGGTCTTCACCTGCGGATAGAAGACGCCGATCATGCGGGCTATGGCCTTGAATTCGTTTTCGAAGTAGAGCCCGAGGATTTTGGCGATCGTCCGGGAGCCTGACCCGGTTACACGTATGCCTTCGACCATTTTCTCCGGAACGCCGTCGTAGAGTTCCTGCAGCAGATCGTAGGTGGTCTGGATGGGGCTGCCCGCAATGCGACGGTACTCGGAAAGCACCAGCGGCAACCGCTTCCCGTCGGGCGCCTCCCATTCCGTAAGGTGAAAAGCCGGGTTGTTGGCGCATAGAAGCTGAAGCACAGCCCGGTCCGCAGGCTGACCCAAGGCAGCGAGCTTGAGCGAGATTGCGCCGATGTCGAGTCCGAGATTGATACCCATAGGCCTGCCTGAGTTCCCATGATACGCGACACCAGCCGGAATTCAATGTTTCGGACCTGAATGGGAGTTTTCCGCATTATGGACGCGGGTTTTGGGGCTGAATGGAGCGCCCAACCCCGCCCTTGCGCAACGGGTTATGCTGTTCGCATGCTGCTGCGTTTCGCCGTTCTCTGCCTTACGGCGGCGGTTGTCTCCCAAGCCGTGGAGCCGCCCGCCTACCGGCCCCTGCCACTGGGTTCCGTGAAGGCACGCGGCTGGCTCCTGCGCCAGTTGGAGATCCAGGCCGGCGGCCTCAGCGGCCACATCGACGAGTTCTGGCCCCACCTGGGCCCGGAGAGCGGCTGGCTGGGCGGCTCCGGCGAAAGCTGGGAGCGCGGCCCCTATTACCTGGACGGCCTGGTCCCGCTGGCCTATACGCTCGACGACCCCAAGCTTATCGCCAAGGCAAAGAAGTGGATCGAATGGACTATCGCCAGCCAGCGCCCGGATGGCTCGATCGGCCCCGTCAAGAACCAGGACTGGTGGCCCAACTACGTCATCCTGAAGGTGCTCACGCAGTACCAGGAGGCCACCGGGGACCCCCGCGTCATTCCCCTCATGGAGCGCTACTTCCGCTACCAGGCCGCCCGCATCGAGACGCAACCCCTGTTCAAGTGGGCCGTGCATCGCTGGGCCGACGAACTGGCCAGCGTCCTGTGGCTCTACGACCGCAACCACGACCCCAGGCTCATCGATCTGGCTCGCGTCCTGCACCGCCAGGGTTTCTCCTGGAAGGGCTTCTTTAAGAATTTCGCCTTTAAGAACAAGGTCACCAAGGAGCAGATCAACTACGACACCCACGTCGTGAACAACGCCATGGCGCTCAAGACCTCGGCCCTGTGGTGGCGCGTCTCCGGGGACCACACCGATCGCGACGCTGTGTACCATCAACTCGCCATGCTCGACCGCTATCACGGTCTCCCCAACGGTTCCCACAGCGGCGATGAGCACTACGCCGGAACGGACCCCACCCAGGGCACGGAACTCTGCGCCATCGTCGAGGCCATGTACTCCCTTCACCTGATGACCGCCGCCCTCGGCGACCCCGCGTTTGGCGACCGCCTCGAGAAACTCGCCTACAACCCCCTGCCGGGAACGTTTTCCGCGGACATGTGGTCGCACCAGTACGATCAGCAGGCCAACCAGGTGCTCTGCAACGTTCACCCGCGCGCGTGGACGAACAACAAGCCCGACTCGAACCTCTTCGGCCTGGAGCCCAATTTCGGCTGCTGCACCGCCAACATGCACCAGGGGTGGCCCAAGCTTGCCTCGCACCTCTGGATGGCTACGCCCGGCGGCGGCTTGGCCGCGGTGGCCTATGCCCCCAGCGAGGTGCGCACGTCCGTCGGCCGCGGCGTCAAAGTTTCCGTGGTGTCCGAGACCGAGTATCCCTTCCGCGACAAGGTGCGGCTGCTGGTCTCCCCTGCCTCTGCGGTGCAATTCGAATTGCGCCTGCGCATCCCCCGGTGGGCCGACGGTGCCACAGTGCGGGTCAACGGCAAGGCCGAATCGAACGTGCGGCCGAATTCGTTCCACTCCATTACCCGCACCTGGCGGAAGGGCGACCGCGTGGAACTCACCTTCCCCATGCGCGTCCGTGCCGGCCGCTGGTATCGCAACTCCGTGGCGCTCGAACGCGGCCCCCTGGTCTACTCCCTTCGGATCGGTGAAGACTGGCGCAAAGTCGCACAGCACGGTCCCGCGGCGGACTGGGAAGTCATCCCCACCACTGCCTGGAACTATGCCGTGCTGGTGGACCCCGCCAAGCCGGAGAGCTTCGTCAAAGTCGTGGAGAAGGCTATCGGGAGATTTCCGTTCAGCCCCCGGGAAGCGCCTGTTGAACTACTGGTGAAAGGCCGCCGCGTGCCTCGCTGGACCCTGGAGAACGGCTCCGCGGGCCCCGTACCGGAAAGCCCCGTGGAAAGCGGTGAGCCGCTCGAAGAGTTGACGTTAATACCCTACGGCTCGGCCAAACTGCGGGTCACGGCCTTCCCATTGCTTAAAGAATAAGCGTGAAATACCTGCTCCCCCGCGGGCTGACAGTACGTAAACTCGCGGTACGCGTTTGGAATGCCAGCGGGGATGACGCGATTTTCGGGCGTGCCGCCCAGCTTTCGTATTACTTCGTTTTATCGATCTTCCCATTGCTGCTGCTGCTCACCGGCATTCTGGGGCTGTTTGCCGAACCAGGGAGCGAAGTATTCCAGTCGCTCATGCGGTATATCCGCACTGCCACCCCGGGCGCGGTAGGCGACCTCCTGCGTGACGTCCTCGTCGAGATTTCGCAAGGTACCGGCAATTTCATCCTCTCTGTTGGAGCCATTACCGCGTTGTGGGCCGCCTCGGCCGGGATGCGGGCCATCATCGACGGCCTGAACGTCGCCTACCGGGTGCCGGAGGCCCGGCCCTGGTGGAAAGCCATTCTGGTCGCCATCGCCCTCACCGTCGCGACGGCGCTGATGATAGTGGTGGCCCTGGTCACCCTGATCTGGGGCGTGCGCATCGGCGCCTATGTCGCGGACCAGTTCGGGCTCGGCACGGCGTTCCAGATCGCCTGGCAGATCCTGCACTGGCCGCTGGTGATCGCCTTCGTGTTCCTGGCGTTCATGCTGGTGTATCGGTACGCCCCGAACGTCGCCGCCCGCAACTGGCGCTGGAACGCCCCCGGAGCCCTGGTGGGAATGGGACTTTGGGTGCTGCTCTCAGTCGGGCTTCGCATCTACGTGGGGCAGTTCGGCGACTATAACCGGCTTTACGGCTCACTCGGCGCGGTAATTATCCTGATGCTCTGGCTCTATCTGACCGGGGCAGCCATCCTGATCGGGGGCGAGGTGAACTACGCCATCGGCCAGGCGGCCGCCCAGGCGGGAGAGCGCGGCGCGGAGGTCCACGAACCCCGCCGCGCCGCATAGTTCTAGCCCTTCCGGCTCCACTCCCGGATGCTGGCGATCTCCTGCGCCGGAATGTGCAGGAACTCCAGGAATTCCTGGTGCTCCGCCGGCGCGGAACTCTCAAATGCCGCGTGCCAACGCTTCATATCCGCCTCCGTAAAACCGGACGCCTTCATGATCGAAACCCACTTTTCTTTAGTTACCACTTCATTGCTCCTAAGATCCTTATTTCTCAGCAGTTTGAGGATAGACCGCTGGTGCGCGCGCAGGGTCTCGATTTCGGTGTTCAGTTCCCCGAGCCGGCGCTGCAGGATCGACGACGCGTCGCTGTCAGGCCGGTCGAGGATGCCCCGAATGTCCTCGAGCCGCAAACCCGCGCCGCGATACACACAGATCCGCTCCAGCCGCCGTAGATCCTCCTCCCCGTAACGGCGGTAATTACCGTCCGTCCGCGAAGGAGGCGGAAGCAGCCCCACGGATTCGTAGTACAGCAGCGTGCTGCGGCTGAGACCGCAGCGCCGGGCAAGTTTCGAAACAGTCCACATGGGCCTGTTCCTACTCTGAACTATGAAGTGGTAGACAGGTCAAGCGATCCGAACACGAAAAAACTGCTTATCGGCCGGTGGCGAACGAAACCGCCGGCTTAGTCCACCCGTAAGCCGCCATCATGATCTGGAACAGATCGGTATTGCGAATGAAGCCGTGGACGCGCTCCGCCCCGGGGCCTTGGGCCGCTGCCAGAACCTGCTCGCCGGTGTGGCCGTTGTCCACCCGGATTTTGGGCTTGGCTTCGCCGGGTTCGGGAATCAGCACGTCCCCCTTGCGGCCTCCGCGCACCCGCAGGTCGAAGGAATGATCGGCCGCAAAAAGCAGCAGGGTATCGTTCTTAACCGTGCCCGCCACCTTGCGGATCACGTCATCCATTTCAAGCACCCGGTCCAGCCCGCGTTTGGTATTGGTCGTGTGCATGTCCCACTCGACCATCAGGAAGTAACCCTTGTTGTTGCGCGAGAGAATCGAAATGGCTCGCTCGACAGCCGGCCAAGCCTCGTAGTCACCCGAATCGAACAGAGCCACCACGCGGCGGTCGTTCGGCTGGATGGCGCCCGGGGAATCATAGAAGGCGTACCCCTTCTTGGACAGGGCATCCGCGATGTTCAGCCCCATCTTCTCCGTGGCAGCGAGAATCTGCTTGCGCCCGGCGCCGATCACCAGATCCACACCGTCGCCGGCGCGAGGTGAGAGGATCTGAGCAAAGATTTCGCCCGCCTTACCGCGATCGTTCGAATGCGCGTAGCAGGCTGCCGGCGTGGCGTCCACCATCGACATGTTGCTCAGGACCCCGGTGGACAACCCGTGCTGCTCTGCAAATTCCAGTAAGGTTTCGAGCGTCTCACCGTCCGTCTGTCCCTTCACCGCGGAGGCCGATTGCGAGATGACGCCGTTGTTCGTCTTCTGGCCGGTCACGATGGCCGTCATCCCGGCAGCCGAGTCGGTCACCCACGCATCCGCCGGCGAGGTATCCACCAGCGCAATGTGCGGCATGTTCTGGATATAGAGCTTCTGCGGATCCTTGTGGCCGTAGAGACTCGCCGCGTGCAGCGTCGGAACTCCCCCCGCGTCTCCGATGAAAAGGATCACGTTCTTCGCCCGGCGTTCCGCGGCATGGACTGCCAGACTGAGGATGAAGATTGCAAGTAAAGTTCGTTTCAAGTTCTTCCACCTGCCGGTTCGATGAGTTCAAACAATCGGCCCACCGGCGCGGTGCTGCTGTGCCGTGAGACATTGTAGAGTAGTCTACAGCGCGCCCGAAAGGGCCGCAACTCGTTGTTTCGTACAGGAGGAATCGATGTCGTCAGCCAGCCGCCGCGAATTTGTCAAGAGCGCGGCGTTGGGCGCCGCAGCGCCCGCCGTCCGCACTGCCTGGGGCCGGAGCAGCCCGAACGATCGGATCAATATGGGGGTGATCGGTTTCCGCGGACGCGGCCGGGATCACTATCGCGCCTTCGCGAAGATCCCCAACGTGCGTGTCGCTTATCTCGCCGACATCGATGAGCGGCTCTTCCCCGAGGCCATCGCCGAAATCGAAAAGATCGGCGGGCAGAAGCCGCAGGCCTTTGTCGATATGCGCAAGATGCTCGAGATGAAAGATCTCGACGCCGTCTCCATCGCCACCCCGGACCATTGGCACGCGCTCGCCACCATCTGGGCGTGCCAGGCCGGCAAGGACGTCTACGTCGAGAAGCCCGTCTGCCACAACCTGCGCGAAGGGCGCAAAATGGTGGACGCCGCCCGCAAGTACAACCGCATCGTGCAAGCCGGGCTGAACCGCCGCAGCGAATTGCGCAACCTCGCCGGTGTGCGCTTCGTTCGGGAAGCCGGGTTCGGACCCGCTTACCGGGCCAAGGCAGTGGTCTACCGCGGACGCACCAGCATCGGCAAAGTGCAGGAGTCCTCCATCCCCAAGGGCGTAAACTGGGACCTTTTCCTGGGCCCCGCACCCTACCGCCCGTTCACGATGAACCGCTTCCACTACGGCTGGCATTATTTCTGGGATACCTCCACCACGGAGCTCGGCAATAACGGCGTCCACGCCATCGACATCGTGCGCTGGGGCCTCGGCAGGAACACGCATCCCGTGAAGGTGACCTGCCACGGCGGCCTGTACGCCGACAAGTCGGACCAGGAAACCCCCAACGTGCAGATGGCCACCTTCGAGTACGCCGATGGCATGCTGGTGGAACTCGAAGCCACCACGCTCCCGAGCCCTTCCTTCGGCGGCGTCCAGATGGGCGAGTTCTTCTACACGCCCCAGGGCTACGTGACCTCCGCGCAGAAGTGGAGCACCGTTATGGGCGATTTCGTCCCGGGCAACACGCCAGACCCGCCCTCAGGCATCTCGTTGCGCGCCTCGAACGTGAGCTTCCCTAAGATCTCCTACAAGCCGGGGCCCGTGATACCGGACGTCGCGGGACAGGAGGGCAGCCATTTCGAGAACTTCATCGCGTGCGTTCGCTCGCGCAAGCGGGAGGACCTGCACTGCGAGATTCTCGAGGGCCACATGTCCACCGCGCTCTGCCATTTGGCGAACATCGCCTTCCGCACGGGCCGGAAGCTGACCTTCGACCCGGCCGCCGAAACCTTCCCCGGTGATGCGGAAGCCAACCGCTATCTTACGCGCAAGTACCGCGAACCGTTTGTCGTGCCGGATAAGGTCTGATCTGGCGAAGCGAGGGTTGGCCGGGCGCCGTTCCTAATGGTTTTTCCGCGGGAAGCCGATTAGATGGCTTTCGAGGAGAATCGTATGGCGCCCGGCCAGCCCTGTCCAGCACCGCACCGTACCCCGGTCAAGGGGCTTATCCCGGCACTCCAACCCGCGGTTCTGAATCTGGCGTCGGTTCCGGCGTTCGCCCCCGTGGCGATTCAGCTCCTCAACATTGTTTCGCAGGAAAACGTAGGGCTGAACAAGTTGGCGGGGCTGATCCGGGCCGATCCCGGGATGTCGCTTGAAGTGCTCCGGCTGGCCAATTCGCCGCTGTTCGGCGCGCGCAGTGAGATCACCGGAATCCTCCACGCCTTGGCCATGCTGGGGCTGAACCGCATCAAGGCCATGGTGATGACGGTGGCCATCCGGGACTTTCTCTCCCCCGCTCGAAACGCGGCGGTTTTCGCGCCCTGCTGGCGTCACTGCCTGGCGACGGCCTTTCTGGCCGAGGAAATTGCGGCCTATGGCTCGCAGGATCGCGACAGTTGCTATACGGCGGGGCTGATCCATGAAGTGGGGCAACTCGCGCTAATCGCGGCCCGGCCGGCCGATTACGATGCCATGGTGCGCACTTGCGGCCAACCGGACGCATCCCTTCCGGAGTTCGAACGCCAGTGGTTCGGGATAGACCGCTACCAGCTCGCCGACCGGTTGGCCGACCACTGGAACCTCCCCCCGCAGTTCCGCTGCATCGTGGCCCGCAGGGAACCCCAGAGCGGTATCGACGAGCTCGTCCACACGGCCTGCGAAATGGCAGGCATGATGGGCTTCCGGGTGGGCGCCGCCGATGAAGACTTGGACCTCACCACGCTGCGGGCGCTGCCGCCGGAGATGAGCGAGCGGCTCCCAGAAGTTTTTGACGAATTGGTGGCCACCATCGCCACGAAAATCAACACCGTGGAGTGCAGCCTGGTGATGGTGTAGGCCGCCCGGCGGCTCCCCTCAGGGGTCGAGAATCGGGAACAGCCGCCGCAGTTCCGCATCCGTGGGCCACGAGCCGTACTCGCATAGCTCGAAAGCCTCGGCATCCCGAACCTCACACGCGCGCTCCGGGCCGTACCACTTCACCAGCGCCTGTCGTGTCGCCGGGGTCAGTCCCGCCACCTGCCGGATCCAGCCGCCGAGCCACTCCTTGCGGGCCTCCGGTTCCTTGGGGACCGGCCCCCCCACCCCGTCCACCCATGGCAGCCACTCATATACCTGGGAGACGTGCGCATCCATGGCGTCCACCTTCAACGGCCAAACGTCGTCGATGGCCACGGCGATGTCCGGCTGGAACGGCGTGGGTTTACGGAACTCGTCCTCGAAATACAGGAATACTGGGTTCTTGCGCAACGCGGGAACATCCGAACACACGTTCGGCACCATTACCATATAGCCGGCGTCCTGCACCAGGACGCCTGTGTAACGGTGGTCGGGGTGGTAGTCGTTGGGGCGCGGCCCGATCACGATATCAGCCTTCCATTCGCGGATGAGCCGGATGATCTGTTCCCGCGCTTCGATAGTCGCGAGCAGGTGGCCGTCGCGGTGCTCCAGCACTTCGTACACGACGCCAAGGCGCCGCCCAGCCTCGGCGGCCTCACCCCGGCGCCGAAGCGCCAGTTGTTTGCCGCGCTCCTGATGGTGGCCGGCGTCCCCATTGGTCACCGACACAAATTTCACGGCGTGGCCCAGGGCGGCGAACTTCGCGGCGGTGCCGCCGGCCCGTATGTCGCAATCGTCCGGGTGCGCTCCAAACGCGATCACCCGAATCCTGCCCGATTCACTCAATAGATGCCTCTCCACTCCCACAGCGGATTATAGAACGGCGCAACTGCTAGAGTGCGCTCGTATCACCAGCTTCGCTGGCGCGAGACTCCGCCGAGCCCGCGCGGGCCCGGCTACGGATCTCCTTGAGTTTTAGGCCTGTGAGCGCCACCGCAATCGCTCCACCGACCAGCAGGGGCAGGGTCAGCGCGAAGAAGGTGACAAAGGAGAACGTCTTGGCGTCGTTGGCCTCGACCTCGAACAGCCCCAGCGCCAGCACCATGGAAGCCTGGAACAGCCCCAAATTGCCTGGGGCACTCGGGATGACCGTGCCGAACCGGATCACCGTCAGGATCGCCGCCGCGGCCAACACCGAAAGGTCCAGGCCATAGGCGCGCATCAGCCCGTAGATGGTCACGATCTGGAGCACGAAGTACAGCAGGCTCACCACGATAGTGCGGCTAAAAGACCGCCACCTGCCCATCTCGTGCAACCCCTCCACCAGGTGCCGCAGCGTGCTTGCCCAGCGGCTCTCGCGTATCAGCGAGTGAGCATGCTGCCGATGCATCATCACGTATGCCAGGAGCAGCGAAGCCAATACCAGCAGCACCGCCAGGAACTGCACGAAATCCACCATGTAGCCGGGGAGCTTCAGAAAGGCGGCCGTGACGATGAAAAACAGCACCATCCAGAAGCCGTCGATCACCCGTTCCACCGCCGCGGAGGCGAACGAGATCGAGATTCGCAGGTTATTCCAGTGCGCCAGCAGGTAACACCGGATCAGTTCCCCGGTGCGCAGCGGCAGCACCTCATTGGCGAACAACCCGATGTAAATCGCTTGCACGGTGCGCCAGAAAGGTAGCCGGACCACCGGGCTGAGAAGGGTTTTCCAACGCCAGCCGTGCACCACGTACACGAGCAGGTCTGCGAGCACCGCCACTGTCACCCACTTCCACTCCAGGTTGCGGATCGCCCGGCCGATCTCCCGCAGGTCGTACTCGTGCAGAACCCAGGCCAGACAAGCGGCCGACAGGAGGTAACCGAACGCCTGCGGAAGCCAGGATGGCAATTTCTTGCGTCTTTCTTCGGTGAGTACTGAATCCATGTGAAGGGCGTCGGTCGGGCTTGCGGCGAGGTGCTTCGGTCCGCCTCTTTTTCTATCATAACGCGGCCCATCATCTCCGCACGGATCGCGAGCAGCGCTCAAGTGCGAGAGAACCTCCGCTGGCGGAAGGATTGCAGATTCTGCTGTTGAGTAGGCCCGTATGCAATTCCTGATTGTCCTGATCCTGCTCCCGGCCATGGCAGTCGCGGCGAGCGACACGCCCTCGCCAAAGCGTGCCGAAAAGGGAGTGTTCAGCCGCAACTGGAGAGGCATGCTGGTGGATCTGGCTTGCGGGAGCAGCCAAAGCGCGGATCGCAGCGAAGACCCGCACGCGCCCCCGCCCTTCGGGCCCGATATCCCCCACCTGACCCTCACCGACTGGCATGCCTGCCCCGCCACCGCCGCCACTTCCGAGTTCGGGCTGGTGTTCTATAGTGGCCGTGCCGTCCGGCTCGACCACGCTTCTAACGCCAAGGTGGCAGGGGAACTCCGCAGAAACCCAGGCTGGATGAAAGGCGAAAGCCCGCCCCTCGCGCAAATTAAGGGCACCCTTTTTGGCGAAAGCCTGCAGGTGGAATCCATGAAGCGGGTGAAGAATCTACGGTAGATTCAACGGCGGCTGACAAAGCGGCTGCCCTGAATCAGGAAACGCAGCGGCCAGTCGGCGCAATGGCGAATCCCGATGCGCGGGGTTACCGCGATTTCGAAGTGCATCCGGTCCCCCGGCTCCCGCACTACGAGATCACCCCGGGTGACGTCCAGGCCGTTGTGCGTCCGGGTGATCCCCATTGCAAGGGTGAGCTTGCCCGGACCGGACGCAAGGTCCTCGATGGAGCGCGCGGCGGGGCGCCGGCGCTGCATCAATTCGATCCCCTCCAGCGGTTCAACGGCACGGATCAGCACGCAGCCGGGCTGGCCCTCCGGCTCCGCCACCAGGTTCAGGCACTCGTAGCGCCCGTAGATGAAGTAGACGTAGGCGTGCCCGGGTGGCCCGAAGATCACGCGGGTGCGCGGCGTAACTCCACGGGAGGCATGCGCCGCCAGGTCGACCAAGCCCAGGTAGGCCTCCGTTTCCACGATCCGTCCCGCGGCCGCCCCGTGCACCAGCACCTTGCCTAGCAGTTCGCGCGCCACCGCCACCGTGGGACGGCGGTAGAATGCCCGCTTCAGGACGCGGCCGCGCGTTGCGTGGCTGTCAGGTTCCATTCGACAATATGATCGCGCAATGCGACTGTTCACCGGATTCGATCTTCCCGCGGAGGTTGTCCGCAGCCTCGAGTGTGTCCAGCAGCAGCTTCGGCCCACTGCACGCATCAACTGGAGCCCCCCGCGAAACCTGCACATAACCACCAAATTCATCGGGGAGTGGCCGGAAGAGCGCCTGGGGGAGTTAAAGGACGCGCTGGCCGCACTGCCGCCGCACGCCCCAATGCGGATCGCCGTCCGCGGGCTGGGTTTTTTCCCGAACCCCAGGTCCCCGCGGGTCTTCTGGGCGGGGATCGATGCGCCGCCGGAGTTGGCCGAGCTGGCCGCGGAAACAGACCGCGCCCTCGCCGCGCTGGGCATCCCCTCAGAAAAGCGCGCCTTTTCGCCGCATCTAACGCTGGCGCGCATCAAGGAGCCCCTGCCCATGGAACCCCTGCGGGAAGCCGCCGCCGCCCTGCCCTCCACGGATTTCGGCGAATTCACGGCGGACCGCTTCTGGCTCTATCACAGCCGTCTGGCACCTTCCGGTTCCGTGTACACTAAGCTTTCGGAGTTTCCGCTCGGCGGCTGACGCGGTCCGCGCGGGCACTACACACATGCCTACGGTTCTGGTTCTCCCGGTGGCGTATCTGCTGGGTGCTATCCCGTTCGGATACCTGCTGGTCAAGTGGAAGACTGGGCGCGACGTACGCGCCTCGGGCAGTGGCAACATTGGCGCAACCAATGTCTTGCGCACCACCGGTCGCGCCGCTGGAATTACTACACTTGTATTAGATGCCCTAAAAGGTTTCGCCGCGGTGTGGCTCGCCGACTGGGCCAGTGGCGGCGATGCGGCTTGGACAAGCGCCGCCGCGGTGGTCGCGATGCTCGGACACGGCTATCCGGTATTCCTTCGTTTCAAAGGCGGCAAAGCGGTTGCTACATTTATAGGAGCATTCCTCTACTTAACCCCCCTGCCGCTCGCCGCGGTGCTGCTGGTCTTTGCCGGAACCGTCGCCTGGACGCGCTACATCTCCCTGGGCTCGATTGTCGCGGCAGCCACCTTCCCGCTGGCTGTCTGGCTGATCCTGCATCCCCCGTCACCCGTAGTGCTTGCAGCCCTGTGCGGCGGGGCATTTATCGTGTACCGCCACAAAGAGAATATCCGCCGCCTGCGCGCCGGCAACGAGCATACGTTCTCGCTCGGGGGCGCCAAAAAGTGAACGAAATCCTGGGAATTATCGGCGGGGGAAGCTGGGGGACTGCCCTGGCCATCGTGCTCGCACCACGCTTCCGCCGCGTCCGCCTGTGGGTTTATGAGAAGGACCTGGCGGAGCGCATTGAAACCGGGCGGGTTAACGATGTCTACCTGCCGGGATTCGAGCTGCCGCCCAACGTGGAGGCCGTCAACGACCTCGCGGCGGCCCTGGACGGCGCCGGGACGGTGCTGAGCGTCATGCCGTCGCACCTTGTACGCGCCATTTATGACCAAATGCTGCCATTATTGAAGCCCTCCATGACCTTCGTAAGTGCTACGAAGGGGCTGGAGAACGGCACCTTACTACGAATGTCGGAAGTGATCGACGCGGTGGTTTGCCGGCGGTTCAAAACGAACGTAGCGGTGATTTCGGGCCCTACGTTCGCACGTGAAGTCGCCGCCGGGGAGCCCACCGCCCTGGTAGTGGCGTCCAGGGATCTCCGACTTGCCGAGACCGTTCAAAACGCCTTCTCAGGCCCTACCTTTCGGCTCTACAGCAGCACGGACCCGGCCGGAGTGGAGATTGGCGGCGCGGTTAAGAACGTGGTGGCGATCGGAGCGGGAGTATGCCACGGGCTGGGTTTGGGGAGCAACGCCATGGCCGCCCTGATTACCCGCGGTCTCGCCGAAATGACGCGACTGGCGGCCGCCATGGGTGCCAGGCGCGAAACCCTGGCAGGTCTGGCCGGAATGGGCGATCTGGTCTTGACCTGCACCGGCCAATTGAGCCGAAACCGCTCCGTCGGGGTGGAACTGGCGCGCGGGCGCCGGCTGGACGACATCGTGCAGTCCATGAAGATGGTGGCGGAGGGCGTCAAGACCACCAACGCAACGGTGGACTTAGCACGCCGCTTCGGCGTGGAGACCCCGATTGCGACTCAGATGTACGAAATGCTGCACTTCGGCGTGTCCCCCACAGAGGCCATTCGGAAACTGATGGAGCGCTCCCTCAAGACGGAGTACTAAGCACCAATTCAGGGCCACGACAGGCTTGTATTACCCTCCGACTTCTGCTACTTTCTGGTGGCTCGCCAGGAGACACAATGAAGAGCGAAGGCGCCCCTGAAAGCTATCACCGGATGCTCCTCGAAAAACGCGCCGGGTTGCTGGCCGGTTTCGGTCCGCGCTTCGACCCCTCTGCCCGGATGGAGCATCTCGCGGAGGACGACCAGGCGCAGATGTCCCACGACGAGTTCGTCTCCCTGCGCCTGAACAGCCTGGATTATCTCCAGTTGCGCCTGATCGACGAGGCGCTCGACCGTCTTGCGGCCGGCGATTACGGGGTGTGCCTGGGCTGCGATACGCGGATCCCACCCAAGCGTCTGATGGCATTGCCATGGGCCCGCTACTGCGTGGCCTGCCAGCAGGAGGTGGGGGTCGAGCGGGAGCAGGATCTGATTGATGCGCGCCCCCGCGTGACGCTGCTGCGCCGCTGAGCCCTGTCCGGCGACGGCACGTCCCGTCCCACTTCCGGACAGCGCCCTCTTTTGCTCTAACGTTTTTCTCTTGCGTGGTCATATGGTTAGCCGGGTTCGAGCAATGGCAGCAGCCGTGCCCTTTCCCGTCGGGAATTATGGACATACCACGCAAATCGGCCGCCAGGCAGCGCCTGATCAAGCGCATCGTACTCAGCGTCACCGGGGTAGCCGTTCTGGTGGCGGTCACGATCGGCGTGACGCGCCTGAAGCCCGCTGCCCCCACTGTGGAGCGCACTACCGTCTGGATCGACGCAGTCAAGCGTGGCCCTATGGACCGCGATGTCCGCGGTCTGGGCACCCTGGTGCCGGAGGAAACCCTCCTGATCCCCGCAACTACGGACGGCCGCGTGGAGCGCATCCTGATCCGGCCGGGCACGGCGGTTAAACCGGACAGCGTGATCCTGACCCTCACCAGCCCGGAGTTGCAGACCCTGGCACTGAATGCCGAGTACGCCCTCAAAGCGGCCGAAGCGGACTACACGAACCTGCGTGTGACGCTCGAAAAGCAGGCGCTGGACCAGAGGGCGTCCGCCGCGCAGGTAAGCGCCGAGTTCCACTCCGCCCGGCTCAAGGCCGACCGCGATACGCAACTCGCCAAGGAAGGGCTGGTCCCGAACGTGGACGCCGAGATATCGACCGTCAACGCCAAAGAGCTGCGCACCCGTCACGATATCGAGCAGAAGCGGATAGACATCAGCGCGGAAGCCGTCACCGCGCAACTGGCCGCCGCGAAGGTGAAAATGGACCAGCTCCGCGCCGAGCGTGAGCTAAAGCTTCACCAGGTGGAACAGTTGAAGGTGCGGGCAGGAACGGAGGGCATCCTGCAGGCGCTCCCCATCCCCGTCGAAGTGGGGCAGAAGGTGGCCGCAGGGACGGCCCTGGCCAAGGTGGCCCAGCCGTGGAAATTGAAAGCCGAGTTGAAAATCGCGGAGACCCAGGCCAAGGACGTTGCCCTCGGCCAGCCGGCCAGCATCGATACGCGCAACGGCATTGTGGCAGGCAAGGTGGTTCGGATCGACCCGGCTGTGCTGAACGGGACCGTCACGGTGGACGTGAAACTGGAGGGAGCGCTGCCGCAAGGAGCGCGGCCCGACCTGAGCGTGGATGGCACCATCCAACTCGAGCACCTGCCGGACGTGATCTACGTCGGACGTCCGGTCTTCGGGCAGCCGGAAAACACCGTGACGCTGTTCAGGCTCGAACCCGACGGAAAGCATGCCGCTCGCGTGCAGGTGAAACTCGGCCGTAGCTCGGTGAACACTATCGAGATCAGGGAGGGGCTGCACGTGGGTGACCAAGTGGTGCTTTCGGATATGTCGGCCTGGGATAATTACGACCGGATCCGGTTGAACTAGCAGGCGCGAAGGAACGTAAGAGGAATCGAAATGGAAAACGGAGCGACCTCACTCATTCGTCTTGAAGGCGTGACCAAGGTGTTCGTCACGGATGAGGTGGAGACCCATGCGCTATCGGGTATCCAGATGGACATCAGGAAGGGCGAATACGTTTCGATCGCCGGCCCTTCGGGCTGCGGGAAGTCCACCCTGCTGGCCATTCTGGGGCTGCTGGACACCCCCACCGACGGCAACTACGAGTTGAACGACAGGCCCGTGAGCGGGCTCAAGCTCTCCGAGCGGGCACGCATCCGGAACCGGGAGATCGGCTTCATTTTCCAGGCGTTCAACCTCATCGGCGACCTGACGGTCTACGAAAATGTAGAGTTGCCCCTTACCTACAGGGGGATGCCGTCGTCCGAACGCAAACGGCGCGTACAGGAAGCCCTGGAGCGCGTGCGGATGTCGCACCGCATGAAGCACTACCCGTCGCAGCTATCGGGCGGCCAGCAGCAGCGCGTGGCCGTGGCCCGCGCCCTGGCTGGGGACCCCCTGATCCTGCTTGCCGACGAACCCACCGGAAACCTCGACTCCGCCAACGGCGAAGCCGTCATGAACCTGCTGCGCGAGTTGCACCGCAACGGAGCCACCATCTGCATGGTGACGCACGACCCGCGCTACGCGAAGTGGGCCGACCGCACCGTGCATATGTTCGATGGCCGCATTGTCGAGGAGAGCGCCGGCGAAGCCGCCTGCAACGACTGAGTCCGCTCAGGATGCAGCCTCCTCGGTGTAAAGGGGCTCGGCGATGTCGGTTTCCGGGGCAACCAGCGCGCGGTTCGGGTAACGGATCGCTCGCAGACAAAGAATCAGCAGCGGCACCGCGCCGCCGCCGATGAACAGCAGGTCGCCGGGCAGGCGCGCCCATTCGAGCGCATTTACCCACGGTTGCCGGATGAACTCCAGGCTGCGCGCATACCAGTAGCCCTGGTCCACGGCGGTGTGGAGTTGCACGATCCCCAGCGGAAAGAGATTGGCAAAGGCCATCCAGGCGAGCCCGATGTTCAGGGACCAGAAGGAGAGCTTAGCCAGCCGGTCGCTCCATCTCGCGGGATCTACCATATACCGGAGGCAGAAAAGCAGCAGTCCGACCGCCAGCATGCCGTACACCCCCATCATGGCGGTATGGCCGTGATTGGCCGTCAGCGCCGTCCCGATCTCGTAGTAACTGACTACCGGCAGGTTGATAAGGAACCCGAACACCCCGGCGCCGAAGAAGTTCCAGATGCCCACCGCGACCAGGAACCTCACGGCCCACTTGTGCGGATGCAGGCCCGCGGTTACGGATCGCTCGCCCGAACGGATGAAACCCCAGGCTTCCAGCGTGAGCAGCAGCAGCGGGATCACCTCCAGGGCAGAGAACGTGGCCCCCAGCGCCATGATCGCCGCCGGGGTGCCGCTGAAGTAGAGATGGTGCATGGTGCCGACCACGCCACCGATGGAGTACAGGATTATGTCGAGGTAGATCACCCGTGTCGCGGTGGACATCCGCACCATCCCGAGCAGTACGAACATGTAGGCCACCACCACCGTGGTGAAGAGTTCCAAAAAGTCCTCCACCCACAGGTGAACCACCCAGAACCGCCAGAAGTCGGTCACTACGAAGGCGTCCCGCCGTCCGGCAAGCAGCCCGACCGCGTAGAACGCCGGGATCGCGAGGGCGGCATAGAACAGCAGCCACGGCATGCGGCCGGGATGTTCCTGCCGAAGAGTCCCTCGCAGTCCGCGATAGATGATGAACACCCAGAAGAGCAGGCCGATTACCAGCAGGGTCTGCCAGAGGCGCCCCAGGTCGATATACTCCCAGCCCTGGTGCCCGAACCAGAACCAGGCCGATGCGGTACCGAGCCAGCCCTTCACCCCGGCATACTCACCCGCCAGGCTGCCGAACACCACCAACGCCACAGCCGCCAGCAGCACGATGGATAGCGCCGCCTGTCCTCTGGGCTCACGCCGCGCGATCAGCGGCAGAATGAAAATGCCGGTCGCGATAAAGGAGGCGGACACCCAGAAAATGGCAAGCTGCAGGTGCCATGTGCGCACGATGTTGTAGGGCAGCCAGTTCGAGAAATCAAAGCCGAAGAAACCTTCCGGCTCGGCGCGATAGTGGGCGGCAAGTCCCCCGAGCAGGGTTTGGAGGACGAACAGCAGCGAGCTCACTACGAGGAACCAGACCACTGCGCGTTGGGCCGGCGTCAAACCCAGACCCTCAATCGAGCGCAACTGGATGCGTCGTTCGCCTTCGCCCCACCCCAGCCAGTTGTAACGCCCGAAGAAGTAGAAGACCAGCCCAGCGCCCCCCAATAGCCCGATGATCGATATGACGCTCCAGGTGAGGGCATCGGGAGTCATACGGTTGCCGGCCAGGGTCTCGGGAGGCCAGTTATTCGTGTAGGAAGCCTGCTGCCCGGGCCGTTGTGCGGCCGCGGTCCAGGCCGTCCAGCCGAAGAAGGCGGTGAGTTGGCGGATTTCGTCGCCGTTCGGAATCCAACGGCTCTGGCGTCCCCCTTCAAGCCCTTCCGCCTGGAACAGACTACCGTAGTAATCGATGAGCTTGCGATGCGCGGCCGCGCGTAGGGGACTCCAGGTGAGGGTGCCATCGGAGGCCCGATACGTGTTCTCCCTGAGTTCCGCGACGACGGCTTCCTGGGCCGATGGCCCTGCGGAAAGCGGCCGGTCGTGGCCGCTGCCCATGAACTCAGCCGCGCGATGGAGATAATCGGCGGTGAAATCGGGGCCAAGGTAGGCGCCGTGGCCGTACACCGTTCCATACTCCATCACTCCATTGCGCTGAAAGACGTTCATGCCGCTCATGATGTCTTCACCGGTGAAGACGGTTTCGCCCGCCGGAGTGACGACGCGGGTGGGGATGGGCGGACCCTGGGAGTAAACGAGGTAGGCGCAGATTCCAAGGATGGTGAAGCCAAACACGTAGGTGATGATGGCCGCCTGGAACCAGGCAGAAGAGATGGGCATCGGGATGCGAGCGCTCGGATTCACGCCCCAATCATGGACGAAGCGGTCGTAGGCCTCAAGACCCGAAAGTCCTGAAATGGGCGATATCGGACGAACTCCAGGCCCCTACGAGGCCTTCTTCCGGGCGCGTTTGCGCGGGGCCGGGGCCGCTTCCGCGGCGGGCTGCTCATCACCGGCGGCGGTAGTGGCGGTGGCGGCGGGCTTGCGCTTCTCCGCGAGGCTCCGGCGCAACGCTTCCATAATGTCGATCACCGGCGCCACGTGCGGCGCGGGTGTCTCCACCACTTTGCGGCCCTCGATCTTGTCCTCAATCATCTTCCGCAGGTTCGCACGGTAGGTGTCCTGATACTTCTCCGGCTGGAAGTCCTCGGCGAGGGAGTTGATCAGGGTCTTGGCAAGTTCGAGCTCCTTCTCCTTCACCATGCTGGTGTCGGTGCGGAACTCGTCCACCTGCCGGATCTCGTCCACGTAGAACATGGTGTGCATGAGAATGCCGCGCTTGGCCGGCCGCAGAATCACTACGTGCTCGCGATTGTGCATGGCGACTTTCGCTATGCCGTAGTAGCTCGATTGCCGCAGGGCCTCGAAGAGCAGCGCGTACGGCTTTTCGCCGCCCTCGTCCGGCGCCATATAGTACGAGGCTTCGAGGAACACGGGGTCCACCTGGTCGGCGCTGACAAATTCCTGGATCTCCATTACCTTCGCGGTTTTGGGCGCCACCTTTTTAATGTCCTCGTCGTCGATCACCACGTAGCGGCCCTTCTCGTACTCGTAGCCCTTCACCAGTTCATTGCGCGCCACGGGCTTGTCCTCGGCCTGGCAGAACGTGACCTGCTTGATGCGCGAGTTATCCTCCGCGTGCAACAAATTGAAGCTGATGGTTTCGCCGCGCGCGGCGGAGTAGACGCGCACGGGGAACGAAACCAGCCCGAATGTCAGGTGCCCTTTCCAGACGGTGCTCGCCATGTATAATTCCTCACCCTCGTAACGAGGCGGCTTTTACGATACTGATGTTGGGAGGGGCGCATGTCGCTCGAGGAATACGCTCGCAAACGTGATTTTCAGAACACCCCGGAGCCGAAGCCCGCAGCCTCAGGTAAAGAGAGCACGGCGGCTGCCAAAGAGCTGCCCTATTTTTGCGTGCAACGGCATGACGCCACGCGTCTGCATTACGACTTCCGCCTCGAGATGGGCGGCGCGCTGAAATCATGGGCCGTCCCAAAGGGCCCCTCGCTCGACCCCGGCGTGCGCCACCTGGCCGCCCACGTGGAGGACCACCCGCTCGACTACGGCAGCTTCGAGGGCAACATTCCCGAGGGCAACTATGGCGCGGGCAGCGTGATGCTTTGGGACCGCGGCGGCTTTGAGTTCCTGGGTGATGCGACGCCCGAGGAGCAGTATGCGCGCGGCGACATCAAGTTCCGCCTCCACGGCGAGAAGATCAAGGGCGATTTCGCGCTGGTCCACATGAAAAGCGCGCGCGGCAAGGGCAACGACTGGCTGCTCATCAAGAAGCGCGACGAGCACGCCGTCCCCGGATGGAACGTGGAGGAGCACGCCTGGAGCGTGATCTCCGGACGCACCCAGGAGGAGATCGCCCAGGGGCTGCCAGCGAAGAAGTCGAAGCGCAAGACCGCGCCTGCACCGGACCGCGTCTGGCAGAGCGACCGTCCTGCCGCCCGCACCGTGAAGAAGACCCGGCCGGCCGCCGCGCCCGGTAAAAAAAAACTCGCTTCGACCCCTCCACGCTGAAAGGCGCGCGCAAAGCTGACATGCCCGCGGCCATCACCCCTATGGCCGCCACTCTCGCGGATCGTCCGCCGCGCGGGGACGACTGGATCTACGAAGTGAAATGGGACGGCGTGCGCGCCATTTGCTTCATCGAAGGCGAACGTCTGCGCATCCTGTCGCGCAACGGCAACCGCTGCGACCCGCAGTACCCGGAGCTGAGCGTGGTGCCGCACGCCGTCGCGGCGGAGCAGGCAATTCTGGATGGTGAGATCGCGGTGCTCGACGACAAGGGCGTCAGCCGCTTCGAGCTGATCCAGCCGCGCATCGCCAACTCCGATGCCAACGCGGTGGCGCACCTGGCGCGCTCGAGGCCGGCCGCGCTGTTCGTCTTCGACCTGCTCTATCTCGACGGCTACGACCTGCGCCAGTGCGATCTCGCGGACCGCAAACGCGCCCTCGACGCGATCGTTACACCGGGCGGCGTGCTTCGCTTATCCGAGCATTTCACCGGCGATGGCGAATCGGTGCTCGAAGCTGCGCGGCACGCCGGCCTCGAAGGCATCCTGGCCAAGCGTGCGCGAAGCTGCTACGAGGGACGGCGCAGCCGCGAATGGCTCAAGCTGAAGCTGGTGGCCGAGCAGGAATTCCTGGTCTGCGGCTTCACCACCGGGGAGCGCGAGCCCTTCGGCTCCCTGGTATTGGGGGTCCACGAAGGCGACAAATTGGAATGGGTGGGGAACGTCGGGACGGGCTTCAACCAGCGCCTGATGGAAACGCTCTACAGCCGCATGAAGCCGCTCATTACACCGCACTCGCCGTTTCCGCCGCGGACCGGCATCCCCAGGCAGGTGACCTGGGTAAAGCCGGAACTGGTGGCGATGGTGAAGTTCGCCAACTGGACCAACGACGGCAAGCTGCGCGCACCGGTCTTCCTCGGGCTGCGCGAAGACGTCGAACCGCGCAACGTGCATCGCGAGCGCGCCGAAGCCGAGCCCGCGCATCGCGGTCCGCTGCTCCCCGGCACCAAGGAGGAGACCGCCATCATGGTGGACGGCAAATCCCTGAAGCTGAGCAACCTCAACAAGGTGTTCTACCCGGAACACGGCTACACCAAGCGCGACATGCTCAACTACTACGACGCCGTGGCCGCGCTCATCCTGCCGCACCTAAAGGACCGTCCGCTCTCGCTCAAGCGCTACCCCAACGGTATCCACGAGGAGTACTTCTTCCAGAAGAACGTGCCGCCGAATCAGGCAAGCTGGCTTCGCACGGTCCCCATCTATCACGAGGAGAATGAAGGTCCCACGAACTATGCCTTCGCTGATGACCGCGCCGCTCTGCTTTACCTGGTGAACTGGGGATGCATCGACCACAACCCCTGGATGAGCCGCCTCGAATCGCTCGACTGCCCCGACTTCGTCCTGATCGACCTCGACCCGCAGGAATGTTCCTTCGACCTGATCGTGGAGGCCGCTCAGCTAGTGAAAAAGCACCTGGACGCGCTCGGGATGGAAGGCTATCCCAAGACCACCGGCGGCGACGGCCTGCACATCTATGTGCCAATCGAGCCCGTCTACAGCTATGACGATACACGCAATTTCGCGGAGCTGCTGTCACGTCTGGCGATTAGCGAGCGGCCCAGCCTGTTCACGACGCCGCGTGCAGTCGCCAAGCGGCAGAAAGGAAAAGTGTATTTCGACTACCTTCAGAACTCGAAGGGGAAAACCATCGCTGCGCCGTACGTGTTGCGCGCATATCCCGGGGCGCCTGTCTCGACACCGCTGGCCTGGCGCGAGGTGAAGAAGGGCCTGCAACCCGGGGACTTCCACATCCGCAACGCCCCGGCGCGCTTCGCGCGCACAGGCGACCTCTTTGCGGGGGTGCTCGAAAAACCGCAGCGGCTGGAACAGGCGCTCGAAAAGTTGGACGGCCTCTATCGCGCGGCCAGGTGAGCGTGGCTACCGTATGTCAGTGCTGGTGCGATTGGGCGCTGCCGTTCGGTATTACGCAGCCGTTCTCGGAGAGCGCGCAGCCGGCGTGCTCGAACTGCACGGTGGTGTGGTGGATATGGAAACGCTCCGCCAGCAGGTAGTTGATCCGCCGCAGTGTGCCAGTGCTTTCAGACGGCGGCACATCCGCAATCACCACGTGGCAGCTCAGGGCATGGGTGCTCGAGCCGAGGCTCCAGATGTGCAGGTCGTGAATCTCGACCACGCCGTCCACACTCGTAAGGGCGTCCATCACGTGCTGAAGGCTCAAGCCGCGCGGCAACCCTTCGAGCAGAATATTCAGGGTCTCCTTGATGATGTCCCAGGCGGTCCAGACGATCAGCAGAGCGATCAACCCGGAGAGCAGCGGGTCGATCCGGATCCATCCCGTCAGGCCGATCACGATCGCGCCCACGATGATCGCCACCGAGCCCAGGAAATCCCCGAGCATGTGGACGAAGGCGCTGCGGACATTCACGTCGTGCAGGCTGGCCGGACGCAGCCAGTACATGACCAGCGCGTTCACCAGCATCCCCACCCCCGCCACCACGATCATGGTGGTCTCCTGAACCGGCTGGGGGGCCAGGAAGCGGTGCCAGCTTTCGTAGAAGATCCAGGCACACAACACGAGCAGCACCAGCGCGTTGACGAAGGCCGCCAGCACACCGGCGCGGTGATAGCCGTAGGTTTTCACCTCGTCCGGCGGCTTCGATTGCACGTAGAAGCCGAACCAGGCGAGCATCAGGGACAGGGCGTCGGTGACGTTGTGGCCCGCGTCGGAGAGCAGCGCCAGACTTCCGGACCGTATGGCCCCCGCCACCTCCACCGCCACGAATCCCACGGTGACCAGGAGGGACCAGGTGAGCAGCTTACCGGTTCCGTTCGTGTGCGCGTGCGAGTGCAACACTCCTCCAAAACCTCAGTTTAGCGCGCTGCTTGACCCGCGAACCGATTCGCCGGAGAGTAGTAGACGCCCCATGTTTCGAATCCTGCAAATCGCTGCACTGGCGCTGGCGCTCGCCCCCGTTGCCCGGCCATCGTGGATCTGGACCACATCCACCGACCCGGCTCCGAAGAACCGCTTCACTTACTTCCGCAAGGTGGTCACGCTCGACCGCCTTCCCGCGGACGCCACCTTCCTGTTCTCGGCGGATAGCAATGCTCGGCTGTGGATTAACGGGACGCTCGTGTGCCGGAAAGTGACACGGTATCACGAGCAGCGGGCCACCGCCGACACCGTCGACGCGGCACCGTATCTCAGGAAAGGCGCGAACGTCCTGCTGGTGCTGCACCACAACTGGGGACCCATCGTCACCTTCCAGCGGTCCGGGAACGTGCACGCCGGCCTTTATCTCGAGAGCCCCTGGATACGTACGGACGCCTCCTGGCGCTGGCGCACGGCTCCCGAATTCGCGGCGCACGATCAGCAGATTGTCGGTGTCACCGGGGACCACCGCATTCGCTATCCCCAGGTCGCCGACGGACGGCTCGGCATGCCGGAAGCGGTGCACGATCCGGCGTTCGACGATGCCGCCTGGCAGCCGGCGGCGGAAGTGAAGGACGGCCCGTGGCCGGCGAAACCGGCGCCGGTCGAGATTCCACTCCAGCGCGAAATCCGCGTCGAACCGACACGGGTCCTCGCCGCCGGCCGGCTCGCCGATGTGCAGCCGCTCAGTGACGATCCGCTCTCGATGGCCGCCGGGATCCGGAAGGCCCGCTGCCGGCCGGTCCAGG
>DATMYF010000098.1:0-27573 GCA_035561075.1 Bryobacteraceae bacterium
GGTTGCGCCGTAGCAACCGAGGTCGCCATACCCCACGTCATCCGCGTAGATGAATACGATATTGGGAAGCCGCCGCGCAGCCCCGTTGCCCAGTCCCGCGGCCAACGCCGCCACTCCAGTTTTCAGGAAACCCCTACGGTCCATACTGCAGTCTTACTCCAATTCGTCTTAGGGTTGTGTCACCACGGTGACCCGCCGGCGGCTCAGGGTAGCTCCTCCGACTCGCTTGTCCGTGCTTTCGGCTATCGCCTTCAACAAGAAACGGCCCGTGGTTTGCGGGACAGCGAAGTCGACGTAATAGGTCTGTTGTCCCGTGGCCGCGAGCGAGAACTTTGTCGCTTTACGCGCCATTTCCTGACCATTTTCGGCCTCAAGGGCGATAGTTAAGGTTCCCTCGACAGGGCGGGCTTCATCATTCACCATCATCACGCGCAAAGAGGGCGTGCTGCCGGCGGCCAACGTGGGTTTCCAGAAACTCAGGTAAACGCCCAGCGGCGCGAAGGCATGGCTCATGTAATCCTGGAATTGAGGATCCAGCTCCAGTTTCTCGATGTTCCGGAAATGATCGGCCGTGTAACCCAGGGGATCGCTGCTCATGAGGTAGACGAAGTGCAGCACGCCGGCGTACTGGCGGTAGGCGCGCCAGTATTCCGTAATCCCGCCCAGCAGGTAGGCATTCATCGCCAGGCGGTCGGCGGCCGTAGCGTTCTCACCTACCAGGCGCGGGTACAGCTTCTTCGTGAGCTCCGTCGGTGAACCATCGCGATTCAGCCACAGCCAGCCGTACTCATTCAGAATCATCGCGTGTCCGGTGGGCGCGATGGGGGACTTCCCGCCTGGTTGCTCAAGCGTGGTCATCTGGAACTCCGGCCCGCCGGCCGCCATGCGTTGGAACTCGTAGGGATGATCCTCCACCGGGTCGTCGGGACCCGCGGGCGGGTTGTAGCTGTTCTCCCAGGGGCGATTCGAGAGATCCAGTCCGCGGACCGCCGGGATGACTTTCTCACCGAAGATCGCATCCCACGTCTCATTATTGGCATCCCAGATGGCCACGCTCGGATGATTCCAGTTGTCGCGCATCCATTCGGAGTACTCCCGAACCATCTGGTCCGCGTCGAAGTGGACCTGGTTTTCCGGCCCATGCCAGTTGTGGCCCGTCCACACGAAGTATTCGTTCTGAATCAGCAGGCCCGCTTCATCGGCGATGTCATACCACTTGTCCGGTGCCGGCCCGATGCAGAACCGGAAACTGTTCCAGTTCATCTGCTTCGGGATGTCGACCAGGAGCTTCCGGACCCACTGTTCATCCCACGGCAGCGTGCCCGACTTGGGATCCTCGAAGAAGCGGTGCAGCGTGATGTTCGAGCCGCGCATGAAGTACACGCGGCCGTTCAGGTACGCGCGCCTGGTCGCGGTGTCAAAACGAAACTCCCGCATCCCGAAGCGAGTGCTCGCCGTATCGCCGCCCGTGGAGGTCTCCACCACGTAGAGGTTCGGCTCCTCCGGCGTCCACAGCTTCGCGCCGGGAAGCCGGATTGTATCGACTATGGTCCGCTCTTCCCCTGGCTTCAGCGTCACCGGTTTCGAAGCCGCCCTACCGGCAACGACATTCGACTTCCAGGGGTGCACGCGATGATCGATCGAAAACCCTACCGGAGCGGCGCCGAAGTTGCGCACTTTCGTCTGCACGAGAATGCTGGAGTTCGCCAGCCTGGGCGCGACCTGTATGGTCTCGATCACGGGGTTGTCGCTCAGGGAAAGCGAGGCGCTGTCGTAAATGCCGGGTGTCCAGCGGTTCTTCTCAAAGTCGGTGCCGGCAGTAACGCTCTCGGGCAGTACGCCGGGATGCGCGCCGACCCGGACCACGATCTCGTTCTCGCCTTCGCGAATGGAGCTCGAAACGTCGAAAATGGCCGCGCTGAAGCACGGCAGATGCTCGCCGATCTTCTTGCCGTTCAGCCAGACTGCGGCACCGAACTGCGCCTTATTGATCCGCAGGATTGCGACCGCCCGCTTCCGTGGAACGGTGACCGATCGTCGATACCAGAACCAATTCCGGTCCTGCCGCGGAACGCCTGCGTTAAAGACGATGGCGCTCTTGGGCAGCATGCCTTTCGAGACACGATTCTGGATGACCAGCCGGCTGTCGAACTGGTCGACATCGGGGAACGCGGGCACGGACGAGTGTACCAACCCGGGCACCGGGACCTTGTGCCCATACGTCGAAGGCAAAGCATCCGCCGCCTTCGAATCCGTGATGTCCCACTCTCCATCGAGCGATATGGTGGCCCGCTCTCCACCGCAGAGCGCAACGGCAGCCAGGGCCAACCAGCAGCGGGTGAGTTTCACGTCAATACCCCAGCAGCACGTGCCAGATGAAGACGTAGCCCAGGGAATCGACGTCTTCCCATACTTTTTTCGCTAGCGCGGAGTCTCCGGGGATGGGCGGGATTTCCGCCACTTTGCGCTCCCAGGGGAAACAGGCGCCGGGTTTGGTGGCGGTTTCGGCGCCGGGGTCTCCAGGCGGCGGGGGCGGGGCAGGGCGTTGCGGGGTGCGGGTTGAAGGACCGTAGACACCGTAGTCGCGGGTGAAATTGGTCATCGCCCGAATGTTGTCGATAGACGCGTCGTTCTGCAATATGGCGCTGGCGTCCATGATGTAGCCGCCGCGGGGCGCAAGTTCGTCGATCAATTCCTTGCAGCGGGCCTTGACGGCTTCCTGGGTACCGGTGGCGAGCAGAAAGTTGGGGACGCCGCCGCTCAGGCAGAATTTGCCGCCCAGGGAGCGGCCGGCGGCCTTGTAATCGGTGCGGTCGATATGGAAAATGACGCTGCCTTCGGGAAGTTGGGCGAAGGAATCGAGGTGCGCCGTCCAATCGCCCTCGGCGTAGAGCAGCACCTGGTTGCCCTGCGCCCAGATCGCCTCGATGATGGGCCTCAGGGTGGGCCAGTAGATTGTGTCGAACAACTGGTGCGAGATGAACGGCACGCAGCCGCGGTGCATCCAGATGGGTATGGGGAGCTTGCGCTCGGCGTCCAGGCCCGAGAGCGCGATCCACTGCAAGTGCGGCTGGAGCGCGCGGCAGGCGGCCAGCACTTTATCGGGGATTTCCATCAGATCGTAGACGAGACCCACGTAACCGCGCAGCTTATCGGCCAGGATATCGAGCGGGGCCTTGAGCATTCCGGAGATGGACGACGGGGTGCCGCACTCGTCGCGCATGCGGGCGAGCTGGGGACCGAAGGCGTGGAAGTAGTCGAGCATCGCCATCCCGCCCTTCACGAAGGCCAAATTGTTGCGGTAGGTGACGGGGCAGCCGCGCTGGACGGCTTCGGCGGAAACGCGCGGAAACCAGACCTCGTAGAGGAAGCGCGTGGGGTCGGCGATCAGCTCGTCGTACTCCTCGCGCCGCATGAAGGCTTCATTCTCGGAGGGTTCGCGGTACTGGAAGCCGACGTCGGCGGCGATATCGATGCCGGGGATAGCGTAGTAGCGCAGCCCCATGGCCTGAGTGAGGCCGGTCCAGACGTAGACCATGTTGGGGACGACGGCGTCCCAATCGAAATCGGCGCAGCAGCGGAGAACTGCGTCGAAGGCCTTACGGTAGTCGTGGGTCACCTCCTGGCAGGTGAGTCCGGCGTATGTGGCGGTGAATTCGGCAGCGAAGGGACGGATGGGGACGCGGTCCGGGGTGCCGTTCCGCATGGCTGCGACGTAACGGCCCAGGCGCTCATCGTACAATTCGCGGGGATTTTTCTTCATAATGTCGCTGGTTCCGGCAGCGTGAATAATGATACTACCCGAAAACGAACATCGAAGGACGGGGGCGCGTTCCGCTACCATGTGGAAGATGCGTTATGCCTTGATTATGGCCGGCGGATCCGGCGTCCGCCTGTGGCCCATGAGCCGCCGCACGCTGCCGAAACAGTTGATTCCGTTTATCGGCGGCCGGAGTTTGCTGGAGATCGCGGCGGACCGGCTGAAGGGCCTGGTGCCCGACGACCACCGTTACATATGCGCCGGGGAATCCCACCGGGAGGCCGTGCTGGCGGCGTTGGGCGGCTGGCCCGAGGGGCAATACCTGGGGGAGCCCATGGGACGCGACACCCTGGCCGCGGTAGCATTGAGCGCGGCAGTGATCGCCCGGCGCGACCCCGAGGCCGCAATCGCGGTGTTCACGGCGGACCACCTGATTGAACCGGTGGACGAGTTCCAGCGCATTGTGGCGCGCGGGTACGAGCTGGTGGAGCGGTGCCCTGAGACCCTGGTGACGTTCGGGATCGCGCCCGACGGGCCTTCGACAGGGTACGGCTATCTCGAGCTTGGTGACGAAGTGGAAGGTGGGGCGCGGCGCGTGCGGGAGTTTCACGAGAAGCCCGCGGCGGATGTGGCGCGGGAGTATTTCGCTGCGGGGCCGGAACGATATCTCTGGAACTCCGGGATGTTCGTGTGGCGTGCGGCGACGCTGCTCGACTGCGTTGCGCGGTACGAGCCGGAATCGCATGCCGCGCTCGTGCGGGTGGCGGATGCATGGGACACGCCGCGGCGTCGCGAGGTGCTGGCGGCCGAGTACGCGGGGCTGCGGAAAGTAAGTATCGATTACGCCGTGATGGAGCCGGCGTCGAGGGATGCGCGGGTGCGTGTGGCGTCAATCCCGATGCCGCTTCGTTGGCTGGATGTGGGAAGCTGGCCGACGTACGCGCGCACGCTGCCGACGGATGAGCGCGGCAATGCGGTCGCGGGGAAGGCGATGCTGGAAGGCACGTCCAGGACGCTGGTAGCATCGAACGACCCGAACCACCTGGTGGCCGTCCTGGGATGCGAGGATCTGATCGTGATCCACACGCCGGATGCGACGCTGGTCTGCCGCGCGGACCAGGCCGAGGCCATCAAGCGGTTGCACGGGGCAGTAGGGGAGGAGTACCGGTGAGCAGTCCTGTGCGGCTCGTGCCGTCGCCGCGAGAAAAGCTGTGGGGGGTGTATGACACAGGGCCGTGGTTCGAGGCCGCGGGGAAGAAGATCGGGGAAGTGTGGTTTCTGGGACCTGATGGCGAGCCGCTGCCGCAGTTGGTGAAGTTCGTGTTCACGTCGGAGAAGCTTTCCGTGCAGGTGCATCCTGGGGACGAGTACGCCTGGAAGTACGAGGGCACCCCGGGGAAGACGGAGATGTGGCACGTGCTGCGCGCGGGGCCGGGAGCGGCGATCGCGCTGGGGCTGAAGCAGCGGATCTCGCGCGAACGGCTGCGGGAGGCGGCGCTATCGGGGGAGATTGAAGCGCTGCTCGAGTGGGTGCCGGTGGAGGCGGGGGACACGATCTTCACGCCGACCGGCACGATCCATGCGATCGGGCCCGAAGTGGCGCTGGTAGAAATCCAGCAGCAATCGGATATTACCTACCGGCTGTACGACTACGGGCGCCCGCGGCAACTGCACCTGGAGAAGGCGCTGGACGTGTCGGACCCTGGACCGCATCCGGGGAAGGCGAAGCCGGTGGAAGTGGCCCCGGGAGTGCAGCGGCTGGTGGAGTGCGCGTACTTCACGACGGAGCTGCTGGAGGTGCGGGGGAGCTATCGGTGCGTGCCGGACGACGCGCGTCCGCAGATTCTGGTCGCGGTGGAAGGCTGCGGGGTGCTGGCGGGCGAGGCGTTCGCCGCGGGCGCGGCGTGGCAGGTGCCTGCGGGGGGCGAGGCGTTCGCGATTGTGTCGGAGGGGTGCAGGGTGTTGCGGACGCATGCGTGTTGAGTAAGTAAGGCTACGCTATTTTTGATTGCGCCGCACATCATATTTCAGCGTCGTGGTGCCGATAGAATGGTAAGCGGTGCCATCGAATCGGAAGTAACTCAGGCCGGTCTCTAGCCCGCCCCTGTGCCATCCGAAGAATTCGAATTAGGGAGGAGGGCTGTATCCTCTCCGGTATCTCCTTGTTATAGCCAGACGTTAGAGGTGCAACTTCACATTGGCGCCGGCGCCAGGCGTTCCAAACCGTGCTCTGGTCCACGGAAGGCGCGCTTTCGGATGAGCGACGCCCCCCTTGTCCCCGCGGCTGCTATTTGGCAGTATCGTGGGAATGAAGATTCGGACTGTCATGCCACTATTCGCATGGTTGCCTTTTGAGCTTATGAGCTTCGCTCAGGTTGGCCCCCAGATCATGCCCCCGACCAAGCTGATCTTTCTCCACATCGCCGTGGGCAGCGGATGGAAGCGGGCTTGCCAAATTCAACGTTTACGGGGCCTCCAGCCCACCCCTGCCCGGACACTGGCGGACACCCTGGTCAGACCTGCCGATCAGGGTGAACAGTTGCATATTGGTGAGCCGCTGGGAGCGGGCCGTGCTCCTGGATTCCTTTGTGTCTGGTCCGGCGAAGTAGCAGTGGAAGAGTCCCCCTCCTGCCGCCAACCACGCCGGACCCCCTGGATCGTCTCTGAATTTGCTACCGATTCTGCGCCGCGAACGACTTCCAGAATGTCAGCATCGTCGAGTCATCCACGGGTTGCGCGGACATGGAGTTCGTCGGCTCGGTGCGCGGAATGGCGGAATCCAGAACGCGCGGCCGCTGGCGCACGTTTCGCCTGACTCGCTGGCCTTGTTGAGTCAGCGGGTGCTCGAACGGATGTTCCCCTAAGCCGCTGAGAACCGTCTGATACAGTCCCGCTATAGCCAGCCTGCGTATTTCCGGATCGGACGAATTGAGCAGCAGGGTCAAGTGCGGCCAGGTTTCGTCCGAATGGATCGTCGCCAGCGAAGTTACGGCAGAGATCTGGATGGTTCGATCTGCAGTACTCTCCGCCAATTCGCGTAGCGTCTGCACGCCGGTGAGATCCGGACTCGCGTACTGGGCTAACTGAAACTGCAGGTTATCGACGATGACAGGGTTCCAGGCGATACTGGTGGTCTGACCCATGCATGCCTGGAGATCCTTCAAGGCCGAAGGCTCGCCGCGAGAAAGCCCCAGCAGGATGGAGACGATGCGGTCGGTACTCACACTGTTTGGTGCCAGATAGCCCCGAATTGCGTCGGCCCTAGCCGTGTCGCCGCCGCAATACGTCGCCGCCACAGCAAGATCCCGAACAATCAGGGCTGCCGGATCCGTCAGTCCACGCATCCAGTCGACGCAGAACGCGGTTTCCCGGTCAGCTATCTTGGAGAATTCTCCGGAGACGGGAACGAAGTAATCGGTGGCGCGGCTGGAACCAGTCCGTCGCACCAGTGAGCCGGTCCGCGAAATCATGAAAATGCCGGGTCGCGAACGGAGCCAATTCAACTCGTCAGAAGAGGGACTATAATCCGCGGTCGCAATTATTGTAGCCTGGGCGCTTCCCTGGTAGGACTTCACTACACGAATGGTCCAGGTACTCCCGGCGGGAGTATTGGACACGTCCGCGATGGTCGCGCCCACCACACTGGCAGCTTGCGCTTTCATTTGCTCCAGCGGGATGTTGCCGATGATGCCCGTGGCCAGTACCCCGGGGCAGGAGGCGGCGAGGGACACACCCAATAACATGCGCGAAATTCGGGAGACACTTTGTGGTTTCATCATCGTGGTTTACCTATTGTGGATTCGTCGCATGATCCCCATGATCGACATAGCGGATCTGGTCAGTACTCGTGACTAGCAGCCCCGTTCCCGATGTCTGGCTTCCCAGGCGGGCGAAGAATGGGATTCTGTCGACCTCAACGTTACCAAGAGGCACCTGCGGCACTGTTGGCTGCAGGGTTCCAGGTTGCGTTGGCCAAACGGCAATCTCGTCTGCGAAAGGGATCACCAGGCCGCTGCGCGGTTGCGGTAGCATCCACTGAGATCCGGCCGGCGTCCTGGTGCCAAAGCTTTCGTTGACAGACATAGGAATGGATATAGGTCCGTCGCAGACGTCCCGCACGTTGTAGTTGACCACTGTTCTCCATCCGTTATTGTATGCGCTAGTGGAGCCTGTAGGAGGCTTGGGTGTGGTTCGGATGGCCGGCTTAATCGTATTGACCGCTAGTTTGACGCTGGATGCCGCATAGAAGCCACCGAGGCTGGCTTTTACTTCGACGTCCTGGGCGCAGACATTGGTCGTTGCCGTCGCCTGCACCCCGGTCGTATTGCACTGTGTGCAGGTGAGCCTGGCCTTCTGGCTGCCGGAGACGATCTGGTAGGTCAGGGTTCCGGAATACCCACCAGTATTGCCAACAACCTGGGCCGTGTCATAGAATCCCGCGGTGGGATCCGAGATTCCGTTCAGCCACCACATACCTGCGATGCCGTTTGTTGTAATCGTGGGCCGCGCTACCGAGACGATGTTCGAGGGCGTAGTCGGATTGGGTGCGAGGTCAGTATCCTGTCCACCACAAATGCCATGTGATGCATAGGTGACCCGGTAGTCGCCGTTACCCCGGAGTTCGAGTGTGCCGCTGACGTCCGCACTGTAGGCCGCCATGCCAGTCGTCGTGCCGTTGTAGATCGAAGTCGGCTGGGCTGCGACACTCGTCACCCGCGTCCATTCACTGCTGCTATTGGCGCGGTAGTCGAGATAGGCCGTCAGGTATACCACCCAGTTTCCAATAACCGGTTGATCGTTTTTCAATTTAATGCCGCCGGATACCTGGTTGCCTCCGGACCGGCTCAGCGTCGGAGAGCCGGTGACACGGAGATAGCACTGGCCGTATAAGCCGGTGGGTGCAAATGCCAGTGCCAAGTAAATGCACATTCCTAGCAGACGAAGACTACTCATCAGTGATGCTCCTTTGCTCGTCATGATGTATATGAGTGAAGGGCGATTGATTGCGGGGGCTCACGTAGGCAACGGCTGGCCAGTCCTCGGGGACTACCCTTTGGCGTCCGCACAAAAGGCGCGAACGGTACTAACAGTACTTAAGCTCGAATGTCCAATTACATGATCTACAACTACAGTACTCACGTCAATAAAAAAATAGAGAATGCCCGCTAAAGCGTAGAAAGTAGCGACTCTCACACCTGAAGGCGTGATAGCCTTCGGGTAATTTTGTGCCAAGAAAAAGGGAGAGTCGCTATGAAGAAACGATATTAGATCGACCAGCAGCGGGCGGTGCAACAGTTTCACCGCCTCGCCACCGAAGAGAACCCGGCGCGGAACGTAGACGTGCATGCGCCGTTGCCGCCCCAGCGATTTCGAGTAATAAGTGACGGCGGCGACGGCGCCGTGCGGGACATTACTGGTGTCGAAACGCTCTGACCCGGTTACCACCGCGAGGCTCCAGGTTTCGTCGTTCGACTCGCTGGTTTTCGGGTTGCGCGGGTCGTTGAGCTGCAGCCCGTCCACTTCGAAGCGATAGCGGTACGCCCCTGGATCCACCGGTCCCACGGTGGCCTCCCAGACGCCGTCCGCACCCTTTGCGGCCGTGCCCTGCTGAGGGATGGTCAGCATATCTCCGCCGACTACACGTACCTTTTGCGCGTTTGGCGCGGAGAGACGGAAGGTGATCCTGCGGTCGCTTCCCACCTCGGGGGAAACGACGGCGGCCGGCTGCCCCTGTGCGAATACAGTGAGCGGCAACTGGGCGGCTACAACGAGCGAGAGCATGAAGAGCTTCATAGGTTGTCGGTAGTTACCCATCCTAGCGCACCCTCGCTCCCGCCTTAATTTAATTGGGGACAGGCTACGAAACCCCGAAATAGGCAAGCAGTGCGGTGTCTCACGGGGTGATCCGGATTCGTTCCAGCAGGGCGGCATCTCGAACGCCGTGTTCCAGCGCGTCGCGCCAGGTCGCGGGGCTCCAGCGCCGGCTCCATTCGCCCAATTCCAGAATTCCGGTCGGATCGATGCCGGCTGCGTGCGCCGCCGCGCTGGACCATGGCCATTCGGACGCTTCCTGCACCATCCCCGCGCGTACCGGGTTCAGCTCGACGTAGCACAGTGCGTCCCAGCGGTAAGGTTCGTCGAGCGGGCAGGAGTAGAAGCGGTTCTGCCACACGTGTCCGGTTTCGCCATTCATGTTCAGCCAGCGCGAATAGTCGGTGTGCGTCCTGCCGAGCGCTTTGGCCAATCCGGTGGCCTGGCGGGGGATTGCCACCAGGTGAACGTGATTGGTCATCAGGCAATACCCGGCAATCCGGACGTCGTGTTTCTGACAATGCTGGTGCAGCAGGTGGAGGTACATGCCTCGATCGGCATCCTCGAAAAACACAGTCTCCCGATGGTTTCCTCGTTGTGTGATGTGGTGCCAGCAGTCCGGCACCACCACGCGCGCGATTCGTGCCATATTGCGAATCTAGTCGCGGTCGCGGGCGGAAGATCTCACAGTAATTTCGGTGTTTCGTAGCCTGTCACCGAATTAAGGGGGTGGACGTCGCGGTCGATGGTTGCGCCTTTGGATCGCACGGCTACGGCCAGGTCGTAGGCGGTCTGGAGGTTCATCCAGTACTGCGGCGAGGTGCCGAAGTAGCGCGAGAGGCGCAGGGCTGTATCAGGGGTGATGGAACGTTTGCCGTTGATGATGGCGCTGATGCGGTTCACCGGTACCCGGAGGTCGTGAGCCAAGCGCCGCAACTTGATGCCGAGTCGTTGGAGATCCTCGGCCAGGAATTCGCCGGGATGGATTGGAGAGGAGGTGGCGGGAGCGGCAAAATGTACATCTCTTTTCACCAGCCGCGAATGAACGCGAAGGCGCGCGTTCATTCGCGGCCCATACTCAGCCGAGCTTCGCGAGGCGGTTCTCAACTTCCGCGCGCATCTCGTCTATATAACCCGTGATGTAGCCGGTAATCGGCAGGTTCGGATTTTCGACTAGCGGCGTCAGGTCCATCGCAAACGTCAAAGCGGTTTCCACGTCCGTTGCGTGGGAGGCGAAATACGTGGCGTGGGCGAGGCGGCGGCCGGCGGTGGCCAGGTCGTAGCGCTTGCCTCCGCTTACTTGGGAATCAAACGCGCCGAGCAGCGCCGCGGCCAGGCTGGGACGGTCGGAAACCGGCAGCGCCTGCTTCTTCTCGTCCACCATCCAATCAAGGTCGCGCCATACTTCGCAGCCGTACACCTTCTTGGGCTTGTACTCGGGCGCCAGGGTGCGCAGCGCCGCGATAGCGCGCAGGGCAGTACCGACGTGTGTATCGTGCTTGTCGGCCAGGTTGTGGAGGTAGATCACCTCGGGCTTGGCGGCGCGGAGGATGGCGGTGAGGTCGTCGCGCACGGCGGGGTTCTTCGCGTCCTTCACCGCTCCGCTCGGATAACGCAACTGCAGTTGGCAGGAATACTGGCCGATGGAGGCCGCGTTGCGCTGCTCCTGAAGCCGGACCTTCTGCATCTCTTCGTCGGTGTAGCGCTCGTAAATGCCGGCGCGCGGGCTGCCGGCGCCGTTGGTCACCACCACGCCGGTGAACCACTTATCGGGCTGGCCGAAGCATTGGGCAACGCCGTGGTAGGCCATGATCTCGATATCATCCTGGTGGGCGGAGATGGCCACGTGGGTGGTTCGCGCAAGGGCGGCCGCCTGGTCCAAGCCATCGGGTACGAAGAAGTCGGCATCCGGATTGTGGAATTTCATCATGTCTCCTTGTTCTATTTGATGCTGGGCAGGCTGGCGGCGGCTACGGCCTGGCCATGGCGCTTTTCCTTCTCGTCCGGGACGTGCACCCGGATGGAGGACGCCAGTTCAGGGAACTCCGCTTTCATGACGTCCGCGGCCACGGAGAGGATCAGGTCCCCGCCCTCGCCGGTCATCACGCGGCCCAGCACCAGCAGGTTGCGGATTTCGTAGAAATCGGCGAAATGCGGCATCGTGTAGCCGAGATAGACGCCGATGGTTTCGTAAATTTTGCGCGCGCGCGCGTCGCCCGCGGCCATGAGCTTCTGCACTTCCACCAGCTTCTCGGCGAACGACATTTCCTTGGGCAGGTCGATGCCGGCCGCGGGAAGCAGGCGGTTGACGGCCTGCTGGGAGAAGTACTGGACGCCGACGCCGTGGTCGCCAGACCACTCGTCCACGGGGCCGTTCTCACGGTAATCCACCGGGACGAAGGCGAGCTCGTTGAGCCACCCGGTGATGTTGCCCTGCGGGGTGACGTAGCCTGCGGCCAGACTGCTGCCGAACGCTACGCCCAGCACAGCGTTGTCGTTTAGCGCCATGGAGCCGGCGAGCGCGGTCACTTCGCCGTCGTTGACCACCTCGAAGGGCAGCCCGCCCCAGGTCTTCTGCAGGTCGAAGAAGATGCGGCGAATGCGTTTGTCGAACTGGTCCGGCGGCACGGCGCGGAACAGCGAAGCCACGCGCACCTCGTTATTTACATAGACTCCGGCCGAACTGCCCCCGATGGCATCCACGCGCGGCAGTTTGGCGGCGGCGAGCTTGAGGGAATGGTTGATGCCGTCGAAATGGTATTGCGGATCAGCCTGGCGGCTGGGGTCCCAGGGCACCTCTTCACTGAAAACCACTTCGCCGTCGATGACGGCGGCGCATTTGCGGTCGCTGGCGCCCAGGTCGAAGCCGATGCGGCAGCCTTCGAGATGGCGGCCCAGTGCAGCGGCAGTTTCCTTCTCTTCGATGGCGGCGCCGGGGGCGGCCTGCTCGATCACCATGGGCTGGCCGTAGACGCGTTCGCCCATGAACTTGTAGTCGAAGGCGCGCGCGCCCGTGGGGGAATAAACGCCCTGCAGGTATCGGGTGATCCGCGGATCGCCCGCGATGATGGCTTTGCACCCGCCCTTCTGCCATAGCAGGAATTTCAGCAGTCGTTCGGCATAGCGCTCGTTCACCGCAGCGTTCGAGCCTTCATGCGGCAGCACGGGCGTGCGGAAGACGGATGTGGACCCATCCTTGCGCTCCAGCGCGACGGCTAGTGTGCCCGGTTGGCCGCTTTCGACGGCCTTGGCGCGGAACGCCCGGTTCCACAGCGAGGCAGGCACGAAGCCCGGGTCGAGCACCGGACGGAACTTCGGCGATACGGTAATAAAATCGGACATGTTTCTCCCCCTAGGTGTAACATATTGACGCCCCTGCTTGGCAGAATGGAGGGATGACCCTCCAAGTATCGTGCGTGCAACTGCACTGGGCGCGCAGCCTCGAAGAGAACCTGGCCGTCACCCTGCGGTACATCCGGGCGGCGAAGGAAGCGGGTAGCCGCGTAGTGCTGTTCCCGGAAGCGAGCCTCACCGGCTACTATTTCCCGTACCTCATTGGGCTCGATCCAAAAGCTGTTCAGGAGGCGCTCGACACCACACGGCGCGCCGCGGCGGAGCACGGCATCTGGGTCATCGCGGGAACCATCCGGAAGACCTCCGATCGCCACCTGAACCTGGCACACGTGATCGCGCCGGACGGCACCATCACCCACCAATACGCCAAGGTCCACATGGCCGGGCGCGATGAACGGACCTACTGCCGCGGGGGCGACGCGCTGTCGCTCTTCGAAATCGACGGCGTGATGTGCACCCTGGTGATCTGCCGCGACGGGCGGCACCCCGAGCTGTACCGCATTCCGGCCATGGCGGGGGCGCAGATCCTGTTTCACCCCTCCTGCAGTTCGGACGAGATCGAGGCGGTGTGCTGGAAGCGCACCTCCGGCAGGGCGCAGCAGCCTGTCGGACCGAACTCGAAGATGTTCCACTGCGTCGCGAATACGGTGGGGATGTCGCCGGACGGGAAGCAGGCATCGAGCGGATGGTCGTTCATCCGGGAGCCGAACGGGATCCCCCTCGCGGAGGCGGGCTTCTACCAGGAGGAGATGATCACGGCGGTGCTCGACCTCGACCGCGCGGACCGCTCCTACGTGCTCGACAGCATGCGGAATCCGCCATTTCTCCGGAAATACTGGGAAGCCATGGTGGAGGACGTGAAGCGGCGCACCGGAACCATCCCCGAGTAGCGCGGCGCCGTGGAAGACTGGATAGAGGGATCTATGTCGATCGAAACCGCCGCCACTCCCGAGGAACTCCTGCGCACGGGATTCCGCAAGTGGGACGAGGATTTTCGCTTCCTGCTGGAGCGTTTCTGCCGCATGCTGGCAGGGATTGGGGAGGCGGAGCTGGCGTCGCTGGTGGAGCACGCCTTCCTGACGCCGCCCGTTCAGGAAGCGCGTCTGCCGGAGCGCGCGTCGCAGGCTCTTTCGGTGGCGTTCCAGTTGCTGAACATGGCGGAGGAGAACACCTCCAACCAGATACGGCGTGTGAGGGAAACGGCGCTGGGGCCGGCCAGTGAGCAGGGCTCCTGGCCGTACCACCTCCAGAAGCTGAAAGAGTCCGGCTTCACCGAGGCGGAGTTGCGGGAGACCTTTCCGCAGGTGCACGTGCAGCCCGTTCTGACCGCGCATCCCACCGAGGCTAAACGGGCTACCGTGCTGGACCATCATCGCGACCTGTACCTGCTGCTGCTCGAACGCGAAAACCCCAACCGCAGCCCCATGGAGCAGGAGGCGCTCAGGCAGCGCTTCGAGGCGGCGCTCGAGCGGCTATGGAGAACGGGCGAAATCTTCCTCCAGCGGCCCGACGTCGAGGCCGAGGTGCGCAACGTCCTGCACTATCTCTCGAACGTGTTCCCGCTGGTGCTGCCGCTGCTGATGGATCGCTACCGGCAATCGTGGCAGTGGGCATTTCCCGGGACGGAGCCGCCGGAGGAGCCGCGCCTGACCTTCGGGAACTGGGTAGGCGGCGACCGCGACGGGCATCCGAAAGTGACCACGGAAGTGACCGCCCGCACCCTGGCGGCGTTTCGCGACGCGGCGCTGCGGCTGATGCGGGCCAACCTGGAGGCCGCGGCGGCACGGCTGAGCCTGGCGGAGGCGGAACAGCCGGCGCCTCCCGCCCTGGCCGAAACCATAGCCGCCACGGCGGCGCGCCTGGGGGAGGAGGGCAGCCGGGCGCTGGCCCGCAATCCCGGGGAGCCGTGGCGCCAGATGCTGAACCTGATGCTGGCGCGGCTGCCGCGTCCGGGGGAGCAGCCCGGGCCGCAGCAGTACCGGCGTCCGCACGAGCTCGAGGCAGACCTGCTGCTGATCTCCGATTCCCTCGAAGAGGTGGGGGCCGGGCGGGTAGCGCTAGCGGAGGTGAAGCCCCTGGAGCGTATGGCGGCGACGTTCGGGTTCCACATGGCGTCCGTCGACATCCGGCAGAACAGCGCGTTTCACGACCGCGCCGTGGCGCAGCTCCTGACCGCCGCGGGTCTCGATGGCGAGGACTATCCCGAGTGGGATGAGCCGCGGCGGCTGGAACTGGTGAAGCGTGAGCTCGAATCGCCGCGGCCCTTCGCTGTGGGCTCGGCGGGGCTGCCGGACGAAGCCGACGCCACCGTGGGAGTGCTGCGGCTGGCGCGCAAGTGGATCGAGCGGCAGGGGCATCGCGGGATCGGGTGCCTGGTAGTAAGCATGACCCGGGATGTCTCAGACCTGCTGAACGTCTACATGCTGGCGCGGGAGGCCGGGCTGGTTCGGGCCACGCCGCGCGGCCTGGTCTGCGGCATCGCGGTGACCCCGCTGTTTGAAACCATCGACGACCTGGAGCGCAGCGGCCGCGTGCTCGCCGATTTTCTGGCCTATCCCATGACTGTGCGCAGCCTGCGGCATTTGCAGGAACGCGAGGGGCGTCCGCGACCGCTGCAGGAGGTCATGATCGGGTACAGCGACAGCAACAAGGACGGCGGCATCCTGGCGAGCAACTGGTTCCTGCGGAAGGCGCAGGCCGAAATGACACGTGTGGCGCGGGAGGCCGGGGTGGACCTGCGGTTCTTCCACGGGCGCGGCGGCACCATCGGGCGCGGCGCAGGGCCGACGCACGCCTTCCTGGAGTCCCTGGCGCCGGGCAGCCTGATGGGCGAGATGCGGGTCACCGAGCAGGGCGAGGTGATCTCCCAAAAGTACGCCAATAAGGTGACGGGCAGCCACCACCTGGAGCGGCTGATCTCGGGGGTGAGCTGCTGGACCCTGATGCACAGCCGCGACGGCCACGAGGCGCGGCACCCCGCGGAGGAGGCGTTTGAAACGGTGGCGTTGGCGAGCCGCGACGCCTATCGCGAGCTGATCGACAGCGACGGCTTTGTGGAGTTCTTCACCACCGCGACGCCGCTCGACGCGATTGAATCGAGCCGCATCGGATCGCGGCCGGTGCGGCGCTCGGGCAAGCGCAGCATTGAGGATCTGCGCGCCATCCCGTGGGTGTTCAGTTGGAGCCAGGCGCGATTCAACCTGCCCGGATGGTACGGGGTGGGGAGCGCGTTCGAGGCCGTGCGGCAGTCCGGGCCGGCCGCGTGGGGGCTGTTAAAAGACGCGGCCGACCACTGGCCGTTTCTCTCTTATCTGCTGCATAACATCGAGTTCAGCGTGGGGGCGGCGGATCCCGGGCTGATGGCCGAGTACGCCTCCCTGGTGGAGGACCCGGCCGTGCGCGAACCGGCTATGGGGCGCATTTTGGCCGAGTACGAGCGCACCCACAGGGAGCTCGAGGCACTGTTCGGGGCCCCCATCGGGGCGCGGCGTCCGCGCATGGCGAAGGCCATTGAGCTGCGGAGGGAGGCGCTGCTACGGCTCCATCGCGAGCAGATCGCGCTGCTGCGGGACCGGCGGCGCATGCAGCGGGAAGGCGACGCGGAAGGAGCCGAGCGCCTGCTTCCGGCACTGCTCCTGACAGTAAACGCGATCGCCGGAGGGCTTAAGACGACGGGGTGAGCGGTTGCCGTATCGACGGTCTTGGTTACTGATCGCTCCGCGACCTCGATTGCCGCCCGGACCGGAAACGCTTATAACGCGCGGCCCGCTGCCCCTCCGGGTTGACCGTACCGGCCTCCCATAACCCGCTTACCGCCGCTTTCGTGCGTTCCCAAACTGTGCCTCGGCGACCGGCTTTGACTCCGGCCCGGCGCTGTGATAACTATTTCAAGCATCATTGTTCGCGCCGGATGCTCCGGGAAAGCGAAACTCCCGGCGCGGGCAACTGGGAGGGGTAATGAGGAAAGTTCGTCTATTCGGGAAAGCCCTGCCTGCCTGGCTGTTGCTCTGTCTCGCTGTCTCCTCCGCGCCTGTACAAGCCCAGGAGTCGGCAACCATCTCCGGCCGCATCACCGATCCGAGTGGCGGTGTGGTCCCCAACGTGATCGTCAAGGCCGAGGAGACCAGAACCGGCCTTAGCCGCTCCGCTATGTCGGATGCGAATGGCCTCTACACGTTTGCCAACATGCCAGTCGGGAACTACTCAATTAGCGCCGAGGCTCCCGGCTTCAAGCGCTCCGTAGTGGCGGACGTCCGCGTCGAGGTCGCCCAGGCCGTCCGCATCGACCTGAGCCTCGAGCTTGGGGCCGTCGCCGACCGTGTCGAGGTCACCGCCTCGGCCGCCGCACTGCAAACCTCGGATTCCCAGGTTGGCGGCGTCGTCGAAACGAAGGCCATCTCGGACCTGCCTCTCAACGGCCGCCACTTCACCCAACTCATGGTGCTCATGCCCGGGGCCGTCGAGCGCTCCGCCGGGACTGTCGCCGGGGCCTACGGCGCGCGCCCCGCCGGCACGGCGTTCTCCGTCAATGGCCATCGCTCTACCGCCAACCAGTACCTCATCGATGGCTTCATGGCCAAGGAGGTGCAGCACGGCAGCAGTTCCATGTCCCCCATCATCGATGCACTCCGCGAGTTCCGCGTGCAGTCCAGCAACTACACCGCGGAGTTCGGCACGGAGGCCGGCGGCCAGATCAATGCCGTCTTGAAGTCCGGCACAAACGAGTTCCACGGCACCCTCTGGGAGTTCCTCCGGAACGACAAGCTGGACGCCAACAACTTCTTCAACAACCGCGCCGGCCAGCCTCGCGCGCCTTTTCGCCGCAACCAGTTCGGTGTCGCCGCCGGCGCGCCCATTATGCTGCCCTGGTATGACGGCCGCAATCGCACCTTCATCTTCGGCGCCTATGAGGGCACCCGCGTCCGTAAAGGCATCACCCAGCTCACTACTGTTCCCACGGCGCAACTTCGCGCCGGCAACTTCAACGGCGTCGCCACCATCAATGACCCGCTCACCGGCCAGCCCTTCTCCGGCAACGTGATCCCCGCCGAACGCATCAACCCGATCGCCCAGACCATCCTCGAACGCTGGGTCCCGCTGCCCAATTCGACCGACCCGACCTTCAACTGGATCTCCAACGACCCCCAGAGGATCGGCGTCGAATCCTTTAACTGGCGCCTCGACCACCGCATCTCCGACAGCGACACCATCTTCGGGCACTACCTCTTCGAGGACACCGACTTCCGCTATCCCCGGCTATTCCCCACGGACGGCGCTTCCCAGAAGCTCCGGGGCCAGAACATTCTCGCCGGCTGGACCCACCTGTTCGGTACCCGCACCGTCAACGAATTCCGCGCCGGCTTCAGCCGCTTCATCCAGAATGAATTCCAGGCCCGCGCCGGCGTTGAAAATGTCGTTCAAACCCTGGGTATGACCGGCCTCTGCGAAGTCCCCAGTTGCTGGGGCATCCCACAGATGAGCGTCTCCGGATTCGCGCAGTTCGGCGAGCACGGCGGACAGGCCGTCTCCGGGCCGCGCGCCTGGCGCAACGAGGTCTACCAGTGGCAGGACAGCGTCTACCACACCGTCGGCGCCCACAACATCCGCTTCGGCGTCACCGTCAAGCGCCACCGCGATAACTTCCCCGAGGCCATCTACCCGCGCGGGGTCTATAGCTTCAACGGCTTCCTAACGGGCCACCCCTTTGGCGACTACCTTCTCGGTCTGCCCCGCCAGACCCAGACCAGCATCGACCTGTTCTCGCCGCACTTCCGCAACTCCGCTGTCGAGCCGTGGATCCAGAACGACTGGCGCGTCACTTCCGACCTGACCCTCAACTTCGGGCTGCGATGGGAATGGGCCGGGCGTCCCGTCTCGAAGGACAACACGATCTCCAGCATCATCTTCGACCCGAACGGCGCCGCGCGCCTCATCACCGCCAAAGACCCGCAGGGCTATCCCAGTTCCCTGGCTTACGACGATTGGAATAACTTCGCCCCGCGCTTCGGCTTCGCCTACAACCCGAGCTTCGCCCGCCGCACCGTGATCCGCGGCGCATGGGGCATCTTCTACCAGCGGGAAGCCATGAACACCTGGGTGGACCTGGCCATCAACACACCCTTCATCAGCCAGACCCTGATCACGCTCGATGCCGACCCGTCCAGCCAGTTCTACTTCGGCCGCTACAACCTCGCCGCCCCCACTGCCCTGGCGCCCCCGCAGCCCCTGCTCGTCTTCTCCGTTGATCCCAACTGGCGCGAAGGCCAGGTGCATCAGTGGAACTTCAACATTCAGCAGGAGTTGGGCTTCAGCACCGTGGCGCAGATCGGCTACGTCGGCAACCGCGCCATGCGGCTTCCGCGCGTCACCATCCCCAACCAGCCGCTGCCCGGTGCCGGTCCGGTCAACGTCCGGCGGCCCTACCAGAATTTCGGGACCGTCTGGAATTTCGATTCCGGCGGGGACTCTAACTACCACGGTCTCCAGATCCAGGTCGAGAAGCGCTTCTCCCACGGCCTCCAGTTCATCAATGCCTATACGTGGTCGAAGTGCATCGATAACACCGCCGGCACGTTCGTAGGGGAGCCCGGAGGTACTGCCATCCAGGACAACTACAACTTCGCCGGGCAGCGCGGGCTGTGCAGTCAGGACACGCGCCACCGTTACTCCCTGAGCTGGGTCTACGACCTCCCGTTCGGGCGCGGCAGGGCCATCGGCACTGACCTCCCCCGCGTAGCCGACGCCATCCTAGGCGGCTGGCAGATCAACGGCATCCTCACGCTCCGGACTGGCGATCCCTTCTCCGTCACCGTCCAGGGAGACCCGGCCAACGTCGGCGACGGCACCACCCGCGCCGACCTGATCGGAAAAGCCAACGAAGTTTCGGATCGCTCGGTGGACCGCTGGTTCAACACCGCCGCCTTCGCCCGCCCCGCAAACTTCCGATTCGGGACTTCGGGCCGCAACATCGTCATCGGACCCGGCATTAACAACTGGGACCTCTCCCTCTTTAAGATGTTCCGCATCGACGAGGCGCGCCAGTTCCAGTTCCGTGGCGAGGCCTTCAACGCCTTCAACCGCCCGCAATTCGGTTTCCCGGGCGCAACCCTGGGAACCGCACAATTCGGGAGGATCAGCAGCACCGTTCGCGATCCCCGCGACATCCAGCTCTCGCTGAAATTCCTTTTCTGACCTGACCCTTGGCGGGCGGCGCGCGGGCGGGGGTTTACACACACAGGCCGCCCCCACGCGCCGCTCCCACGTGATCGCCGCCCTCGCCATCCGCTCGACTCGTCGCTCCCGAAACTGCGCATCATGCGCCGCATGTCCCGCAGGAGGCTGATCATGTGGGGCGAAGGCACACCATGCCGCGAGGTGATGCCGACGAATCCAATGAGTCTACGGCGTGAGGTCCGATCGCAATCGACCGACATACGTCTGGGCCGATTCCCGGATGGCGGCGCCGTTGTGAAATAGCCACAGCGCGGTTGCGTACGAATCGATTCGGAATTCACGCCCTCCCGTCTGGTACCACTTTGGTCTACCTATAAAAATGTCCTGCATCAGCGCGTGCAACAGCTCATGTACGCACGTGTTTACCGAAAGAAACGGTACCTGATGCCTATGCGCATAACGGAGCGCAATCAAGCATATGTGATAATCCTCGTGTATCGTCGTGACGCCTGCCAGGGCGCGGCTACTGTCCCAGTATAGGGGCAGGTGATCGGTCAAGAGCAGGTTGATCACGCCGCGCTTGAGGCCGGTGAATATAGGTCTGTCGGCGGCTGACCGGCGGATCTCGCCGTTCGCGTCGCTGGTTTGGAGTTGAATGCCGCATGCGTTGAAGTCTCGGACAGCCTCCGGCCAGATGGTCCACCAAAAGCGCTTAAGCTGCTCTGGCGTGCACGTGCGGGTATCCACCACCCGATGAACGGGTACAACCACCGGGGATTTAGGAGCGACACCGGCAGCGATGGCAGCGGTCCAGAGGAAATCGCGCCGCGTCATTCTCCCCTCCCATCCCTGAGTCTAGCGCCGCGATCCAGGTGCCGCAGCACTGAGGCCCGATACGCCAGTTGGCGTTATAATAGTTGCCATATGGCTGCCAATGCGATGACCCTGCGGACGTGGGAGATCCTGGGCGGCGAGAAGACCCTGGGCCGGCCGGTCTCGAACCAGCGCGACCTGGCTGAAGCCGTGCGGGAAGGGCTGCCGCATGCGGCGCTTGAATCGGTGACCAGGCTGCTGGGGCTTTCCGTCGAGGCGCTGTCGTCTTCGCTCGCGCTCTCGAAGCGCACGCTTTCGCGGCGCAGGACGCAAGAGCGGCTGAGCACCGTGGAGTCCGACAGGCTGCTGCGCCTCGCTCGCGTTGCGGCCATGGCCGTGCAGGTGCTCGGCAACGAACAGAAGGCCTCGGAGTGGCTGAAGCGGCCCAACCGCGCGCTGGCCAACGCCACCCCGCTTTCCGAGCTCGATACAGACCCGGGCGCCCGCGCGGTGGAGCAGTTGCTGGGCCGCATCGAGCACGGTGTGTTCAGTTGATGCGGGTCTGGCGGCTCACCGCGCGCCGCCACGCGAAACGGGCGTTCTCGGGCGAGGGCGCACGGCTCTACGGCGGACGCTGGAACCCTCCGGGCATGGCGATGGTGTACACCGCCGGCACGCTATCGCTATGCGCGTTGGAGCTGTTCGTGCACCTCGACCCCGGGCAACTTCCGGACGACCTTGTGGCAGTGTCGGCGGAGATCCCCAGGGGCGTGCGCGTCGACCGGCTGGACACGGCCGCGCTGCCGCGAGATTGGCGGCGCTATCCGGCTCCCGAATCGCTGCACCAGATCGGCGTGGAGTGGACCACGGCTGGAAAGAGCGCCGTGCTGGCGGTGCCTTCGGCGGTCATCCCGGCGGAAATGAATTACCTGCTGAACCCCGTGCACCCGCAGTTCGCGTTGCTGCGCGTAGAGCCCGCGTCCCCCTTCCGTTTCGATCCTCGAATGGGGAGGTAATCACACCAAAGACATCGGATCTGTGTTGGCGTTTCATTCGCGTTGATTCGCGTTCATTCGCGGCCATAATAAAAGCAGTGCCTATCGAACAGATCCTACTGATTGCGTCGGTTCTGTTGCTGCTGGCCGTGATGGCGAGCAAGCTTTCGAGCTGGCTCGGGGTCCCGGGGTTGCTGCTGTTTCTCGTGCTCGGGATGTTGGCAGGTTCGGAAGGCCCGGGGGGCATCCCGTTCGACGACGCGCAGGTGGCGCAGGCTTTGGGCGTGGTCGCGTTGGCCTACATCCTGTTCTCCGGGGGGCTTGAAACCGACCGGACGACGGCCCGAGCGGTCCTCGCACAGGGCGTGAGCCTGGCTACCCTCGGGGTGCTGGTCACGGCGCTCGCGGTGGGTGCATGCGCGCGGGCGGTGTTGGGGCTGGAGTGGCTTGAGGCCGTGCTGCTCGGCTCCATCGTGTCGTCCACCGACGCCGCCGCCGTCTTTTCGGTGCTGCGGTCAAAGAGCATCAGCTTGAAGGGGAACCTTAAGGGGCTGCTGGAGCTGGAATCCGCCAGCAACGATCCCATGGCCATCTTCCTCACCGTCGCGCTGATCGGGTTGATCATGAACCCGGGCACATCGGTCTGGGGGTTGATCCCGATGTTCTTTCTCCAGATGACTGTGGGGGCTGTAGTGGGCTACGGGGCGGGGAGGGGAACGATCGCCGCGCTGAATCGCCTGCGCCTGGATGCCGAGGGTCTGTATCCGGTGCTGACCCTGGCGTCCGTGCCCCTCACCTACGCGGTGGCCGCGCTGCTACAGGGCAGCGGATTTCTGGCCGTCTATATCGCGGGGATCGTAGTGGCGCGCGGCGACTTCATCCAGAAGCGCACCATCCTGCGTTTCCATGACGGGATCGCCTGGCTGATGCAGATCGCCATGTTCCTGGTGCTGGGGCTCCTGGTGTTTCCGTCTCGCTTAGCGCCTGTGGCGCTGGCAGGGCTGCTGTTGGCCGCGTTCCTGATGTTCGTGGCGCGGCCCGCCGGGGTCTTTCTGGCCCTGGCGTTCTCGAAAATGGGGACGCGGCAGAAGACGCTCATTTCCTGGGTGGGGCTGCGTGGCGCGGCGCCCATTATTCTTTCCACCTTTCCATTGCTCGCCCGGGTGCCCCGGGCGGAACTGTACTTCAACGTGGTGTTTTTCGTGGTGTTGACGTCGGTGCTGCTGCAAGGCACCACCATCCCCCTGGTCGCGCGATGGCTGAAGCTGGAAGCCCCGTTATCCCCGCGCAAGGAGTATCCCCTGGAGTTCGTTCCCACCGTCAAGAGCCGCAGCGAAATGATCGAGGTGGCCATCGGGCCGGAATCGCGGGCGGCCGGGCGCCAGATTGTGGACCTGCACCTGCCGCGCACATCGTTGGTGGTGCTGGTCGCACGGGATGACGATTTCATCGCCCCCCGCGGTGGCACCGTGGTGCGGAACGGTGACGTTTTGCTCGTCCTCACCGACAAGGAAGAGGCCGCTGCCGTGCGCGCGATTCTGGACGGCGGGCGGTCGCCCCAACGCCAGCCGCCCAGCGGCCCTTATAATGAGGTCAAATGAGCCGCCAGCGTATCCTTGTGGTCGATGATGACGAAAGCCTCCGCTGGGTCACCCAAGTCCAGCTACAGCAGGCCGGCTACGATGTGGCCGCGGCCGATGACGGCGAGCGCGCCCTCGAACTACTGCGCGACGCCCCTTTCGACCTTGTCGTGACCGATCTCCGGATGCCCGGCATCTCCGGGCTCGACCTGCTTAAGAATGTCCGCGCCGAGTTCCCCGAAACCAGCGTCATTGTCATGACCGCCTTCGGCACCGTTGAAACCGCCGTCGAGGCCATGAAGGCCGGGGCCTTCGATTACGTCACCAAGCCCGTCAATCCGGACGAGCTCAAGCTCGCCGCCGGCCGTGCCCTTGAGCATGTTGCCCTCCGCGAAGAGGTCCGCAGCCTGCGCGCCAGCCTCGACCGCAAGTACGGCTTCGAAAACATCCTGGGCCGCTCCTCCACGCTGCTCCAGGTGCTCGACATGGCCTCCCGCGCCGCCCGTGCTGCTTCCACCGTGCTGGTGCGCGGCGAAACCGGCACCGGCAAGGAGTTGCTCGCCAAAGCCATCCACCAGAACAGCCCCCGCAAAGACCGCCCCTTCGTCACCATCAACTGCGGTGCCATCCCCCGCGAGTTGCTCGAATCGGAATTGTTCGGCCACGCGCGCGGAGCCTTCACGGGAGCCGTCACAAATCGTCGGGGACAGGTGGAAACCGCCGACACCGGCACCCTCTTCCTGGATGAAATCGGGGAGCTCCCCGCCGAACTGCAGGTCAAAATGCTGCGCCTCGTGCAGCAGGGCGAAATCGCCAAGATAGGGGTGTCCGGCGTCACCCGCGTGGACATCCGGATCATCGCCGCCACCAACCGTAACCTCCAGGCCATGGTTGAGGATGGCGCGTTCCGGGAGGACCTCTACTACCGCCTCTCCGTCATCCCTCTGGAGTTGCCGCCCCTCCGCGAGCGCCCGGAGGACATCCCCGAACTGGTGGAGCACTTCTTCGTCCGCAGCCGCGAAAAGAACGGCCGCCCGGCTCTGGTGCTGCCGCCCTCTCTGCTGCCGTATTTTGCCGCCTACCGCTGGCCCGGCAATGTGCGGGAACTGGAAAACGTGGTCGAGCGCCTCGTAGTCCTGAGCGGCGGCGACGAAATCACCCTCCGGGACCTGCCCGATTTCCTCCGACGCGATCGTGCCCCGGTTGATGAGCTCCGCCTCGACCTCCCGCCACAGGGCATCAGCCTCGAGGCCGTTGAAAAGGAACTGATCCTCCGCGCTCTCCAAAAGTTCAACTGGAACCAGAGCCAGGCCGCCCGCTACCTGGACCTCAGCCGCAAAACCCTCATCTACCGCATGGAAAAGTTCGGCCTCCGCGCCGAAGCGTGACTTCGGCGTTCATGCGCCGCCGACGTTGACAAAAGATTGACATGATCCTCGCAACTCCCGGCGTGCCCTGCTGGTACCTTTCGGTTTGTGGCCTGTGAGCACCTGAGCAGGCCGGATCCACAGTACACAGGAGGGGCAGAAGAGATGATGAAGCAGCTCGTATTCGGAGCTTTTGCCGCCGCTTTGGTAGGCCAAGCGGTTGCGCGGGAGCCGGAAGGCTCAAATATCCTCGAGTTCAAAACCATGACTGGGGTGCCACGGCCCTACACCCTACCCGAGAACGCAATTCGCGGAGTGCCGGGCGGCGGATTGCCCTGGATAATTTCCGCCGCGAAAGGCGAATTGAAGGTCGACGGGCATCTGGAGGTGGAAGTCAAAGGACTCGTATTCGATCCCAACGATCCGGTTGTAATCGAGAGGGGACTGGCTGGCACGAACACGGTCACAGCGTTCAGGGCGGTCGTCAGTTGTCTGACGAAGGACGCGGGCGGTGCGCCGGCAACGGTGAATTTAACGACTGCTCCGTTCCCGGCTACCACAGGACCGGCGAGCACCGGCGGCGGAAACGCGAAAATTGAAGCTTGGCTCAACCTCCCCAGCCCGTGTATCGCACCCATCATTTTCGTCACCAGCCCAGGAGGTAACTGGTTCGCGGCGACGGGTAACTGAGAATCGCGCGCCGCTGCAACCGGCTCTGACGGCGGCGCGCACCTCCAATCACTCCCGCTCCGGTACCACCCGCGGCGGCCCCGGAATCGTTGCACCCCCGAGCCTCGTCCCCAGAGTGCTCGCCGATATCTCAGGTTTCGCGAGGAATTGGCCAAGCGACCGTGATCCGGCTGCAACTCAAGCCGGTCGAGGCAATTCACGTTTGACTGAACTAAGCGCTATTCGGGCCATGCGGTCACGCGCAGCTCCACGGATGAGACCTGATTGCGTTCCACCTGGACCGACGCGGCGCGAAAGGCCAGGCCACGGACGAACGACCGGTCTTCCATGGCATTCAGATCCACGCGATCAAAGGCAAAAGCATAGTAGTTCCCCGGCCGCAAGCTGCCCACCTCAAACCGGCCGCCGCGGCCACACACAGCCCATCTGATGAACTGGTCGTTCATGAACGATTCGTCCCGTGGCACCAGTACGACCGTGGCTCCTTCGCCCTGTTCGACTGTGCCGCCTACGCGCCCCGCATCCGGCCGGTACACGACGTGCACCGGAGGCATCCCCGGCGTAATATCCACCGCCTGCGCCGTTACGTCACGGTCGCCGATGCGGACGGATTCCATGTAATAGCCCGGAAGATTTCCCGCTGGATAAATCCGGTAGCGTCCCTGGTAGACGGCCTTAAATCGCAAGCTCCCGTCCTGCTCGTGAAAACTCGCATACCGCGCACCCGGAGTGCCATCCGCCGGCAATAAGTACACGGCCGTGACCTTCCGCTTTCCGTCAGCGTCTCTGGGCTCCTCCCGCTCGACGAAGCCGCTCCAGGTGAACGCACGCGCGACGCGGACCTCCAGTGGGTCGGAATCGTGGTCTGAAACGAATACCCGTCCAAAGCCTTTCAAGACCACCGTATCGCGCTTCGCGTCAGCAAGGAGGCTCCATTCGCCCGGTCGGACCGTTGGGAATTCGAACTCGCCCTCTTTGGCGGAGGTTGTTCGCGTTTCCGCAAGAAAATCCCATTCGTCCGTCGGGACGAGCACTACGGAAGCGCCGGCCACCCGCTTCCCTTCCTCATCAAGGACAACTCCACGGACGCGGTAGACTGGCGACGTCAGCAGTCGAACATTGAACCCGGACAACTCCGCGCCGGCGCGCACCACTATGCGTTCCGCCCCGCTGCGTTCGGCCGCGAGTGGAAACCAAGTCGGCGACCAGACCGCCCGTTCTCCTTCCGGCGGGCGCAAGGGGGAGATTCGCTCGGCATGTCCCCCAAGAGAGGTCCCCGCCAAGATCGGCCGCGCGACCAGCAGATAGGAGCCCGGTTCGATGTCGGACAGCGTAAACTGGCCATCGCGGTCCGTCATAGCTGATTCGACACTTCCGCGCCGAAAACGATGGAGTTCCACCTGTATTCTGGCTGCGGGCCGGTCTTCGCGTTCGGTAACACGCCCGGAGATTTTTGCCAACGGGATCATCTCAGCTTCAACACGGGTCGCACGGTCGGGGTTGACGACGAACGGCCGGGCGGCCGGGTCCGAGGCAGGCGGGGGCAGGAAACCCTGGCACGTGAACTTCGCCGTGTACTTGCCGGCTCGGACCTCCAGGATGCGAAACGCGCCGAAAGCATCGGTTGTACCGCGATAGCCTGCATCCCCCAGCGTAACCGTCACGCCCCCTATAGCTGCGTGGGTGACGCTGTTTCTAACGGTGCCCTCGACGACACCAACGTTCTGCGCCACGGTCTGCCACGCCAACGCGACCATGAGCCCGGCTAATTGGATTGTCAACGCGGCCACCTTCCTCTTACCGGGATTGGATTTCTATTTCACACCAGCGTCAGTTAGTATACGCCCGGTCGCAATTGCTGGTGCTGATACGCATTTCGAACGAAAAACCGGCATAACACACAAAAAGACCTTTGACCCCCAAGACACCTGTATAGTAGACTAGATGGCCAGTATAGACAACTAGAAATATGGAAATGAAATCAATCCCCGGTTGCAGCATCGAGGCATTGATCGCCGCTCGCGTCCAGA
>DATMYF010000099.1:0-25020 GCA_035561075.1 Bryobacteraceae bacterium
GTCTACGTGGGGGGCCACATGGCGGCGGACAAGCGCACCCGCCTGACGGCCATCTGCGATGTGTTTCCGGACCGCATCGACCGGGCGAAGACCCAGCTTGCCGGCGCCGATAAAGCTCGCGTCTACCGCAACTACAAGGAACTGCTGGCGCTCAAGGACCTGGACGTGGTGCTCATCGCCAGCCCGGTCTTTCTACACCCCGAGCACTTCGAGGCTGCCGTGGCATCCGGCAAGCACATCTACTGCGAGAAGCCGGCCGGCGCCGATGTGGCCGGGGTGAAGCGCCTGATGCGCGCCGGCGAGCGGGCGGATAGATCGAAGACCATCCAGTTCGGCTACCAGCAACGCTTCAGTCCGGAGTACCTGTCGGCCCAAAAGATTCTTCGGGAAGGCCGCATAGGCCCCCTCACGATGATGACGAGCTTCTGGATCCTGGGCGGCACTCCACCCCAGAACTTCAAATCGCCGTATCCGCCGGAGGAGCAGAAGCTGCGCCACTGGGCGTGGTGGGACGAGTACTCGGGCAGCCCCATCGTGGAGCAGGATTGCCACGGTGTGGACAGCCTGAACTGGTTCGCCAATGCGCACCCCGTGAAGGCCTGCGGGGAAGGTGGGCTGCGCTATCCGCTGGCGTACGGTAATTGGACCAGCGACCATCACGACATCGTCTACCAGTACCCCAACAACATCAAGGGGTGGCTGCTCAGCATCAAGCACACCGCCGGGTACCGTGACGTGCGGGAGCAGTTCTTCGGCTCGAAGGGGATGCTAGAGACCGCCCGCACCTACTTCCGCTACCACGGCCCGATCCCGACCGCGCCACTCAAGAATGCGGACGACCTCGATGACCGCAGCATGATCGAGAAGCGCCTCTCGAAACGCGAGATCACCATCGACGCCGTGGAGGCCTTCTTCACCAGCATCGTGGAGAAGAAGCCCTATCACCTGTGGCGCGCGGCGGGCGAAAGCACCTTCACCTCGTTGCTGGGGCGCATGGCGTACCTGACGAAGCGCGAGGTCACCTGGGAGGAACTGCTGGCCTCCGCGTAACCCGCGCTACTTCTGGAGGAAGAAGTGGCCCACGAGCATGGCGTCGATGCCGGAGGAGTAAAAGCTCCGGACGGCATCGCGCGGCGTGCATACCAGGGGTTCGCCGAACAGGTTGAAGGACGTGTTATAGAGCACCGGCAGCCCGGTGCTCTTCCCCGCCGCGTGGAGCAGGTTCCAGTAGAGCGGGTTGTCCTCTTTGGCCACCAGGTGGACGCGGATGAGATCACCGGCCAGCACGGCGCTCTCGAAGCGGGCGCGATGCCCGGGACGGACGCGGCCCACGGTGGCCAGGAATCTCGCATTCGGCCCCACCTCGAAATACTCGCCGGCCAATTCCGCCGGCACCGAGGCGGCGAACTTGCGGAAGCCTTCGCGGTGCTTGATATAGGCGTTGAGGTTCTCGGTGGAATAGGGATCGAGCGGCGAGGCCAGGATGCTGCGGTTGCCGAGCGCGCGCGGGCCGAACTCCATACGCCCGTGCATCCAGGCGAGGATGCGGTGCTCATTGAGCTGCGCGACGGCGGTATCGATCAGCTCGTCGTTAGTAAGCAGGTAGCGGAACCGCAGTTTACAATTTTCGAGTACCTGCTTGATGTCCTCGGGGCCGTAGCTGGGACCCAGGCAGAGGGTGGGCAGTTCCGCGCGGGTCTCCTGCCCGTAGGCGTTGTGCCAGGCATGCAGCACCGCGCCGATGGCAGTTCCGGCATTGCCCGCGGCCGGCTGCACGAAAACGTTCTCGAAGCCGGAGCACTGTTCAAGAGCCGAGACGATCAGGGCGTTCAATCCCAGGCCACCGGCGAAGCAGAGATTGCGTCCCGTTCCGGCCATCCTGACAATGGTGGCCTCGGTGGCCCTCTGGATACCCGCTGCGATGTGGGCCCGCATGGCGGATGGGATGTGGGAGCCGTCGGCCAGGCCCAACCGCGCGAAGAACTTGGCGCTGAAACCGCCCTGCTTCATGCGGTCGGCGTCGAAGAAAGAGCGGTCCAGGCGCGGCCAGCCGTTGCCATGGAAGGGCATGATTTCAAGGAAGAGGTCGCGGTAGCGGTCGTCGCCGGCCACGGAGAGCCATTGCACCTTGTGCTCATCGTGTGTGGAGGCGAAGCCCAGCAGTTCGGTGACGCGTCCGTAAAGGTCGCCGAGCGAATCGGGGCTGTGGCTCTCCATTTCAAGGCTCAGCCGATTGCCGCGGGCAAGGAAGCGGGCGCCGCAGCGGAAATCGCCGGCACGATCGAGCGTGAGCACGGTGGCCTCGTCAAACCCCGATGCATAGTAGGCGGAAGCCGCATGCGCCGGCTGGTGCTCCACTAAAACCACACGGGCATTGGGGAACGCGGTGCGCAGCCGGAGGTGCGTATCAGCGCCACCCGGGATGGGGCGCACGAGGGCCACGCAATCGACCTCTTCCGGCTTGGCTCCGGCCAGTTCCAGGCACGCTGCGATGGACCGATCCGGCAGTCCGCCCCGCAGCACCAGGCGCGAGAGTTTGCTTTCCTCCACCGCCGCCGCGAGTCTGCCATTTTTCAGGATTGCGCTTGCGGCATCACCGAGGATGCCGCCGATACCGAGTATGATCATGAGTTCTTCGAACTGGGGGACACCCCCTGCTGTTGCTTTTCAATCTTCGCCCAGGTATCCCGCAACGTTACCGTGCGGTTGAAAATGGGCTTTTCCGGCGTCGAATCCAGGTCCACGCAGAAATAGCCCAACCTCTCGAACTGGTAGCGATCGCCCGGTTTCGCGTCGCGGAGCCCCGGTTCGAGTTTGCAGCCGGTCAGGATTTCGAGCGAGTTGGGGTTGAGGTTGGCGGTGAAGTCCGCGCCTTCCACTTCCTCCGACGGGTTTTCTCTCAGGAACAGGTTCTCGTAAAGGTGCGCTTCGGCGTCCACCGCGTGCGCCGCGGAAACCCAATGGATGGTGGACTTCACCCGCCGGCCGTCCGGCGCGTTGCCGCCTCGGGTTGCGGGGTCATAAGTGCAGTGCACCTCCACCACCTCGCCCTGGTCGTTCTTAACCACCCCGGTGCAGGTGATGAAGTAGCCGTAACGCAGCCGCACCTCGCGGCCGGGCGAGAGCCGGTAATACTGCTTGGGCGGATTCTCCCGGAAATCGTCCTGCTCGATGTAGAGCACGCGGGAGAAGGGCACCTTGCGAGAGCCGGCCGAAGGATCCTCGGGGTTGTTCACCGCCTCCATCTGCTCCACCAGATCGTCCGGATAGTTGTCGATCACCACGCGCAGGGGACGCAGCACACCCATTACACGCAGCGCGCGCCGGTTGAGGTCCTCCCGGACGAAGTGTTCCATGAGCCCCAGTTCGATCACGGCATTGGCTTTGGCTACGCCGATGCGGTCGCAGAAATTGCGGATGGCTTCCGGGGTATAGCCGCGGCGGCGGATGCCGGAAATCGTCGGCATGCGCGGATCGTCCCAGCCCCGCACGTTGCCGTTCTGCACCAGCAGGAGGAGCTTGCGCTTGCTCAGCATGGTGTAGGTGAGGTTGAGCCGCGCGAACTCGATCTGCCGTGGATGGTAGATCCCCAGGCGCTCAATGTACCAGTCGTAGAGCGGCCGGTGATCCTCGAATTCCAGGGTGCAGATGGAGTGGGTGATGCCTTCGATCGAATCCGACTGGCCGTGGGCGAAGTCGTACATTGGGTAGATGCACCACTTGTCGCCCGTGCGGTGATGGTCGGCGTGCAGGATCCGGTACATGATGGGGTCCCGCAAATTGAGATTGGCCGAAGCCATGTCGATCTTGGCGCGCAGGGTGCGGGAGCCATCCGGAAACTCGCCCTTGCGCATGCGCTCGAACAGGTCCAGGTTTTCTTCGACGGAGCGGTTACGCCAGGGGCTCTCGCGTCCCGGCTCGGTCAGGGTGCCGCGGTAGTCGCGGATCTGCGCCGCGGTCAGGTCGCAAACGTAGGCATCGCCGGATCGGATAAGCTGAACGGCCCACTGGTAGAACTGCTCGAAGTAGTCGGAAGCGTAGAAGAGCCGGTCCTCCCAATCGAAGCCCAGCCAGCGCACATCTTCGATGATGGAATCGACGTACTCGACTTCTTCCTTGGTGGGATTGGTATCGTCGAAGCGCAAATTAGTCTTGCCGCCGAACTCGGCTGCAAGGCCGAAGTTCAGGCAGATCGATTTAGCGTGGCCGATGTGGAGGTAGCCGTTGGGTTCCGGGGGAAAGCGGGTGTGCACGCGGCCGGCGTACTTGCCGGTTTTCAAGTCGTCGAGGATGATGTCGCGGATGAAGTGCGTGCTGCCAAGGCCGGTCTCGGCCGGCGGCAGGCCCCCGGGGGCCTCTTTTTGATCTGAGGTATTCATAATGCCCTATCGCAACGCTTGGATTGCCTGGTCGATGCGTTCCAGGCAGGTCTCCCGACCCAGTACTTCCAGTGTCTCAAACAATGGGGGTGCATTCTTGCGGCCGCAGACCGCCACCCGCACGGGCTGGAACATCTGGCCGGCCTTTACTTTCAGGGCGGCGGCATCGGCCCGCAGCGCAGCCTCAAGACCGGCATGGGTGAATTCCGCCGATTCGAGGGATTGTCGCGCCCGCTCCAGGACTTCGAGCGCCATCGCCCGGTCGCCCTTCTGGGGAACAAGTTCGGCGCTGTCGTAGGAGGGCAACTGCGGCACGAAGAAGAAATCGGCCACCGTCGCCACTTCGGACAGCAGCCGGATCCGCTCCTGTATGAGCGGTACTATGCGCAGCAGTTTCCCGCTGTCGGCTTCAAACCCGGCAGCCTGGACGAACGGGGCGAGCCGGGCAGCCAGTTCCTCCGGGGGGAGGCTGCGGATGTGCACGGAGTTGAGCCACACCGCTTTGGGATCGAACGGGTCCTCTTCCTTGAAATTGACCACGGCGTTGGACCGGTTGATTCCCTCGAAGGAGAAAGCGTCGATGAGGTCCTGCCGGGACATCTGCTCGCGGTCGTCCTTGGGGGACCAGCCGAGCAGGCAGAGGAAGTTGACGAAAGCATGGGGCAGGAAGCCGGCGTCACGATACGTGGTCACGCTGACTACTGGGCCGTGCCGTCGCTTGGAAAGCTTGGTGCCGTCGGGGGCCACCAGCAGTGGCAGATGCGCGAAGGTCGGCGGCTCGGCGCCGAGGGCCTCGAAGATGAGGACGTGCTTGAAGGTGTTGGTCAGGTGATCCTGGCCCCGGATGATGTGGCTGATGCGCAGATCCGCATCATCGGCGCAGGAGGCCAGGTGATACGTCGGCATGCCGTCGCTGCGCAGCAGGGCGAAATCCTCTATATCCGCGGTGGCCTTGGCCTGGGCACCGTAGACGCCGTCGTCGAAGCGCACTTCGGCGCGCACCTCGCGCGGTACGCGGAAGCGCAGCGCAAAGGGTTCGCCGGCAGCGGCGCGCCGGTCGCTCTCTTCGGTGGAAAGCTCGCGCATCCCGGGGTTGAACAGCCAGGCGCCCTCGCCGCGGGACTTGTCACCTTCGTCCGTCTGGGCAGGGGTGAAGTCCCGGTAGGCCAAACCCTTGTTGAAGATCGCCTCGGCGGCCTGCCGGTGCAGCGCCAGCCGTTCGGACTGCCGGTAAAATTCGTCCCATCCCAGATCGAGCCATTTCAGGCCGTCGAAGATGGAATCGAGCGACTGCTGCGTATTGCGTTCGACATCCGTATCGTCGATCCGCAAAATCATGGTGCCGCTGTTCCGGCGCGCATACAGCCAGTTAAAAATGAAAGTCCGGGCACTACCGATGTGGAGGAAGCCCGTGGGGGACGGAGCAAATCTTACGCGCAGCATGAATGGGTGTTAGGTGTCGGGTGCTGGGTGCTGCGTATTGTGTGCCAGCCGGCGCCCACGCGCTTCCCCCAGCACCCAACACCCGACACCCAGGCCCCAGTCTCACATTCCTTCCGACCAGCTCGCCAGGTAGGTTTCCTGCTCGGTGGTGAGGCGGTCGATTTTCACGTTCATCGATTCGAGCTTCAGCCTGGCTACCTGCTTGTCCAACTCTTCGGGGACGGCATAGACCTTCTTCTCGAGGGTGGCGTGATTCCTGGCGATGTACTCGCTCGCGAGCGCCTGGTTGGCGAAGCTCATGTCCATTACCGAAGCGGGATGACCCTCGGCGGCAGCCAGGTTGATCACCCGGCCCTCGCCAAGCACGTAGACGCGGCGGCCATCACGAAACACAAATTCCTCAACACACTCGCGCGTCTGGCGGCGGGAGGAGGCGGCACGTCCCAGCGCCTCCATATCGATTTCGACATTGAAATGCCCGGCGTTCGCCAGGATGGCGCAGTTCTTCAGCCGTTCCAGATGGTCGCGCCCGATGACGTGCTTGTTGCCGGTGGCGGTCACGAAAACGTCGCCGATCGCGGCGGCTTCGTGCATCGACATGACGCGGTAACCGTCCATGACAGCCTGGATGGCCTTCATGGGGTCGATTTCGGTGACGATCACGTTGGCGCCGAGGCCGCGCGCCCGCATGGCCACGCCTCGCCCGCACCATCCGTAGCCGGCCACCACCAAGTTCAGCCCGGCCAGGAGCATGTTGGTGGCCCGGATAATTCCGTCAATGACGCTCTGGCCGGTGCCGTAACAGTTGTCGAACAGGTGCTTGGTTACGGCGTCGTTCACGGCCACGACCGGGTACTTGAGCACTCCTTCGCGGGCCATGGCGCGCAGCCGGGCAACCCCTGTGGCGGTCTCCTCGGTGCCCCCGAGAACCCCGGGGGCTAAGTCCTGCCGCTTGGTGTGCAGCAGGGTGACCAGGTCCGCCCCATCATCGAGCGTGATATGTGGGGCGTGCTCGGCGGCGGCGGTGAGGTGCCGGTAGCAGGCGTCGTTGTCCTCGCCCTTGACGGCGAAGACCGGGATGCCGTAGTCGCGCACCAGGCAGGCAGCCACTTCGTCCTGCGTAGAGAGCGGATTCGAGGCGCACAGTGCCACGGACGCGCCCCCGTCCCGCAGCGTGATCATGAGGTTAGCGGTTTCAGCGGTGACGTGAAGGCATGCGGAAACGCGCATGCCTTCGAGCGGTTGCGCCTTGATGAACTGCTTGCGGATATTCTGCAGCGCGGGCATGGACTGAAAAGCCCATTCCGTACGGCGCTTACCGGCATCCGCCAGCGCGAGATCCCTCACGTCGCAGGTGACTTGCGGTCGTGTATCGGCTCCCATGCGCTACATCTCGGCCGTTAACGGGCCACGGCTTCAGTTGCGAGCGCGTTGGCGGCCTGCCGCAGGGCTTCCGCCTTGTCGGTGAACTCCCAAGTGAACTCATCGCCGGTGCGGCCGAAATGGCCGAAGGCAGCCGTCTTGCGGTAAATCGGGCGGCGCAGTTTCAGGTGGTCGATGATGCCCCGGGGAGTGAGCGGGAAATTCGCGCGCACCAGCTCCGTGAAGCGGTCATCCGCAATGCGGCCGGTGCCGAAGGTATTCACCATAACCGACACGGGCTCGGCAACGCCGATGGCGTATGCAAGCTGCACTTCGGTACGGGTGGCGAGGCCTGCGGCCACGATGTTTTTGGCGATGTAGCGCGCCATGTAGCAGGCCGAACGATCCACCTTCGAGGGATCTTTCCCTGAGAAGGCGCCGCCGCCGTGCCGCCCCATGCCGCCGTAGGTGTCCACGATGATCTTGCGGCCGGTCACGCCGGTATCGCCGTGGGGCCCGCCGATCACGAAACGACCGGTCGGATTGATGTGGTACTTGGTATCGGCATCCACCATGTCAGCCGGAACCACCGCGTCGATGATGTGTTTCTTCACCGCCACGCGCAGGTCCTCAATGGAGATGCTGTCGCTGTGCTGGGTCGAGATCACCACGGCGTCGATGCGAGCCGGCTTGCCGTCCACATACTCAACGCTGACCTGCGATTTGCCGTCCGGCCGCAGGAAGTCCAGCACGCCCTGGCGCCGCGCCTCGGAAAGCCGCTTCACCAACTGGTGCGCCAGCGTGATGGGCAGGGGCATCAATTCCGGGGTTTCGTCGCAGGCATAGCCGAACATGAGGCCCTGGTCGCCGGCGCCGCCCGTGTCAACGCCCATCGCGATATCGGGCGATTGCGACTGGATGGCGTTCAGAACGCCGCAGGTATGGCTGTCGAACCCGAAGTTTGCGTCGGTGTAGCCGACTTCCTTGATGGTCTCCCGCACCACCGTTGGAACGTCCACGTAGCACTTAGTGGTGATCTCACCGGCCACCACGCACAATCCCGTGGTTATCAGGGTCTCGCAAGCCACGCGACCGGCGGGATCCTGCTCCATAACTGCATCCAGAATCGCGTCCGAGACCTGGTCGGCGATCTTATCCGGATGGCCCTCGGTAACGGATTCGGAGGTAAAAATGTGCTTCTGATTATCTGCCATGCCTGTACCTGTTCCTCGGTTCGTTGAGATGGTTGAACTTGCCCGCGCGGAAGGCTGTCTTCGAGCAGCCGCAGCAAACAAACGATTTAGTGTAACGAAGTGACATCGGGTGAGTCAACGCGGGCCCGTCCTTACTGGGCCGCGGCCGCCTGCGCGACCGGTTTCAGCTTGCTCTGGATACGGTCCCGGAGCCACAGGATGTCCCACCATTCCATGGGGTTAATCTGCACCCCGTCGATCTGCATGGAGTAGTGCAGATGGTCGCCTCCGGCCAAGCCTGTGGAGCCGCTGCGGCCCAGGATCTGCCCCTTCTTTACCAGATCACCGGGCTTGACCTCGATCCGGCTCAGGTGGCCGTAGATGGATTGCAGCCCGTAGCCGTGATCCACCACCACACAGTTCCCGTAGATGCCCAGGTCGGCGGCGTAAACCACGCGGCCGTTGTTGGACGAACTGACCGGCGCCTGCTGGACATCGGACAAATCGTAGCCCAGGTGCACCTGCTGGTCCACTTTCTTGCCCTGATAGATGTAATTGCGGACGTCGGCGAACATCGATTCCTCCTTGCCCAAGCGGGCGAAAGGACCGTCCCAGAACATCTTCTCCTCGGTCTTGAAGCGCAGGTCGGCGAGGGTCTGGTTGTTCTGGCGGCGCAGGTCGCGGTTGATCTTAAGATAGCGGTCGATCAACTGGCCCGTGCCGGCGGGTTCAATCTGGTTCACCACCTTGTCCAGGAAGGCGTCGTTCAGCTCGAAGTCGCGCACGCGGAACTTCTTAGGAAACACCTTGTACCAGAAACTCGCCTTGGCGAGGGTGCCGGTGGGATTGGTGGCGTAGACATAGGGCGCTTCGTCCGGACCCAGGTCCCAGGGGTAGGCAAACATGGCGAAACGCTCGCCGGGGGCGCCGCCGGGCAGGGGAAAGCTGCGGAATGTGTATTTCCCCACCTTAACGCCGGCTTCGGTCCAGTAACCCGAGGGAGTGAAGACCACCAGTTCCATCCCGCCCTGATTGATGTAGTGCTGGAAGCCGTCGGCCACCACGCGCGGGGGCTGGGTAGCCACCTGGACGTCGTAGCTCACCTGGTCTGTGCGGGCACGCAGGTCGTTCGACACGGCCTCGATCACCAACCGCGCCTTGCCGTCCTTGAGCGCCGGGGCCTTGGCCTTACCGGCCTCGAAGGTAACGTCCTTCGGGGCCTCGCTGCCACGCCAGAAGAACAGCCGCCTGGCGGGCTGCGCCTGCTCGAAAAGCGTGTGACGCGCGCCGTCCTGCTCCACGTACGCAGCTAGGCGCCTGACGCCGTGCGTATTGGCCACATGCACCTTTACCGGGGTGGCCATCCCGATGGCTTTGACCGGCTCCACTTTCAGGGTGGTTCCCTGCGAGATAACGACCAGCAAGATGCCGCCGGCCAGGACCAGAATTATGAGAGCTGCCAGAATCTTATTCACTTTTTTTCGTCCAGGTGTCGATCCAATCGATAAAGGTCTTATACCAGAGCGCGGCGTTCTGCGGTTTCTGAATCCAGTGCCCCTCGTCGGGGTAGAGCAGCAGTTTGGAGGGCACCTTCTGCAACTGTAGCGCGGTGAAGAGCTGCAACCCCTGCCCATAAGGTACGCGGTAATCCAGTTCGCCGTGGATCACCAGTGTAGGGGTGCGGAACTCCTTCACGAACTCGGCCGGGGACCAGCGGGTGTAATTCTCGGGATTTTCCCACGGGCTGCCCCCGAACTCCCAAAGGGGGAACCACAGCTCCTCGGTCTCCCCGAACATGCTCTTCAGTTCGTAAACTCCGGCGTGCGACACTAGCGCCTTGAAGCGCGCGGTGTGGCCGAGAATCCAGTTCACCATGTAGCCGCCGTAGGAGCCGCCGGCCGCCGCCATGCGGCTGGGGTCTACGTAGGGCAGGGTGGCGAGGTGGTCTGTTACGGCCATAACGTCGTCGAAGGCGCGGCCGCCCCAATCGCGGTTGATCTCGTCGATGAACTTCTGGCCGTAGCCGGTGGAGCCGCGCGGGTTGGGCATCACCACCACGTAGCCCGCGGCGGCGAATACCTGGGCGTTCCAGCGGTAGGTCCACTGCTGCCCCCACGCCCCCTGCGGCCCGCCATGGATCAGGAGCAGCACGGGGTACTTGCGATCTTTCCGGAAGCCGTACGGTTTCAGCATGAAGGCGTGGACCCGGGCGCCTTCCGCGCCCTCCACCCAGAACTCCTCCAGGGGGATGAGTTCGCGGCTGTTCAGCACTACGTCATTAAGGTGCGTGAGGGGAACGGCGGCCCCGCCGGCCGAGGAGGCACGGAAGATCTCCGCCGGCTGGGAACCGCTCTGGCCGGTGTAGATCATGATCTTGCCGTCAGGGGTGAACTGCATGTCGGAGAGGTGGCTTTCGCCGCTTGCGGCCATGCGGATCTGGCCACCGGAGACGGAGACGAACTGGATGGCCTGGCGGCCCCGGTCCTCGGCAGTGAAGAACAGCGTAGTGGAGTCGGGCGACCAGGTGAACCCTGTGACCCAGCGATCGATGTTCTCGGTCAGGTGAATCAGGCGGCCGGTCGAGCGCTCGAGCACCAGCAGGCGCCAGCGGTCGCTCTCGTACCCGGCGCGGGCCTGCGAAAGCCAGGCGATAAACTTGCCGTCCGGCGAGTAGAGCGGCCCGTTGTCGGCCCCGGGATTGGTGGTGACGCGGCGTGCGTCGCCGCCTTCGATCGACACCACGTACAGGTCCGAGTTGGTGCTGATGGCGGGCACCGGGTCGGAATTCATGGCGAAGCAGACCTCGGTGCCGTCGGGCGAAACGGCGTAATCGTCGGCGCCGCCGAGCGAGAACGGGGGCACGTCGCGATCGCCGGGGGTGAGATCCTTGGGGGCCCCGCCGCCCACCGGCACGACGAACAGATGGCTGCGCCGGGCGGATTGCCAGCGGGTCCAGTGGCGGTAGAGCAGCCCGGTGTAAATGCGCGCCTTGACCTTGCTGTTCTTATCCTCGTCGAGCTTTTTCTGATTGCACGCGTTATCCGCGCCGCACCCCGGGTAGACGTCGCTGGTGAAGAGCAGGTGCTTGCCGTCCGGGGAGAAAAGCACTCCTGATGCTTCGGTGGCCAGGCTGGTGAGCTGGCGCGGGTTTGCGCCATCGGCATCCATCATCCAGACCTGCGCGGAGCCGCCGCGCCCCGACACGAACGCGATGTGCTTCGAATCGGGCGACCAGCGCGGGCGCTCATTGTTGTCGCCCTCGTGGGTGATTCGGATTGGGGTGCCGCCGGCGGTGGGGACGGTATAGATCTGACGCGGCCGCTGGTTTCCGGCGACGTCCATGAACTGCGCCGAGAAGGCAACGGTCCGGCCGTCCGGCGAGATTTGGGACTCGCCGATGCGTACCAGCTTCATCAAGGCGTCTACGTCGAAAGCCTGCTTCTGGGCGAGAACGGCCGCGGCGGATGCCGCCAGCAGGAGGAGTGCGCGGCGCATATTCCCGATTGTAGCGCGCCGCAAAATGCAAGCCCGGCGCGCCTTCTTGAAGCGCGGCATGTTAGCATTGGATTTTCCGACACTCCGCCGAGAACACCTGGAATTTAACGTTTTGATTCGCGCCGTTAAAGGTACCCGAGACCTGCTGCCCCCCGCCACCGCGGTTTGGAACCGCGTGGAGGACGTTGCGCGCGAGGTTTTCCGGGTCTACAACTACCACGAGATCCGCACCCCCATCCTGGAAGAGACACAGCTTTTCGCCCGCGGCGTCGGCGAAGAGACGGACATCGTCACGAAGGAGATGTACACGTTCCAGGACCGCGACGGCTCGTCCCTGACGCTGCGTCCGGAGAATACCGCCTCCGTGATCCGCGCTTATATCGAACACCGGCTGGACCAGCGGCCCGGCGTGCAGAAGCTCTGGTACATGGGCCCCATGTTCCGCCGGGAACGTCCGCAAAAGGGCCGCTACCGGCAGTTCTTCCAGATCGGCGCGGAGGCCATCGGATCGGAATCGCCCGCCGTGGACGCGGAGGTGATCGAGATGGTGGCGGAGATTCTGCGCCGCGCGGGCATGGCCGATTTCCACGTGCTCATCAACTCCGTCGGTTGCCCGAATTGCCGCCCGCAGTATGTGGAACGGCTGCGGGAGGAACTGGCCGGAGTGGCGGGCGCCATGTGCGAGGACTGCCGCCGCCGCGCCCTCACCAACCCCCTGCGGGTACTCGACTGCAAGATACCGGGCGACCAGCCCATCATCGAGCGGCTGCCATCCATTCTCGACCACCTCTGCGACATCTGCCGGCCACATTTCGAAGCTGTGAAAAGGTATCTCGACGACCGCGGCATCGCGTATGAGATCCGGCCGCGTCTGGTACGCGGGCTCGACTACTACATGCGGACCACGTTCGAAGTGGTGCACGGCGCGCTGGGAGCGCAGAATTCAGTGCTTGGCGGCGGGCGGTATGACGGCCTCGCCGAATCGCTGGGCTCCAAGGTGCACTCCCCCGGAATCGGATTCTCGATCGGGGAGGACCGCCTGGTAATGACCGTGGAAGGCGCCGCGCCGCCCGTTCCGCTCGACGTCTTGATGGCGCCCATGGGCGAAGCCGCCATGCGCTCGGCCGCCATTCTGGCGCGCGACCTGCGCAGCACCGGCACCTCCGTCGAAATCGCCGAAGGCAAACTGAAGCGCAGCCTGGAGCTTGCGAACAAATTGGGCGCACGCTATGTGCTGATGATCGGTGAAAACGAAATTGCCGCCGGCCGTTACACGCTCAAGAACATGCAGACCGGGGAACAGCAGAGCGTCACCGTCGTCGAATTGGCGGAGCGCTTGAGCCCCAACCCCCATTCCCTAACCCCTAACATCTGATTTTTATGGAACCTTCCGTACCACTCGATTTTCTGGGCGACCTTCGGCGCACCCACACCTGCGGCCAGTTGCGAGCCGCCGACGCCGGCCGCCGCGCCGTTCTGATGGGCTGGGTGCATCGGCGCCGCGACCTGGGCGGCGTAATCTTCGTGCACCTGCGCGACCGCGACGGTGTCTCGCAGGTGGTGTTCCACAGCGACGTCGCCGAGGCCGTGCATGCCAGGGCCGAAATGCTGCGGTCGGAGTACGTGATTGCGGTGGAGGGGCAGGTCAAAATGCGCTCGGCCGACACCATCAACCCGACTCTCGAGACGGGCGAGGTGGAGGTGGTAGCGGAGAAGCTCTGGATCCTGAACGAATCCCGCACCCCGCCCTTCCCCATGGAAGACAAGGCCGAGGTGAGCGAGGACACGCGCCTCAAGTTCCGCTACGTGGACCTGCGGCGGCCGCAGATGCAGCGCAATATCAAGCTGCGCTCCGAGGTAACGTTCGCCGCCCGCCAGTCTCTCCACGAACAGGGGTTCCTTGAGATCGAGACGCCGTTTCTGACGCGCTCCACGCCCGAAGGCGCGCGCGACTACCTGGTGCCCAGCCGTGTGCAGCCGGGCTGCTTCTATGCCCTGCCGCAATCGCCCCAGATTTTCAAGCAGCTCCTGATGGTGAGCGGCTTCGACAAGTATTTCCAGATGGCGCGGTGCTTCCGGGACGAAGACCTGCGCGCCGACCGCCAGCCCGAGTTCACCCAGATCGACCTGGAGATGTCCTTCCCCCAAGAGGAGCGCATTTTCGAGGTGATCGAGCCGCTGGTGCAGCGCATCTGCTCCGTGGCAGGCTATGACGTTTGCTTCCCGTTCCCGCGCATCACGTATGCCGAGGCCATGCGCAGTTACGGCAGCGACAAGCCGGACCGCCGCATCCCGCCCATGCACGGGGTGGAAGACATTCTGCCCGACCTGACAGCCAACGGGCTGCCGCTGCAAGCCATCCACATTCCCGGTACCGGCGCGGTGAGCCGGAAGGAACGCGACGATCTCAAGGCCTTCGGCACGGAGCGCGGGCTGCGAGTGTTCGATGACCTGAAGCGCCTGGAGCGCGACTATCCCACCCAGATGCCCGCCATCCGCGAGCGCGTGGGCGCCGGTCCGGAAGACCTGCTGCTGCTGGCCACATGGGCCGGGGAACCTAAAGGGCACCGTCCGGAAGAAACCGTTTTCCAGGCCTGCGGGCAATTGCGGTTGCAGGCTGCCCAGAAGTATAACGACCGCCACAAGCTGCTGGATCCGCGAAACCTGCAATTCCTGTGGGTGGTGGATTTCCCGATGTTCGAGTGGGACGAAGAAGAGAACCGCTGGAACGCCGCGCACCACCCGTTCACGTCGGTACACGACGATGACCTGGAGAAGCTGACGGCAGACCCCGCGCGCTGCCGCGCTAAGTCTTACGACCTGGTGCTGAACGGCACGGAGTTGGGCTCCGGATCGATCCGTATCCACCGGGGGGACGTGCAGTCGAAGGTCTTCTCCGCGCTCGGCTTCAGCGACGACGAGGCGCACCGCCGCTTCGGCTTCCTGCTGGACGCGCTCGAATACGGCGCGCCGCCGCACGGCGGCATCGCCCTGGGGCTCGACCGCCTGGTGATGATCCTGGCGGGGGAGAGTTCCATCCGGGACGTCATCCCGTTCCCCAAGACCGCGCGTGGGACGGACCTGATGTCCGAGGCACCCAGTTCCGTGCCGGAGCGCCAGTTGCGGGAGCTCGGGATCACCCTCAAAAAGCACTAGGGACCCGCGCGGCGCCGACCGCGCGGACCCGCACGCCGCCCCTATTCCGGGGGCGTATAATCGAACTGCTGTCTGAACTCACCAATGGGAGACACCGCACTTGCGAAAGAAAATCACAGTTGTGGGCGCCGGGAACGTCGGCGCCAATTGCGCGTTACGAATTGCAGATAAAGAACTTGCGGACGTCGTGCTGGTGGACGTGGTGGAAGGTGTGCCGCAGGGCAAAGCCCTCGACATGCTCGAGTCCGGTCCCGTCCAGGGCTACGACGTGACTATCACGGGCGCAAACGATTACGAACCCACCGCCAACTCCGATATCGTGATCATCACCGCCGGCTTCCCACGGAAGCCCGGGATGAGCCGCGACGACTTGCTGCTGGCCAACTACGACATCGTCAGGACCGCCACTGAGCAGTCCATCAAGTACTCGCCCAACTGCATCATCATCGTGGTGACGAATCCGCTCGATGCCATGTGCCAGACCGCCTACTGGGTTTCGCGCTTCTCGAAGAACCGCGTGATCGGGATGGCGGGAGTGCTCGACAGCGCCCGCTTCCGCACCTTCATCGCCGAAGAGCTGCATGTATCGGTGGAAAACGTGACGGCGGTAGTGCTCGGCGGGCACGGCGACACCATGGTGCCGGTGGTCCGGTTGAGCAGCGTTTCCGGCATTCCCCTGACCGAACTGATGGACCAGGCTACCATCGACCGCCTGGTGGACCGCACCCGCAATGGCGGCGCGGAAATTGTGAAGTACCTGAAGACCGGGAGCGCCTATTACGCCCCGTCAGCATCGGCCGTGGAAATGGCCGAATCGATCCTGAAGGACAAGAAGAAGGTCCTGCCGTGCGCCGCGTACCTCGAAGGCGAGTATGGCATCAACGGCCTCTTCGTTGGGGTGCCGGTGAAGCTGGGCTCCCGCGGGATTGAACAGATCTATCAGATTAAACTCAACGGCGAAGAGCAGGCCATGCTGAAGAAGAGCGCCGCGGCCGTGGAAGAGGTCGTCGGGGTAATTCGCAAGAGGTACGAAGCCACCGCCTGATCGGCCGGGCACTAAAAAAACCGGGCGCTGGTCAAAGCGCCCGGTTGAGGAGCACCTGCGGGCGATTCGGAGGTGAAGGCCCGCAGGGTGGAGGAGCTTGTTACGCCAGCAGGCCGCCGTGTCCCAGGCAGGCGACTTCCCAGCCAGACACGCGATAGCGGGCCAGCAGCGGCGGCAGCACCAGGTCTACCACATTCGGCTTGGCCGAACGGAAGCAGCCGGGCGCTGAAATAATGGGTACCTCGTCTTTATAAGCCAGCAGCAACAGGTTGCCCGGCTCCACAGGAGCCAGGAAACGCTCGACCTCCGCCCCTACTTTGAGCATCGATTGCCCGATGATATCCTCGGGTCCGGCCGGAGCAGTGGTGGAAGCTACCATGATTACGGACGGCTTCGACCGCAGCAGGTGCTGCATGGCGCGGCTGACCTGAGCGTCGTCTTCGGTGCAGGCCAATACGTACGTGGCCGACACGCCGAAGCGCTCCAGGCGCTGCCGCATGATGTTCTCGAACAACTGGCGGGCACGATCGCCGCTGATGGGGTCCGTATAGAGCACCCCGATGGTGGGGTTCCGGACGGGCCGTGCCTGAAGGATGGGACCGCGGTCCCGCAGGATACTGAGGACGGCGTCGAGCTGTTCGCGCGATACCGCGAATGGTGCGCTCTTCACGGTAGCGATGCGCTGCCCCGGAATGGCGTAGCTGAAGTTCAGCGAAGTGGCGATCACGATGCTGGCAGTGCTGTTGATCTGCTTCAGCAACTCGTCGTCCACCAGGATGCAGCACTTCTCTGTGGCCATAAGGTTGGCGCGCCCGCCGGCTGCTAGCCGGATTTCGAAGCTGCCACACCCCATTTCGCTGGCGACCGCGCAAACCGCATCGTCTTCGCCGACCTCGCCCTCCTCCAGCTCGGTGACCCAGATCTTTTCCATGCCTTCGGATTCGAGGATACGGATATCCTCATCACTAATGACATGGCCCTTGGCCAGAAGCTTTTTTCCGCCGGGACGAAAAACCGTGCAGCAAAGCACTCTACCAGTTGAGGATTTCACGTCGACGGTCTGCGCTCTCATGCTCCCTCACAGATGGCCAGATGAAGATGGTTAGGAATTTTTTAAATCCTAATGTGATTATACACACAATTCCAGGCACGGACTGAGATTTGGGAGATTGGTCTTTTGCGGGTGGAAAAGCGCGTGTTTGCGGGGGGACCGCAACCTATGCGGCCGGGACCGGCATTACTAGCTCCGGATCCACCGTCGCGGGGCGTTCGCCCCATATCTGATAGTGGTCCGGACGCAGGACGCGCAGTACGGCGACTTCGTCGCAGCACTGGAACTTGGGGCAGCGCAGGCAGTCCTTCCAGGCCTTGAGGGGCAGCTCCCCGCGTTCTACCTCGCGGAACCCCACCTTGCGGAAGAAATCCACCACGTACGTAAAGGCGAAGACGGCATCCAACGAGTAGCCGGATGCCTCTTGGACCAGCGCCTCTACCACCCGTCGGCCCACCCCGTGGGTCTTGGCGTCTTCGCGCACCGCAAGCGACCGAATCTCCCCGATGGTGGGGCTATAGAAATGCAGCGCGCCGCAGCCCAGCACTCGTTCATCGAGCGTCACTACGCTGAAGTCGCGGATGTTCTCGGACATCTCGAACTCCGTGCGGGGCAGCATGATGCCCTTCGCCGCATAGCCGTTGATGAGTTCCAGAATTGGGGCTATGTCGCGCATGGCCGCCTTGCGCACGGCGAGCTGCATGCCGGGCACCGGCACTTCCACGGTGCAGTCCTCGGTGAGACCGCTGATCATAGCGCCAGCCGGGTTCCGGCGGATTCACCCGCCAGTATCCGCTCCAGGATGTGTTCCGCGGCGCCGGGGGCGATCCGCACCTGCCCCACGCCGTGCCGCAGAGCGGAATTGGCCGCGTTGAGCTTGGCCTGCATGCCGCCGGTAGCTACGCCCGTGTCGATCAGGAGCTGGCTTTCCGCGGCGGAGAGCACCGGGAGCAGGCGCTTGGCGCCATCGAGCACACCCTCGACATCGGTGAGGAAGACCAGGAGATCCACTCCCAACCCGGCGGCGCAGGCAACCGCCATCTGGTCCGCATTCACGTTATAGAGGTGACCCTGCCGATCGCCCGCCACACACGCAACCACCGGAAGATAGCCGCCCGCCGAGAGGACTTGCAGCAGGTCCGGGTTAGAGCGCAGCACGCGCCCGACGGCGCCGAGCGCGGGATCCATCTGTTCGGCTTCCACCAGGCACGCGTCGATTCCACATACCCCAACAGCCTGCGCCCCCACGGCAACCAGGCTCGCCACCAGTTCCCGGTTGACGCTGCCCGCGACCACCTTCACGACAGCGTCGAGCGTTTCCGGGGTGGTGACTCGTAAGCCGTTTACGAAGGTGCTCTGGACGCCCCGCTCGGTCAGGAAACGGGTCATCTGCTTGCCGCCGCCATGCACTACCACGACCTCGTGGCCGGCTTTCTCCGCCGAGGCGATCTGGCAGGCCAGCGACCGGCGCAGCTCCGGCGCATCGAGCAGCGTGCCCCCGAGTTTCACCAGGATCTTCACAGCAGGCCCTCCGCTTCGTCGAACCCGAGCATGAGGTTCATATTCTGGATGGCCTGCCCGGCGGCGCCCTTCACCAGGTTATCGATGGCGGCTACCACGACGGCGCGCCCGGTCGCGGCATCGAAGCTCACCCCGATGTCGCAGAAATTGGTGTGCTGCACGGCGTGCAGGTCGGGCATGTGGCCCACCGGATACACGCGCACGAAGCGCTCCCCGGCGTAGCGTTCTTCGTAGATGGCCGCCAACTCCGCGGCGTTCTTGAGCACGTCCGACCGGAAGTAGATCGTCTCCAAAATGCCCCGGTGCAGCGGTAGCAACTGCGCCGTGAAGCTGAACTCGCGCTCCTCCAGCTTCGACATCATAAGCACCTCCGGCACGTGCCGGTGGGTGAGGATAGAGTAAGCCGAGAAGTTTTCCGTGACCTCACAGAAGTGGGTCTTCAGACTGGGCTTGCGGCCCGCACCGCTGACGCCGGACTTGGCGTCGCAAATCACGCCCGCACGCCGGTCAATGACCTCGGCTTCGACCAGCGGGGCGATGGCCAGGTTGGCCGCAGTAGGGTAGCAGCCGGGGTTCGAGAGCAGGCGCGCGGCCGGCACACCGGCGCGGCAGAATTCCGGCAGCCCGTAAACGGCCTCCGCCAGCAGTTCCGGCTGGGTGTGCTTCTCCTTGTACCAGGCGGCGTAGTTTTCCACCGTGCGGAGCCGGAACGCGCCGCTAAGGTCCACCACCCGGGCGCCGACGCCGAGCATTGCGGGGGCCAGCTCCATTGAGACATCCGCTGGGGTGGCCAGGAAGACCACCGCAATACCCTCTTTGCGCACCGCTTCCGGGGTGCACGGCACATGCCGGTGGGTCTTGTGTCCGGGGGCGTCTTCACGGTGCTCGAGCAGCACCGGGCGCACGTGCGGGTGCCGTTCCAGGATGCGCACCAGTTCCGCGCCGCTATATCCGCGATGTCCGACAATTCCAGCGAGAAGGCTCATTGGTTAAATATTCACTCGAATGAATAATTATAAGTATATCACAGGGGTTTGTAATGCGACAAACAGAACTGCTCTCAGCGTTCCGCTACCGAGCGTTCCGCGAGTTCCCCGATCACCGGAAGGGAATAGACCTCTTCCTGGCTGGCCTTTACGAGCATGAAGAGCCACACCCCCAGGACCACCGCGCGGACCAGGCCGCCGAGGGGGAAATAGCGGACGAACGCAAATACCGGCCCGAGCACCTGGTCTGCGATCAGCCACGCCACGAATAGATACAGGCCCTGGAAGGCGTGGAACCGGATGATGCGATCGTTGCGGAAGCGCGCCGACGCCAGCACCACGATGGAGGCGATCCATCCGACCAGTGGGATATAGCAGAGGATGGCAGCCGTGCGAGGCGTCATGGTGGCGAGCGGGTCCCGCGGTATAGCGGGGGCGGCGGGTTGGCGCGAGCCGCATTTGCCGCAGTAGGCGTCCCTATCGCCGACCTGGGTTCCGCATTGGCTGCAGAATGGCATCTAACCCTATATACGTAGCATAAGCCGTGTGTGTTCAATGGCGCCACTCCCGGCGGGCGCCCCGGGGTGTGCTACGATGCGGCCATGCGAGTGCTTTCCGTGGTTTCGGCGGTGCTGCTGGCGGCTTCCGTCCTCTACGGCGCCAAGCCCATGCAGGTGTATTTCGTGGACGTGGAAGGCGGGCAGGCGACCCTGATCGTGGCGCCATCCGGTGAATCGATGCTGGTGGATGCGGGCTGGCCGGGCCGCAATGGGCGCGATGCCGACCGCATCCTGGCGGCGGCCAAGAAGGCCAAGATCAAGCGCATCGATTACATGGTGGTCACCCACTACCACACGGACCACGTGGGCGGCGTACCGCAATTGGCCGAGAAGATCCCGATCGTCACCTACGTGGACCACGGCCCCAGCGTCGAAAGCGGCAAAGAGGCGGACGAACTGGTGCGCGCCTACGAGGCGTACCGTGCCAAGGGCAAACACCTGCAGGTGAAGCCGGGGGACAAGATCCCCATCAAGGGTTTGGATGTCGACGTGGTCGCCTCCGGCTACGAACTGATCGGTCAGCCCATGCCCGGCGCGGGGGCGCCGAATCCGAACTGCGGAAAGGAAGCGCTAAAAGAGGAGGATAAAACCGAGAACGCGCGCTCCATCGGGATGGTGATCACACTGGGGAAGTTCCGCTTAGCCGACCTGGGCGACCTCACCTGGAATAAGGAGATCGAGCTGATGTGCCCTAACGCCAGGCTGGCTCCGGTGGATCTATACCTGACGACGCATCACGGGATGAATATGTCCGGCTCCGCCGCCATCGTGCATGCGCTTCGGCCGCGGGTAGCGGTTATGAACAATGGCGCGCGCAAAGGCGGCTCTCCCGATGCCTGGCAAGTGATCCGTAAGTCGCCCGGGCTCGAAGATCTCTGGCAACTGCACTACGCCATTGCAGGCGGGCGGGAGAACAACTCACCAGACACATTCATCGCCAACACCGACGAGAGGTGCGAGGGCCAGTGGATCAACCTGACCGCCACACCGGACGGTGCTTTCAGCCTCACGAACGCGCGGAACCGGTACACGAAGACGTATCAGCCGCGGAACTGACAAGGCGCCAGTGCCAAGCTGCCCCAGCCGTTAACCATGCACCCCATCGGAATCCTCGTCATCGCGGTAGCGATCGTCATCCTCCTGATCCTGCGTTGGAAGCTGAACGCCTTCGCCGCCTTGCTGCTGGCGGCGATCGCGGTGGGGTTGCTCGCCGGCAAATCGGCGCCTTCCCAGGTAATGGTGGACGTGACCGAAGCATTCGGGAGCCTGGTGGGGCGCATCGGCATTGCCGTCATCATGGCCGCGGTAATCGGCGATTGCCTGATGCACAGTGGCGCCGCGGACAAGATTACCCGGCGTGCGGTGGCGTTGCTGGGCGAACGGTATGCCTCGGCGGCGCTGGTAATAAGCGGCTTCGTGCTGTCGATCCCGGTCTTCGCCGATACGGTCTTCTTCCTGCTCATTCCGCTGGCGCGAGCCATGAGCGTGCGGATGGCCGGAAAGGACTACCTTCTATTGCTGCTGGCGATTTCCGCCGGAGCCTCCTCCACCCACGTCTTTGTCCCCCCGACGCCGGGCCCTCTGGCGGCCGCCGCGAACCTGCACCTTGACCTGGGGGTGGTGATGATCGCGGGGCTGATTGCCGCCGTTCCTCCCACGCTGGCGAGTTGGGCGTTCGCTTTCTATGCCAACCGGCGCTGGAAAATCGACGTTCGCCCGGCGCCCGGCGGCACCCTTGAGGAACTAAAGAAAACCTCTGCCGTCCATGAGGAGGAACTGCCCGGATTCTGGATCTCCCTGACACCCATCGTGCTTCCGGTGCTTCTGATTACCCTGGCGGTGGCGGCCAACGCCTACATGCCGGGCACCATCCTGGCGGAAGTTGCAGGGTTCGCGGGAAACCCCAGCATGGCGCTCATGATCGCGGCCGCCATCGCGCTCCGGGTGTTGTCGCGCCAGAAACAAACTTCCATCGCGTCGCTTGCGGGGACGCTCGAAAAAGCCATCGCCAGCGGTGGGGTGATCGTGCTGATCACGGCGGCGGGCGGCGCGTTCGGCGCCATGCTTCAGAAGGCCGGCCTGGGCGGGGAACTTGGTAGCCTGTCCGCCGCCCTGGGGCTCTCGCAGGTGATGCTGGCGTACCTGCTCTCCGCGCTCTTCAAGTTCGCCCAGGGTTCCGGCACGGTGGCCATGATCACCAGTTCCGCGATCATGTTCCCGCTCATCACGGCCTCGCCGGCGGCGCATCATCCGGTGTACGTCTTCATCGCGGTGGCGGCGGGCTCCCAGATGGGCAGTTGGATGAACGACAGCGGCTTCTGGGCCTTCACTACCATGGCCGGCCTCACGGAAATGGAGAGCCTGAAATCGCGGTCCGTCATGCTGGCTATCCTGTCGGTGACCGGCCTCGCGGTGGCGCTCCTGGGAAGCTGGCTTCTGCCGCTGCGCTAAAGCGCCCCTACTGCTGCGCCGCGTTCTTCCGCCTCAGATGACTGTGGCGCCGCCCGTAGGTAAAGTAAACCACCTGCCCGATAACCAGCCAGATCCCCAACCGGAGCCAGTTGTCCAAGCCGAGCGAATACATCATGGCGGCATTCCAGACAATCCCCAGAATCGGGACCAGCGGCACCAGAGGTGTCTTGAACGGCCGCGGCGAGTTCGGGCTCTTCACCCGCATGACCCACACACCCGCGCAGACGATCACGAATGCGAACAGCGTCCCGATGCTCGTCATGTGCCCCACCACCTTAAGCGGCAGGAAGGCCGAGAACGGCGCTACGAACAGGCAGAAGAGCAGGTTGCTGCGCCACGGCGTGCGCAGCCGCGGGTGGACGGCCGAGAAGACCGCCGGCACCAGCCCGTCCCGCGACATCGAGAAGAACACGCGCGACTGACCCAGCAGCATCACCAGGATCACCGACGTGAACCCGGCGATGATCCCGAGCTTCACCAAGCCGTTCAGCCACACGTAAGGGGTCCTGTCCACCGCCAGCGCCACCGGCGCCGCGACGCCCAGTTCCTTGTAGGGGACCATGCCGGTGAGCACGATGGAGAAGAGCACGTACAACACCGTACAGATAATCAGCGATCCGATGATCCCGATGGGCATGTCCTTCTGCGGGTTACGGGCCTCCTGGGCGGCGGTCGAGACTGCGTCGAACCCGATGTAGGCGAAGAAGATGGTTCCGGCCCCCGCCATGATCCCGCTAAGTCCGAAGTGGCCGAACTCTCCGGTGTTGGGCGGAATGAAGGGGGTGTAATTGGCGCGGTCGATGTACATCCACCCGAGCCCGATGAACACCAGTACCACCGCCAGCTTGATCACCACGATGATGCCGTTAGCTCGGGCCGATTCCTGGATACCCAGCATCAGGAGGAGCGACACCAGCACGACAATGATCACTGCCGGGAGGTTCATGATGCCGTGCACCTGACTGCCGTCGCTGAGGGTGAGGGGTTCAAGCGGGCCGCTTACGAGTTGCGGCGGCAGGGTGATCCCGAGGTCATGCAGCATCGAGACGACGTACCCGGACCAACTGATCGAGACCGTCGCGGCGCCCACGGCGTATTCGAGCACGAGGTCCCACCCAATGATCCAGGCGATCCACTCCCCCATGGTGACGTAGGCATAGGTATAGGCGCTGCCGGCCACCGGAATGGAGGAAGCGAACTCGCTGTAGCAGAGCCCCGCGAAGGCGCAGCCGATCGCGGCCGCAACCATGGAGAGCGCCACCGCCGGTCCGGAGTGCTGCGCGGCCGCGAGGCCCGTCAACGAGAATAGCCCCGCCCCGATGATCGCGCCTATGCCCAGGGCGATCAGATTGCCGGGTCCCAGAGTTCGGCGCAGCTTATGCTCGCCGCTCTCCGACTCGGTGATGATGCTCTCTACCGATTTGGTCGCAAACAAACTCATATGGGTTCCGCGAAAACTGCACAATAGCATACCCCGGGGCCGAGACGCTGAACGGAGTGCAGCCCAGGGTACAATGCGGGTAATTCATACCGGCCGCCGTCCATTCGCAGGATGTAGCCAGCAGCTATCGCAGCCGGGCCGGACGCCAGAACTCGGGGTCGCGCTCGGCTATGTCGTCGGCCACGATACTCAAAGCCGGCTCCACGCGGAACAGCAGGTTCTTATGGCTGAGATTTCCCGCTCCGGCGATCTTGGCCGCTGCCCGTGCGTACTGGGGTACCCGGGACAGCACCTCGTCAAACGAACTCAACGATACCAGCGGAGCCAGAAAGACGTAGGTAATGGTCGGCGCACCCGAGATCACCTGGTACGCCATTTCAGGCCGGTCAAGATTCATGCCATCCAGGCTCACCTTGCGGGCGCGTACCATCTCCACGAACTCGGACTCCCGCTCCGGTTCGATCCGGAACAATAGCACTTGAAAATAGCGGCTCTTCGCAAGCATCTGGCTGGCTTCCGCCGGCCGGTAGCTAAGCCAGGGCCGGTACACCGCCAGCCAACTCAGCGGTGCGGACACAAAGCCGCCTTCTACAGGGTCGCCCATGGATCCCCGTGCAGCCCCGATCGGCCGCAGCACCCTGTCCGTCTGCTCGATACCGGCAAACGACGAGTGGGCCTCGATCAGCCACCATTCCGCCGAACCGGTAACGGCGCCCATGCCGAAAACCGACATCACACCCGTTCCGGCGTAGCGTGCCGATACGGTGGAATCGGGCGCCAGAGTGCGGATGACACGCACAAGCGGGGGAGGTTCGGGAAAGGTCTGCGCGGCAGCCGCGGCGCAGAACAGTGCTGCCAGGGACAGGATTCGCATAGCCTCCAGGATCTCAAACCACCGGCCCGTCGGATTATCGCA
>DATMYF010000100.1:0-43017 GCA_035561075.1 Bryobacteraceae bacterium
CTCCGGGCAGCAAGGGTTTGCGTTCGCCAGCATCGTTTCTCGTCGTCAACGATGAGCCCGCATCGCCTCCTCCTCGCGCCTCGCTGACGAACGCAGTTCCTTGCTGCGCGGCCACGCGCGAGTTTATCAGCAGCCTGCTAGGCCGGTCAGAATAGCGCCGTCTGGTCCGTACCCAGGCGGCGCTGCACCTTGAAGTAGTCGAAGGCCAACTCCGTCGCCACGCGCCCGCGCGGTGTGCGGTTTAGAAAACCCAACTGGATCAAATACGGCTCGTAAACCTCTTCGAGCGTATCCGCTTCTTCCCCGATCGATGCCGCGATGGTGTTCAGCCCCACCGGCCCTCCCCGGTACTTCTCGAGGATCGTCATCATAATCTTCTGGTCGAGGTCGTCCAGGCCGTAGCGGTCCACTTCGAGCAGGTTCAGCGCGGTCTGGGCCACGGTACGGGTGATGCGGCCATCGGCGCGCACCTCGGCGAAGTCGCGGACGCGGCGCAGCAGGCGGTTGGCGATGCGGGGTGTCCCGCGGCAGCGGCGCGCCAGTTCTTCGGCGGCGTCGTCTTCAATGGGCACGTCCAGAATGCGCGCGGAGCGCTGCACGATCTGCTGCAATTCCGGAACCTGATAGGGGTCCAGGCGCAGCACCAGCCCGAAACGGCCGCGCAGCGGAGCGCTCACCAGGCCTTGCCGGGTAGTGGCCCCGATCCCGGTGAAGCGCGGCAGCGGGATCGAGTGCGTGCGGGCGCCCGGGCCGGTGCCCACCAGGATGTCCACCCGGTAATCCTCCAGCCCCGAGTAGAGCATTTCTTCCACGTCCGGCATCAGCCGGTGAATCTCGTCGATGAAGAAGACCTGCCGCGCCTCGATGCTGGTGAGAATGCCGGTCAGATCGAGCTTCTTTTGCAGTACCGGTCCGGAGGTGGCGGTAAACTTCACCTCCAGTTCCTCCGCGATGATGGAAGCCAGGGTGGTCTTGCCCAAGCCCGGGGGGCCGTAGAGCAGCACGTGGTCCATAGCCTCGCCGCGCCGGCGTGCGGCTTCGATGCCGATCGCGAGGTTCTCCTTCAGCTTAGGCTGGCCGGTGAAGTCGGCGAGGCGGCGGGGGCGCAACCCCGCTTCGAACTGCGCCTCTTCTTCCTGTGCCGTGCGGGAGATCAGGCGGCTGTCGGGCATGTTATCTCACCAACTCCAGCGCCCGGCGGAAAAGGGGCTCGAACTCGGAAGGTGCGGAGCCGGCTGCCGCGGCGGCGGCCTTGGCCTTCTTCACGGCGGTTTCGGCGGCGGGGCGCGCGCAGCCCAGGTTCAACAGTGCCGAGAGCACATCCTGATCGATGGCGGAGAGCGCCGCCGCCGGTGCTGCCTCGTCCCCGACTGGCGCGGGCAGCTTGTCCCGCAGTTCCAGGATGATGCGCTCGGCGGTCTTCTTTCCCACCCCCGGGATGCGCACCAGTCGCTCCACGTCGCCGCGCCGGATGGCCGTCTGCAGGTCGCCCGCGGCCAGCCCGCTCAACACCGTTACGGCCAGCTTGGGGCCGATCCCGGTGACCGATATCAGTTTCTCGAACAGCGATTTCTCGTCCTGGGTGAGGAACCCATAGAGCAGCAGCACGTCCTCCCGGACGTGCGTGTGGACCCGCAACCGCACCTCCGAACCAGTGTCGGGCAGCTTCGAATAGGTCGAAATCGGGATGGTCAGCTCGTACCCCACCCCGTTCACGTCCACGATGGCCTGTCCGGGATGTTTTTCGGCCAGGACGCCGCGCAGCAGAGCGATCATAAAACCGTATTGTAGACCGGTTTCGCCGCCGGAAACGGTTTTGCGACAATCCGTACACCGTGCGTTGTACTCTCGCCTTGGCCCTGATATATGGTGAAGCATGAACCGGCGCACGTTTCTGCACGCGGCGGCGGCCGTTCCGGCGGCGATGGCGCGGGGTGACACCGCCGACATCCCGAAGTACAAGGTGGTGAGCCGGTACGCTCCCTGGCCCAAACCCGGGATGCCGGGCTCCCAACCCGGACAAGTCGTTTCCCTGCACAGTGAGAAGGCGATCGACGCGGAATCCGAGCGTGTTCACCCGGAGACCTTGCGGGAGATGATGTCGCGGGGCATGCGCACGCTCACCGGCGACAAGGACCCGCGCGACAGTTGGGCGCGCCTGTTCAATGCTTCGGACGTGGTGGGGATCAAGGTCAACTGCTCCGGCGCGCCCGGTATCATGTCCAGCCCGGAGCTGGTGGCCGAGATCGTCCGCAACCTGAACACCGTGGGGGTCAAACCCGCGAGCATCTGGATCTACGAGCGTTTCAAGGGACAGCTCGATTCGGTGCATTACGACCGTTACGTGCCTGCCGGGGTGCACATCGAGGCCGCCGAGGCCTCCCGCGGCGCCCTCGTCGGGTACGACCCCGGAACCTACGTGGAGGTCAACTTCTTCGGCGAGGAGGACACCCGCTCGAACCTCATCCGGCTGGTTTCGGAGCGCTTCACCAAGATCATCAATGTCCCGAATATGAAGGACCACGGGGCATCGGGCGTAACGGGGTGCCTAAAGAACATCGCTTACGGCAATTTCTCGAACGTGGCGCGTTCCCACTCGCACGAGAAGACCCACACCCTGTCTTTCATCGGCACCCTGGCGTCGGTCGAGCCGCTGCGCTCCCGCACGGTTCTGCAGGTGATGGACGGGCTGCGGGGCGTGTGGCATGGCGGGCCGTTCTCCCCCAACCGTAAGTTCCGCTTCTACCCCAAGCGCCTGATGCTGGGTACTGACCCGGTGGCCATTGACCGGTTGCTGATCGACATTATTGAAGCCAAGCGCAAGGCCGAGGGAGCCATCTCGGTGTGGAACCGCGACCCCAAGTACCTGGCGAATCGCCGCAGCAACTACCCGCAGGAAGACCCCAACCGCAATAACTTCATCCGTGAGACCGGCCACATCGAGTACGCCGTGCGTTTCGGGCTGGGCGTCTACGATGTGGGCAAAATCCAGGTTCGGAACATCGAGCTATGACCGCCGCCTGCCTGATACTCGCGGCGCTGGTGCCCGGGCTGTATTGGGACCGGGATCCGGCCACAGCGCCGGCGCTCAAGCAGGCGGGAATAGAACGCATCTACGTGCCGGCCGAACGCCTCGACGAGTGGCGCCGTGCGGGTTTCGAGGCCGTGCCGTTCCGCCCGGAAGCATTCGAGAAGGCTACCCCGCCCGGAGTGGAGTACAAAATCGCGGAGGCCTCCGCCACCCGCATGCCGTGGGTAGACGCCAACGGCTGGCGCTTCGTCAGGGAGGGCGCGCGCGCCTGGTTCTACGAGGCGGCCAAGGGCACGGCCGCGCTGGCTGCCGCGGAGCCGTTCGCCTATGGCGTCCAGGCAGTGGTGCACCCGGATGCCGCCGACCTGCCGCTCGCCGGACGCATGCTGGCTTTCCTGCGCCGCATCGAGGCGCCACCGCTGCCCGCCATGGTAAATATCGCGGTTATCGATGACGGCTCGGAAACCACCGCCGAAGTCCTTAACCTGCTCGCCCGCCGCAACCTGCTGTTCAAAGTTACGAAAGCGCCCGACCCGAACCTGCTCACCGTCCGGATCGGCAGCCCGGAGTACCCGGTGGAGGAGTCCGGCGATCCGTTTGCCGTTGCGGTGAAGGTGAGACAGCAGCTCACCGATGAAAAGCGCCTGGTGCGGATTTATGGCAGCGAGGTGGTGCTCGCGCGCCTCACGGGCGACGGCAGCCGCGCGCGTCTGCACCTGCTCAACTACGGCCGGCGGCCGGTCCAGGGCTTGCGCGTACGCCTGCTCGGCGAGTACCGGGACGGCCAGGTGCTTGCCTTTGGTGCGGAGCCCGCCGCCCCGGCCGACTGGTCCGTGCGCGACGGCGGAACGGAGTTCACCATACCGGCTATCGACACCTACGCCGTAGTGGATCTCCTTTGCGCAGAAACACGGCCCTAAAAGGAGCGGTTTGGGGCGGGCCGTTTGGTATAATTCCAGTGAATTCCCGGAGGAACCGTGAAGTTTTTTCTGGACACCGCCAACCTGGACGAACTCCGAGCCGGCGCCGGTTGGGGCATCATCGACGGTGTCACCACCAACCCTTCCCTGATTGCCAAGGAAGGACGGGCGATTGAGGAACAGATCCGCCTGATTTGCGACATCGTGGATGGCGATATCAGCGCCGAAGTGGTATCCGTACAGGCGGAAGAGATGGTGCGGGAAGGCCGTGCGCTTTCCGGCATTCACCCCAACGTGGTGGTAAAGGTCCCGCTGACCCGAGACGGGATCAAGGCCTGCTCGATGCTCAGCCGCGAGGGCATCCGGGTGAACGTCACCCTCTGCTTTTCAGCCGCCCAAGCCCTGCTGGCCGCCAAGGCCGGGGCCTACATCGTCAGCCCGTTCGTAGGGCGGTTGGACGATATCGGGGTGGTGGGGATGGACCTGATCCGCAACATCGTCACCATCTACGGCACTTACGGCTTCAAGACCCAGATTCTGGCGGCCTCCCTCCGGTCGCCCGCGCATGTGATTCAGGCGGCCCTGGCGGGCGCCCACATCGCAACCATGCCGCTCAAAACCGTCGACATGCTCTTCAATCACCCCCTCACCGACAAGGGCCTGGAACAGTTCCTGAAGGATTGGGCGAAAGTCTTCCAGGAGACCGGCGTCGACAGTTAGGCCATGCGACAGATCTGGGGCGTGCGGCTGAACTCATACTCCGTGACGGAGTTGTTCTCCTTCCTCCTGATTGCCCTGGTGGTGGCGGTGGTCGGGCGGATTGTCTGGCGCAAGTGGCAGGGTTCCCGGTACACCCCTGAGGAGCTCGAGCGCCAGCGGCGCGAAATGTTAATGGGCTGCGGAAAGATGGGAGATGCCACCCTGGTGGACATCCGGGACAACCTGGTGTTCTACTCCTACGACGTGCGGGGCATCGAATACACCGCCTCACAGGACGTCGGCGGTCTTGCCGACTCGCTGCCCGAAGATGCGGATGCCGCCGGCCCCGTGGCGGTGAAGTACGATCCCCGAAACCCGGCCAACTCAATCATCATCTCGGAAGAGTGGAGTGGAATCCGCAAGAGCGGCGTCGGACGCTGAAGGTTGACGCTCAAATACTGGAGGAAGAATGAAACGAGCTTTCGTGATCGCGACCCTTCTGGTGGTCGCCTTTGCCGCAGGCATGGTGGCGGCGAACAAGTTCGGCACGCCCGCAACGCTGCTGCACATCGTAACCGTGCAGTGGAAGGACGAGGCCACACCCGAGCAGAGGCAGCAGGCCATCGACGGTATCCGGAAGATGGCCGGGGAGGTCCCGGGCGTCCGGAACATCTGGCTGAAGACCGTGAAAGTGCAGCCCAATACCTATAACGCCGTTTTTGTCATGGAGTTCCAGAACCAGAAGGCGTTCGATGCCTACGCTGACCATCCGGCACACCGTGAATGGGAGAAGGTGTACCTCCCCATCCGGCAGCGCAGCACCACCCACGACGTCACCAACTAGCACTCTCGGTCGCGGTTCGGTGAGAACACCAGAACCGCGACCGCTCACCTTGCACGTATCGCGCCGTAACGCGCATGATCCTGCGCGGCGGCTCAGGGACCAGTAAGACTGTCTTTCGTTCCTTCCCTATTGCAAACAATTACTTTTGGGCCCGGCATATAGTGGTTTGTATGCAGAAGCATGTTTCGTCATTGCCCCGCCGCCAGTTCGCGCTCTCTTTGTGTGGATTACCCCTTTCGTTAAGGAACATGTTCGGGCAATCTGAGTCTCTGCCGTGGAACGGACCAGCTACTATCGCCAAAGTCTATCTGGGTGGGCCTCCCATCTGGCCCACACCTGATCTGGATGCGAAAAAGGAAGTGGCCGAGGTGGAAGCCGAGCTGAGAAAAGTGGAGCTCAAAAACGCGCACCTGGTCCGGTTCATAGGTGGAGACCTGCTGCGCGCTCCGGAGGAGGTCCAGCCGTGGTTGGCCAGGATGGGCGACGTCGACGGCGTTCTGATGATTCCGATCTCGGCACCGACTCGGGCCCAGCGGGCGCTGATCGATCAACTCAAGGTGCCCGCGCTCCTTTTCTCAAGGCCGTATGCCACGCACTCCTGGTCTGAAATCGCCCCACTTCGGAAGACCGGAAAAAAGCTTGATGTCTTGGCTTCATCAAGTTACGGAGACCTCGATCCATACATGCGCATGTTCCGTACCGTGAGGCATCTGCGCAGGAGCAAGGTTCTGGTGGGCGCGGTAAACCCCGCGATAACCCCACCTGAAGTGGACGCCTACAGCAAACAGTTCGGCACCACCTTCAAAGTTGTAGACCCGGCGGAGTTCCGCGACTGCTTCGAGGCGGTGGACGAGCGCAAAGCGCAGAAAGAGGCGGACGAGTTCGCGCGCGGCGCGCTGCGGGTAGTCGAGGCCACTCCCGAGGAACTCCGCGACGGCTTACGGTTCTACCTCGGTCTGGCCAATATGCTCAAGGCGGAACAGGCGAATGCCCTCACCATCGACTGCATGGGCATGACGCCTCCCAAGACACTGCCGGCCTATCCATGCATCGCCTGGTCGAAGTTCAACGACATGGGACTTTATGGGGTCTGCGAGGGCCACATTCCCTGTACCATGACGCATCTGCTGGTGACCTCTTATGCTGAAGTCCCGGGCTTTTTTGCCGAGCAGGTGTTCGACACTAGCGCAAACGAGGTCATTCACGCCAATTGCAACTCCGCGACCAAGATGAAAGGGCTGCACGGCCCCTCGTATCCCTACATCCTTCGCAACAACGTGGAATCAAAAGCAGGTGCTGTCCTCCAGGTTCTGATGCCCGTGGGCGAAACCGTCACAATCGGCAGATTCAACGGCCCTACCAGTTTCCTGGCATCTACGGCCGAGGTCACCGGACTGGTTGATAGCGACCGCGGTTGCCGCAATAAAATCCGCACGCGCGTGAGCGACGCGCAAAAGTGGCTGCAAAGCTTCCCTGGAGTCCTCCACCGCGTGCTCTTCTATGGCAACCATCTTAAGGCCATCGAGGGGATGGGCCGCCTTATGGGCTTCGAGGTGGTGCGGGAGGTCTGATCGTTACTGAACCAGACCTGTCCCAATGGTGCCGACGGGCTTTCTATTTGAGCACCGGGGCGCTCTGCTCAGGGGTGGTTACTCCCGCGGGCAGTTCCATCAGCCTGATATTGCGGAAGTGGATCTCCGCGCCTTCCGACTCCAGGCACAGATAGCCTTTCTTCTGCGTGGCCCGGCTGATGCCGTTGACGAACTTGCCGTTTACCGCCAGTTTCACCGTCCCATCTACCGCCACCACGTCATAGGTGTTCCACTCCCCGCGTCCCTTGCAGCGGTTTTCGATGGATTTGCTGCGCTCGTTCCGGGGATTGTCCGGCACGATGTCCACGCCACCCACGCCGAACAGTTCGCCGTGAACGTAGGCGATGGGCGGGGTGCCCCCGTCCCTCTTGTTGAGTTTCACCCAATCGAGCTCAAGCATCTGGACTTCGAGGCCGTTGGGCAGCCGGTCCTTCTCACCCGGAACGGCGTTGCTCCACAGGAACACACCCGAGTTCCCGCCCGGCTCGATGTGTTTCCATTCGATGTGCAGGATAAAATTCTCGTACTGTTTCTCCGAGCGCATCACCCCTATAGGCCGGCCCTTGCAGACGATCACCCCGTCTTTCACTGACCACGTATCCGGCGCGGTGTTGACGTTGACCCAGCCTTTCAGGTTCTTACCGTTGAACAGGTCCCGGAACTGCGGAACTTGCTGCGCCACGAGCGGGAGCGCTCCGGCAAGCAGGCACACGGCGGCAAAGCGTTTCATGGTTAGTATTGTGGCACAGCGATTCGCCGGGGGCGGCTTCAGCGGACCAGCAGGCCGGAGCGTTCGAGCAGCGCGTCAGGGTCCGGATCCCGGCCCATGAAATCGCGGTACATTTCGGCCGGGTCCAGGCTGTCGCCGCGCTCCAGGATCTTGGCGCGGAACTGGGTCCCGATCTCCCGGCTGAAAATGCCGTTTTCGCGGAAGCGCGTGAAGGCGTCGGCGTCCAGGACCTCGGCCCACTTGTACGAGTAGTAGGCGGCGCCATAGCCCACGGGGCTGCCGAAGAGGTGCGTGAAACCCGCGATCATGGCGTGGTCGCCGGGCAGCGGCGCGGGCGAGAACTCCTGCAGGATGGCGCGGGTATAGGCCACCGGGTCTCCATCGCGTTCGGGCGAATAGCGCATATGCAGCGCCAGGTCGATCGAGGCGAAACCGAGCTGCCGCATCTGCGCATTGGCGCTGCGGAATGTGCGCGCCCGTTTCAGCTTGGCGAAGAGGTCGCCGGGAATCGGCGCGCCGGTCTGCCAGTGTGCTGCGAACAGCGCCAGGGCCTCGGATTCCCAGCACCAGTTTTCCATGATCTGTGAGGGCAGCTCCACGAAGTCCCAGGCCACGTTTGTGCCGCCCAGGGAGCGCACTTCCACGCGGCTCAAGAGGTGGTGCAGCAAGTGGCCGAACTCGTGAAAGATGGTTTCCACCTCGCGATGCGTGAGCAGGGCGGGCTTGCCGTCCACCGGCGGGGTCAGGTTGCCGCAAATTAGCCCAAGATGAGGATGGAAGCCGTCCGGAGCAGGGCCGCCGGTGATAAGGCCGTCCATCCACGCGCCGCCGCGCTTGTTCTCCCTCGGATACCAGTCGGCGTAGAAGCCGCCCATCACGGCGCCGTCCTGGTCATGCAGTACGTAGTATTTCACCGCCGGATCCCACGCCGGAACGCCGCGCTCCTCAACCACCCGGATCCCGTACAGCCGGCCGGTGAGCTCGAACATCCCATCCACCACGCGCTCCAGAGGGAAGTAGGGGCGCAGTTCCTCCTCGTCGAAATCGTAGAGAGCGCGGCGCATCTTCTCGGCGTAGTAGCCGATGTCCCACGGTTCGAGCGGCGGGGCGCCGGGTCCCTCAATCTGCCGCCGGAACTCCTCTAATTCGGCGTTTTCGCGTTTAAAATGGGGCTCGGTCTTGCGCCGCAGGTCGTCGACGAAGGCGCGCGCGCGGTCGCCGGAATGGGCCATACGGTCTTCCAGTACAAGGTCGGCGAAGTCGCGGTAGCCAAGGAGTTTCGCGCGCTCGCCCCGCAGTTCCAGAATGCGCGCGATCAGGGCGCGGTTGTCGTGCTTCCCGCTGGTGGCCCGGATGGCATAGGCGTGGTAGGCGTCGCGGCGGATACCGGCATCGTCCAGGTAGGTCATCAGGGCGACGTAGCTTGGCGCCTGCAGGGTGAACCGCCAGCCCGCCACATTCTTCTGTTCCGCGCTCTGCCGCGCCATCGCCACGGCCATGGGGGGCAGGCCAGCCAGCTTGGACTCGTCCGTGATCACCAGGTCCCAGGCGTTGGTCGCATCGAGGACGTTTTCCGAAAACTTCGTGGTGGCCACGGCCAGCTCGACGTCGATCTCTTTGAGCTTTGCCTTCCCGGCCGGATCCAGGTCTGCGCCGTGGCGGCGGAACGTCTCGATGGTTTTTTCAAGGAACCTGCGGCGGGTGCCTTCGAGCGCGCGGGCGCTATCGGTTTCGGCGTACCGCTTGATGTTGCGCCAGAGCCCCTCGTTGAGCGGGATGCTGGAGTAGAAGGCGCTCACTTCCGGCTCCACCGCGTTGTGCGCAGCGCGCAGTTCGGGGTACGTAGCAACCGCTTCGAGGTGCCGGACCACGGACATGGCCCAGTCGAGCGGCTCACTCAACTCATCGAGCGCCGCCATGGTGTTTTCCCACGTGCGCGGCTCCTCGGAGGAGGCCAGCGCCTCCAGGCGCTCCCTGGCCTGCCGGAGCAGTTCGGCAATGGCCGGCCTTACGTGCTCCGCCCGTATGCGATCGAACGGCACACGGAACTCGATCTGGATCAACGGATTGACATTGTTCTCCATGGCGTAGTCTCTTTGAGAGTATCAGGGTGGGAGAAGCCCGCCGCAGGGAGCCATGTGCAGAAGCCTACAAAACAGGTAACATGGTAAAAGCATGGGTTTCGATCCGAACGGGATGGATCGAGTAAATCAGTTTGCTCTGGTCACCTACATCCCCGATCCCTTAGGGCGGTTTCTGGACGATTTGCGGCTGGAACTGGCACCCGACTGCAGGCCACACGCGCACGTGAGCGTGTTGCCGCCCAGACCGTTGTCCGCTCCCTGGCAGATCGTTTGCGAGGAGGCCCGGGCGCTGGCTGGCGAGTTTGCACCATTCGAGGTGGAAGCGGGCGAACCCGCCATCTTTCCGGCTACAGATGTCATCTATCTGGAGCTGATCCGCGGCGCCGACGAAGTGCGCCATCTGCACCAGGCCCTCAGCCGGGGCCAGTTGGCGTTCGACGAACCCTACCCGTTTCACCCCCACATCACCCTGGTCCAGGGAGTCCCTACTGACACGCTGCCGGGCTATTTCGAGATGGCCTCGCGGCGCTGGCGCGAATACACCGGTCCGCGCCATTTTCTGGTCGATAAGACGGTTTTTGTGCAGAATACGGCGCAAAGCTGCTGGCTGGACCTGGCCGAGCTCTCACTCGGCGCCGTGCCTGTACCGTAGGTAGCTTACCTGCCCGGGGGAACCCTGGAGATATCCGACGACGACGTTCGTGAGGTCGGCTTCCGCCTGGGCGGTAAAGGCAGAGGTGCGGGGCTCGTAGCCCCCTTCGGCGAAGGCTCGCCGGGTTGCCAGATATCCCAGCCAGCCGTTGGCGTACCCGAAGTAGAAAGTGTTCCGGAACGGCGAGGCGTTGCGGACGTGCATGGCGATCTCTGAGAACAGCTCCAGCGGGGCGGCCCACAGCACCGTATCGCCATTGAGAAACAGGAAGCGCACCGGTACCCGTACCACCCCGGGGCCTGCACCGGCCAGGCGCAGGTAATCCTTCAGGCTGTCGTCCCAGGCGAAGTCCGGCCGCCTCGCAGTCTCCACTACTTTTTCCCCCGCGTGCAGCCGGACGCTGGAGGTGGCTCGCGGCAGCGCCTGGTTTGCGGCCAGAATCCGGTCGCCCAGCAGTACGTTGAACTCGGTGATGTGGGCGGCCCGGAAATTAGGCTGCACAGAGTAGATGGGCGCCATGTCTCCGGCCGCGCCGTTGATGTACAGCATGGGCGCACCGAGCTTCTCCTCGACGTACGCCGCCACCGTGCCGGGCGCGTCTCCGCTGACCAGGCGATTGGCCGGCCCGAGTGCGGTGCCGTGCATGGCGTAGTTGGCGACGAGGGCGAGCAGGCTGCCGTCCTCCCGTTCGAGACGCAACAAACCGATCTGCCGGTCCGCCGGGCCTTCCGGATTGAGCCCGAGCGAGATACGCCCCTCCGGATCGCGCGCCCGGCGATTGATATTGGCCAGCGCGCGCCCGGCCCCCACCGACAGCCGCGCGGGCGCCAGTTTGGCAGCGGCTTCCTTTACTCCGTCAATAAGCGACTGCTGGACGGCGGCGGTGTATTCCCGGTCCCAGTCGTGCGGGTAGCGCTCCGGCATCATCAGCTTGGGGAGGCCGTGGGGACCGATTTCGGGGGCGGAATGGGTATGGGTAAGGGTCCACCAGAAGTGCAGGCGGTCGACGCCGGCTTCGGCCTTGAGGCGCGCGGCGGTTTCGTCGTAGAGCGCCGGCGAGAAGATGCAGAACTCGGACGAGACGAGATAGAACCGGGTGGTCCCGTCATCAAGCGCCACGATACGATGCCAGATGCGGTCGTGGACCCCCGTGGACTGCCGGGCGGGATAGCCGGCCAGCGGTTTGGGGGTGGACGGGGTCACGTCCACCTTCACCACTGCCGCGCGGAAGCCGCCGGTTTGCGCCAGGCAACAGGCCGTCGTGGCGGCCAGGAGGATCGCGAGTCGTCTCAGCATAAGCTACGCCACAGCTCCGGCGGCATCGGAAAGCCAGGGGAGCGTCCGGAAGAACTCGCGCCGGTTGGCCGTTGAGGCCGCTTCCGGGCTGGCGGCGCCGTACTGCGCGGCCACCCGCCGGACGGACTCCTTTTCGACGGCCGCCAACAGTTGCGCCTCCCCCATCCCGGACTTCGCCACCGCCCGGCAGATGGAGCGCGCGCCGCTATCGCCGTGCTGGTTGGCGACATCCAAGAGAAAAGCGAACCCGCGCTGCGAGTTGACCACCGGGACCACCGGCTGCAGCTGTGCCAGCGACGCCTGGAAGACCCGTAAAGCCGCTTCCATCTGCACTTTTTGCAGGGTGCGGGTGCGCCCAATGCGCTCGAAGCGGCCGCGCCAGGGCTCCCGGATGAGGTCGAAGCGGGAGTCGAGCGCGGCGCCGGTTACGGGGTCCACCCCGCCGCCTGGCCGGGCGGTGTGGGCAATGAGCGCGTCTACCGCGGCGGGACCTCCCGCGATCTCGGCAATGGCTTCCGGGGCGGCTTTCCGGAAGGCCATCAGCAGTTCGTGCAGCCGCCCGGGCCTCTGCGCCCACTGGATAATCCCGAAGGAGAGGCCGCAACGGTCCGTGTTCAGGTTCATGCAAGCGAAGCGGCCACCGGATTCGGAGAGCGCCGTGAGGGCGACGACCCCGGCCATCGGGGTGTACTCAAAATCGAGTGTTTTGGTTAGATAGCACCGCGCCGCGAGCGGGATCTGGGGGTCGCGCCGCAGCATGTGTTCAAGCAGCGGGCCGTCCACCCTTGGGGAGTTCCCTAATCCCGCTATCGCGCGGTAGGCCAGGACGGATTGCCGGGTCAACTCGCCGAAGCTGCCATAGGAACTGTGGCGCATGTCAGGGAGGCGGCTGTAGCCGTGGCTGCGGAGCAGTTCCTGGACCGCTCCCACAGCCGCGGTGTCCCCATCGCCGGGGACAATGGCCGGAACGCCGCCAGCGGCGGCCAGCAGGTCGTCAATGCGCCGGATGCGTGTCTTTGCCATGGCTATTGCTGTTCGAAGAGGCTGATCTGTTCCTTCGGCACGGTCCTGATTTTGCCCTTGCGGGGACGGAGCGGGCTGCCGACTACACCCAGCACCTGCAGTTCCTCGAGCGCCGCGCGTGGCACGAAAACGCGCTGGTTGTTGGCATAAGGCTCCGGCGGCGTGACGGTGAAGCCGGGAACCTCCAGTTGCAGGAGGTTGTTGGGCAGGATGCCGTCCATGACCTCCTGGTCGCGGAAGCGCATCCGGACCCACAGGCCGTCCATTTTGGGGCGCGTGTTGAAGACGCGGGCTTCGGCGGGCTCCGGGCTGGCCTCGAAATCCCGCACAAAGTGAACGGATTTCACCTCATTGTACGGAATAATCGCGAAACTCCCCTCGGTGGTGAGAAGTTCGACGCCGTTCGGACGTAAATATGTTCCGGGATGGACATAACCGGCCATCGACTCCCGGTCGAAGCGGCGGACCAGCACCTTTTTGGTCGTTGAAGCTGCCAAGCGCCTCCCTTTTAACAAACGCGCTTCACTCTGTTTCGGGTCGTATTGTATCATCGTCTCGGATGACCGGAGTGGCCCTTATCGAACCCCTGGGGAACGAAAGGGCGGCCTTTTTGCACTTTTGCCGCCTCGAAAAGGGCTTATGCGTCAACAGCTTGAGCGCTTATGCCCGGGATTTAAAAGCCTTTGCGGAGTTCACAAAGCCAGGCAAGGGAACGGTGCCGGACGCGGAGGCGATCCGCGCGTATATCGACCATATGTACGCCGCCGGGTTGGGCAGCCGGACGATCGCCCGGCATCTCACCACGCTCCGCAACTTCTATCGGTTTCTGCTGCGGGAGGGTACGGTAGCGAGCGACCCGACCGAGCACATGGGATCGCCCCGGCAGTGGCAGAGCATTCCCAAGTTCCTGAATCTGGAAGAGATAGAGCGCCTAGTGGGGGCTCCCCAGGGAGACCGTCCGGTAGCCTTGCGGGATCGCGCCATGCTGGAGCTACTCTACGCCACGGGCCTGCGGGTTTCGGAGCTATGCGGAGTCGGGCTGCAGGACCTCGACATGGAGATGGGGCTTCTGCGGGTAACCGGGAAAGGCAATAAACAGCGCATTGTACCGGTAGGAAAAGCTGCCCTGGAGGCGGTCCGCCATTACCTGGAGCTGGGCCGCGGCAAGTTATTGAAAAAACGGGGCAGCCGGTACCTTTTTGTGACCGCGCGGGGCGGCGGGCTCACGCGCCAGGCATTTTGGAAACTACTTGGAAATTACGGCCGGAAAGCAGGGATATTTGATGGGTTGACGCCGCACGTGATCCGCCATAGCTTCGCCACACATCTGCTGGAGCGCGGGGCGGACCTGCGGAGCGTCCAGACGATGCTGGGACACGCGGACATCTCGACTACCCAGATCTACACGCACGTGATGCGGTCGAAGCTGCGGCGCACCCTGGATGAGCATCATCCCCGGGCCTGAGAACCGGCCGGGACGTTTTTGGCCCTTTTTTGTAGTAGCCGAGAGCATTCAATGAGCGACTACATCTTCATGCTGGAGAACCACCTGAGTGCGGAACAGAACCGGGTGGTCGCGGAGGTACAGGCAGCGGCGGGCCTGGCCGCCGTCAACCTGTTTCTCGCCGGCGGGGCGATGCGCGACATGCTGGGCGGGTTCCAGGTGCGGGACCTGGACTTCGTGGTGGAAGGCAACGCCCTGAAGGTCGCCAAGACGCTCACAGAGAAATCCGGCGCGCGCGTAATTTCAACTGACGAGAATCGCCGGGCCGTGGAACTGGTTTTCCCGGGCGGCGTGACCGCGCAGGTGGCGATGTCGCGAGTGGACCGGTATGCGAAGAGCGGGGCGCGACCACAACCGGCGCCCGCGACGATCCAAGAGGACCTGCGCGGACGGGATTTCAGCGTCAATGCCATTGCGCTCTCGCTCAACCGGGCCTCCAGGGGGCTGCTGCTCGACCCTACCAACGGCTTGGCGGACCTGGAGCGCCGGGAGCTGCGCACCCTGTACCCTTATGCCTTTCTGGACGATCCCAGCCGGCTGCTGCGGCTGGTGCGGCTGCGGGTACGGCTGGGGTTCACGGTGGAGGCGCGCACGGCCGCACAGTTTGCCAATGCGCGGGAAGGGGACGTCCTGGGCAGTATTCCACCGCGCACGCTTTTTGAGGAGCTGCGCCAGATCGCCGAGGAGCCCAGCCCCGGAGAGGTGATCCGGGCACTGGATGCCGACGGGCTGCTGACGGTCTTCTCACCCGCGCTCGCGGGGAGCAAGCTGAACCTGCCCGTGTTGGCGCGCCTGGAGAAGGCCAACCGGGTCTTCCCGGACCAGGAGGGCGCCCGGGTTGGGCGCGTGGGGCCCTTCCTGCACGCCCTCACCGAGAAGCTCACGCCACGCGAGCGGGCCGAACTGGTGCGCCGAACGGAGATGACCAGGGCGGAAGCCGATTCGTGGCAGAAACTGGAGCCGCGCGCCCGGAAGCTGGAGCAGGCGCTAAAATCGGCGCGCGTGCGGAAGCCGTCGCAGGTATACCAGATCCTGTCGCGGGCGGCCGGGGACGAGGTCTGCTTCGTGCTCCTGCGTTCGCAATTCAAGCCCGTGCAGGAGCGGGTGAAGAACTACTTTCAGAAATACCTCCCCCTGGCCCAGGAATTGAGTAAGACGGACCTGGCGGGGATCGCGGCAGCTCCTGGGACGCCGCGGTTCGAGAAGAAGCGGCAGGAGTTGCTGGCGGCGCACCTGGACCGCCGGCCGCGCAAGCCCGCTCCGGAGCCCGAACCGCCGCCGCCACCGGAAGCGGCCGTTCCGAGAAGGAGCCGGGCCATTGGCTGAGCCGCCGCGGGTAGGGATTGCGGGCGCAGGCTTCGCGGCCCGCTTTCACCTGGAGAACTTCCCGGCCGGCACGGTGCGGGTGGTGGGGGTGACGTCGGCGCGTCAGGAGAGCCGGGAAGCCTTCGCCGCCGCGCATGGGCTGCGGGCATTCGCATCCGTCGATGAAATGCTGGGGGAGATCGACGTGCTCGATATTTGCACGCCGCCATCCTCCCACATGGAGTACATGCTTGCGGCTGTGCGGGCGGGCCGGCACGTGATTGTGGAGAAGCCGCTGCACGGCTTTTACGGATCACCGGACGAGTTCGATAAAAAGCACATGCTGGCGGCGGTGGCGGAAGAGTGCCGCGCGCTGCGGGCGGCGGTGGTGCAGGCCGGGGTGGGGCTGGGGTACGCGGAGAACTTCGTCTACGCGCCTTCGGTGCAAAAGGAGCGGGAGATCGTGGAGAAGACCCGCGCCATGATCCTGCGGCTAGTGGCGGAGGAGTCGCACAATGGCTCGCACTCCCCGGTGTACGGAATCTGGAGCGTACAGGGCGGCGGTTCGCTGATCGGGAAGGGCTGCCACCCGCTGGGCGCAGTTCTGTATTTAAAGCGGAAAGAGGGCCTCGCGCGGCTGGGGAGGCCCATTCGGCCGGTGGCGGTTTCGGCGCGCACGCATTCGATCACACAGCTCCCCGGGTACCAGGATAAGGGCTTCATCCGGACCACGTACAAGGACACGGAAGACTACGGTTTCATGCACGTGATCTTCGACGACGGCACGGTGGGGGATATCACGGCATCCGAGCTGGTGCTGGGCGGCATTTACGATTTCGTGGAGGTTTTCGCCAACAACCATCGCACGCGGTGCCGCATGAGCCCGGTGAACGTGGTGGATGTGTACAACCCCCGGCACGAGCAGATGAAGGACCTCTACCTGGTGGAGAAGATCACCACCAACGAGGGTTGGATTCCGGCCTCGCCCGAGGAGGGCTGGAGCCTGGGCTACGGCAGGGAGTTGCGCGACTTCATCGAGGCGGTGAGGAACGGGAGGCCGCCCGAAAGCGACCTCGACCTCGCCATCGACATCACGCTTGCGATCTACGCTGCCTATGTGTCGGCGGATGAGAAGGGCCGGGAAGTGGAAGTGCCGCGCATCGCGTAGCCGCGGCGGATCTTAACGTTCGGCACTCCCGGCTTCCGGATGGGCGGCCGGCTGATACTCCCCGGGGACGGCCCGAAAGGCGATGGCCAGGCGGTTCCAGCCATTGATGGTCACAATGCCCAAGGTCAGGTTGACCAGTTCTTCCTCGGTGAAATGCTCGCGCACTTCACGGTACAGTTGATCATCGGAGGCCTTTGCTTCTGCGATCAGGGTAATGGCCTCGGTCCATGCCAGGGCGGCACGCTCGCGGTCGCTGAAAAAAGGGGTCTCCTCCCAGGCATTGAGGGCGTAAAGCCGCTGCTCGGTTTCGCCGCTCGCCCGGGCATCCTTGCTGTGCATGTCGATGCAGTAGGCGCATCCGTTGATCTGCGAGGCACGCATCCGGACCAGTTCGAGGAGCGGAGGTTCCAGGCTCGAGGACTTCCGGATATAGCCTTCGAGCGCTGACATTGCACGATATGCGGCCGGCGCCGCCTTCCGACCATCCAAACGAGGTTGCATGGGCTGTCTGTTCCTTTCCCTTTCAGGATAGATTACCTTGACGGTTACGCTTGCTAACACCCTTCCCCGTCCCGTATGGTGGAAGGGATTCGCGTATGCCAGCCAAAACTCCTGTTACAGTCGCTTACGGCGACGGCATCGGCCCCGAGATCATGCAGGCGGTCCTGCAGATCCTGGATGCGGCCGGCGCCGCGCTCGAGATTGAAACCATCGAAATCGGCGAGAAGGTCTATTTGCGGGGGAACTCCGCCGGGATTGAGCCGGACGCATGGGAGTCGCTGCGGCGCACGCGCGTCTTCCTGAAGGCGCCCATCACTACCCCGCAGGGCGGCGGGTTCAAGAGCCTGAACGTGACCACCAGGAAGTCGCTTGGGCTGTACGCCAACGTGCGGCCGTGCGTCTCGTACCATCCGTTCGTCGATACCCTGCACCCCAAGATGGACGTGGTGATCGTGCGGGAGAACGAGGAGGATCTTTACGCCGGCATCGAGTACCGCGCCTCGGTCGAGGAGATGCTGAGCCTGAAGGTGATCTCGCGGCCGGGGTCGGAAAAGATTGTCCGGTACGCCTTCGAGTACGCCCGCCAGTATGGCCGGAAGAAGGTGACGTGTTTCACCAAGGACAACATCATGAAGATGTCCGACGGCCTGTTCCATAGGGTCTTCGAGGAGATCGCGGCGGAATACCCGGACATCGCCAACGAACACTGGATCGTGGACATTGGGGCGGCCAAGCTGGCCGACACCCCGGAGGCGTTCGACGTGGTGGTGATGCCGAACCTCTATGGCGACATCCTGTCGGACGTAGCGGCGCAGATCGCGGGGTCGGTCGGGCTCGCGGGGTCGGCGAATATTGGGGACCTGTGCGCCATGTTCGAGGCGATCCACGGTTCAGCGCCGCGGCGGGCGGGGCAGAACCTGGCAAATCCTTCGGGCCTGCTGATGGGGGCGGTGCTGATGCTGGTGCACATCGGCCAGCCGGAGGCCGCCGCGCGGGTGCACAACGCCTGGCTGCGCACTATCGAGGACGGCATCCACACCTACGACATCTACAGCCCGACGGTGAGCAAGCAGAAGGTGGGGACGCGTGAATTTGCGGATGCCGTGATTGCGCGCCTGGGGAACCGGCCATGCACGCTCGAGCCGGTGAGCTATGGCGCGGCGCACGCCCGGCAGGGGACTAAGGCGGTTACGGCGGCGCGGCCCAAGACGGAAACGGCGGGCGTGGATCTCGCGATCGAATGGCCGTCGAAGGATGTAGGCAAGCTGGTGGAAGCGCTCGGGACGATTGACGGCGGGGGCATGGCGCTCACCATGGTGTCGAACCGCGGCGTGAAGGTATGGCCCGAGGGGCAGCCGGAGACGTTTTGCACGGACCTGTTCCGCTGCCGGTTCGCCGCAACGCCGGGGACGGTGACGCATGCGGGGATTGCATCGCTGGTGGGGCGCGTGGCGGCGGCGGGGATGGAGATCGCGATGACCCAGACGCTGCGCCACTTCGACGGAGAGCCGGGTTATACGCTGGCACAGGGAGAATAGGTATGGCCGAACAGGAACCGCTCGTACTGATCATGATGGGGAGCAAGTCCGACTGGGAAACGATGCGGCAGGCGGCCGCCGTGCTGGCGGATTTCGGGGTGCCCGCGGAGAGCCGCGTGGCCTCCGCGCACCGATCGCCGGAACTGGCGATGCAGTTGGCTTCCGGCGCGGAGGAGCGCGGTGTGGAGGTGGTGATCGCGGCGGCGGGCGGCGCGGCGCACCTGGCGGGCGTAGTCGCCGCCCACACACTGCTGCCCGTGCTGGGGGTTCCCATGGAGAGCCGCGCACTCAAGGGCCTCGATTCGCTGCTATCGACCGTGCAGATGCCGGCGGGAATCCCTGTGGGAACCCTGGCCATCGGGGCGGCGGGAGCGAAGAATGCGGGCCTGCTGGCGATTGCCATTCTGGCAAACTCGCGTCCGGAGCTGCGAGAAAAACTCCGGCAGTACCGCGCGGAGCAGGCAGAGAAGATCGCACGGGAGACGCTGGAGTAAGCGCGCCGTCAGATCGTAAGGCCGGCATCCAGCCGGGTGTTCAGGTCCATCATTTCGTCCCAGGTAACGGTGCCACCCCGGTAGGCCGCGGTGCGTCCGAGGATGCAGGCGAGGTTACTCTCGGCGGACTCCGCAGCGTTGTTCAGAAGTTTGCCGCTGCGGACGCTTTCGACGAAGCGCTTGACGTTCGCAATGGCGCCATCGTCGAAGGTCTTGTCGCGGTCGGCGCCCTTCCAGGGGTTCTGTCCGGTGATGGCCACGTAACCATCGAGACGCGGGTCGACCTGGTAACGCGGGCCGAGCCCGTAGTGCGAATCCAGTGTCCCCTGGGAGCCATAGACCCGGATGCAGATGTCGTAGTATCCGCGAAGGAATTGGGCGGAGCTGAAATCGACGGTGACATCGTGCGGATACGAGAAGGTCAGCACGAAGAAGTCCCAGCAATCTCCGTAATTCATTCGCACCTTGCGGCCGCCCATGCCGGAGGCCTTCAGGGGATGGCCGCGCAGGTACCAGTTGGCGACGTCGATGGCGTGAATGTTCTGCTCCACAATGATGTCGCCGGAAAGCACGCGGTCGCGCGGCCACAAGCGCAGGCGCGCCTCATCGCGCGACCAGCCGGCGCGGGGTTTGGGGTCCCCGCCGGAGCCGTGATAGTAGACGTGCCCCAGCACGGGGGTTCCGAGGTCGCCGCGGTGGATGCGCGCGGCCGCTTCCTGAAATGCCGGCTGGGCGCGGGTCTGAAAATCCACCAGGAAGCTGACTTTGCCTCTCGCCCGCTCTCCGCTCTCGATGATGCTGCGGCAGCCAGGCACATCAACTGCCACTGGTTTGGCGAGGAAGACGTGCTTGCCTGCGGCGACGGCTGCGGCGGCCTGCTCCGGGTGAAAATAGGGCGGGGTCTCGATTGCCACGGCGTCGACTTTCGAAGCAAGCAGTTCCTGGTAGGCCTTGAGACCGTTGTACCGCCGGTTGGGCGGAACGCGCAGCCTGGCGCCGGTCGTCTCCAGGCGGTCGACGAAGGCATCGGCCAGTGCCGTGATGCGCGCGCCGGCCTCCTGGACGAAGAAGTCTCCAATCCAGTTGCCGCGGCCTCCGGCGCCGATGACGCCAACCTCTACGGTGGAGTTGGCCTGGGAGCCGAAGGCCGTTTCGGGTGAAACCAGCAAGAGTCCAGTCGAGCCGGCGGATGAAGCAAGAAAAGCCCTCCGGCTTCCTTGCGCGGTGGTAGAGCGAGCCTCAGACAATTCTGTCCTCCTGTGTGGCGCAGGTATATCACCGAAGCCCGGAACAAGTCAATGGAAGCTCGGATGGAGGAGGGCTAGTTGCGGGTGCCGGACGTGGAGGAGCTGGATGCTTTGGGCGCCAGGGCGCGGGCGCGCGTTTCGAGACGGCGCGCTTCGGCCTCCCTCTTCATCTTATGCAGGAGGGCGGAGTAGTTTTCGAGGGTCACGGAGAGGAGCGCGGGGTCGGGACCGTCCGGCATGCGCTCGGCGAGCCGTACCGCCATCTTGTAGGTAGCCTCTGAGGCGTCGTTCCTGTTGCGCATGGAAAGCACCAGCGCGAGATTGTTCAGGCTCTCGGTGGTGGCCCTTTGGCGGATGGTCGTGGAGCGGCGGTAGAGCGGCTCGGCCTCCGCATACTTCTCCTGCGCAATCAGTACTACCCCCAGGTTATCCAGGCTGGTGGCTGTGGCGGGGTTGTCGGGCCCCATCGACTGCTCCCAGATGGCCAGCGACCGGCGGTACAGCGGCTCGGCTTCGGAAGGACGCTTTTGAAGGTAGAGGACGAAGGCCAGCTTGTCGAGCCGGGGTGTCACGTCGATATGGGAGGGACCATGGGTGCGCTCCTTGATTGCCACGGCACGCCGCAGCAGGGGCTCGCATTCGGCCAGGCGCTTCTGGTCGAGGTAGAGCGTGGCCAGGGCGTCGATGGCTGGGAGCACGGCCGGGTCCTCGGGCCCGTAGGCATGCTCGGCAAGGGAAAGAGAGCGACGGTAGAGGGTCTCGGCATCCTGGGTGCGCTTCATGGAGAGGGCGAGGGCGCCGAGGTTGTTCAGGTCGGCGGTGAGGTCGAAGTGGTCCGGGCCGAGGGTTTTTTCGCGGATGGCGAGGGAGCGGAGGTAGAGAGCCTCGGCGTCGGCCGGGCGGCCCATCACCTGAAGCAGCGCGGCCAGATTCTCGAGGTCCGGGGTGAGTTCGAGGGCGCGGGCGGGCGGGAGTGTTGCCTCGCGGATCTCAAGGACGCGGCGGAAGAGGGCCTCGGCACGAGCGAAATCCCCACTGGCTTTCGAGAGCCATGCCAGGCGGTGGAGGTCCGGAATGATGCGGGCGTTTGCGGCGCCGAACGCTTTTTCACTTTCGGCTACGAGCTTCAGGAGCAGCGGCTCGGCGTCCGAATAGCGTCCCATGGCGCGATAGAATTCGGCGAGTTGCCTGAGGCCCGAGGCCGTGCGCGGGTCCTTCGGGCCGAAGTCCCGGGCGGCTGCGAGGGCGGCTTTGAAGCGGGCTTCCGCGATATCGTAGCGCCCCTGGGCGTAGGCTGCCTTGGCGGCGGCGGTGTCTTCCTCCCAACCGGATCCGTCGGAAACCGCTGGCAGCACCACAAGGGTGGCCAGCACCAGGACACGAGCGAGGATCACGAGCATATTGCCTCCGCCATTCTACACCCCTGCACTGAGTTGGACGTTCGCGGGTGGCCGGCGTTTCCGCAGTATCATGGCGAGTGGAGGGTAGATGAACACGACGAGACGCGGATTCCTCGGGGCGGCGGCCGCCGCCGTGGCGCCGGCCCAGGTGACGGGCGGAAAACTGCGCGCCGGGGCTGCGGTAGCGAATATTACGCCGCTGCTCGGCTGTTTCCTGGCGGGCAGCATGACGAACCACATCGGTACCGAGGTGCACGATGAACTGCACGTCCGTGCCATGGCGCTCGACAACGGCCGGGCGCGTATCGCCATCGCGCAAGTGGACTCGTGCGTAATCCCGAGGGAGATTTTCGACCGCGCTAAGGAGGCCATCCGGCTGCACACGGGTATGCCGCCGGAGAGCGTGCTGCTATCGGCCACCCACACGCACTCGGCGCCGGCTTCCGCGCACCTCTTCCAGAGCCTGCCGGACCCGAAGTACACGGAGTGGCTGTCGGGGCGCATCGCCGATTGTGTCCGGATGGCGGTGGCGCGTATGCAGCCGGCGCGCGCCGGATGGGCGGTGGGGCGCGAGGAGAGCCTGGTGTTCAACCGGCGCTTCTTCATGAAACCCGGGTCGATTCCCGCGGATCCGTTCGGCCGCACCACGGACCGGGTGCAGATGAATCCGCCGGTGGGGAGCCCGAATATTCTGCGCCCCGCCGGCCCTACCGATCCGGATGTGGGGATTCTGGCCATCCAGACAGCGGACGGACGGCCCATCGCGGTGCTGGGCAACTATGCCCTGCACTACGTAGGAGGTACGGGTACAGGGCACATCAGCGCGGATTATTTCGCGTTCTGGTCCGCGGCTATGGAGCGGCTGGCGGGTGCGCCGGTGGTGGCGTCGCTTTCGAACGCCTGCTCGGGTAACATCAACGGGGTCAACTTCCGTGGCCAGCCGGTGCGGCTGCCGCCTTACGAGCAGATGCGGCGCTATGCGGAGACCTTGGCCGCGGAATCGTACCGCGCATGGCGCACCATTGAATTCCAGAGCGATCTGGAGCTGGGTTCGGCCATCGAGGAACTGGAGATTGGAGTGCGGCTGCCGGACGAGGCGGACCTGGCGGCGGCGCGAAAACTGCTTGCCTCCGTGCCCCCGCCCTACACAGACCGCAACCACATTTACGCGCGGGAGACCGATTTCCTAGCCAAGACCTACCCCGCCACCGTGCGGACGCCGGTGCAAGCGATGCGCATAGGGTCGCTAGGCATTGCAACGCTTCCGGGCGAGGCGTTCGTGGAACTCGGGCTGGAGGTGAAGGCCAAGAGCCCCTTCAAGGCGACCTTCCCGATTGAACTGGCGAACGATTACCGGGGCTACATCCCGACGGTTGAGGGACACGAAGTGGGCGGCTACGAGACGTGGCGGGCGAAGTCGAGCTACCTCGAAAAAAACGCGGCGCCGCGCCTGGTGAAGGCAGCGCTGGGGCTGCTCGGGAAGTTGGCGTAGCGCAGGCGGCCTTAGCGCATAAACCTGAAATTAAAGGATCATCTCGCCGGGCACCGGCCTGGCGCGCAGGGTGGCTGGCTCGAATTGCCGGGCTTTCAGCGGCGGAGATGGCGGCTCCCGCGAGAAACTCGCTGGGGGCGCCGCGCTGGAGGTGACGATTGAACTGGCGAACGATTACCGGCTGCTCGGGAAGTTGGCGTAGCGCAGGCGGCCTTAGCGCATGAACCTGAAATTAAGGATCATCTCGCCGGGCACCGGCCTGGCGCCCAGGGTGGCTGGCTCGAATTGCCAGGCTTTTAGCGGCGGAGATGGCGGCTCCCGCGAGAAACTCGCTGGGGGCGCCGCGCTGCAGGTGACGATTGAACTGGCGAACGATTAGCGGCTGCTCGGGAAGCTGGCGTAGCGCAGGCGGCCTTAGCGCATAAACCTGAAATTAAGGATCATCTCTCCGGGCACCGGTTTGCCCCCCAGGGTGGCTGGCTCGAATTGCCACCTTCTAGCGGCGGAGATGGCGGCTCCCGCGAGAAACTCGCTGGGGGTGCCGCGGCGCGTGATGATATGGGCATCGGTCACCTTACCGGCCGCGTCGATTTCCACTCGGACGCCTAGTTGGACATCGTCCTTCAGCGTGCTCCGGAGATGGCCCGGGACCACAGGGTTGACTTGGCTAATGGGCCTGGCCGGAATGCGTTGCGGCTGCGGCGGGGGTGCCGGTTTGGGATCCGCCACGGGTTTGGAGGCTGGGGCCGCTGGCGGCGGCGTGCCAGGGGCGAAGCCGGGGATTCCGGGCGCCGCGGCCGTTAAGACAGTGGCTTCCCCCGAGAGGGCCGGGGGAGGCGTCTCTACCACGGCCGCCGGTCTTGGTTCCGGTGCCTTGGGGGTGTACCTGGACTGGAGGCTGCGAAGCGTTTTGAGGACGAAACCCCAATCCTTGGCCGGCTTCGAGGGCTGCGCGGCGGGAATCGGCTGCTGCTCCGATTCGAAGGGGGCGGCGCCGGACGGCAGTACCGTGGGCGACAGCACCTGGACCGATTCCACCACCTGCGTGCCGGCCGGGTCGTAAACCTCCAGCCGGAGCCGGATTTCGCCGCTGGCGGGGGAATAGTAGAGACTGCCGGTGCGAAGCTGGTCGGGGTCGAGCAGCGAGGCCCGCCGGTAGAGGCCGTCCTCAATATGCAGAATGGCGCGGGTGGCGGTGAGCACCGCAGGTGCGCCGCGGTCCCACTTAATCACCAGGTCGTTGGACCTCTTCTCGACCTCCAGACCGATCAACCGTGCCGGTGCGGCCGGGGCGGCGGTGTCCTGGGCGTCCGGCTGGGGAGTATACCATCGCGACGGAAACAGCAGAAGCCCCGCCGTGATGACCGTGGCGGCGCCGACGGCCCACAGGGTGCCTCTGCCGCGCGGCCGCGCTTCCTCGCGCTCCGGCTCCGGTGGAACCGGCAGCCGGCGGCGGGGTTCCGGAATCCTCGCGGGTTCCAATACGGGGCGGCCGAAGGGGCATTCGCGTTCCGCGACGGCAGACCGCGTCACGCCGTTGTGCCAGAAAAACAGGCGGCTCGCCAGGGGTTCGCCGGGAATGGATTTGAGCAGCAGGAAGACATTGGCGGGATCCGGGAAGCAGGCTTTAATGAGCGACAGGTCGCCAGCATTGAGGAACAAACCTTCGCGGCTGTGCGTGCGGAAGTAACCTATCACCGAGCGGCGCGGCCCGGCATCGAGAGCCTTTAACGCTGCTTCCAATTCCACCCGGTCCTGGGGAGGCATCATGTAAGACCAGGCCAGCGGTTCTACGTCTTCCACCGTAACGGAGCCGGAGCCTTCCCGATCGATGGAGCCCAGAAGAAGTCCGCCGGCTTCTCCGCCGGGACGAGCCGAGTCACGATATCGGGCTTCGCGGCGCATCCGCTCAGCGGCCTGCGGGCGGATCACCACCTGTACCGCGTAGCCCGCCGGCTGCCAAACGTAGTAGTCCACTTGCTCTGTTCGTATCTGCATCCGATGTGCGCGATTATACGGGGGCGAGACGGACACCGTCTGTGCAGCGGAGAACACCGGCCCCGTAAGCTGTATTCGAAATCACGGCCACGCTCGATTATGGCGGAAAGTGGAAATCGAGAATCGCATCGCTCGCCACGGGTTTGCCGTTCCTGGTGGCGGGCTCGAAGCGCCACAAGCGCGCGGCGCTCAATGCCGAATCGGCGAGTTGGCTGTTCACGCGGCCTTTTCGGGATATGACCTCGGCACCCGTCACGCGGCCGGCCTGGTCTATGAAGACTTTCACGCCGAGAGCGACGTCACCCGTGGGCACAACGGATCGGGGGACGGTGGGGTTTACCTGACGAACGGGCCGTGGACGCTGTTGGTCGGAGCCGGACGGCGGTTCCTCGGGGCGCTGGTCGCGATAGTTGAAGTGAACCGTTCGGGGACGGAGCGAGGGCTCGGAATCGTCCACCCGGTCGGCGGAGGAAGCACTCTCGGCGCGCACGACGGGCTGGATGACGGGCTGCCGCGGGGAGAACGAGCGCGCGGTCGAGGCGTGAACTACCGGTCCGTCCGGGGCTTGGGGCAGCGGAGAGGGCGCCGCGGCACCCGCCAGCAATCCGGCCGAAAGCATCCGGACGGCCTCCACCACCGGCTCGCCGCTTCGGCTCCAGACCTCCAGGCGAAACTGGATATCCGCGCCTGCTGGAGCGTAATAGATATTGGCGGTCCGCAACTGGTCCGGGTTGAGTTCCCAGGAGCGGCGGTAGGGGCCGTCCTGGATTTCCAGCACGCCGCGGACGGAATCGCGAATGGCGGCCGCGCTCCCGTTCCAGCGCACCAGCAGATCGCTGGGCCTCCTTTCCACTTCGAGCGACAACTGCCGGACGGTAGGCGGAGGGGCAGCCGGGGTTTGCTGGGAATGGGGGAGATACCAGCGCCCGGGAATGAACAGGAGCATTGCGGTGGCCACGGCCGCGACCGCTACAACCCAAGGTGTCCTGGCGGGGCGCAGCGCTGCCGCGGGCGCTTCCTGATGCGGCAATGAAAGCAGGGGGGCTGCGGGCGCGGCAACAGGCTGGCCGAACGGATGCGCGTGGTCACCGTCCTCGGACCGCATGACGCCACCCTGCCAGAAGAACAGCCGGCTGGACAGGTCTTTGCCAGGGCCGGGTTTGAGCAGCATGAAAACGTTGGCGGGATCCGGGAAACAGACGCGGATGAGCGCGATGTCGCCGGCATTGAGGTCCAGATCGTCTCCCGAGTGGGTGCGGTAGTAGCCCACCACGGATCGCCCGGTCCGATCACCGGGTTTGGGCTTGAGGGAGGCGTCCAGTTTGCGGCGGTCCGCGGGCGCCATGGAGAAGGACCAAGCCATGGGCTCAATGTCCTCCACCGTGACGGTGACGATGCCGTCGCGCTCGATGAAACCGCGAAGAAGGCCGCCCGATTCGCTCCCGGCGGTGCTTCCGTCATGGCGGAGAACCTCGCGGCGCATGCGTTCCGCAGCGCGCGGCCTGACCACCACCCGGACGGGATGTCCCGCCGGCTGCCAAACCAGAGAATCCCCGCTTCTCGATTCCACCTTGGACATATCACCCGGTCCGCATTCCGTATCGCGACGGATGACACCGATTATGACGAGTGGGGCGCGTGTCCGTCTGTACCAGAGGGTACAGGGAAGCCGCGGTGTGCGGGCGAATTTACAGATCCATCAGGCGAGCGAGATTGCCGCCGAATACCAGGCCCGCATCGTCCGCCGAAAGCCCCAGCCCGGCGAGCAGGCGCGCCTGATCGTCGAAGACCTGACTGTGCCAGCCGCGCGGGAAGAAGGACGAGTCCGTGCCGAACAACAGGCGGCGCGGGCCGGCGACGTCGAGGGCACGGCGCAGCACCCGCGCCAAATCCAACTCCTCGGGCAGATAACGCATCCAGGCGTTGCTGCTGGAGGTATCCAGATAGACGTTGGGACACATGGCGCAGAGCATCAGCGCTTCCCGAAAGTAGCCCGCCCCGAAGTGCGGCACTACGAAGTTCACGTCGGGGTGGCGAAGCGCTACGGCGTGCAGATCGATAGGGTTCGAGAAGCGCATGTCGAAGGGCGAGGGCAGCCCGAGTCTCGCGCGCGCTCCCACGGTGAGCACCCCGCAATGCACGAAGACCACGGTTCCCGGCACACGGGCCGCCATCTCGTAGACCGGCTGGACGCGTTCATCGTGAAGGGAGTAGCGATGCATGGCGGGAAAGAGGCAGATGCCCCGCAACCCCTGTTCGAGCGCCAGCTGGGCGTGTTCCATGGCATCCGGCGCGACCGGGTTCAGCATGAAGTAGCCGTGAAAGCGATGGGGAAAGCACGCCACAGCGGCAGCCACGGACGACGCGTCTCCGTGCACGCTAGCGATCAGGACCGCGCTGGCGACGCCGTGCCGGTCGAGTTCCATTACCCAACGGGCGGCGAGCGCCTCCGGTTCCCGGTCCGGCATGTCCCAGCCGAGCGTTTTGCCGAGTACATCGAACGGCTTGCCGGCCTCACGGGCGAGCGCGGCAAAAAAGCCGTGCGAGAAGAAATGAACGTGCGCGTCCCGAACCGGGATGTCACCCCAAGTGGTCTGCATCGGGTCTGCTGAAATGTGTGATACCGGCGGCCAACGCGACCTGAGTGAGGCCGGCGACGTTGTTGACTCCCAGCTTCTTCATCATGGTTTTCCGGTAGCTGCGGACGGTTTGCAGCCCCAGGTCGAGCATTAACGCGATGTCCTTGCTGGTCTTGCCCTCGGCTACCAAACGCAGCACTTGCAACTCGCGCGGCGAGAGCGCCTCAAGCATGGAGTGCTGATTCCTGGTTTCGAGGTCGCCGCGCTGGATACGTTGCAGCAGCCGGTCGGAGACCTGTGAACTCAGGTAGGAGCCGCCTTTGGCCACCACCCGCAGGGCGTCCACCAGGTCCGCGGAAGAGGCTTTCTTCAGGACGAAGCCGCGCGCGCCGGAACGGATGGCGCCCACCACGGAATTCTCGTCGTCGTACATGGAGAGCATCACGACCTTGGTTTCGGGGCAGTGGCGCAAGATCTCGGTGGTGGCGTCGATGCCGTTCATCCCAGGAAGCCCGATGTCCATCAGGACGAGCGTGGGGTTCAGTCTTCTACACGCCTGAACCGCATCGGCGCCGGACTCCGCCTCGGCTACGACGCGGAATTCGCCGCCGCGTTCAAGGATCGTCTTCACGCCGTCGCGCATCAGCTTGTGATCGTCCACCAAAATGATGTCGTATGCCATTGCTCGAAAACCTCAGTCCTTCGCGCTTCCCTGAGGCAACGCGTGATGCGCATGCCCAGGCCCCGGCAGATCGTTTGAGAACTCCCGCACCCGCTGCATCACACGGTCCAGCACCTCCTGGATCTCGGCGGTGCGCGCCGGGACGGCCGGAACGAGGTCTTCCAGATCCATGCGAAGCAGATCCAGTTGCAGGCCCGCCGCGCTCAGGCACTGGCCGACTTCATCGTGCAGGAAGCGGGCGAAGCGCGTGCGTTCGAGTTCCCGTACGGCGAGCACGTTGGGCGCGGTGTTCTGCAATTCCTGCCCGGCGGCGTTCCAGGGTGTCAGGTCGAGGGCGGTCCCGCCCGCGAAGGCAATTTGGCCATCCACCAGCACCGGGTAGGAGGTGATCGAGAAGAGACGGGAACTCGCGTGTTCGCGCACGGCGATCGTCTCGCCGCGGAAGGCACGCTCAGTGCGGTCCCGCCAGGATTCGCGAATTTCCTGTGGAAGTACTTCGAGGAGGCTGCGGCCGGCGAGTTCAGCGGAGGGGATGCCGAACAGGGGGAGGGAATCACCGAATACGCAATGAACCGCCAAATCGCGGCGGAGCGCCCAGGTACACCCGGGACCCTGCTCCAGCAGTACTTCACACAGCCTTATGGCCTGTAGTGAACTCACCATGACAACCCAGTCGGGGGAGATACGAACAATGTTAGCAGGAGTGCAGCCCGGGGGGGACTACGATTCCCCCCGGGGGAAAACGAATTCGTTTAACGTTTGCGCCTGACTACCTTGCGTACGGCTTCGGCAACGTCGCGGGCCACCAGACCGTAATGATCGAGCAACTGGTCCGGCGCGCCGGATTCCGCGTAGGTGTTCCGGACGCCGACGAATTCCATGGGGCAGGGGTGCAGTTCGGCGGCAGCCTGCGCCACGCGCACACCCAGTCCCCCATCCACAAGGTGCTCTTCAGCGACCACGATGGCGCCGGTCTCGGCGGCAGCCTTGCGCACGGCCTCACGATCGAGCGGCTTGATGGTATGGAAATCGATCACCCGCGCCGAGATGCCTTCCTCTTCGAGCGTGTCCGCCGCGCGAAGGGCTTCCGCTACGAGCAGGCCGGTGGCGATGATGGTGACGTCCTTGCCCGGGGCCACTTCGATAGCCTTGCCGATTTCAAACTGCTGGCCGGCGGGATAAACGATGGGCGCTTTCATGCGGCCGGTGCGCATGAACACGGGACCTTTCATGGCCGCCGAAGCCATCATCAGGGCGGTAGTGGCGACCTCGTCGGCCGGGGAGAGCACGGTGAAGCCGGGCAGCGAGCACGCCAGCGACGTTTCCTCGATGCTCATCTGCGATGGGCCGTCTTCGCCGATGGAGATGCCGCTGTGGGTGCCCACTACTTTAACGTTCGTATTGGGATAGGCAACCCCGACGCGCAACTGCTCAAAGCCCTTGTTCATCACGAAGCAGGAGAAGCTGGAGACGAAGGGGATCTTGCCCGCGGACGCCATCCCCGCCGCCACCCCTACCATGTTCGCCTCGGCGATGCCGCAGGAGAAGAAACGGTCCGGGAACTCCTTGGCGAAATAGGTCGTGTAGGTGGACTTCGAAAGGTCCGCATCGCAGACCACTACGTCGGGGTTTTGTTTGCCCAACTGGACCAGCGCCTTGCCGAACGCCTCGCGCGTGGCCATTCCGTATTTCAGTTCAAACTTTGTTCTCGGCGACATTACTGGAGCTCCTGAAGGGCAAGTTCCAATTCGGCGGGCGTGGGCGCCATACCGTGGAATTTCGGATTGTTTTCCATAAACGACACGCCCTTGCCCTTGACTGTATGGGCAATCAGCACGGTGGGCTTGCCTTTGGTGGCAGCGGCTTCCGCCAGCGCCGCCTGGATCTGCGGGATATCGTGGCCGTCGAGTTCCAGGGTGTGCCAGCCGAAGGAGCGCCACTTGTCGCGCAGCGGCTCGATTTCCATGATGTCCTTTACGAAGCCATCGAGCTGGATGCGGTTATAGTCCAAGATGGCGCAGACGTTATCCAGCTTGTGGAAGGCGCCGAACATGGCCGCTTCCCAAATCTGGCCCTCCTGAATCTCGCCGTCGCCGAGCATGCAATAGGAGCGCCATGAGGCGCCGTCCAGGCGCGCCGCGCAGCCCATCCCTAAAGCGAGGGAGAGCCCGTTGCCGAGCGAGCCCGTGGAGGCTTCAAGGGCAGGTATGAAGCGCACGTCCGGATGACCCTGGTACACCGAACCGAGCTTCCGGAGGGTATTCAACTTGTCGATGGGGGCGCACGCATAACCGGCCTCGGCCATGGCGGCGTAGAGCACCGGGGCGGCGTGGCCCTTAGACAGGATGAAGCGGTCGCGCTCCGCCCAGTCCGGCCGCGCGGGGTCCAGCCGCATGGCATCGAAGTACAGGGTGACCACGATATCGGCGGCGGAAAGCGAGCCGCCGGGATGACCCGACTTGGCAGCGCCGATCATCTCCACAACATGGCGCCGCACACGTTTGGCGATCGCCTGCAGTTCTTCCACGGATCTTTTCGGGGGCATAAATGAAAGCAAATTTTAGCACGGGACGTTTTAGCAGGCTGCCGAAGAACTCGCGCGGCTCACGGGAGCTTTTCAGCAGCCTGCTAGGGCGCCGGGGGGGAGCGGCCAATCCCCAAAACCTATCACCCAACAACCATCACCCCATTAGTCTCGCCGCCGGTTTCGCGAAATACGTCAGAATGATTCCCGCTCCGGCGCGGCGGATGGAGGTGAGGGATTCCATCATGGCGCGGTCGTGGTCGAGCCAGCCGTTGCGGGCGGCGGCTTCGATCATGGAGAACTCGCCGCTGACCTGATAAGCCGCGATGGGCACGTCGAAACGCTGGTGCGCCTGCCAGATCAGGTCGAGATATGGCATGGCCGGTTTCACCATGATCATGTCCGCGCCTTCTTCGAGGTCCAGTTCGATCTCCCGCATGGCTTCGCGGCCGTTGGCGGGATCCATCTGGTAGCTGCGGCGATCACCGAACTGGGGGGCCGATTCGGCGGCCTCTCGGAACGGGCCGTAAAAGACGGAGGCGAATTTGGCGGCGTAGGAGAGAATCGGAATCTTCGTGAAGCCGTTGGCGTCGAGCGTCGTGCGGATGGCGCCCACGCGGCCGTCCATCATATCGGAAGGCGCTACGATGTCGGCCCCGGCGCGCGCGTGCGACAACGCCGCCTTGGCCAACCACTCCAGGGTGGCGTCGTTGTCCACCTCGCCATCCACGATTTTGCCGCAGTGGCCGTGACTGGTGTACTCGCAGTTGCACACGTCGGTGACGAGCAGCAGGCCGGGCACCTCCTTCCTGATGGCCCGGAGGGCTCGCTGCACGATGCCGTTATCGTCATAACAACCGGAGGCCATCTCGTCCTTAGCCTCCGGCAGCCCGAACAGAATGACTCCACCGATGCCGAGCGAGTGCACCTCGGCGCACTCCTTGACGATCTCGTCAACGGACATCTGGCTGTTGCCCGGCATGGCGCTGATGGGGCGGCGCACTCCTTCGCCGGGGCAGGCAAACAGCGGAAGAATAAATTGGGAGGGCTCAAGACGCGTCTCGCGAACCAGGTTGCGGATCGGTTCAGTGGCGCGCAGACGGCGCATGCGGTGCACTGGAAAAGGCATAGATATTACGATTGTATCGCCCCGAGCGATTCGGTCTCCGCGGGGGTATTGACATGACCGACGGCCTCGCTAGAATAGATCCTATCTCGTTTCCGTTATGCAACCCGCTTGTGAACACCTCCGAACGGTTGTCATCGCCCGCCGGGACGGCGTCGAATACCTGGAATGCCTTGACTGCCGCGAGATTTTTGAAGCTGAAGACCTCGAAGAAGTCGCTGTAGAGGACGAGGAAGAATAGCCGCCACCGTTTCCCTTACCGTTATCTTCAGAGGCCGCCGCCGCCTGCGTTAGCATGAAGGAATGCACGATCTGGCATTCTTTCGAGCGAATTTCGACCGCATCGTGGAGCGTCTGGCGGCCCGCGGGGCGGCTGCGAATCTGGAACGCTTCCGCGAACTGGACCAGAACCGCCGTTCCGCTATTGCCGAAACCGAGCAGCTAAAAGAACGCCGCAACGCCGAGAGCGCCGAGATCGCCCGGCTGCGGCGCGAAGGCGCCGATACGGCCGCCCGGCAGCAGGAAATGCGCGCACTCGGCTCCAGGATCGCGGAGCTGGATGAACAGGTGAAATCGCTCGATGGGTCGTTCCGGGATCTGCTGGCGGCCATCCCCAACCTGCCGCATGAATCCGTCCCGTCGGGGCGCAACGCCGACGAGAACGTAGAGATTCGGCGTGTGGGCGAGCCGCGCCAATTCGATTTCGAGCCCAAGGCGCACTGGGACCTGGGTCCCGAGATGGGCATCCTCGATCTGGAGCGCGCGGCCAAGATCACCGGCGCGCGGTTCGCGGTCTACTGGGGGCTCGGCGCGAAGCTGGAACGGGCCCTCATCAGCTTCATGCTCGACGTGCATACACGGGAGCACGGCTACACCGAGGTGCTGCCGCCCTTCATGGTGAACTCCGCCAGCCTCTTCGGCACCGGCCAGTTACCCAAATTCGCGGACGACCTGTTCCACTGCGAGGGCACCGACTTCTGGTTGGCACCCACCGCGGAGGTGCCGGTCACGAATCTCTACCGCGACGAGGTTCTCGATGGCGCACGCCTTCCCATCAGCCTCTGCGCGTACACGCCGTGCTTCCGCAGCGAAGCGGGATCCTACGGGCGCGACGTCCGGGGAATCATCCGGCAGCACCAGTTCCAGAAGGTGGAGTTGGTGAAGTTTGCGCGGCCCGGAGAGAGCTGGGACGAGCTTGAAAAGCTCACCGCAGATGCCGAGGACATCCTGCGGCGGCTGGGCCTGCCTTTCCGCACGGTCGTGTTGTGCACCGGGGACATGGGCTTCTCTTCGGCCAAGACCTACGACATCGAAGTCTGGCTTCCGGCGCAGAATGCGTATAAGGAGATTTCCTCCTGTTCGAATTTCGAGGCTTTCCAGGCGCGGCGCGCGAACATCCGCTTCCGCGATCCGGGGCAGAAAAAGCCGGACTTCGTCCACACCCTGAACGGCAGCGCCCTGGCGGTGGGCCGCACCTGGGTAGCGATCGTCGAGAACTTCCAACAGAAGGACGGCAGCGTGGTGGTGCCGGAAGTGCTGCGGCCGTACCTCAACGCGGAAGTGATCCGGCCCGAGCGGCCTTAACTGGAGGCGGCAAGGGCCTGTTCGGCGGCAGTGCGCCCGGAGTCGCCGTCGCGATAGCCTTCCGCGCGCAAGGCGTTCTCCAGCGCATCGAGAATCAGGAGCACGTTCTCGGGTGTCGAGGAGTGGCCCATCAGGCCGATGCGGAATACCTTGCCGGCCAGCGGGCCGAAGCCGCCGGCGATCTCGATCCCGTGCCCGTCGAGCAGCCGTTTCCGGACCTTCGCATCGTCGATCCCTTCGGGGACGCGCGGGGTGTTGAGGGTCCACAGCCGGTTGTCCGCCGCGACGTGCATGGATAATCCCATGGCCTCGATTCCCGCGACGAAGGCCTGATGATTGCGGCGGTGCCGTGCCCAGCGCGCCTCCAGGCCCTCTTCCGTCACAATGGCCAGGGCTTCCCGGATGGCGTAGAGCATGGTAGCGGAGGCAGTGTGGTGGTACTTGCGGCCGGTATAGTAGCTTTCGAGCAGCAGCAGGTCCAGATAGAAGGAGTGCGGCTGCGTTTTACGGTTCCGCAGCCGCTCAAGCGCGCGGGGTGACACCGTGATGGGTGCGAGGCCCGGGGGGCAACTCAGGCCCTTCTGGCTACAGCTGTAAGCGATGTCGATACCGTTCTCATCCACCAGAACGGGCATTCCGCCGAGCGAGGTCACGCAGTCGGCGATGGCCAGAGCCCCCACTTCGTGAGCCGCCTCGCAGATAGCCTTGCCGTGCTGGTAGGCGCCGGTCGAGGTCTCGGCCTGGACGAACGCCACCATCCGGGGACGCTCACGGAGGATAAAGTCGCGCGCCTCGGCGTCCTCGAACACCGAACCCCATGGCTTGTCGAAACGCACCACTTCGGCGCCTTGGCGGCGGGCGATTTCGGCCAGCCGGTCAGCAAAGAAACCGGCTACCAGTACGGCGAATTTCTCGCCGGGCACGGCAAAGTTGGCCACCGCAGCTTCCATGCCCGAGGTGCCCGTGCCGGAGATGGCCAGGTTGAATTCGTTCTTTGTCGAGAAGACCACGCCCAGGAGCTTGCGCACTTCCTCGGAGACCTCGAAAAAGAACGGATCGAGATGCCCTACAATCGGTTGCGCGAGGGCCTGATAAACGCGGGGCGCGACCATGCTGGGACCGGGGCCCAGCAGCAGCCGGCCGGGAGGACGCAGGGGAGAGATCGAGTGCGGCATAGCTGTAGTGTAATCCCGCCGCCCTGCGTTTCGCGATGCGGGTACCGGACGCCCGGGAGGCTATGCGTTCGCGGGCGCCTGATAGGGTTCGTCGGCGCTGCCGCCGTAAATGTCGGGCACGCGCGCGTTCATGGCCCGAAGGTAAGTGCTCAACTGGCCGCGATGGTGGATGCTGTGGACCTTCCAGAATTCCATGTACATCACCAGCGGCATGGGCGGCATCCCGAAGAAGGGGATCTCCTTGGCCAGGTGTTCGGGCGTCAGGGTCTTCAGGTTAGCGATTGCGGCGGGCACATGCTGGTCGTACCACGCCAGGATTTCAGCCACCGTGGCGGGCGCGGCCGGCTCCCCCTCCATGGGGAACTCGCCCTTTACGATTCCCATGCTGAACCACACCTCGCTGGCGGCGGTGTGCCACATGAGCTCGCGGGCCGTGCGGCCCTTCTCGCCAAGTTTGTAATCGAGTTGGTTTTCCGGCATGGCGGCCAGCACGCGGCGGGTGCACTCGCTCTCGCGCTCCAGCATGCCGATGAACATCCGGGCAATGCTCTGGGCTTCCTGCGGTGACAGGGTCATTTCGCGTTTCCCTCCGTTCCCGGACATGCTACCAGACGATGGTAAAGCCCGGCAAGCTGCTGAATGTCGAGTTGTTCGGCGCGGGCGGAGACCTCCGGAATCTCGTCCAGGCGCTCGCGCGGGTAGTCCCCGGCAAGGTTGTTGCGCACGGTTTTGCGCTTCTGGTGGAAGCAGCGGGAGACGAAGCGCAGGAAGCCGGCGGTGTCTCGAATCTCAAGTTCGGCCGCCCGGGTGCTGGGTGCGAGCGACAGTACGGCCGAATCCACCTTGGGCGGGGGGTGAAAGGCCCCGGGTTTCACCTCGAAGAGTAGGCGCGTGTCGAAGAAGAGGCCCACGGCGACGGTGAGGTAGCCGTAATCGCGGTTGCCCGGTCCGGCGGCAACCCGTTCGGCTACTTCCTTCTGCACCAGAAAGACCGCCCGCCGGACGGTGGCGCGTGCCTCGACCGTCTTTTCGAGGATAGGCGAGGTGATGTAGTACGGCAGGTTGCCGGCGATGACCGCCGGGCCCCACTGTCCCAGGTCGGTAGCAAGCACATCAGCCTGGATGACTTCCAGCCGGGGCTCGTTTGCGAACTCGCCGCGCAGGTGCTCCACCAGCCAGGGGTCGATCTCAATGGCGATCACGCGTTCGGCACGCGCCAGCAGCCGACGGGTGAGCGCGCCACGCCCGGGACCGATTTCGATTACGAGGGGTTCGGGTTCGGGGCAGGCTGCAGCCGCAATGCGCTCCAGCGCCCTGCCCTGTATCAGGTAGTGTTGCCCGAGTTTCCGGCGTGCCACGCCGCCGCTCAGCCCCGCACGACGATACAGCTGCGGCGGAAAGAGACCGTCACCTTGCTGGAGGTCGGGCGTCCGAAGAGCGTTGCCGGCGTATAGCTGGAAAAGAGTACCAGGTTGGCCATCAGGTTACTCTCGGCCTGGCGGTCCATTTTGCCGGCCTGGACGGTATAGTCGGTGACCAGGCCTCTTTCGTCGAGAGTCAACTCGACCACCGCATCATCGTGCAGGAAGTTGAAAGGTGCGGCTTCCACCAGGGTCGGCTCCGTGTAGAAAGCATTTATCGGGACATCATTGCGGAAATTGAACTGGAAGCAAAGCGTGGGTACCAGCATCATGAACAGGAAAAGCGCCGATGCCAAGCCGCCCGCAAAGGGTAGCGCCACGGGCCGCATCAGATTATCCATGTACAACCGGGCCCTGGCGACCCAGTTCTCAAAGCGTGTAGGAAAATCGACCCGGGCGAGCCGGCGAGCCCGCTCGTGCGATGCCGAAACCTGCAGTCTCGTCGCCAGAGTTGGAGGCGGTGCGGCGACAGGGAGGCTCTGCAGCATCATGCGAAGGTGATGTACCTGCTCGCACCGTGTCGCGCAATCCCTGCAGTGTGCCATGTGATGCGTAACCCGATGTCGTTCCTCAGCGGCCAGCGACTCATCGACGTACGCGGAAATGAAGTTCTGCACCGTTTGGCAACTCATAGACTCACTCGGCCGTTTTAGGCATCAGATGCAAGGCTGGCCGCGGCTCAAGCCGGCCTTCCAGTTCCTGCCGCAAGGCCTCGCGGCCTCGCAGGATACGGGATTTCACCGTTCCCAGAGAAAGCTGTAATACCTCGGCAATCTCGTCGTAACTCAGGTCCGCGATGTCGCGCAGTACCACCGATTCGCGGAAGGTCGGATTGATGCGCGCCAACGCAGCTTCGATTAATTGCACTTTCTCGTGATCGAAGACATGGTCAAACGGCGTCCTACCGGCATCGGCAATGGTATCGACCGGCGAGCGCGCGCTTTCAGCTTCCTCCTCCAGGCCCACCTCCCGATGGCGGTGCCTGTAAAACCAGCGGCGCTGGTTATGCGCCTCGTTGACCGTGATGCGGTAGATCCAGGTCTTCAGGCTGCTTTGGCAACGGAAGCTCTCGACGTTGCGGAAGATCTTGAGAAACACTTCCTGCACAACGTCCGCGGCGTCGGCGGGGTCATTCAGGAGCCGCAACGCCATGTTGTAAACCGGTTGCTGGAACCGGGCCAGCAGAATCTCGTAAGCGGATTCCGAGCCGTCCCGCAATGCCTGGACCAGATCCTGGTCTTCAGCGCCTTCCGGGATGCGTTCCGAGTTCAAGTCGAAGATTGAGGTGGCCACCGGAGCCTCACATCAGCCTGACTTAAAACCTACCAGGAAATACTCCGCCTTGCAATTCAAGTAGACACCACCTGTTAACGGAAAGTTCCCGGAGCGGGAAACGGCGACGCCGGGCGGTGACTGCGGACGCCTCAACTCTGCTGTATCCTGATGTACATGTCTCCCGTTGCCACTATCGTCCAGGCGGCCTTGCTGGCCCTCGTGCTGACAGCAGCGGTTTACGATTTCCGCTTCCGCCGTATTCCCAACTGGCTGGCAGTGACGGGGTTCTGCGCCGGTCTGGCGCTGAACACAGTCCTGGGCGGCTGGGGAGGTCTGGGTCTGTCCCTCGCCGGGTTCGGTGCGGCATTTGGGATCTACTTCCTTTTGTATATGATCCACGCCATGGGGGCCGGGGATGTGAAGCTCATGGGTGCCGTGGGGTCTCTAGTGGGGGCGTCTAACTGGATGGTTTTGTTCGCGAGCACGGCCATCGTGGGTGGCTTGGCGGCAATCGTACTCGTAATCGTGAAGGGCCGGCTGCGACAAACGTTTTGGAATATAGGGTTTATTTTGAGTGAGTTACTTCATTTTCGGGCGCCTTACATGACCAAGGATGAGCTGGACGTGAAGAGCGAAAAGGCAGTGACGCTCCCGCACGGGGTCTCGATCGCCATGGGGACAGTGGTGCTCCTCTACCTGCTGTGGACGCCCGTGCTTTAGATCCGCCGGGGCAACCCGGCCAGGAGTCCAAAGAGGACCCCACCGCCGTCTGCAATGATGTCCTTTACCTCGAACAAGCGGGTGGCAGTGTACGACTGACCGAATTCCACCAGAACGCCCAATAGCACCAGGCATGCCGCGATCGCCAGGGCCGTGCGCAGCCGCTCGTAGAGAACCGGCAGGAATGCGAGCACGGCATAGGCCCCAAAGTGCAGGACTTTGTCGCTCAGCCGCAGAGTCCCGAGCAACTGCAGGGGCGGGGAATCGGCGGGCAGAAGGCAGGCGATGACAACGGCCAGAACCGTCATGGCCCACAAGAGCCGAAGGGCGTTCCGATGCCTGGTGACGATTGCCGGTTTCACTTCCACCAGCGTACCGCAGCCGTGCAGCGATCCGCGGTGGCGCTGCTCACGCGACTAGGGCGTGTTCGTTCGTCGATGCGCGGCCAGCGCCGGAATTGGGCCGCACGAATTCGTGCCAGTTCGTGCGAACCGCCACCACTTCCCCATCGCAGCGCAGAATACGGCCGGACAGCCGCAGCAGCATCTGGTCGTGTCCTTGGCCGACGGGCCACTCGACCGAAAGCTGGATGGAGAGACCGCTGGGAAGAAATCGCTCGGTCTTCAAGGATAAACCGCCGCGGCTGAGATTGGCCGTCGTGCCGGAGCCTTCGTACAAGACCCGGCTACCCCTCAGAAGGCGGTAATGGACTGGCAGTTCCATCTCAAAGCGGTGTTCCGTGCGGCGGTCGGCGAGCATGGATTCCATGAGGAGTCTCCTAGAGTTTGGTCATCCTCCTCCGAGCGGGAGCGGCCGGGCAGGAACGGGTGGAAGAGTCGTACCCTGGAAGGCAGTTGAGTTGCCAACGGGCAAGTGGCGTATAACCAGTTGCGGCCCACCCGGCGCCGGACGATTTTACACGGTAAATTTTGTGTGGTTCGTCACATCGTGGCTCTACGTGGAAATCTTTACATCTTGGGCAGGATAGTTGCACACGCATTCGCGATTCGCTATGATTGAGGAGTTTCGCGAGTAAAGCTTTCCGCCCTCAGGCTACCCTCGTGCCTTTGCACGAGTCGTCCGGGGGTGAGGCCCCGAGGCTCCAGCGGATTCAAGCCGCTTGGAACATGGGCCTGTCCCAAAGCAATCAATCCTCGCTGTTGTGGCCATGGGCTGAACAGGGTCGCGCGATATGCGCTGCCCGGTTTGGTCGCGCTGCTGTTTTTTGAATAATCGCGAAGAGGAACGTTTGTGCCGACTTTTAACCAACTAGTGCGTCTGGGGCGGAAACCGCCGCGCTGGAAAACCGCCAGCCCGGCGCTGCAGAGCTGCCCGCAGAAGCGGGGCGTATGCACGCGCGTGTACACCTCAACTCCCAAGAAGCCGAACTCCGCGTTGCGCAAGGTTGCCCGCGTCCGGCTGACCAACGGGGTCGAGGTGACGACGTATATTCCGGGCGTCGGCCACAATCTGCAGGAGCACTCCATTGTGCTCATCCGCGGTGGCCGCGTGAAGGATCTGCCCGGCGTGCGTTATCACGTGATTCGCGGCGCCCTGGATACGGCCGGGGTTGCCAACCGCAAGCAGGGTCGCTCGAAGTACGGGGCCAAGCGGCCGAAATAAAAGACTATGCCACGAAGAAGACGCGTTGAAATTCGGGAAGTGCAGCCGGATCCGGTCTACAACTCGACGCTGGTCCAGAAGTTCATCTGCTCGATGATGTGGGGCGGCAAGAAGACCGTGGCCGAGAAGATCTTCTACGGCTCGATGGAAATGGTCCGCGAGCGCACGAGCGACGATCCGCTGAAAGTGTTCAAGAAAGCGGTCGAAAACGCCAAGCCGCTGCTCGAAGTCAAGACGCGGCGCGTGGGCGGCGCCAACTACCAGGTGCCGATCGAGGTTCCGCAGAACCGGCGCACCAGCCTTGCGATCCGCTGGATCGTGACGCAGGCGCGTTCGCGGCCCGAAAAGGGCATGCCGGAAAAGTTGGCCGGCGAGATCAACGACGCCGCCAACATGCGCGGTGGGGCCATTAAGAAGAGAGACGACGTCCACCGCATGGCTGAAGCCAATAAGGCCTTCGCCCATTACCGGTGGTAGTAAGGGAACCCAGGGGAATATGTCACGTACGGTACCGCTCGAAAGGATGAGGAATATCGGCATCGCCGCTCATATCGATGCCGGTAAGACCACTACCACAGAGCGCATCCTTTATTACACGGGCCGCACGCACAAGCTCGGAGAGGTCCACGAGGGCACTGCCACCATGGACTGGATGGAGCAGGAACAGGAGCGCGGCATCACGATCACGTCCGCCGCTACTACCTGCTTTTGGCGCGATTATCAGATCAATATCATCGATACCCCCGGGCACGTGGACTTCACCGCCGAGGTGGAGCGCAGTCTCCGGGTGCTGGACGGCGCCGTGGCGGTATTCGACGCCGTGGCGGGCGTGCAGCCGCAGTCGGAAACGGTCTGGCGGCAGGCGGACAAATACAATGTCCCCCGGATCTGCTTCATCAATAAGATGGACCGGGTGGGCGCGGATTTCTTCCACGCCGTCGATACCATCGTTTCACGCCTGAAGTGCAAGCCGGTAGTTCTCCAGATCCCGATCGGGGCCGAAGACCAGTTCAAGGGTGTCATCGACCTGGTCGAGGAAAAGGCGTACATTTGGCGGGATGAGACGCTGGGCGCGCAGTACGACGTGGCGGATGTCCCGGCCGAGTACGCCGAGCAGGTGAAGGAATACCGCGACAAGCTGATCGAGGCGGTGTCGGAATTCGACGACGGCCTGTTTGAGAAGTACATTGAGGGGCAGGCGCTCACCCAGGACGAGCTCCGGCTGGGCCTGCGGCGGGCCACGGTGGCACTCAAGGTCTTCCCTGTAATCTGCGGCAGCTCGTTCAAGAACAAGGGCGTCCAGAAGTTGCTCGACGCGGTGGTGGATTACCTGCCGGCCCCGACGGAAGTTCCGCCGGTGGAAGGCTCGGCAATCGACAATCATGAGGAGAAGATAGTCCGGCTGTCTTCGGACAAGGAGCCGTTCGCGGCACTGGTCTTCAAAATCATGACGGACCCGTATGTGGGGCAACTGGCCTTTTTCCGGGTGTACTCAGGGCGGCTGGCGTCCGGCGAGTCGGTCTACAACGTGGCCAAGGGCCGCAAGGAACGCATTGGCCGGCTCCTCCGCATGCACGCCAACAAGCGCGAGGAAATTCAGGAGATCATGGCCGGGGACATCTGCGCGGCCGTGGGGCTGCGCACTGTTTCGACCGGCGACACGATCTGCGACGACAATGCGCCCGTGGTGCTGGAGTCGATCGAGTTCCCCACGCCTGTCATTCAACTGGCTGTCGAACCCAAGACCAAGGCCGACCAGGAGAAGCTGGGTATGGCCATCCAGAAGCTGGCGCAGGAAGATCCCACGTTCCGGGTGGCGACTGATCCGGAGACGGGCCAGACCATTCTGTCGGGCATGGGTGAATTGCACCTTGAGATCATTGTCGACCGCATGATGCGGGAATTCGGCGTCGGCGCCAATGTGGGCAAGCCGCAGGTGGCCTACCGGGAAACCATCCGGAAGAAAGCCGAGGCGCACGGGCGTTTTGTTCGGCAGAGCGGCGGACGCGGGCAGTTCGGAGACGTCAAAATCCGGGTGGAGCCGCTGCCGGGCGGCGGTTTCGAGTTCGTCAACGACATCAGCGGCGGTTCGATCCCCAAGGAATTCATTGGGCCTACCGAGGCCGGCATCAAGGAAGCACTTGAAGGCGGCATACTGGCCGGCTACCCGATGTCGGACATTAAGGTAACGCTGTATGACGGCAGTTACCACGAGGTGGATTCCTCGGAAATGGCGTTCAAGATCGCCGGTTCGATGGCGGTGAAGGATGCCGCCAGGAAAGCCAAGGCGGTGCTGCTCGAGCCGATCATGGCAGTGGAAGTCGTGGTGCCCGAGGAGTACATGGGGGATGTGATCGGGGACCTGAATTCGCGCCGCGGCCGCATTGAGGGAATGGAATTGCGGGGAACCACCCAGATCATCAAGTCCATGGTGCCCCTTTCGGAGATGTTCGGCTACGCCACGGAATTGCGTTCGCGCACGCAGGGGCGCGGCAGCTTCACGATGCATTTCGGCCGCTACGAGGAAGTGCCCGCCGCGCTGGCCGAGGAGATCATCAACCGGGTCCAGGGAAAGGTAACGAAGTAACCGGCGCGGGCGCAGTCCGCCCCGGTCAGGTTGTGAAGGTTTATTAGGAGACGCGCTGACACATGGCTAAAGAGAAATTCGATCGCAGCAAGCCGCACGTGAACGTCGGCACCATCGGCCATATTGACCACGGCAAGACCACCTTGACGGCGGCCATCACGAAGTATCTGGCGAAGGCGAACCCCAAGGTCAAATTCCGGAGC
>DATMYF010000101.1:0-25315 GCA_035561075.1 Bryobacteraceae bacterium
ACATTGACGAGGTGCCCGGCGGGGAGCGTGAGGAGATCCGTCAGATCTTCGCGCGCAAAGGCTTTGAGGGCGTGGCCCTTGACCATATCGTCGAGGTGATCACGCGCGACCGCGATTTATGGGTGGACACCATGATCACCGAGGAACTCGGGCTCCCGCTCCACGGCCCAGTGCCCATCCGCGCGGCTCTGGCTACCTTCGCGGCCTTCGTGGTCGCCGGACTCGTACCCCTCGTTCCGTTCCTGTTCAGCATCGGTCCCGGCCACCGCTTTCTTACCAGCGCCATCGCCACCGGGCTGGCGTTCTGGTCTGTCGGGATGCTCAAGGGCCGGGCGCTCGAACGGCCGATATTGCGCTCGGCTTTCGAGACGCTGGCCATCGGCAGCAGCGCCGCGGTGCTGGCTTACGTAGTGGGGGCCACGCTGCACGCTGGCTTCGGCGGGTAGCCGGCGCCGGCTGGCTCTTAAATTGCTGACGGGAATCCCGTGCCTGGAGCCTATGCGTGGCTCGCCCTGATCTTAACCGCCCTGTCGCTCGCCGGCTGCTCCTCCGGCAGAAGGCATGGACCGCCTCCTATTGCCAACCCGGCTGCGCTCTACGCTCGGCCCGCAAACCAGCGAACTATTCCGGCGGGCCACGTGGTATGGCTGCGTACCCTCGATCCCATCATGGCCGACGCTGAAGTGCGGGACCGCAGTTTTTCCGCGCTGATTGTGCGCGATGTCCTCGATAGCGGCGGCGAAGTCCTCATCCCCAACGGTGCGCCCGTCCGCCTCGTCGTGCTGCGGAGTGCCGGCGGCGGCCTCGCCCTGGGTATGCACTCGGTGCGGATCTACGGCAACACATACCTGATTCGTCCCGCCGAAGGGGGCGACTGGCGTCCCGGTATGCCGTTGGGAGTTTTGACGGATGCGACGACGGGAACCGGGATGGCACCGGTCTCCGACGTTGTCGTGGAAGGCCCTGCTATACGGGTACCGGGCAACAGTCTGCTTCTCTATCGCCTCGGCGGTCCGGCACTGCTTCAATAACGCGCCCTACTGCTGGTCGTACCCTTTGAGCGGCCGGATCCAGATGTTCCGGTAGCGAATGGCGTACCCGTGGTCCTGCAGGCTCAGCGGCTCCTCCAGCCCATGCGGCGCATACGTAGCCACCCGTCGATGGATCGCCCGCCCCAGGATCTCCTGCCGGTGATGCACCAGTACACCGTTGTGAACCACCGTTACGTAACCGGGTTTCGCCAGCTTCTCTCCCTCAAAACGCGGCGCCTCGAAAAAGATGTCGTAGGAGTTCCACTCCCCCTCCGGCCGCGAGGCGTTCACCAGCGGCGGCCACTGGCCGTAGATCGAACCAGCCTGCCCGTCGGCGTACGTCTGGTTGCGGGCGGATTCGAGCACCTGGATCTCGTATCGCCCCATGATTTCCACGCCGCTGTTGCCGCCGCCCTGCCCGGCGCCTCCGGTGCCTGCCGGAATCATCCACTCTACGTGCAACTGGCAGTCGCCGAACTTCTCCTTGGTAGTCAGCCGCCCGGTGCGCGGCACGATCTCCATATAGCCGTTCTCGACCTTCCACCGCGGCTCCTCAACCTTGCCGCCGCGCAAAACCGCCACCCACCGGGACAGGTCCTTGCCGTCGAACAGCACCACCGCGTCCGACGGCGGCACCGGGCTGGGCACGGGCACCCCCGCCGCCACCTTCGGCGGACGCGGGCGCGCCGCATCGTGCACCTTCCATGTCTGGCCGGGCAACTGCGGCGTATCGGTGTACCCGCTCCGGTCGTCACCTACAGGCTCCTGGGCCGCCATGCTCGCGGCCAGCGCCACTACCCAGAAAATTCTCATCTGCCGAAACTCCTTAATCCGCCACCATCTCTTCCCAGGTGACCACGCGTTTCTCGTACGTCGCCCTGGTGCCCATGATAGCCTGCAACGTGGATTCATAGGCCGATTCCGCCTACGAATGCCACGCGCGCTGTGCTAGCAAGACCACGGAAGCAGCCGCGATGGCGCAACGGTTCAATGGAACACGGTCGCCGCCGTCGCGCGTTTTTTCCTCAGCGGTCGTCCGGGCAGCTACCATTCGATCCCCCGCGCCCGCATTTCCGCTTCAACCTGCTCGCAGGAGTGGAACTGCACCGCGTCGATGCCCTCGCGGCGCGCGGCCTCCACGTACGCCGGGATATCGTCCGTGAAGAAGCACTCCTCCGGACGGCATTCCGCGCGCGCAATGGCTTCCCGGTAGATCTCCGGCGCGGGCTTCAGAGCCTTCACTTCGTATGAGAGCACGTAGTGATCGAAATGCCGCAAGGGCGGGAAACTCTCCAACAGCATGGGGAAGTGGATCGCGTTGGTGTTCGAGAGCAGCAGCAGACGGTAGCGGCTGCGCAACGCTTCGAGGGTGCTCTCCGGAATCAGCGGCTCGTGGATGAAGATGCTGCTCCAGATCTCACAGAAATGCGCGTATTCCAGGCTCACATCCAGGCGCTCGGCAAGCTGCCGCACGAACTCCCGCGGCTCCACGAGGCCGGTCTCGAAACGCGTCACCAGGTCCATGGCGCCGATACGCGCGGGGATGTCCGCCGCGCGGAACCCGCAAAGCTTCTCGAGCGAGCGGTAGCCCCGCTCAAAATCGAACGGAATGAGTGTCTTCCCGAGGTCGAAGATAACCGTTTTGATCATCACCAGATCCCGATCAGCTTCCACCAGCCGAACCCGATGGTGGACCAGATGGCAAGGTTCACCAGCGAGACTACGAAGCCGACCATCCACCATTGTGCGAAAGAACTGTAGCCGCTGGCAAAGAACATCGGCGCAGGCGTGGTCCCGTAATTCGTAAGTCCGGCGCTAAGGTTGGTGAAGCAGGCGAACGCAAAGATCACCAGCCCCACCGGCGCGTCCTTGGCCACCAGCACCACCGCGAACGGCAGGAACATCGCCAGGATGTGCGCCGTGATGCTCGCAAATCCGTAGTGCGAATAGAAGTAGATGAGCAGCGCGAGCCCCAGCAGGACAGGCCAGCCGAAGCCGCCCAGCATGGCCCCCACGCCCCCGGCAAACTCGCGCGTGATTCCCGCCTCGTTGAGCGCCTTGCCAAGCCGCAGCAGTCCGCCATACCAGAGGAAGATGTCCCAGGCGGCGCGGTTGCCTGTAGCGTCCTCCCACTTGAGCACCCCCGTGAACAGCAGCGCCACGGCGCCCACGAGCGCCGTCACGGTGATGTCGATGCCGTGGAACGGCGTCGTGATCCAGAGCCCGCACACCCCCAGAAAGATCACCAGCACAATCGCCTGCCCGCGGTCGACCGGCCCCATCTCCTCCAGTTCCGCTTGCGCGAAGTCCCTCGCCTCCGGCGTATGCCGGATCACAGGCGGCAGCAGACGCCGGACCACTAACGGCACTACCGCCAGGGAGCACAAGCCCGGCACAATGGCGGCCGTAATCCAGCTCAGCGGGGTAATGGTGTAATGGAACATCTCGCCCGCGACCTGCGCGGCCAGGGGGTTGCTCGCCTGCCCCGTCATAAACATGGCGGCCGTCACGCAGATGCTCTGGTACACCGCTGCAATCAGGTACGTGCCGAGCAGCGCGGCGGTGGGGCCGGGCCGCGAACCGTACAACTCGGCGATGCTGCGCGCGATGGGCAGCACCACCCCGCCCGAACGCGCCGCATTCGAGGGAATGATGCTGGCCAGCACCATGTCGGTGCAGGAGAGCGCGTAACAGACCCCCAGCGAGCTCTTCCCCACCGTCCGCACGAAGATCAGGGCGATGCGGCGCGCCAGGCCGGTCTGGATGAGCGCGTCCGAGATGAAGAACGCCGCCATCACCAGCCAGACCGTGGGGTCCCCGTAACCCGCCAGCGCCTGGACGGGTGTGAGCCCGCCCATGATCGCGGCCAGGGTGACCGCCGCGAGCACCAGCGCGCCGCCCGAAATCGGCCGCAGCACCAGGCCCGCAATCGTCGCCGCGAAAATACCGAGCAGGCGCCAGGCCTCCGGCTTGATGCTCGCCGGCCGCGGCAGCAGCCATACCACCGCGCAGTAGAGGAGGATCAGGATCGCCGCGCTCCACAGGCGCGCCCTGAGGCTCGGAGTAGCTGGAGTGGTTGGGGCCGCGATGGTCGTCACAGGGTCAGGCTCGATTCCAGTCATGATAGCGTAGACAGCATGGATACGCTCCTTTCCCGCCGTTCCCTCATGGCCGGCGTGGCACTGGCGACGCAGGCCCCCGCGCCCTTCCGGTTGCCCCGCCGCATCCGCCTGGCCATGATCGGCCTTGAAGGACACACCAGCGAGATCCTGGGGCCATTGCCCCGGCTTCCCGATGTCGATCTGGTGGCCGCCTCCGATCCCAGCGCGCGGGCGCTGGCGCGTCTTTCGAAACTGCCCAACGCGTCCGGCATGCGGACCTACCAGGACTGGCGCCAACTCCTCGACCGCGAAAAGAATCTCGACATGGTGGCCACCTGCGGCCCCAACGGCGAGCGCCCGGCCATCCTGTTGGCCTGCGCGGAGCGCAAGCTGCACATCGTCTCCGAAAAGCCCCTGGCCATCGAGCGCCCGGACCTGGAGCGCATCAAAAAGGCCGTTGCCGCCGCGGGCGTACGCCTCACCATGCTGCTGCCCATGCGCTTCTCCGCTCCTTACCTGGCGTTGAAGCAGGTGGTCGATTCAGGGCAGATCGGCGAGGTGGCGCAGATCGGCGGCCAGAAATCCTACCGCCTGGGAGAGCGCCCTAACTGGATGCGCCGCCGTGCCGAGTTCGGCGGCACCATCCCCTATATCGGGATCCATCTGGTGGACCTGATGCGCTACACGAGCGGCCGCGAGATGGTGGAAACCGCTGCCTTCCAATCCCGCGTGGGGTTCCCCGACCTGGGCGACATGGAAAACACCACTTCCACCATCTACCGTCTGGATAACGGCGGCACCGCGTCCATGCGCCTCGACTACCTTCGCCCCGACGCCGCCCCTACCCATGGTGACGACCGTCTCCGCCTCGCCGGCACCGAAGGTGTGGTGGAACTCCAGCCCGCCACGGGAGTGACCCTCGTCACCCGTAAAGAAAAGCCCCGCCCGATAACGGACCTGCCCCAGGATCGCTCCCTGTTCCTCGATTTTCTGGCCTCCGTCTACCACGGCAAAACCGCGGAGCTGAGCCTGAAGGATATCTACCGTGTGAACGAAATCGTCCTGGCCTCGCGACAGGCGGCTGAAGAGGGACGGGTGGTGAAAATTTAGGCGCTTTGGTGTGCTTTAATGTGCCTATCGGGAACAGAATGCTCACACCAACACTGACAATCCTGGCTGCCATCGCGCTTGCGCCAATGCAGCTGCTGGCTGGTGGATTCAACACCTGCACACTGCCACAGAAAGACATCGTGACGAGAGCGGGGGTGGAGCGCCCGATCAGCAAATCCTACGACAATGTTTGCATAGCCGTGCTTCCTCCCACCTGCCGCGACTACACGGTTAATCGCAAAACGTGCGCTTACCGCGCGTGTGTGGTGCCGGACAATCTCCGGAGTTGTCCCAACGGCGATCCACTCATGTTTTCGGCGGAGGCGATTCAGCCTTTCGTCGCGAGTTCGTTAAAGCCGATCTCGGCCGAAGAGCTTGCGGCTCTGAATCGAGCGATTGATGCCGAGGCAAAACGAATCGCAGCCAGATGGACGGACAACGGCCGCGTTCCCCTCTCACCCGCCGCGAACACGGTACTGCGGAACATGTCGTGCCAGATAGTAGCGTTCGGCAACCCGGATGTCCGCTGCGTCCCGCAGCCGTAAAGCCGGCGTCGGCACGTTAACTGTCTCGATAGAATTCGGTTGGGCGCTGTCGCCACTGCCCGTTTTGGAGTACAGTGTTCAATGATCTGGAGGCAACGATGTCAAGCATACTCATGAATCGACGCCAATTCGTTGGGCAATCGGCGGCGGCCTCGATGACTGCTGCCGGGTGGCAGGCAACACCGGGAGCCAACGACCGTCTCCGCGTAGCCAATATCGGATGCGGCCGTCGCGGCCTGCTCCGCGAACTTCTGCAACTCAAAGACGATGCACGTCTCGACGTGGTGGCGGTCTGCGACACATGGCGCCAGAAGCGCGAGAAGGCGGCCGCTGACGTAAAAGAACGCACGGGGAAAGAGCCGACGCAGGTTGTCGACTACCGGGAGGTCCTGGCGCGCAAGGACGTGGATGCGGTGGTGATCGGGACGCCGGATCACCAGCACTGCACGATGCTGATCGCGGCAGTGGAAGCGGGCAAGGACGTCTATATCGAGAAACCGCTGGCGATGAACATGCAGGAGCTCATTCGCGCCTACGATGCCGTGAAGCGCACTGGCCGTGTGGTCCAGGTCGGCACGCAGATGCGAAGCTATCCGCAAGCCGGCGGAGCCCGCCAGTTTGTGGCGTCCGGCGGGCTCGGCAAGATCCTGAAAGTCGAGCAGGCCCGCAACGGGTATAAGCCGTACTGGATGAGCTACGGTGGACCCGAGTTTTTCGGATTGCAGCCGACCGAAGCCGACGTAAACTGGAAGGCGTTTCTGATGCACACCGCGCCGCGGCCGTTCGACCCCGCGATGTACCAGGGTTGGTACGGTTACCGCGAGTTCTCGCGCGGGCCACACACCAATCTGATGGTGCACTTCATCGACCTGATGCACTTCATCACGGGCGTAAGCACGCCGGCAAGGGTGGTCGCTATCGGAAACACCTACCGCTGGAAGGGCAGCTTTACTTGTCCCGATTCGGTCGAAGTGGCGCTCGAATATCCCGAAGGCTTCCTGGTTCGATACTGCACCATGTCAGGCAACGGTGGGGGCAACTACGCGAAGTTCTTTGGAACGCGCGGCACGCTGGACGCGAAAAATCTTTCGCGCCAGCAGCCCTGGATCGCAAGCGGCGAAGGATCCGGTGAAGCGGACCGCATTCAGAGCGAAATGCAGGTGCCGCAAGTCCAGAGTGTCGACCACATGAAGAACTTTCTGGACTGTGTGCGCTCGCGGCAGCAGCCGATCGCGCCGATTGAGGCCGGCTATGCGCATGCGGTGGCGGTGATCATGGCCGATGAAGCGCTGACGACCGGCCGCCGGATGCTTTACGATGCAGCGAAGCGGCAAGTGCACGCAGGCTAGGGGATCCAGCATATCTGGTACGAACATCGTGGAGGGCTTCAAACGGAGCCTGCCGGTGATCGCTGGCAGTACGTTCGTTCGGAGCCCCGCGATGTTTTACTTGTCGAAACTGTGCTCGCCGTAGTTTCAGAGACGCATCATCTCGTCCCAGGTAACGATGCGCTTCTCATAGATGGCCTTGGTACCCATCAGCGGCACAAGCGTGGAAACCAACGCCGATTCCGGATTGTTGATGGGCTTCTTCTTGTTTTTCACCGCGTCTACCCACGCCGCCACGGCCATGTAATTCGCGCTCTTGCCGGCGTTGGGCACATCCAGTTTAATTGGCGGACCTTTCTTCTCGCGGGGCTGCCAGGTGGCATTCACCAGATCCACAGCGCCCTCCGATCCGAACACCCGCTCCTGATCGCCGCTGAAGCCCGGGGGGTCGAAGTAGTGGTGGCTGAAGTTCACCCTCACGCCATTCGGATACTCGAAAATGACGCTGTAGTTGTCCATGACGGTTCGGCCCGGAGGGTCGTTGACAAACAGATTGATGCCACCGGAAGCCAGAGCGCGCAACGGATGGGTGCCGATCGCCCAGGTGAACAGATCCAGGATGTGAATTCCCTGGTCCACCACGATGTCCCCGTCCTTGGTCTTATCGAAATACCAGGGGATATGGCGCGGCAGGTCACCACCATGGCGAATGCCGTGGCACATCAAAACTTTGCCGATGCCGCCGCCGTGTATGAAGTTTTCAGCCGCGTTCCGATTCGGGTCGTGACGCAACTGAAAACCCACTTGCATGATGCCTTTGGCCTGCTTGGAGGCCGTCACAATGGCCTTGCAATCGGCGGGCGTGAGCGCGAGCGGCTTCTCGGCGTAGAGATGCTTCCCAACTTCCAGGATCGCGATGTCGATATCCTTATGGGTCCAGTCGGGGGTGGCCACCATCACCGCATCGATGTCCTTGCGCGTGTCGAGCATCTTGCGGAAATCCGTGTAGGTTTTGGCCGAACCGCCTTTGGCCGCCACGGCTGCAGCGGCTTTCTCCGCACGCTCGGGGATTATGTCGCAGACCGCCACCACTTGGGCACCGGGCACTTCGAGTATGGCCGGCAACAAAGCGAGACTGCCGCGATTCCCCACGCCAACCATCGCCACGCGAAGGGTATTGTTTGGGGATTGTGCCCCCAGGACGGCTGGCGCCGTCGCCAAAAAAGTACGTCTGGTTAAAATAGACATGCCAGTATCATACGCGATCCTGGGAGATGCCTGGGCAAGGTCGGTCGCCAACCGGACCGAGAAACGCATTTCGAATTGACACAAGGGGGCAGCTTTGATATACATCAGCCTCGGCCGGGAGCACCCTATGGTTTACAGTTCCGATAAGCGCGATCTCCGCGCCGACCTTTGCCGAAAGGGGGATTCACCATGTTGATGTTCCGTTTCGCATTGCTTATCTCGGTTGTTGTGCCTGGCCTTCTTGCCGCACAAACGGAGCAAGCCCGGGTGTTCCGGGCCGGCGCCGCAACCAGCAATATCACGCCTCCGCTCGGTTCGCCGCTCGTTGGCGGCTGGAATCCCGTACCCGCCGCCAACGTGCACGACGAACTGCACTCACGCTGCCTCGTCCTGGATGACGGTTCCACCAGACTGGTCATCGTGGTCAGCGATAACGTGGGCATCTCCCGTAACGTGTACGACGAAGCCAAGCGCGTGCTGCACGAAAAGACCGGGATTCCCGTCGCGAACATGCTGATGTCGGCCGACCACACGCATTCCGCCGCGAGCGCCCGTGGCAATGGCGGCATCATCCCTGGAGAGCCGCTCGACGATTACCAGCGCTTTCTAGCGTCGCGCATTGTGGACGGAGTGCTGCGCGCCATTGCGAACATGCAGCCCGCCCGTATCGGTTGGGGTCGCGGCGCGGAACCGTCGCAGGTGTTCAACCGCCGCTGGCGCATGAAGCCCGGGGTGCCCATGCCGAACCCGTTCGGCGGTCAGGACCAGGTGGTTATGAACCCCCGGCCCGGCGATCCGAACCTGCTGGAGCCCGCGGGGCCGACCGACCCGACAATCCACTTCCTTTCGGTTCAGTCGATGAGTGGACGCCCGATCGCCCTGCTGGCCAATTACTCGCTCCACTACGTCGGCGGCGTGCCGGCGCGCGAAGTCTCGGCGGATTACTTTGCGGTTTTCGCGAAGCGCATCGAGGAACTGCTGGGGGCCGGCTCGCAGGATCCGCCGTTCGTCGGGATTATGTCGAACGGTACCAGCGGGAACATCAATAACATCAACTTCTTCGGCGAGAAAGAGCCCCGCAAGTGGGCACCCTACGAGAAGATGCGGGTGGTGGCCGACCTGGTGGCCGCGGAGGTATTTAAAGCGTACCGCGTTACGAAGCACCGCGATTGGGTGCCCCTGGGCGCCGCAGCCACCGAGATTTCACTAGCCGTCCGGCTGCCGGGCAAGGCGGATATTGAGTGGGCGGAATCTGTCCTGAACCGCCCCGCGGGTGAGAAACCGCGCCACGTCCACGAGGTTACGTACGCGCGCCGCACGATGAATATGCGGAACTATCCGGCCCGGCTTCCTCTGATCCTGCAGGCGCTGCGCGTCGGCGACGTCGGGATCGCCGCGATTCCGAACGAGGTCTTCGTCGAAATCGGCCTGGAACTCCGGCAGAAGAGCCCCTTCCCGACAAGCTTCACGATTTCGCTCGCGAACGGCTCTTACGGCTATCTTCCGACAGTCGAGCACCACAAGCTAGGCGGGTACGAGACCTGGCGTGGCACCAACATCCTCGAGATCGAGGCTGCGCCGAAGATCGTCGATACGGTGCTGGGTATGTTGCGGACCTTGCACGCACAGTAGACTACCGCGACACCGGCACGCGGAATGCGGTTCGCGCCTCGTATAGCGCCATGCGCGTTTTGAGCGCTCCGGCCAACGCTTTCTTGTCCTGCTGACGGGCAATGTCCAGCGCGCGGCGGGCGGTCGAGACCGCTTCTGCATAGCGGCCCACCTCGGCGTATGCGGCCGCTAGCGTATCGAGAATTGCCGGGTCTCGCCCCCCTGTCAACTCGGCGGCTCGCGACGCGAGTGTGACCGCTTCTTTACCGTTGCGGACGGCTCCGTCAGGGCACGTCGCCAGCACCCACGCCGTCTGCGTCAGAGCGGGCACATAGCGGGCGTCCCGCCGCAGGCCCGCACGCCAGTGCGCCAGCGCTTCCGGAACATTTCCGCGGGAATAGAGCGCACTCGCCAGGTTGAATTGCGCCGGGGCGAACTCCGGATTGATATCGAGAGCCTTGCGCCACCGCGCGATGGCTTCCTCCATGGTGCCCTTCCGCGCCATGATGCTCCCCAGGTTGTTGTACGCTTCGACGTAGTTCGGATTGGCCTTGAGAGCTTTTTCATAGCTTGCCTGAGCTTCGTCCCATTGGGCTTTCGCAGCCATGGCGACCCCGAGGTTGTACCAGGTCTCGGCATCTTCCGGGGCGGCTTCCAGAGCCTGCCGGAAATGCGCGATGGCCTCGTCGAACTTACCTCGCCCGGCCAGCGCGATGCCCAGGTTCCTGTGAGCGCCCGGATACCGGGGGTCAACCTCCAGACCCTTTCGGAACTCCTGCATCGCCTCGTCCGGCCTTCCCCTCCGGAGCAGAGCCATGCCGAGATTATCGTGTATCTCGGCGGAAGCGGGATTGCCGTCCAGAGCCTTCCGGAAATGCGCGATGCCTTCCTCCAGCATCCCTTTCCCAACCAGCGCGATACCCAGATTATTGTGGGCCTCGGTGAGTCCGGGGTCAGCCCCCAGCGCTTTGCGCCAGTGAGTCATCGCCTCGTCCAGGCGGGCCATCCGCGCGAGCGCCGTGCCCAGGTTATTGTGGGCCTTGGCGTCGCCGGGGCTGAGTTCCAGGGCCTTGTTCCACTCCGCGATCGCCTCTCCGTAGCGGCCCTTCCCGGCAAGTTCCCACGCGTCATCGAACACCCTGTAGAACTCGGCTGCCGGGACCTCGACCTGCAGTAGCCCTTCAGCCGGGATGTTCACGAATTCCGGGATGTTCACCGCGCGATTGGCCGCGGTGGCATTCTCGATGAGGATCGCCGGGCTGTCGTGGCCCTGCTCGTCGATGTGGGTCAGGAACATCTGCGTATACGGCGAGCGGCTCTTAGAAGAAAAAACCAGCCAACGGCCGTTCGGGGAAAAGCTGTGCCACGAGTTCATCAGCGGCGTGTTGCAGCGCATCCGCCGCGCCTCGCCGCCTTCCGCGGGAACGATGTAAAGCTTTCCATCGGGTCGCAGCAACTGGCCGTTGCGGCACTGCACGAACACGATCCAGCGGCCGTCCGGCGAGACTTTGGGGAACGTATTGCTCATGCCGTTGCGAGAGGCGCCCGGTATAGGTTCCGCGTGCCCGCCGCGGCCCCCGTTGAAGGGAATGCGATACAGGTCGTAGCGCATCGGAACCTCGTTCGGGTCGTTCGAGTATTCCGCGATCTTCAGACCTTCAGGATAGGGGTCCCGCGCGGGAGCCCGGGAGAATACGAGGTAATCGCCCCCGGGGCTCCACACGGCGCTTGTCTGTACGAAGCGTGGGTCGTCCGCGCCAGGCAGGGCCGCGGTCCGGCCGGTGGCGCGGCTGTGAACTGCCAGTATGCCGCGTGTCGGATAAAACACCTGCAGGAAACGATAATCCTTGAAATTCGAAACGTAGACGGCTTCGTTGACGGTGGCTACGGCAAATTGCCCGTCGGGTGAAAGCTGCGGCATAAACGCGAGCGTCTTCCGGCCCGGATCCGGCGGCACGGAAGTCCAGGTGATCACGTCTTCGTTGCGGATGGACATGCGAGGCGCAATAGGGGCGAAGGCGTACTTCCTCTCGTTCTGCGGGCCGTCCATCTCGATCCCGAGCGTCTTCCCGTCGCGGGAGAACGAGTGGCAATTCGCACAACTATGAAGACCCTCTACCAGCAAACGGCTTCGGGGCTGGCCCACATCGCGCAACCGCCACGCCACCAGGGGTATCGCGGCCCGGCTCAGGGGTTTGATCACGCCCGGCTTCAGCTCCGAGGGCATCAGCGGTACGTCGCGATAGAAGATTGGCGCGCCGACGGGGTCCTTCGAGGTCCGGATGCCTACACGGCCGAACGAAACGGCGGCTTCATCCTTCAGGCCGGTTATGGTGATGACCGCGGTGCGCTCAACGGAATGGTGTTTGATCGCCTCCCATTCCGCCGCGCCGGGCACCCAAGTCCACGCCGCAGCCTCGCGCGGTCCAAGCGCGGGCGGTGCGTTGGTGTCCGCCACCGCGCGCGGGTCGGTCTCGCCTATGCGCAGCCGCTCTCCGTGGACGCGTGCGCGGATAGCGGCAGCGCCATTGCCAAATGCGACCTCGATGCGCCACGCTGTGGCGGCGCTCGTGTCGCGCCACAGGAAAGTGGGCGCCGTGATTTCAGGAGGAAAGATCGAGCCGTCTTCCGGATAATCGATTGTGATCGCGGCCGGCTGCCCCCACGTGCGCGCGGCAAGCACCATGCCGAAGATCGCGATACGGGTTCCCCACCGGCTCACGACGGCTCCCCTTGTTGTGCTACGGCTGCGCGAGTCGCTTCAACAGCCGCGCTGCCGTGTCCGCGATCTGCTCGCCGGCGCCCGCGGCCAGCGACGTGCTGGTTGGTTCGTAACTACCCTCGGCGTACGCTTCCCTGGTCGGGATATAGCCGATCGAGTCGTTCGCCAATTCCACAATGAACGTGTAACGGAACGGCGATGTCTTCTTGATCCTTTGCCCCAGTTCCACGAAGAGTTCGCCCGGAATGCCCACGAACGCCACGGGGCCCACCGCGATCACCTGTATTTCCGCCCGCACCGGCTGGCCGTTCCGTTTGTGAACCGCCAACACCTTGGCCGCTTGCACGCGCTCGATGGTGAAATCCAGGTTGGGCGGAGGCGGCTGCGCCAGCAGCTTACGGGATTCCTCGACCTCCTGAGCGGTGATCTTTGCCAGCGGCAGGCTGATCGTCTCCGAAATCGCCCGCACCTCGGGATTACTCACGCCTTCCATGTGAGTGTACGCCTTGGTAACGGCGGAGCCCAGGACCTCACCGAATCGCCGGGCCGTCTCAGGACCCCGCTGCGGCCCGGGCCGCCGGATGTCGTAGTGGTTGATATTCCCCGCCGCCCCGATGGTGAACACTGTGGGCATGTCGGGCCCCTTGAAATTGGAAAGGAAGCGCCCCAGGTAGTAGGCGTAATCGGCGGAAATCCAGGTCCCGCCCACCGTGTCCTGGTGCATGGCATAGTTGACCCACGTTACCAGCGGAGCGCGCGAGTCATCCTCCGCATAGAGCACCCCTACGTCCGGATCGGTAGCGCCTATGGGACGCACCACATCGGGATTGACGAAATCGGGCGGCGCGTTGGGAACGATCCACGGATTCGTGCGCACGCTGCCGTCCTTCATCAGGTAACGGCGGTAATGCGCGATCGACGCCTCCTTCTCCACCGCAGTGAAGAGCCGCGCGGGGCACTTCCGGCCCTCGGCGGTGGTGACGCTGTCGGCAATCCAGGTGCCGAGCATGCGCATGTACTCCGGGGAACTCACAATGGGACCGGTGTGGGAATGCGTCGCGCTGATCAGTACGTGGCTGGCCGGTATGCCCCACTTCGCATGAATCTTTTCACGAGCGGCTTCCACCGCCTCGCGTGTCACGTGGACGAGTTCGCAGGCGACCAGCGCCACGCGGGTGCGTCCGTCGTCGAACAGCAGCGTACTTGCATGCAGGTCGTCATGTACGCCGTCGGCCGAGCGGGGGTAATAATAGCCCGCCATCGGAACATCGAGCGGGGGCGTAATCACGGTCCGGCCCACGCCAATCTTGAGGCCGCCTGCGGCAGGCGAGCCCGCCAGGGCCGCTCCAGCGAGCAAGATGCCGACGAACATCCGGTTATAGCTGCGCATTGGTTTCCGCCACCCCTCGGTTGGGATACCCGGATAGTCTACACCGCCCCGCTCGTGGCTGGGTAGTTGGGCCGTTATTTTAAATTTTACATTGACATCCCACTGGGATCGTGATAAACACATCTAAATCACGGGGCTCTTAAAAACACTTCACAGTATGGAGGCGGGTACATGAACAGTCGATACGTCCAGAAGGGCAGCATTTTGCGTCTGATCCCGATCGTCCTGGTCTTCTGCGCCACGCTCTTGGCGCAAGGCGATCTTTCAACTGTACGCGGTACGATCGCCGATCCTACCGGCGCACTCGTTCCCAACGTGAGTGTCGAACTCATCAACGTGGAAACGAATGTCAGCAGAAAGGCGACCACGAGCGAGAGCGGCGATTTTGAAATTCCCTATGTGCCCCTCGGCACGTATAAACTCACTGCAACCGCGTCGGGATTCAAGAACGCCGTGGCCGATAATATCATCCTTCGCGCGCGCGAAACGCGCCGCATCGATGTCGTCCTGGAACTGGGGTCGGTTGGCACCGAGGTCACGGTTGCCGGTGGCGGTGCACAACTGATCGCCACGGAAGGCAGCCAGGTGGCGAACGGATTTAGCACCAGCGCCTATGTGGACAGCCCGCTCAGCCAAAGCTACTTCCCACAGGCGTACATGACCACCCTGCCGAACATCCAGACCGCCCAGGGCGGCTGGACGCTGCGGTTCGCCGGGCAGAGCCAGGTGGTGGAGAACCTGGACGGCGTCACCAGCGATGGTTCGGTGAACTTGGTTCAGAACATGAACGACTTCGAGGACCTGCAGGTTGTGGCCGTGAACAATTCGGCCGAGTACTCGCGGGTCGCGCAGTTCTCGATGGCCGGCAAGGCCGGCACGAACAAGTTTCATGGCAAGGTGTACTACGATGTGATCAACTCGGCACTCCAGGCCCGCAATTACTTCAGCCCTAAAAAGGTCCCGTACAAGGAGCACCGGGGCGGCGCGAACATCAACGGCCCGGTGATCAAAGACAAGCTGTTCTTTTATTTCGGGTACAGCCTGGTGCGCATTCCCAGCTCCAGTTTCTATAACCGCAACGTTCCGACGTTGGCGATGCGTTCGGGTGACTTCTCTTCCTACCTGACTCAGGCCACACCGGTGGTGCTGAAAGATCCCCTGACGGGCATTCCGTTCCCCAACAACGTGATCCCCGCGAACAGGATCAACCCCGTGTCCCAGAAGACCCAGGACCTCTACATCCCGAAGCCGAACCAGGGCCTGCCGAATTCCACGAACCAGAACTACGGGTTTCTGTTCCCGCACCCAACCGATCTCTACCGGTGGGATTCTCACACCGACCGTCTCGATTGGAAGATTTCGGAAAAGAACACACTTTTTGGGCGGTACATCAACCGCGTAACACCTTACATCCTGAACGGGTCATTCGAGAATCTTGGCACGTGGACACGACAGCGCCGGCACCACTCCATCGTGGCCAACGACACGCACGTCTTCTCCCCGACCCTGGTCAACTCTTTCAACTGGGGCTGGATCAAGGACTACTTCATCGACGACGAGACCACCGGCGGCTTCACTCCGCAGACCGGCGATCAGGCCGTCGCAGCCATCGGATTACAGGGCGTGAACCCCAAGGGCTACAAGGCTGGGGGATTCCCACAAATGACGTTTGTCGGCTTGCAGCAACTGTTTCAGCAGCCCGGCGGCGTCAACCTGGACCAGAACATCTTCCAGTTTACCGACTCGATGACCTGGTCGACCGGGAAGCACGTAATCAAGTGGGGCAGCGACCTGCGGGTGTTCCGGGACCACAACTTCGGCATTCCAACGGGCACCTACGGTACCTTCAATTTCAATGGAAGCCTCAGCGGCATCGACTACGGCGATTTCCTGTTGGGCCTGCCGTACAACAGCACACGCCTGGACCCGTTGACGGACCGGAACCAGAAGGCCTATGAATGGGGCCTTTTCATTACCGACACCTTCAAGGTGAGCCGCCGCCTGACCCTCGATTACGGCCTGCGCTGGGATTACTTCGCCCCGTCGAAGTACGCCGATGGCTTGCAGTACAACTGGGACCCCGCCAGCGGCAACGTAATCGTGCCGCAGGAGGCCAAGGCGAGGATCAGCCCCCTGTATTCCCCGAGGATCACCATCGCCACGGGCCAGGTAGTGCCAAATGCCTCAAAGAAGAACTTCCGGCCACGGATCGGCGCTGCCTACCGGCTGCAAGAAGGGTTCGTGATCCGCGGCGGTTACGGGCAGTACACCGAGGCTTTCAGCAACTTCTTCCGCGCCCAGGGCACAGGACCGTTCCAGATCTCCGAGTCGTATTTCAACACCATTACTAATGGCGTGCCGTTCCTCTCGTTCCCCAACCCGTTCCCCTCGTCGCTGGCCTCGGCTACGATCCCGTCGCAGAGCGTTGCGGGATACCCGCTCGATACCAAGCACGGCGTCATTCACCAGTTCAACGTCAGCCTGGAAAAGGAGCTCGGGAAATGGGGCGTGCGGGCCTCCTATATCGGATCGCGCAGCAAGGGTCTGAACTACGGGCTCGGGTTGAACAAGCCGCAGCCCAGTCTCATTCCCTTCAGTGCCGACCGGCGGCCATGGTCTCAGTTCGTTGGCGCATCCTACACCTATTCGGACGGCGAGGCGACCTACAACTCCGGGCAGATCGAGGTGCAGCGCAAAGCGGGGGCTTTCCTGTTCGACGGCCACTACACGATCGCGTCGAACCTGAACAACATGACGAATATGGAGAACCCCTACGATCACCTCTGGTGGGGACGCGATGCCTACACCTCGCGCCACCGCGTCGTGCTGAACGCCACTTACGACCTGCCGTTCGGCAAGGGGCGCCGATTCCTCACTTCCGCCCCCGGCGTTGTCAATCAGTTGGTCGGCGGCTGGCAACTGGGCTTTGTCTCGTACTTCCAGAGCGGCCAGTATTTCACGCCCACTTTCAGCGGCTTTGACGCCTCCAACACGAATACGTCCGGTGGGTTACCTGACCGCATTGCCGACGGCAACTATTCGCCCGGCCAGCGCGACCGGAACAAGTGGTTCGACCCTTCGGCGTTCGTGGTGCCGCCGAAGGGACGCTTCGGCAACTCCGGGGCAAACATTCTCGAGGGCCCCGGCATGAACCTGCAACACCTCAGCCTGATTAAGGACTTCCCGATCCGCGAACGGCTGAAATTCGTGATTCAGGGCATGTTCACTAATATCGCCAACCACCCGATTTTCGATTTCCCGTTTGCGAACATCTCCGCGCCGGCTTCGGTGGCGCGGACCTATCAGCTTCGGGAAGGAGGCACGGGTGGGCGCGAAATGGCTGGACCCCGGAACCTCCAATTGCGGGCGAGATTCGAGTTCTGACGCGTCCCGGTTTCATCCGGCTGCTCCGGGCTGAACGCCGTCCGGAGCAGCCGTGTATGATTGCAGTATCAATGTCCGGAGTACGAAAAAGATGAACCGACGCCAATTTGTTGAGACCGTAGCTGCAGCCTCAGCCCTTCGCGGCACCGCCCAGGGCGCCCCGCGTGCTTCTGGCGGAGTCCCCACCGCCGGCTTCGCGGAGCGGGACATCACCCCGGAAATCGGGATGGAGCAGCCGGGAGGCTACTCAAAGGTGTTTCATCGCGCGATCCACGATGCCTGCAAGGTTCGCGCGGCGGTCTTTCATGACGGCACCGGCCGCGTCGCCCTAGTGGGGGTCGACGCGCTTATCCTTCCGCGCGCGCTGGTTTTGGCGGCCCGGCGCCAGATCCAGGAGCGTTGCGGGATTCCGCCCGAAGCGGTGATGGTGGGTGCCTCGCACTCGCACTCCTCCGGGCCCACCGGCATGGTCCAGCCCGGCGAGTACGATCACGCCTCCCCGCTGGTGCGGCAACTGGCCTACGAGAAATCGTCCGCCGCCCACCCCGCCTACCTGAAACTGGTGGAAAACGAAATCGTGGAAGCGGTCTGCCAGGCGGATTCGAGTCGCGCGGCGCTGCGCACGGGTTTCGGACGCGGTATTGAAAATCGTGTGGCGTACAACCGCCGCTTCCGCATGAAAAATGGCCAGAGCTGGACGCACCCCGGCAAAGGCAATCCGGAAATCGTCGAAGTGGCCGGGCCGACGGATCCAGACGTCACCGTTATTGGCTCCTGGTCGGCTGACGGCCGGCTGCGCGGTTGCGTGGTTCACTACTGCTGCCATGCCACGACGAGCCCCGGAGGCATCTCGGCAAACTGGATCTATGATCTCGAGAGGACCATTCGCGGCGCGGTCGATCCCCAGGCCGTGGTGGTATTCCTGCAAGGCTTCTGTGGCGACGTGACCCAGGTGGACAACCTCGACCCGCACACGAACCCCGGTGCCGAACAGTGGTGCCGGCTGGTGGGCGGTCGCGTAGGCGCGGAGGCGGTGAAATTGCTGCTGAGCATGTACCCGGCCGAGGCCGCGCCGCCGCTCGGTGTGCGCCAGAAGGTGCTGCGGATTCCTCGCCGCAAGCCCAGCCCCGCGAAGGTGCGCCGCGCGCTTGACATCGTTCGCCAGGATCCCAGGGAGGCCGGCGTCACCGAATGGACCTTCGCAAAAGAGACGGCCATGCTGGACGCCCTCATCGCGAAAGAGCCGGTAGTGGACGCCGAGGTCCAGGCCATCCAGGTGGGGCCGGCGGTTTTTGTAGCCGCCCCCGGGGAAATGTTCTGCCAGCTTGGGCTCGACATCAAAGCCGGCAGCCCGTTCAAGCTGACCTGTCCCGTGGAACTGGCAAACGGCTGCGTGGGTTACGTTCCGACCGAAGAAGCTCTCGGACCGCACGGCGGAGGGTACGAAACGCGTCTTACTGCATATACGAATCTGGTGCCGGATGCCGGCAACCAAATGGTCAGAGCGGGCGTGGAACTCGCGCGTCAACTCACCCCGGCGCGCATCCCGGAGCCCCCCATGGCGCCGCCGTACAAGGTTCCATGGAACTACGGTAACGTGCCGCCCGAATTGGAATAGATCACAGGAAACTCAATATGCGCCTCATAGGTATCGTGTTCGCTTGCGTGCTAATGGCACCCGCGGCCGAACTGCGGGTCGGCACGGCGGCAGTGAAGATCACGCCGCCGCAGGGTGTAGCCATGTCGGGCTATTACTATAACCGCGGTGCCGAAGGCGTCCACGATGACCTTTACGCCAAAGCTCTGGTCTTTGAAAGCAATGGCCAGAAGGCCGGCATCGTGGCGTGCGACGTATCGGGCCTGCCGCGCGAAATTATCGACGCCGCCCGTAAGGCGATCGACTCCGGCGGTGTGCTCCGCGGCGCGGACGTCATGATCAGCGCGACCCATACCCATACCGGCCCGGTGATCCTGGCGGGCCGCACCCGTTACAACCTGGAAGGCGAGATGCTGCGCCTTACCAAGGAGTACGCGGAGAACCTGCCCGGCAAGATTGCGGAAAGCATCCGGCTCGCCGACGCCTCACTCCAGCCCACGCGGGTTTCGGCGGGTCTCGGGCGCGAACCCTCCCTTACGTTCAACCGGCGCTTTCACATGAAGAACGGCAGCGTGGGATGGAACCCCGGCAAACTGAACCCCAACATCGTGCGACCCGCGGGGCCGATCGACCCCGGGGTCCCCGTGGTCTACTTTGAAGGCGCCGGCGGCAAGCCTGTGGCAACCTACGTCAATTACGCTCTGCACCTGGACACCGTTGGCGGCGTGCAGTATTCGGCCGACTATGCGTACACGCTCGCAAAACTGCTAGGCGCGGTAAAGGGACCGGACCTTCTTACGCTCTTTACCATAGGCTGCGCCGGAAACCTCAACCACATCGACGTAAGCACCCGTGACCCGCAGAAAGGGCACGGCGAAGCCGCCCGCATCGGCACCGTGCTGGCCGCCGAGGTCCTCAGGACCATGAAGCATCTCGAGGCCGTGGAAGCTGGCTCGCCGCGCGTTCGCAGTGAGATGCTGCGGCTGCCGCTGCCGGAAATTCGGCCGGGCGATGTGGAGTGGGCGCAAAAGATCACGCCATTGTTCGGCAAACCGAATGCCGCACCGTTTATGGATCTGGTGCGCGCGTTCAAGATTATCGATGTGGCGGCGCGGGAGCGCAAGCCGTTGGATGCCGAAGTCCAGGTGATCACCGTGGGCAAGCAGTTGGCGTGGGTGGGGTTGCCGGGCGAAATTTTCACCGAACTGGGCATGGCCATCAAGACCGCCTCGCCCTTCCAGTACACGGTTATCGCCGAGCTTGCCAACGGCTCGGTGGGCTACGTGCCCAACCGCAAGGCATACCCCGAAGGCGCGTACGAATCCGAGAGCGCGCGCTGCGGCGAGGGCTCCGGCGAGATGATGGTGGATGCGGCTACGCGCATGCTGGTCGCGCTCCACGCCGCGAAGGATTGACGGCGCACATGCGTTTGACGGCAAGCATCGCGTCGCATGCCGGTATCGCCGGCGAGTTGCTGGGCTTCTTTTGGCACCGCAAGTGGTGGTGGCTGACGCCCATGATCGTAATGCTGCTGGTATTCGGGGCGCTGGTTGCGCTAGGACAGAGCTCCGCCATCGCGCCGTTTATTTACACGCTTTTCTGACCATAAAATCGCCGAGCACCAGCAGGTCAATGCCGGTGCGGCGCCACGTCTCGAGCGCCTCGGCGGGTGTGTTGACGATTGGTTCGCCCTTCACGTTAAAGGACGTGTTCAGCAGCACCGGCGTGCCGGTGATCCGGCCGAAGCTCTCGATCAGCCGATGAAAGCGCGGGTGGGTTGCGGGGTGCACCACCTGAACGCGCGCGGTACCGTCCACGTGCGTGACGGCGGGAATCTCACCGCGCCGGGCCTCCGCCACGGGCGCCACATACAGCATGAACCGCGCCGGCCACTGCCGTGCGGCGCCGGGCAGATCGAACCAGGATTCGGCCGCCTCCGGGATCACCGCCGGGGCGAAAGGCCGGAAGGGCTCGCGGTATTTTACGGCAGCGTTGATGCGGTCTTTCATGCCCGCCTGCCGCGGGTCCGCCAAAATGCTGCGATGGCCCAGGGCGCGCGGCCCCCACTCGAAGCGGCCATCCACCCAACCCACGATACCGCCCCCGGCCAGTGCTTCGGCAACGGCGTCGTCATCGCACGGGCCGTACGGTACGCCAGCGGAATCCAGTACCTTCCGCACGGCATCGGGGGAATGTTCCTGCCCCCAGGCGGCGTGCTCCATGACGAAACCGCGCGGGTTCCCCAGCACAGTATTCCATCCCCACAGCGCTGCGCCGAGAGCCGCACCGGAGTCTCCCGCCGCCGGTTGAATATAGATCTCCCGGAACGGCGATTCCCTCAAGATACGGCCGTTCGCCACGCTGTTGAGCGCCACACCACCGGCCATGCACAGCCGCGGAAGGCCAGTCACCTCTGCTGCGCGACGTGCCATGCCCAGCAGCACGTCTTCGGTTACCCGCTGAACGCTGGCCGCCACGTCCGCGTACCGGCGCGCCTCGGGGTCGCATAGCGAAAACGGCCGGCTCGGGTCGCGAGCCGGACCGAAGACACGCTCGAACCGCGGGCTGAACGTGCGTTCCGTCGAGTAGTGAAAGGAAAAGTGGGTCAGGTCCAGTTCGAAGCTGCCGTCCGGCGCGATGCGGATGAGGCGATTGACCTCGTCCACGTAACGAGGCTCGCCATACGGCGCCAGACCCATCACTTTGTACTCGCCTTCATTCACCTCGAAGCCGAGAAACGCCGTGAACGCGCTGTAGAGCAGCCCCAGCGAGTGCGGATACTGGATCTCCTCGAGCAGCCGGACATCTGTGCCGCGCCCAACACCGATGGCCGCAGTAGCCCACTCGCCTACGCCGTCCACTGTGAGGATGGCTGCGTCCTCAAACGGCGAGCAGAGGAAGGCACTCGCGGCATGCGAGAGGTGGTGCTCGCTGAAGAGAATGCGCGCGGCCGGCACGCCCAGGCGCTGCTGGATCAGGTGTTTGATCCAGAGCTTGTCGGCAAGCCAGGAGACCATGGCTTCCTGGAAAACGCGCCGCGAGTGCGGGAAGGCTTCGAGGCACGAAACCAGCAGCCGCTCCCACTTGACGAACGGCTTCTCGAAGAAGACCACATAATCTACGTCGGCGGCGCGGATCCCCGCTGTAGTCAGGCAGAACTCGATGGCGTGGTCCGGGAAAGAGAAATCGTGTTTTCGGCGGCTGAAGCGTTCCTCTTCAGCGGCGGCGATCAGCCGGCCATCCGCCAGCAGGGCCGCCGCCGCATCGTGGAAGTAGCAGGATATGCCGAGAACGTACATGCGATCAGTACTGGCGCCCGGCCCGCGCCAGCGGGTCGTTGTCAGGATCCGGCCGAGGCTGCCATCCACACCGGGGCTTTCTGGCGGAACGCGCCAGCAGGGCGAAGGGGGCAAATACCGTGTAGTAAAAAATGGTCAGCAGCACACGCGCCTGCCAGTCGCCTATCCGCCGCGCTACCCGCTTCCATGCGGCCCAAACGCGCTTCATTTTCCCTCCGCCGAGGCACGCACCACGCGTTCCAGGTTAAGCCGCGCGGCCGTGAAATCGGACCGCAGCTCGAGGGCTGCCCGGAAATGCTCCGCGGCTTCCGTGAAGCGTCCCCGGCGCGCCAGCGCGGTACCCAGGTTATTGTGGATGTCCGCGGAACCCGCATTGAGCCGCAGCGCCTCGCGGTATTGCGCGATGGCTTCGTCGAGCTTGCCCTGGCGGCTCAGCACCAGTCCGTAATCGTAATGCAGTTGCGCCTCTTGCGGCCGGCCCTCGACGGCGCGCGCGTAAGCTTCCGCCGCGCGCGCGAAATCGCCTCCATGAAACCAGACCGCGCCGAGCCCGGCCCAGGCCTCGGGGTAATCCGGCTGGAGCCGTAGCGCCTCTTCGTACTGGGCGGCTGCTTCCCGCGTCTGGCCCAGACGCGCCAACATGCCGGCGAGGTTAAAGTGCGCGCCGGCGAAACCCGGCTGGCGGCGGATGGATTCCTGCAACTCCGATACAGCCTCCCCGAGGCGACCCTGCGCAGCCAACGAGATCGCCAGGTTATTGCGGGCCTCCGCGTAGTCGGGGCGCAGCCGTATCGCCGCGCGGTAGCATCCCTCGGCTTCGCGCGGCTCGCCCAGCGCCAGTCCCAGGTTATTGTACGCCTCCGCATAGGACGGATTAATGAGCAGCGCCTCCCGATAGTGGTTCGCTGCGTCCGCGGCCCGCTTCTGCCGGGCCAAAGCCAACCCCCAGCCGAATTGCGCGAGGTCGAACTCCGGGTCGAGTTTCAGCGCCTGCTGGTATTCCACGATGGCTTCTTCCTGCCGACCCTCGTCGCTCAGGACGTTGGCCAAGCCGGCATGCCACTCCTTGATTATGCCCGCCTGCGCGATCAACTTCCTCCACACGTCCGAGGCCTCGCCGGGGCGACCGGCCGCACGCAGGAGTTCGGCGTACCGCAACGCCAGGTGCATATCGTCCGGGCGGGCTGCGGTCGCCGCGCCGTAGGCGGAAAGGGCGCCGGCAGGGTCAGGCCGGGCAGCGATTTCCCTCAGCCGCTCCAGCCGCGCGGCTGCATAGCCGGCCTGTTTCGTAAATGGCGGCCGCTCCATCATCGCGTGCATCTGTGCGGCCATGCGGTACCCGTCCCACTGCGTGTAGGGCAGGAGCGCGGCGGTACGCTGCGCATCCGGCCACTCGCCCACTGGCCGGCCCGGGAGTTGAATACGCTCCGCGATTGTACGCGCCAGCAGATAATTCCCCGCAAAACGTAAGTGCACGTGCTCGTAAAACAGCTCCGCGCCGGGGACTGGGCCGAAAGCCCGCTCGGCATCCGCCAAAACCGCCCCCTGGCGCGTGGCGACCTCCCGGATAAGCGCGTTGATTCGCGTATCGGCGCGAAACCGCAGCTCATCCAGATCCCGCGCGCGCGCGAATGCCTGCCCCGCGCTGGCCGCGTCGCCGGCTGCCATCCATCGCTGCCCCGCGCGGAACTGCTCCGTAGCCGCGGCGCCCGAAAACGGCGGCGAATCCTTCAGGTTGACCGCTACGGTTGAGAGCAGCACCGGCGCTCCCGCCCGCCGTGCAGCCGCAGCGATGTCCTCAAGGTTGCGCTGGAAGTGGCCGTACGTCTCGGCGAGCCGTGGGTCATCGTGCCGCACCAGGCGATCCTGAAACATCTCCATCCCCCGCCAATCCGGCTTCGGCTCCCGCGAGGTCAGCAACGAGCCGATCCACTGCCCTGTGCGAGTGGAGCGCTGCCAGACGTTCAGCCGGATGAGCGGCAGCCGGCTCATGGCCGGGGTAAACACCGTGCCAGGCCCATACGGCCCGACCACCTCGTTGTTCCCCATGTAAACCACGAACAGATCCGGCTCGTACGCGGCGCACTCCCGGGCTATGGCTAGAATGGCGTGCGAGTTGATCGCCGTCATAGCCGTGTTCACTACTTCAAAGCGCAGTCCGGGATACCGTGCGGCGAGCAGCAGTTCAAGGATGCGGGCAAAGCTGAACCCCGGCTCCGGCACCCCCATCGCCGCGGACTCGCCAAAGACGAAAATGCGGTATGTATTATCTGGCTTGCGCTCCGCCAGCAAATGGGGGGCGGGTACGCGTGCCAATCCGTGTGGGAAGAAGCGTTCGCCAAAGCGCCCGTTGGGGACGCGCACCTCTTGCCCCGGCACCCGGATGAAAAACGCGGACGGAAACCCGGCGCCTCCGGCGCGCAGAGCGATTTCGAGCAGTGCGAACAGTGTGATCGGGGACAGCACCACGAGCGCTGCGCGTATCCCCCACTCGCGCCGGAAACGCATGGCAATCTTCTGAGTGTACAGGCTGCGCTACGATGGCGCATCTGGACTCACACCGCGAGCAGATGCGCCATCAGGCGGACGCCGGAAGCGAACTACCGCCTCTACTTTAGACCTCCACCACCCGCCCGGTGCGGGCCGATTCGTAGCAGGCCGTCAGCACCTTCTGGCTGCGCAGGCCCGCCTCCGCCCCCACTGGGGGTTCCGCGCCTTCGAGCACCGCGCGGCCGAACGCCTCGATCTCCGCCTGGTACATGTTCACCGGCTCCGGCGAGATCTCGAACCCTCCAGCGGCGTCGCGCGCCTGCTTCGCGTCGTACCCTCCCGCGCCCTCCTTCAGGATGGCCGTCATCTTCCCCTGCGAAGCCTGCCCGATGGTCCCTTCCGCCAGAATGCTGCCCATCGACCCGTGCAGCTCGAGCGCGTTCTTACTGCCCTCGTCCG
>DATMYF010000102.1:0-8752 GCA_035561075.1 Bryobacteraceae bacterium
TATCCGCTGGGAGCGGCACGGTCGAAGACGACGCCGTGCCGAGAGAGGTCAGCGCGTGCATCGACAGAATGGTGCCGAGCGCGGAAGCCTTACTCCGGAAGGCCGGGGTAGAGGTGCCCAAGGCCCTGCGCGCCGAGGCCGGGAAGGAGCGGGGATGAATTGTACTCGTTGCGGAGGTTTCGGGTTCCTAAACCTTGAGCAAGCTCCATTATCCATCGCCGAACAGGGAGTCGAATCCGTTCAGACATGGATGGCAACCGATGAAGGCAAGGTGTCAGACGTTGCAATCTGTGATTGCTGTGGAAATGGGGAAGTTTGGTACGGAGAACCCGGCCAACACTACACAACCGCCGATCCTGCTGGGACTGACGGGCCATATGCCTACAACGGGGGATTAGCTGAATGCTACTAGTCGCAGACATCCGGCGGGAGGCCGAGTTGCTGGCCGAGGTGGCGCGGCTTAGGGGGGCACTGGGTAACATTCAGGTATTCGCTGATCCACCACAAGGAAGACAATCGGCCGATTATTACCAGCTTGCGTGCGGGCAGATAGCCGCGATTATCAACCGCGCTCTCTCAACCCCCGCCCCCGACTTCGCCGCGAACATCCGGCGCGAGGGAGACACCCCAAATGAGTAAGCAGCACCGGCACCGCTGTATGCGATGTAACGAGGAGTTCGAGTGCCAGAGCGTTGGCACCTGCACGGCGAACTACAATGTGCTGCCAACCATAGTTACAGCAGGTCCTTGTGGTATAGAGATGCGGGAGCACTGCCCCGCTAGTCCTTCCTGGGATTGGATACGGGAATACGCTCAGCGATCCGCGTTGGAGGGCTGGAAGCAGGGGATGGAGCGGGCCATTGAGGTAGCGCACACCTTCACACAGGGGGAGCCAGCATCCGGATGTCCGGGGCCGCTCTATTGGGCAGGCTTGATCGCATGTGCCAAGGCTATTGAAGCCGCCCTGCGCGCTGAGGCCCAAAAGCTTTGCCCTGCCGAGCTCGGCGGGGAGCCGGAGGTGAAGCCGTGAGGTTTCGAAACAACATAACTGGCGACGTGCTGGAGTTGCCTCCCCCGGACGCCCTCGGGGCATCTGTGGTGCTGTTTAATGGCGCGGAGGTGGAGAGCGCGCTGTACAGCGATGCGGATGGGGGATCGGTGACGCTTGGAGACGGCCGCAGGTTTCACAGCATCGATGATTGGGTCGCCTATGTCATCGAGCAACTAAGGAGCGGCGCATACAGGCGTGCTGCTTCGAAGGAGCCGGAGGTGAAACCGTGAGTTTCATAGACGACGTGAAGAGATCCATGGAATGGGCGCAGGCCGAGATGCACGCCGCCCAGGCCGATGCCGAGCGGGAGAAGAACCGCGCGGACACGTTGGCGCTGGAACTTGCCGCCAAGCGCGAGCGCCGGGAGAAAGCCGAGGCTGAGCTTGCAGAGGAGCGTCGGCAACTGGGGGAGCGCCTGAGTCCTGTAGAGCGCCGGTGGTCTGAAATCTGCGAGCACCTTGACGCGCACATTGAGGGACGGGCTACCTACTCGCGCGACACACTCATGCGGATGCTAGGCGAGTTGAACGCCCTGTATATCGTCACCCAGTATGCCGGGAGTAACGCGAGAACCGGGTGGATTATGGCTGCGGATCAGTACTGTTCGTCTATTGAGCGCGGCGCTGCTATCGACCAGGCGCGGAGGGGCGGGGATGCCTGATCCAGCCCGCCTCACCACCTCCGCGGCATGCCCGCAGCGGCCGTACTGGGATCATGCGTACCCAAGCCTGTATCTGTTCGGAGCCGGTCCGGTCGGGTTCATGTTCTGGCCGGCGAGCGGGATCTATCGGGAGGGCAAATAGTGGGCATCACCGAGCAGCAATTCCGCCAACTCCTAGACAACCAGACGCGGGCCGCAGGGCGCGCAGCCAAGCCGAAGCGCGAACCCGGAGCCTACCGCAGTAAGACTGAGGCGGCATACGCGGGCTACCTGGAAGTACTGCGGAAGGCTGGTCTCGTGGACGAATGGCGCTACGAGCCGGCGACGCTGAAGTTGGCGGAGGGCGTGCGGTACACGCCGGACTTCCTGGTGCGGTTCCGCGAGGGTGGGTTGATGGTGTTCCATGAGGTCAAAGGTCGCAAGCTTGATTCGTTCTGGTCGCGGCCGGTCGGGAAGGTTAAGGTACGGCTGGCGGCGGCGCTGTTTCCGTGGTGGACGTTCGCTGTGGTGTGGCCGATGGGCGCCGCGTGGGATCACTGGGAGGTGCCGAGTGGCGAGCCGAGGTATTGAGGCCGTGGACGCGGTACTGAGGGCGGCGGAAAGGAGCGAGGGGTGAAACTCACGGAGATGTGGTTGCTTCAAGTTGCGATCGCGCTTATTTGGGGCCTTTGGTGCGGGGAGTCTGGGCAGGACTTGGCGTTGCGGCTGACCGCTGCTCCGCTTATTGCGACGGCGGTATGGGCTGGTGTGCGATGGGTGGTGCTGAGGGCAGCGGGAGAACAGCGATGACGACGCAAGAGAAGTGCGAGGCGATTCTACGGAAGATGCTGGAGCTGGCGAACGACGGCAAGCCGGTAACGCTGCGCGAGGATTGGGGTGGAAACTCCGCGACCATCGCTGCCGGAGACAGCCATACGCACGTCGGATTTACGGACATACCGTGGGAGCAGTTCGTCGACCAGTTGTATAACTCGCTGCATGGCGGTCCGGGGCTGTCGTGGGCATGAGAGTTATACCGGAGTGCGGGCGCAACGATGACGGCGAGCGGTTCTGCCGCGTGATGGCTGCCTCCGGGCGCGCCATCTTCGATATCGGCCTGTTCTTTGGGCCGCTTTCCATTCGGGCGGCGAGTGGGACTCTCGAAAGGGCGCTGGTGCCGTTTGGCCTGCTGTGGAACGAGGGCAAGGGTGCCCGTAGTGTGATGCTCGTAATGTGCCCGCTGATTGTGTCGTTCATGTGGATGGTTAAGGCGGCGGAGCTATCGGATAAACGGGGCTGATATGCGACTTCTTACTAGGGAAGTTAGTAACTCAGTGGTAAAATGGATGTTCGGGCCGATGGGATGCGGAAACATCTCACCAGCCCTGACCACACGAGCCTTAGATGGAGGTCCGATGGCTAAAGCCAATACTACCACAAAAACCAAACCGTTTGAGTTGCTCGCCTGCCGAGTTAGGGAGTCAGCCGAGCACGAGTATCCGCGCATTCCTACATTGCGACTCCGCTGTCTCATCGTCTCATACTCACTTTTCACAGTCGCCAGGCGGGCGGGGTTTAGGTGCAAGTTGGTCGGAGGATGGTATATCCGAAACCCATTTCCTGCTGTTCCTTTGAGGTTTGGCGACCCGCAAAGCATCGCCTTCCGTGCGTACCGGCAGGTCCGAGAGCGGCACTGCTGGGTGGAATACAGCGGGCAGATTTGGGACGTAACGCGAACCCAGTTTGGAGACTTTCCAAAAATATCAATTCTCGCAAAGCCCAATCAGTTCTACATTTCGGATCATATTGACCTTGACGGGGCGCTGGCTCGCAAGATTCTGCCGATGGTTGGAGCACATGGAGTTGAAGACGCAAAGCGAATTATTGAAAGAGTGACTGCGTGGGAGAGTGCCAGAGAGGGGGCGATTAAGTGCCACGAGCGCGGAATCTGAAGCCTGGATTTTTCAAGAATGAAGACCTTGCGGCCTGTGGACCGTGGGCTATGTTGCTCTTTGCGGGAATTTGGACACTTGCTGATCGCACGGGTCGTCTCGAAGACCGACCCTCTCGTATTAGGGTCGAGATATTCCCGTACTCGCCGCGTACAAGGGTCGTATCTCTACTTGCCGCACTTGAGGCCAAAGGATTCATCGTCAGATACGAGGTAAATGGTTGTAAATACATAGCTATAACGAATTGGAGCAAGCACCAGAACCCGCACCGCGATGAAGCCCAGAGCACCATACCAGCACCGTGCTCGCTACCTACCCAGCACGGTACGAGCACAGTAGTAGCAGGGCTGATTCCTTGTACTCTAATTACTGATTCCTTAGAAGAACCGCCCCCTTACGACGCCCTTGGTCCCGTAATCCCCATCCGAACCGCCAAAGACGCCGGGCTGCTGCCACCATCGACACCAGCGCAAGCCGAAGAACCAGCACCGAGGGATGGGGCGGTGCTCTACCTCTCGCAGTACCCGGTGCAGGTCAATCAGGATTCCGCGGCCCGCGCCTACCTGTCGATCATCAAAACCCGCAAACAGCACGAAGAACTTATGGCTGGCCTGGAGCGGCACAAGGTAAGCACACTCTGGCTGGATGATGCCGGGGAATTAAAGTTGACTGAGATCGCCAAGTGGACCCCACCGGACCAGTTCATCATCAAGCGGAAATGCCGGGACCACCCGCCGCCATGGGCGCCACGGAAGCCTACAAAAACAGACCCATACCAAGCGGCAATTGAGAGAGCGAGAGCGGAGGACGCAAGAAGGCCGATATGAGCGAGCTATCGAAAACAGAAGCCGCCGAGATCCTATGCGGCATGGTTCACCTGAAATTCTTCCCCACCCACCAGCGGGCGTTCGACAACCTGCGCGATCTGTTGGCGAAGCAATGCACGGCACCGCAAGCCCGGTGGCTGGTGCGCGAGGTTGCCACCACAATGGACGAATACCCCGGCCCCGCCACGCTCCTGGACATGCTCGCCAAGCGATTCCCCGCGAAGGGCACAGCCTATGCCGAATACGATCTCGGGCCGAAGCCGGCGCCCATAACTGATGCGGAGCGCGCGGAATTGGATCGCGGCATCGCGGCGCTTGCAGTGAAAGTGGGAGTGCCCACGCCGAAGCCTCCGCGCCAGGCTGTGATAGTGCCGCTAGAGCGCGGCATCACCCCCGCCGACTTCGACCGCCTGGAGCGAAGCAATGCCTAACCATAACCGCAGGCGCGGCCCGGTGAGATACAAAACCCCTCCACGTCGCGCTTTTCGTGCAATGGGACTCGGAAAATTAGTCGATGGCCACATCAAAGTGGTAGCTGGCTTCCGCTTCGCATGGTGGGACTTCGAGGGAAGAGTAATCCCTTTGATCGTCAATGCGCGCGTATTGCGCTTCAAGGGGGTGGAGGCCCGTAATGCCTGACAAATTAGTAGACCAGCCCAGTAATCTTGTGAAGTTCAAACCCGGCAATCGTCCTCCGCTAGCAATTCGGCAGCGACCGCGCGATGAATGCAAACACGCCCACATTGAGGTGGACGAGCGCCACCGAATTGTGGAATGCGGAGATTGTGGACAGCGGATGGACCCTATGCAGGTGCTTATCGAGCTGGCTGAGGAGATCCGTAGTATCGACTGGCGACTGGACGAGTGGCACCAATACCACCGCGAACGGCACGCCGAATGGTTTGACGACCAATGGAAAGAGGATGCCAGGAAGATTAAAAGTGAGCCGCTGGACGAACCTGGGCGTTCTGTATGGCGGGTGGCGCGGGAGTACTTCGATGCGGAGCCTCTGGCAATCGAAAAGAGCCGAGGCGCGGCGGGTGGCTGGTACGTCTACGACAGTCCTGGCTGCGCGCTGTCTATCGAGTATGTCAAGTACATGATTGAGCGCAGAAAGTGGGAAGCGGCGAAGGAGCGCAAGGATGCCTGACTGCCCCTACTGCGACGGCACCGGCTGGCGCTATGTCCGCCGCGGCGCGTACACCGCCGTCGAGCCCTGCGACCACCAGGCACCGCAGCAGCCGGAGGTGGACCGGCGCACGAAAGCGACGGGAGATAAATCATGAAGGTCACTGATATTCGAGAGGCCGTAGGCCACGCGAAACGCTTTCTGACGCACGCTGAATGGGTGCTGAAGGATTGTGGCCAAAAGGGCCGCTATGGCAATCTTCCCATCACCATCACGAACGTCTGCGGTGGCCCCGGCTACGACGTGATGCAGGACGCCGCGCAGGACCTGAAGCGGGCGCTGGTGAAGTTTCGGAAGCGGCAACACGCCACGGAGGGCGCGAGCGAATGATCTACTACTACGGCCGCCCCGAACGCCCCGCTGTAACACCCACCGACGCCTGGGGCACGCTGGAGTGCCGGCGCTGCCACAAGACGACGGAGCGCACGTCGCGCGTGCAGAAGTACTGCCCGACGTGCGGGGTTGCGGTGAACCAAGAGCACGCGCGGAAGGCCAGTGCGAAGCGGCGAGCGGAGAGGGCAGCACGGAGGGCAATCTAATAGGCGCGATCCTCAGCCGCGAGCACTGCGACCCGCGCCTCCGCGCTCTCGAGCAGGCCGCGCACGCCGACATGCACGACTTGCCGGTGCTGGTCGCCCGCAGTATGGAGGTTGCCGCCGCTGCGAAACTCCGCGAGCAGGCGCGCATCATCCAGCAGTTGCAGCAGGCTGAGCCTCCGAAGTGGCTGCGGCCCTGCTGGGCCTGTGGCGCTCCGGGCGCTTGCGAGCACAGAGAGGAGGGACTGGTGGGGGTGTGGCAGAAGTGACCGAACTCAAGGCACCGTTCCCATGGTTTGGGGGTAAGTCCCGCGTTGCGCATCTCGTCTGGGATCGGTTCGGGGACGTGCGCAATTACGTCGAGCCGTTCGCTGGTTCGCTGGCTACTCTCCTGAGGCGCCCCACGGCACCGAAAATTGAGACCGTCAACGATCTCGACTGCTGGATAGCCAACTTCTGGCGGGCCCTTCAGGCCGACCCTGGCAAACTCGCGCGCTGGGCCGACTGGCCGGTTGATGAGGCAGACCTACATGCGCGCCACCTGTGGCTGGTGAATCAAGCCGACTTCCGCGAGCGCATGAAGATGGATCCCGACTTCTACGATGTGAAAATCGCGGGTTGGTGGGTTTGGGGTATCTCGCAGTGGATTGGGAGCGGGTGGTGCTTGACACCGGAGCGCACCGGTCGCACCAATGCAGGACGCGCGCCGCGGGGCATTAACGCAGAGGGCGCGCAGAAGCGTCCGTACCTATCGAACCATGGCGGCGGAATGGGCGTTCACGGTGGACGCAAGAGGCCTCGCCTCGGAAATGACCACGGACGCGGCGTGCTTCGGGTTACCAACCAAATACCGGACCTGAGTGGCGATGCTGGGGCTGCAGGACGCGCGATTCACGCCAGTGGGCTCGAGGACAAGGGCGGCATATATGAGTGGTTCTACGCCCTTGCCGATCGCCTGCGCCGCGTGCGAGTCTGTTGCGGGGACTGGATGCGTGTGCTGGGGCCCGCGCCAACTACCTGCATCGGCACGACCGGCGTGTTTCTTGATCCCCCGTACGCAGTGGATGAGCGGTCGGACGTGTACAACGAGGAATCCCGCGACGTGGCGCACAAGGTCCAGGAATGGGCCCTTGCGAATGGCGACAATCCGGAGTTGCGGATTGCGCTGTGTGGGTATGAGGGTGAGCACGAGATGCCGAAATCTTGGTCGGTAGTTGCGTGGAAGGCCAATGGGGGATTTGCCAACCAGAAGCGCAACGGAACGCAAGGGCAGCAGAACGCCCATCGGGAGCGGATCTGGTTCTCGCCGCATTGCCTGAAGCCTCCGTCGCTATTTGCCGACCTTGATCGCATCGCCGCCGAGCAGACAGCAGCCGGGGATGCGATACGGCAGGACGGGCCGACTCCGGGCACGAAACTCTGGGCGGCAGATGCCGTAGCGGAGGAAGTGTTGATCAGGAGTGAGGAATGAACCGACCGACTATCACCCAAGCCCGCCGCATTTGCGAAGCCCTCAAGGCGCGCGGCGTAATAATCCTAGCCTTCACGGAGGACAACTTCGCGGGTGCCAGCTATGGCGAGACAAAAGGCGAGTGCGGCCAGTTGGGGCGCGTACTGGACAAGATCGCCTCGCTTATGGGCAGCGGATTCGTGCGGGTCTGGGATGCGCGGCCCGTCACGCCGGATGAGGGTGAATCCGAAGCCGACCGCTTCCGCCGCTACCTCCGCGAGAACGCTGAAGAGGTGCACAAGTGGCCGGAATGGATGCGGATTGGGGCGCACGGGGGGTCTATGGAGCCATCTGAGTGACCGACACCCACGGCTACTGGGATATCACTGCCACCCCAAGCCTAAACCTCTACGCCGACCACTGCCGGAAGCGCGATAAGCCGGAATGCCGGACGTGTGGCCAGCCATTCGTCACGCGGGCGACCAACACGCTGGACTGCGGAACGTGCCGGCGATTGACAGTGAAGCAGCGGCGGGAGTTGCGGGCGAGGCTGGGCCGTGCCTAAGATCCCCCTCTCTGCCCCGCACACGCGCTGCCCGAAGTGCCATATTTGGGCGCGGGGGAATCCCTGCCCGGAGTGCGGGACCAGGAAAGCTGCTGGAGTAGCGATTCCTGGGGCAACGGATGGCCTAGGACGCGACGACGGGCGGAAAGCGGTGGTAGGTGCCAGGAAGCGTGGCGGACGCGCTAGAACGAAGCGTGGCGAGATTGTTTGAAACGGGGTGGGCCGCTTGTGGTTTGGGGAACTACCGCAATTCTGGTTGACGTCGATACAAACTGCGGCTATTCTGTTCTTGACATATGTCAACTGCCGCTACCTCGCAACTAATCACCCCGTTTTCTTGCAGCCCTGACCCTACAGCCGTCTCAGTCACGCCAGCTTGGAGGAACACTGTCTACAAAACGCGCTATGCGATTGAGCACCGGCAGGGGCTAGCGGCTATTCTTGGAGATCCAGGCCTCGGCAAAAGCACCTTGCTGCGCTACCTGCACGCGCAGTTCTCTGCCCTGCCTGGGTATCTCTGCACACTGATTCCCACTCCCAAC
>DATMYF010000103.1:0-57511 GCA_035561075.1 Bryobacteraceae bacterium
TGGCGGGGGGGCAGTCGTGGTACTACGCGGTAAGCGCGGTAGACGCGTCGGGGGGCGAGAGCGGGCTGTCGTTTACCGTGCACGCGGCGATTCCCGGCGGTGCGGGGCCGTACAGTGTAACCCTGCAAGGGTTGAGCTTCGCGGCGGGCACGGCGGGGTTTCACGTTTATCGCGGGGCGAATCCGGTGCAGATGCGTCGCATCGCGACGGGAATGCCGGTGGCGGGCTCCTTCACGGATGCGGGCCTAGAGGACGGGACGGCGACACCGCCGGATGCGAACTACGATCACGCGAACTTCTACTGGCGTCTGGAAATGCAACCGCAGTGCGCGGCCACCATTCATTCGCACAACACGGTGGGGAACAGCGCCCTCGAGATGCAGGAGAACGAGTACCGCGGGATGATAGCGCTGATCCTGAGCGGGAAAGGGGCCGGGCAGGAGCGAACCATAGCGGCGAATAGCGCGACCACCCTGACGCTGGCTTCTGGGTGGACGGTGGAGCCGGACGCGACCAGCTTGTTCGCGGTGGCCGAGGCGGGATGGCGGTTTGGGGCCATGGGAAAGTCAAGCGCGGTGCAGTTCGAGATTCCGAACCGGACGGGCGCTGTGGTGCAGATATCGGGACGGGCGGCGAATGTGAACGATTTGGAGTCGCCCTCGGAGTTGTGCACGCTGACGCGCTGGACAGTGGGAGGGGCGGGCCACAGCGACTCGGAGGTGCCTCCCGAGCCGGTGTTTGCGATCGGGCTGGCGCGGTCGCGGGGCGGGGTGCTGGAACTAAGTTCGGTGAGCTTTGCGGACCTGACGAACACCCGCACGGTGACGGCGGGAACGTTGACTCTGTACTACTGGGACGAGTTAAAGGGTCCTGCCCGGCACGCCCTCACTGCGGCAATCGGAACAGAAGAAACGCTTCTTGACTGGAACGTGGTGGGGAGCGCGAGGGCGGGGGAGTTCGTGCAGATCGGGAAGGAGATCGTGCGGGTGGAGGAGGTGCTGGAGGGCGGCATGCGGTACCGCGTGCTGCGCGGCGCACATGCGAGCACGGTCGCGGCTTACGATGCGGGTACGCCGGCGTACCACCTGGAGCGAAAGGTCGCGATCGTGCCGTTTGTGCCGGACTTCTTCGGGAGCCCGGCAAGCGGAAGTTGGGGATACGAGATCGCACTGGCGAACGCGCGTGTTGCGAGCGCGGAATTTTTCGTGACCAACGCGCGCGGGGACAGCCCCGTATCGAACGGCTGCGTGACCTATAACGCCGATTCGGGATTACGCACGATGTCAGGCGGGCAGTTTTCATTCCAGGTGGAGGGATACCTGGCGGTGGATAGTGCGGCGGCACCGGACTTGGTGGTGGAGGCGACGCGGTCCGCCCGGGACACTTTCGCGGTGGTGAGGCAGGCGGCGGACAGGGAGATTCGAATGCGCATCAAACAGAACGGCACGGAGTACTGCCAACTGGCCATTCCCGTGGGGGCGACCATGTCGAACGTGGTAGACGGATTCGGGATGCCGCCGCTCGATGCGGACGCGCACCTGTCCCTGGAGGTGCTGGCGGTCGGGCAGTATCAGGCGGGCGCGGACCTCACGGTGGTGATCCGGCTGTGACGGAATACCTGGACAAATTGCGGCCCGACCGGGACATGCAGTGCTATTTCGAGCGCCCTTCGGCGATTGCGGCGCTGAGCGAGACGAGCGGCGGGGGATTCACGGTATCGGGGTGCTGGCGGCAGCAGTTCGACTGGGCCGTGGTGGAGTGGACGAGGGACAACATCTTCGAACACCCGGCGTTCCGATATCTGCCGGACGGCGACCTGAGCGCGCTGGTGCTCACCTATGAGGAGAGCAGGCACAATTGCGTGGCGCTCGATTCCACGTGGTATCCGACTGTGGACTGGCCGTATCTGCGGATCTGGGCGGAGCGGAACGGGACGGAGGCGCTGTACAAGGTGGCATTGAAGGACCATGCCACGCCAGTGGAGGGCGATTTTCAGGCGGCGTCGGCGACGTTCGAATTGCAAGGGCCAGTGACGGCTGGGGATTATGTTGAACTGGCGTGGGTGGGGGAGCACTTCACGTACCAGATGTACGGCGGTGACACCCCGGAGAATGCCGTGCTGGCGCTGGCGAACGCGATCAACGCCGCGGGCAGGGAGATGCGGGCCAATGCGGAGGGGAACCGCATCACTTTGAGCTGGTCGACAGACGCCGGTGCGAACGGTAACCGGATTGGGGTGTACGGAAACGTCGCGGGCGCGAAGACGGAATCCTGGCAGCCGGGATGGCAGAACCTGGGCGGGGGAACGTCGCCGACGAAGTGGCGGATCGAACTGGGTTTCGCGTCGCTGCGGGACCAGAACGGTACCGCAGTGCCTACGGACGCGGTGCGTAAGATGCGCTGGACGTGGGCGGCGGAGTTGCAGGACGGGAGCTTCGCAGGGACGGAGTTCGACGTGGTGGTTTCGAACTGGACGGTGACCGGAAACGGTCGTCGCTATCGAGTGGCGGGACCGGGCAGCAGGCGGATCGAAGACGATTCGCCGAGGATGGCGTATACCGGCGAATGGGGCGAGGCACGGGGTAACTACTCCGGTGGATCTATCAGGCATACCGCACGAACCGGCGCGGCGGTCACATGCACATACGAAGCCGGACAGAATCATCGGCTGTATGTTGGGACGCGGAAGGCTCCGGCGTGCGGTGCGGTTTCCGTGCAGGTAGACAATTACCCGGCGGTTGCGGTGAACCTGAGGCTGGACGAGGACGTGTTGGTGCGGGTGCCGGTGGGAGAGTTTGCCGGCGGGATGCCCCACACGGTGACGGTTACGCACACGGGAAACGAAGGGAGATCTTTCTACTTCGATTACCTCGAGGTGGCGGTGCCGCAGGAGGAACTGCCTGTGTTTCAGCTGGATGAGAGGTGCACTCTTGCCACGGACTGGGATACGGACCACTCGATCGCGCTAGCTCCGGAGCGGACGGCGTGGATGATCCGGTCGCTGGGGTTCACCGGACGCGCTAACCACTACGTCGGAGCGATGTGGTGGTACGGGTTGTATCAGCCGGGCCAGAGCTATGCGTCGGCGACGGTGACGTTCTCGGGTGCGCCGGAGTTCAGCAGAAATACGGAGTTGTGGCTCGGGTCGACGGCGACAACGCATCTGAACCTAGTGGGCGATACAGCGGAGAGCATCGCAAAGGCTTTCGAACTGGAGATTAATGCGGGTTCCACGGCGTTATGGGCGCGCGCCGAGGGTGCTGTCCTGACTCTGAGCGCCAGAGCGATGGGGGCGGCCGGCAACGGACTGGCAGTCGCGGTGGTTACCAATAGCTCGCAGTTTACGGCAGAGGTGAGCGGGCCGCTGTCGGGCGGGGTCGACGGCGCGTGCCGGGCGGAACTGGAAGAGTTGCCAAACGCCGCGTGGTGCACGGATGTGGAGGCACGACCGGTGATCAACCGTGCGGCGCGGGATTGGCAGCGGAGTCTGTTCGCAGCGTTGGCGGGATACGGGATTCCGGTGGCGGCGGCGCTCAGTATGGAGCTTCGCCACGGCGATCCGACGACGACGGCCGGCCTGGCACAGCGGTATCCGGGCGGGCTGCCGGTCTGGCTAAACACGCCCGCGATTCAGACGAACTTCTCTCCCGCGAGCACGGCCTTCTGGAAGCAGGCGTATGCCGAATTGGCCGGGCTGCTGGTGGAAGGCGGACAGCAGCCGTTTCTACAATTCGGGGAGGTGCAGTGGTGGTACTTCCCGGGGGCGTCTGGAATGCCGTTTTACGACGAGTACACGACGGCCACGTTCCGGGAGGCGCACGGGCGCGAGATGCACGTGTTCGCGAGCAGCCTGGAGGACCCGGCGACGTATCCCGCGGAGTGTTCAATGCTCGCGGAACTGATCGGAACATTCACAAATACCGTGATCGACTTCGTGCGGGCGAGCTATCCCGAGGCGCAGTTCGAGGTTCTTTACGCTCCGGATGTGAACGAGCCGGCGCTGAACCGGGCGGTGAACCTGCCCGCCGCATGGTCGCCAGCGAGTCTCCACTGCTTCAAGTCCGAAAACTTCACCTACACGGGCTCCAGGGACCTGGACAAGGCGCACGCGTCGATCCGGCTGCCACTGGAATTAGGCTTTCCAAGAAGCAGGAGCAGTCACCTGATCGGGGTGGGGGAGTACACAACGCCGTGGGAGAAGGAGAGCGAGCTGGCACGCGGTGAAGGACTCGAGTCCGTGGTGCTGTTCGCTCTCGATCAGTTTTGCTTCATTGGCTACGGGGTGCCTCTCAAAAGGGCAGGGGCCCGGAGTATCTATATGGGCTGACGATTAGCGGAAGATTACGAGGTCTTCGACGCCAACGTCAGCTCCCTTGGAACCTGCGTAGTTCTCGCCGCGTACAACCAGACGCACGATGTGCTTGCCGTTCTTGAGGCCGAAGGCGTGCCAGACGGACTCGCCGGTGCGGTTTGTTCTCTCATCGGCGAAGACGTCGAGGGTGCGATCGAGTTTGCCATCCAGGTAGACGTCAAGCATGCCGCCATTGACGAGGTAGGGCCCGACGACGATGGCGCCGGTGCCCTCGAAGGCGATCGTGGCCTCGGCACCTTTGACGGAGGAGGTGCGGGTGGGACGTTTGGGGTCGGTGCGCCATTCGCCGGTAAAGGACCAGCGGGCATCCGATGCCGGGACGCGCTCGACGGGCGAACCGTAATCGTCCCAGACTTCGAGCCTGGCGGCCTTGGGCTGCTGGGTGCGAACGAAGACCCTGTCGCCATCAACACGGCCCCCGGTGCGCGCGACGAGTGCTAGGGCGCGCTTTTCGGTGCTCTCGACGATGGTGTTGAACGAGTAGTCCGTAAAGGCGAACTTCTTGTCGGCGATGGCCGGAATGCCGGCCTTCCATACGTCCGGGATGGCGTTGTAACCCAAAGCGACACCGAGGATACCGGCGGCGCTGGCGGGATTGCAGTCGGAATCCTGCCCCGCGCGGGTGGAGATATCGGTGGTTTTACCAAAGTCCCCGCCGCCGTACAAGAGGCCGAGAGCGATGTAGGCGCCGTTCAGCTTGGCATCGATATTGAAAGGCTTGAGGGCGCCGGCGGGGCAGGGATCGCGACGATCCCACTTGTCCTGGATCAGGTTCCAGGTCTTTTTCCAGTCATGCGGGTTCTGCTTCGACCAACCGAGGACGTCGCGAACGAGTTCGGCGTAGGGACTTTTTGAAGGCAGGCAGGCGAGACCAGCTCCGACGATCTTGCGTGGATCCTTTTCGAAGAAGGCGGCGGCGTACATGCCAGAGACGAACATGCCGCCGTAGATGCCGTCGCCGTAGTTCATGATACGGCCGGCGCGGTAGGCCAGGTCGTTCGACCACTGGTGAAGGCCCGGGGCCATGAGCCCGATGAAGTCGGCCTCGATCTGGAAGTCAATGTCGTTCGCGTGGGCGTTGTACTTCGGGTGCCCGGCGACGGCGGCGGCGATTCCGCGGCGCAGGTTGCGGCGAGCGGAGAGATTTGCGTGCCAGAGGTCGTACTTGGATTCGCGGAACATAGCGCCGAAATCTTCGCTGGTGGCGTCGAGCCCCTTTTCGTCGAGCACCCGGACGAAGGTCATATCGACGTAGAGGTCGTCCTGGTTGAGGGAGTTGGAGACGCGCTCGGGCTTCCACGGGGGAAGCTCGCCCTCAATGATGACGCCCAGCGCCTTGAACTCGGTGGGTGCACCGTAGCTGACCCCGATCATCTGGCCGGCCCAACCGCCGGCGATTCTGTCCCGCAGTTCAGCACGGGACATCTCGCGGAGGGGTGGGGCGGCAAGTGCCAGCGCCGGAATGAGCAATAGAAGAGTAGCAAACCGCATATCGATTACTATGTGGTACTCGCGGTTGTAGGCGCAACCGAGGCGTCTAGTCGAGCTGGTCGATTTCGGTTTCGAGCATGGCGATGTGCTCTTCCTCTTCCGAGGCCAGCTCGAGGCACAGTTCCTTGTCGAGGCCGTCCGGCAGTTCTGCAGCGGAGTTGCGGAAGTGATCGCGTGTCCGCCGTTCCATCTCGAGCGCCGCCTGGTAGAGGCCGCGGATATCGCCGTCGAGCGGCAGGTCGCGGAAGAGCCAGCCGGAGAGCAGTTTTTCGGAGTCCGGCGTGAGGTCGATCACGGCGCGGTCGAGGTGGGCATGGTACTTCTCCTCGAGCTCGTGCAGGTGGTCGAGTTCGGCCTCGAAGAGGCGCTCGAGCACCTGGCGGCGCACCGGGTTGGCGGCGCGGTCGCGGGCAAGCTTGTAGAAGTGAAACGAATTCAGCTCGAACTGAACGGCGTCCCGGATGGCGCGGAAGCGCATGGAATCGCCCAGTTCGCGTCCTTCCACTACTTCCAAGTCCCCCCCACACAGAAAGCACTTCCCATACGGCAGGGCGAATCCCGACGTGAGCTTGTGGCAGGCCCGGCATTTCCAGGTGTAACGCACCTGCGAGCAGCAGATTTCATCCTGCTCCAGGACTTGATGGCACTTCGGACATGTTGAGGGCATCAGACGCTCGCAGCCTCCGCTTCTTCCACAATTCCCATATAGTCGAGCATCCCGCGTGCAGCCCGCCGCCCGGCTCCCATAGCCAGGATGACGGTAGCGGCGCCGGTGCTGATATCACCTCCGGCAAAGACGCCTGGGATGGAGGTCATGCCGGTCTTCTCATCCGTGGTGATGTACCCCCACTTATTCACTCCCAGGCCTGGCGTGGTCTGGGCAATGATCGGGTTCGCGCTGGTTCCAAGGGCGTAGATGACGGTATCGACATCGATCGTAAATTCCGAGCCGGGCAGGGGCACGGGGCGACGCCGCCCGGAAGCGTCCGGTTCACCAAGTTGCATTTCCTGGCAACGCAGTCCTGTGACCCAGCCTTCGGAATTGCCGAGTACCTCGACCGGGGCGGTCAGCCACTTGAACTGCACACCTTCCTCGATGGCGTGCTCGAGTTCCTCGGCGCGCGCCGGGGATTCACGCCGCGAACGCCGGTAAACGATGGTAACGGATTCGGCTCCCATTCGCAGGGCGACGCGCGACGCATCCATGGCGGTGTTGCCGGCGCCGATTACGGCCACGCGCTTGCCCATGCCGACCGGGGTGTCGTATATCGGCTGCCTGTGGCCGCGCATCAGGTTTACGCGGGTGAGGAATTCATTGGCGGAAAAGACGCCATTGAATGCCTCTCCAGGGATGCCGGCGAACTTCGGGGAGCCCGCGCCGGTGCCGATGAAAACGGTGTCGTAGCCCATCTCGCCGATGAGTTGCGGGATCGTGAACAGCTTCCCGATGATGCTGTCCAGCCGAATCTCGACACCCAACTTACTTAAGTTCTCGATCTCCTGGTCGATCACGAGATCCGGCAGGCGAAACTCTGGGATGCCGTACTTCAGGACGCCGCCGGCGACATGCAGGGCCTCGAAGATGGTGACTTTCACGCCCGCGCGGGCGAGGTCTCCGGCGCAGGCGAGGCCCGCGGGTCCGGAGCCCACAATCGCGGCGCGCTTGCTCTCCGCACCGGCCTTGGGCGCCGGCGTCTCCTCCCAGCCGCGGCCCATGGCGAAATCGGCGACAAAGCGCTCCAGACGACCGATCGAGACCGGCTGATATTTCGCGCCCACCACGCAACTGGCCTCGCACTGCGACTCTTGTGGACACACGCGGCCGCACACCGCGGGCATGGCGTTCGACCTCTTCAAAATCGTGTACGCCTGGCGGATGTCCCGGCGCGCCAGCGCGGAGACGAAGCCCGGAATATCGATGCTCACCGGACACCCCGGCACGCACCGCGGCTTTCTGCAGCGCAGGCACCGTTCCGATTCCGCCAGCGCGGCTTCCATCTCCAGCCCGAGCGCCACTTCCTGGAAATTCTGCCGCCGCACCTCAGGCGCCTGATGCGGCATCGAGACGCGATTCGGAGCAATGCTGCGGATGTTCTTGGGCAACCGCATCTCGGGAGTCTCAGCCACGGGTTCCGGCGCTTCCACCATGACAGGCTGCTTCACCGAGGCGGGTTCGGCGGACAGGGACGCCATCTTATCGGCTTCGCTACGGTACCGTTCCAGCGCCTGCTTCTCCTCGCGTTCGAAGCGCTTCTGGCGAAGCATGAGCTCGTCGAAGTTCACCAGGTGGCCGTCGAAATCAGCGCCGTCCACGCAGGCGAATTTCATCTCATTGTCCACGGTTACGCGGCAGGAGCCGCACATCCCGGTGCCGTCCACCATAATGGAGTTCAGGCTCACGACGGTTGGCACCGCGAATGGGCGCGTCACTTCCGAGCAGGCCTTCATCATCGGAATCGGGCCGATGGCAACCACCTCGCGGACGCCGGCCTCGCTCCGCATGACGTCCTCCAACGCGGCCGTGACGAATCCCTGGCGGCCGTAGCTGCCGTCATTGGTGGTGACGATCAGCTCGTCGCTGAAGGCGCGGAACTTGTCTTCCCAGAACATCTGCTCGCGCGAGCGGAACCCGATGATGGAGATCGTTCGGTTGCCGGCCTCTTTGTAGGCGCGCAGTTGCGGGAACACAGGCGCCACACCAAGACCGCCTCCCACCAGCACCACCGTGCCGTCGAGCGGCTTAATGGAACTCGGAAGGCCCAGCGGGCCGATGAAGTCCAGCAGATACTCGCCCGCGGCGAGCGCCATCATCTCGCAGGTGGTTTTCCCAACCGCCTGGATGACCACCGTTACGGTGCCTGCCTGCACGTCGTAGTCGGCGACGGTGAGGGGGATACGCTCGCCCCTTTCATCGATCCGGACCATCACAAAGTGGCCGGCCCGAGCCGCGCGCGCGACGTCGGGCGCTTCCACATCCCAGAGAAATGTAGCGGGACCAAACTGCTCCCTGCGAAGGATTTGGAACACGAGACGAGGACCCCTTTCAAACTGGAGAACTAATATAGTTTAGCAGCTCTAAGTCCGAGACAGTTCAGATGCGCCCAAACTTCGCCACGGCTTCCTTGATGGAGCGGAACTTCTCGATAAACGGATACATACGGTGCTCGGTCTCGTCCAGTTCCTGTGCTCTCTTAAGCACCTCTGCAGCCTTGGCGCGTGGCACCACCGCGACCCCATCCTCGTCCGCTACCACGATGTCGCCCGGACTCACCCGCACTCCCGCACAGGTCACCGGTACGTTGGCGCCGGCAAAGCGGTAGTGGTTGATGGACGTGGAGGGCACCACCCCCCGGCTGAATACGGGAAACTGGATGCGCTTGATCTGGGGAATATCGCGCACGCCGGCGTCAAGCACGGCGCCCGCAAAGCCGCGGTACTTCATGGCGGTGGCCATCAGCCCTCCCACTCCGGCGAAATCAGCGCCATCCGGCAGAACCATCACGTACACCGAGCCGGGGGGCGCGGCATCGATGGCATCCAGCATCCCCTGCGATGCCGCGGCGCCGTCCTTATGCTCTTCCTTTTTCAGAAGCACGGTCACAGCTGGCCCGGCAAATTTGGTGGTGAAGACCGGGCGCATCTCGTGCGACATGTGCGCCCGCTGGCCTGTGAGTTGCTCCATCGCGTCAGCCACGGAGGCTACTTCCACCAGGCGGAAGCCATCAATCAGAGGGTCGCCCGAAGGCTGCGCGTACATCCAACCGGCCACCGCAAGTAAGGCCCCGGCCACAGACGAGAGCAGGACTGTCCGTTTCATCTGTAGAATTGTACCCCCGGCATTGGGACCGCCGCTCATCGTAGAATGGGCATAATGTCCGAAACAGACGACTTTTACCGTATAGGCAAACTGCCCCCCTACGTCTTCGCCGTCATCAACGAGATGAAGGCACGCGCGCGCGCCGCCCAGATGGACGTGATCGACCTCGGGATGGGCAATCCCGATGGCTCCAGCCCCCGCGCCGTAGTGAGCAAACTGGTGGAGGCAGCCCGGAACGCACGGAACCATCGCTACTCACTCTCGAAGGGCATTCCGAAACTGCGGGAAGCGATCGCCGCACGGTATCGTGCCAACTACGGGGTCGACGTCGATCCGGATAAGGAAGCCATCGTCACGATGGGAGCTAAGGACGCCCTGGCGCACCTGCTGTTCGCCACTGTCGGCCCTGGCGACATCGTCGTTTCGCCCAACCCGGCCTACCCTATCCACCAGTACGGCGTGATCATGGCCGAAGGGCACGCCTGCATGCTCCCGCTGCCGGACCCGGGCACCTTCCTGAACAGCCTGGAAGACCTGTACCGCGGCTCGGGACCCAAGCCGAAGATGCTGTTGATCTCCTTCCCGCACAACCCGACCACCACCTGCGTGGACCTGGATTTCATGCGTGAGATCATTCGCATCGCACGCGCTCACGGCACCCTGGTGGTGCACGATTTCGCCTACGCGGACATCTGCTTCGATGGCTACAAGGCCCCCAGTATTCTCCAGGTGGAGGGTGCGAAAGAGGTGGCCGTAGAGATCTTCTCGCTCTCGAAGAGTTACAACATGGCGGGATGGCGGGTGGGATTCTGTGTGGGTAACCAGAAGATGATCGCGGCGTTGGCGCGTATCAAGAGCTATCTCGACTACGGCGTGTTCCAGCCGATTCAGATCGCCTCCATCATCGCGCTGCGGGAGTGCGAAGAGGAGACCATCAAGATCAACGCCCTCTACCAGAAGCGGCGCGACCTGCTGGTTGCCGGGCTGACGCGCGCCGGCTGGCCGGTGGAGCCGCCCAAGGGCAGCATGTTCCTTTGGGCCCCGATACCGGAACGGTTCCGCGCCATGGGTTCGCTCGAATACTCCAAGCTGCTGATGGAAAAGGCCCTGGTGGCGGTTTCGCCGGGCATCGGCTTCGGCCCGCTCGGGGAAGGCTTCGTGCGCTTTGCGCTGGTCGAGAACGACCACCGCATCCGGCAGGCCACGCGCTCTATCGGGCAGTTCCTGAAGAACGGCTAAGACGTTTGGGCCGCAAATGAACGCGAATGAACGCAAATAGGACCAAGATTGTGTTCGTTTTATTCGCGTTCATTCGCGTTCATTCGCGGCCTATTCAATCTGGTAAGTCAGCCTGACCTCCACCGTCTTGGGCGGGAAGCAGGCTTTGTCGTTGCACGCCTGGTAACGCAGCTTGCCCGCCATAACACCGGGCCCTGGCGAGGCGCCGGGCGCCACCTTAAACACGGTTGTTACGTCGAACTTCCCGGTGAATACCGAAATCGGCTTCGGCGAGAAGGAGTACTTCTCCATGACGGGCTTGGGGTACGTCACTTCCGACGCCACCAGCGCGCCGGGTGTCCACGTCAGCCGCAGGGGGATCAGGTAATCCTCCGAGGGCGTGTTGCTGTTCACGTGGTAGCCCGCGCCCAGCAGCACCGTCACGCGTGACTGCGCCGTGGCACCGCGCTTCGCCACCACCTTTTCAGGAGGGGCGACCGTGAGCATGGTGCTACTCTGAGCCCGCAGGGCGGGTGCCAGCGCCAGCGCGATCAGAGCCGCCGGAACTGCCTTCAAGTAATTTTTCAATGCCATCTTCGAAGTCGTTCTTGCCCGCCAGCCCTACGTGGACCGCGGCAATGTTTCCTTCCCGATCGATGAGGAACGTGGTAGGCAGGGCTTCCACGCCGCCGTATGCTTCGGAAACGCGGTCGTCTCCGAGCACGATCCGATAATTCACCCCGAGCCGGTTGACGAAAGGCTTTACCGCCTCCCATCCGTCGTCGTCCATTGAGACCCCGATCACCGAAAACCCGCGGTCCTTATTGCGCCTCTCGAAATCTATGAACCAGGGGACCTCGATTTTGCAGGGTCCGCACCAGGTCGCCCAAAAATTCAGCAGTACCACCTTGCCCCGATAGTCGGACAGCCGGACGGTTCTGCCGTCGCCGTCCTTGAGGCTGAAATCCGGGGCAGGCTTGCGCTCCTGCTGCGATTTCACGGGCTCCGGCCTCTCGGCGGAGGGCTTGGGCTTCGAACCGCAAGCGGAAGCGAGCCCGATCAGCAGCAGGCCAGCGCCGAAAAGTATGCCGAGGCGTCGTGTCGTCATTCCTGTTACTTCTGATTATATCGAGATCCGTTCCGTGACACCGGAATGGACGAACCAGCACTTCCGGTCTTCGCGGTGTCGCGGGGCCAGCGTGAACTCCGGATGATCGTATTCCGCGAACAACCAGGCGGCCGTGTCGCAGAAACTCTCGCAGCAGTACTCGCGCCAACGAAGTGTGCGGGCGATGCGGTCGCGCGCATCGAGTTCCCGTTTGCGCCACTCGGCGGACCACCCCAGCTCACCTCGGGCGGCACGGGCGAACTCCACTGCCAGCAGTTCCTCCCAGGAGCGGCGCCGCGGGTTGCCCAGCCGCACCCAGGCGAAATGAAACAGCTCGTGGACGAAGATGCGGGCCAGTTCGCGGGGTTGGCGGCGGAGTTCGGCGTCGAACGCGATGCGCCGCTCCCGGAGGAAGGCGCCCCCGTGCACTTCGCCGCGGCGGTCGCGGAGTTGCCGAACGAAGCGCAGTTCGATGGGCATGCCCTGGAGCACCGGTGCCCGCACGAAGCCTAGTAGGCCAGGGTTCCGGTGCGGGGCTGTTCTTCCGGGTTGGGCAGGTAGAGGGTTCGGCAGTGCTCGCAGCGGTAAATCTCCGCGTCGGGACCGAGTTTCGCCTTCACCTCGTCGCCGTAGAAGTACCAACGCTTCAGGTGGCCGGCGCAAAGCTTGCCCTTCTCGTCTTTCTCGTCGCAGGCACGCATACGCGGGCCGCGGCGCTTGATCTTCGTCCCGTCGCTAAGGGTATCCACCAGTTCGGCCATGAATGAAACCGCAGTATATCAGGTCGCGCGACGCGAAGGCCGTTTGGGGCCGCTCTGTTATTATGGAAAAAAGCTATACATGATCGTTGCAGCCAATTCGGCGCGCTTTGCCTCCATAGACCTCGATAGCGGTGCGCGCCTGGCGCCCGTCGAGGTGGCCTACGAAACTTACGGCGTTCTCAACGAGGCCCGCAGCAACGCCATCCTGGTGCTGCACGCCTTCTCGGGAGATGCGCACGTGGCCGGCATCAGCCCCCAGACTGGGAAACCCGGCTGGTGGGACAACATGGTCGGACCCGGCAAGGCGTTCGACACCAATAAGTACTTCGTGATTTGTTCCAATGTGTTGGGCGGCTGCCGGGGCACTACCGGCCCGTCGTCGTTGAACCCCGAAACCGGCCGCCCGTACGCTATGTCCTTTCCCGTGATCACAATACGCGATATGGTGCGGCTGCAGAAGATGCTGATCGACCACCTGGGCATCGCCCGGCTGTTGGCCGTCACAGGCGGCTCCATGGGCGGCATGCAGGCACTCGAGTGGGCTGTGGCTTACCCCGAAGCTGTGGTGTCCGCCATCCCCATTGCCACCACGGCGCGGCACTCTGCCCAGCAAATCGCCTTCAACGAGGTGGGGCGCCAGGCGATTATGTCGGATCCGGACTGGAACGAGGGCGACTATTACGGCGGCAAGCCGCCCGCCCGCGGGCTCGCTGTAGCGCGGATGGTCGGCCACATCACCTACATGAGCGACGATTCCATGCGGGAGAAATTCGGCCGGCGTCTCCGCGGTCGCGAGGATTTCGGCTACGGCTTCGACGTGGATTTCGAGGTGGAAAGCTACCTGCGCTACCGGGGCAGCGAGTTTGTCTCCCGCTTCGACGCCAACTCCTACCTCTACATCACCAAGGCCATGGACTACTTCGACCTCACCAACGGAAAGAAGTCCCTCGCCACCGCTTTCGAGCCCATTACGGCGCGTTTTCTGGTGATCAGCTTCACCTCTGACTGGCTCTATCCCAGCTATCAGTCGCAGGAGACCGTTCGTGCCCTCCGCAGCCGCAACGTGGACGTGGCTTACTGCGAACTGCCCTCCAACTACGGGCACGACGCTTTCCTGGTGGACGTGGCGGAGCAGACCGACCTGATCCGCGGCTTCCTGGCCAGCACGTACCGGGACAGGTGCCAGCAGTGAGCGCCGTCGTCCAGCCCAAGCGCGCACCCTTCGTCCGGGAGCTTCTCGGGCGTAGCGATTACGCTATCATTTCCGAAATCGTGGAACCCGGCTCGCGCGTCCTCGATCTCGGCTGCGGGGAGGGCGAGTTGCTCGCCTGGCTGGCCGAAAACAAAGGTGTGGATGCGCGTGGCGTCGAGATCTCCGGAACCCGCGTGCAGCGCGCTATCGCGCGGGGCGTCTCCGTCTACCAGGGCGATATCGACGAGGGCCTTGCCGATTATCCGGACCAGGCGTTCGACTACGTGATCCTCAGCCAGACCCTCCAGGAGACACACCGTCCACTGGACGTTTTGCGCGAGATGCTGCGCGTCGGCCGCCGTGCCATCGTGGCCTTTCCGAACTTCGGTCACTGGGCGATGCGGGTGGCCCTGTTGCGCACTGGCCAGGCGCCCAAGACCAGGCTGTTCCCGTACGAGTGGTACGAATCCCCTAACATCCACTTCGTTACGGTGCACGATTTCGAAAACCTCATCCGCATGGACGGTCTGGTGATCGAGCGCCGCTATTTTCTGAGCGGCCCCCGCAAAGTGACCTTCTTGCCTAACCTGCTGGCCGAAGTCGCCGTCTACCTCGTCCGGAAGTGATCCGTGGGGGTGGGGAGCGGTATCATAAACCCATGAACCAGTCGGTCACTCGCAGGCGTTTTCTGGCCGCCGCCCCCGCGGCGGGCCTCGTCGCCCCGGTCGCGTTTGCGGCCCCCGGCGACAAACCGGCGCTCCTCGGAGGCAGCAAGGTGCGCACCACCCAGTTCCCCTCCTGGCCGGTCATCGACCGCACCGAGGAGAAAGCGCTCATGGACGTCCTCCAGAGCCGCAGATGGTACCGCGGCAGCGGTAAGGTCGTAGACCGCTTCGAGGGGCAGTACGCCAACCTTACCGGCGCCAAACAGTGCCTTGCCACAGCCAATGGCACCAGCGCGCTGCTGATTTCGCTGGCCGCCCTGGGCATCGGGGCGGGTGATGAGGTGATCCTTCCGCCCTACACCTTTGTGGCCACCGTCAACGTGGTGCTGGCCCTCAACGCGCTGCCCGTCTTCGTCGACTCCGACGTTGAAACGTTCCAGATCGACCCGCGCAAGATCGAGGCCGCCATCACGGACCGTACCGCGGCCATCATGCCGGTGCACCTGGGCGGTGCCGCCGCGGATGTCGACGCCATTATGGCCATCGCGGCGAAGCGGAAGATTCCAGTGGTCGAGGATACCTGCCAGTCCCACCTGGCGGAGTGGCGCGGCCGCAAGCTCGGCACCTACGGTGCGGCCGGCTGCTTCAGCTTCCAGGCGTCCAAAAACCTGAACTCTGGTGAAGGCGGGGCTATCCTGACCAATGACGCGGACTTCGTCGAGAAGTGCTACGCCTACCACAACAATAGTCGCGGACGGCGCAGCGACGGCTACGACTTCTCCTATATCGCCCGGGGTCTAAACCTGCGCATGACGGAGTTCCAGGCGGCTCTTCTGCTGGCCCAGATGACGCGCCTTGAGCAGCAGGCCAAAACGCGCGAGCAGAACGCGGCGTACTTGACCGCGATGTTGCGGGAAATCCCCGGAACCGTGCCTGCCCGCATGTACGAGGGTTGCACGCGTAACGCCTATCACCTGTACATGTTCCGGTACCAGCCGGAGAAATTTGCCGGACTCTCCCGCGCCAAGTTCCTGAAAGCCTTGAACGCCGAAGGCATCCCCAGTTCCGGCGGCTACGCGCCGCTCAACAAGGAGCCTTTCCTGAAGAATACCCTCCAGTCGAAGGGTTTCCAGCGCCTGTTTTCGAAGGATCGCCTGGCGCGCTGGGAGAAACAGAGCCAGTGCCCGGCCAACGACCGTTTGTGCGGCGAGGCCGTCTGGTTTACCCAGAACATGCTGCTCGGCCCGCGGAGCGACATGGACCAGATCGTAGCCGCGGTCAAGAAGATCCAGGCCCACGCGAGCGAATTGGCAAAGGCCTGATAAGAAAAGAGCCCCTGGTGGTCGAAACCGCCAGGGGCTCATCTTCCGTTCGGCGTGTGTCTCAGCGCCGCGGCTACCTCGCTGCCATCAGCGCCCGCAGACGCCGCGCACGCTCGGGGGCGCGCAACTGCCGGAGGGCCTTGGCTTCAATCTGCCGGATCCGTTCGCGGGTTACGTCAAACTCCTGTCCGATCTCTTCCAGTGTGTGCTCGCGTTCGCAGCCGATTCCGAAGCGCATCCGGATAACCTTCTCTTCCTTAGGCGAGAGGGTCTTCAGGATGCCCGCTGTCTCATCCCGTACGTTGGCCTCAATCACTGCATCCACGGGGGAGCCGACCCAGCGGTCCTCAATCAGGTCGCCCAGGGCGGATTCGCCGTCGCGGCCTACCGGGGTTTCGAGCGATACCGGATCCCGGGAAATGGTCTTCAACTTCTGGACCTTCTCCACCGGGATGTCCATCCGGCGTCCAATTTCGTCATTTGTAGGAGTACGGCCTAGCTCTTTTTCCAATTCCCTCGACGCACGTAGGAACTTGTTCATCGACTCGTTCATGTGCACGGGGATTCGGATCGTCCGGGACTGGTCCGCGATGGCGCGGGTGATGGCCTGCCGGATCCACCACGTGGCGTAGGTGGAGAATTTGTAGCCGCGGCGGTATTCGAACTTGTCCGCGGCGCGCATCAGCCCGATGTTGCCCTCCTGGATCAGGTCCAAAAGGTGCAGCCCGCGGTTAACGTACTTTTTAGCAACTGAGACGACCAGCCGGAGGTTGGCCTCTACAAGGTCCTTTTTGGCCCGTTCGGCCTCCTGTTCGCCGTGCCGGATCACCGTCAGGGTGTGCTTGAGTTCCGCCAGTGACGCTACCGCGAGGGTCTCGCGCTTGCGGATTTCGCGCTTCAGTTCTCGCAGTTTCTGTTGTTGTACGGGGCCGGAGCGGGGATCAATCTTGCGCGCTTCGTGATCGAGGTGTGTCAGTTCCTCCACGGCACGCTCGATTTCCTTCGAAAACTCCTTCCATTTCAGAGTCTTGAAGGGGATCCATCGGATCGCTAGAGAGGTTTCGACGCGCGCTCGGTTGAGTTTGGCACAGAGCCGCTTCCGGGGCCGCTTGTTGGCTACCGGGGTGGCCTCCACCTTCTCGATGAGCAGTTGCAGCTTTTTGTGCGAGCCGCCAACGTCCGTAAACAATTTCAGAAGCTCGGAGCGCTTCTTCAGGTCGGCCGGCGTGCCTTCTTCGACGTCGCCGATGTCCACCAGGCTGTCCAGTTCGAGGGCGCCCTTTTTGAGTTGCTCGGCCAATTCCACTACCGCCCGCTGAACCAGCGGGGACCGGCTGATCGCCTTCTGCATGCGCAACTTACCGCGTTCCATCCGGCGGGCCAGATCGACCTCGCCTTCCCTGGTCAGCAGCGGGACGGCACCCATCTCCCGCAGGTACACGCGCACCGGATCGTCCGTGTAGATGGACTCCTCCACAACGGGGGCGTGAAGGAAATCCTCATGGGCGGCTTCCGGGTCGAAAAACTTGGCCTCTTCTTCGAAATTGAGGCCCAAGGACTCGGGACTATCGGCAAGGTATTGATCTTCGAAATGATCCACTAAGACTCACCTCCCCTTCGACAAGCGCAATCGACCGAACGTGGCTACTGGCTTGTTGTGGGGTGCAGTTGAATTGTTTCCGAATTGCTGGTCCAGCCGGAAAGACACAGGAATGCAACCTTTAGGTCCTCTCTCCGGGTTGTCGTATCGACTGATAATATCACCAATCCCGCAGAAAGTTAAGCTCTAAGTCTTAAGATGGCTCAGAACTATTTTGGTTACATAGAATTGCGGCCACCGGCACCTCTGGGGATGGCCCGCCCTGAGCTACATAACGGGCTTCTGGGGAAGTAGCTTCTTCAGCTCGTTCAGAAACGCTTCCTCGTCCTGGAAATCCCGGTAGACAGAGGCGAATCGGACGTATGCGATCTTGTCGAGTTCCCGAAGACGATCCATAAGAAGCTCTCCTATTGCTGTAGTTGATATCTCGCGGTCCGATGAGTCCGTGACCTTCGCCTCCACTTCATCCACCAATTCGGACAGCGGGCCCATCCCGATAGGTCGCTTTTCGCACGCTTTCAGCAGCCCCGCGAGCACCTTCTGGCGGTCAAACTTCTCCCGTCGACCGTCTTTCTTGATCACCATGTACGGAACTTCGTCGATCCGCTCGTAAGTTGTAAAACGCCGTTCGCATGCCAGGCACTGGCGCCGGCGCCGGATCGCCTCTCCCTCTTTGCTCTCCCGCGAATCTACTACACGGTCCTGAATGTGCGCGCAAAAGGGGCACTTCATTCCCCGACCTCCTGCTCCAACTGCTTAAGCTTGCTCCAGTTCAGGCCCTCGTGAAAGGCCAGGACGAGCCCTATCGGCACAATTGCTACAAATGTAATAGCCCACAGCAGCATGGCCGCGCTGGTGGCCACTTCCAGGGGCACCCGGAACAGTTCCGTAAGCACCAGCACCGACACTACCTGCACGCCGCCACCGATCCCGGGCACCTGGACCACCGCGCCAAACGCCAAAAACCCCATGAAGATCAGGACGTCCACCAAGCCGAACGGCAGTGCGTTCCCGTAAGCCCTCACCAGCGCCAGGATGGAGCCGGCAATCAGAATCCACTCGACTACCGTATAAACCGTCAGCATGACCAGGGACTTCAGGCTGCGAGTGGATTCCACTCCCTGGACGAAGGCGTTCACCAGCCGCTCGGCGCGCGCATAGCGCCGCTCCGAGAGGAAGCGCAAGGCTTCGAGCAGCCGGATTCGCATGGCCTCCCCATAAGTGCGGATCAGCAACAACACGACCAGGCATGTGAGACCGAGCCCCGCGGCCATCCAGCCGCCGACCGCCAGCACCCAGCTCAGGGCGGGTCCCGCATGCACCTCCGAGTGGTGCACCCGGCTCAGGGCGAAACCGAAGATAAGGAGCGCCATCAGCAGGTCGAAAATCCGCTCGAGCAGCAGCGCGGCGAACTGGGAGGATACCGGCACGCGCTCCTTGACCGCGATCAGGTACGGCCGCACGAACTCTCCCGGGCGGCCAAGCACGGTGATGGCGGCAAAGCCGATCGCCGTGGCGGACGTGAGTGCCAGGATGCTGGGGTTCGGTTTAACCGGGCGCATCAGCACCGCCCATCGCAGGGCCCGGCCGATGTAGGTAGCCAGCGCGAAGACGATGGCGGCGGCCAGCCAGCTCCGGTCGAGCGCCCGGAAGGTCGACCAGAAGACCTTCCAGTTGAAGCCCCGGCTGCGCAATCCCCACCACGCCAGCAGGACCATCGCGGCTAGCGCGGCAACCAGTGCCACCCACTTCCATTTCGACTTGGTGATAGGGTTCTCCTTTCAGGGGTGTTGGCACCCGCGAAAAATTGAACATATCATGATAAGGCCTCGTTTCTTCAGTGTGAAAGCCGGAATCGAGCTTCCGGCGCGATGATCACGGGGGATTCGAGCAATGGCTGCCGCGACAATGGCTTTGGTACCGGGTGCCACCCAACAGTGTTTGGGAGCTCGGGCCGGGGGCATAAGCGTAGGCCAGGTGCAAAAGAATAGCTTGGATCTGGACTCCAATCTGGTAGAGAGATGCCTGGGCGGTGACGAAACCGCCTGGGACGATCTGGTGCGGGTGCATACCCGTCGGGTCTACGGACTCTGCTACCGCTTTACGGGGCGAGACTCGGAAGCACAGGATCTGACGCAGGAAGTCTTTTTGCGGATCTTCCGGACCCTCAGGAGCTTCCGGGCGAGCGAGGGATCTTTTACCACCTGGTTGGCGCGGCTTACCCGCAACCTCCTTATCGATCACTACCGGCGGACACGCCAGGATCGCGTGACCGATTCGATTGAAGAGCAGTTGCCGGTACTGAGAGAGCATTTGGGTGGCGACGCGAGGCCCGACCACGCCCTGGCCGGCCGGGAGGCCAGCGAGATCCTCCAGGCGGCCTTGCAAAAGCTCTCGCCGGATTTGCGAGAGACGGTCATTTTGCGGGATTTGCAGGATATGGAATACCGCGAAATTGCAATGATCCTCAAGATTCCCGAGGGAACTGTTAAATCGCGGCTGAATCGGGGACGGGCCGAGCTAGCCCGCATCCTGAGAAAGCACAAGCTGCTGGTATGAACTGCGCAGAGGCGGAACTTTACATCTGCGACCTGGTAGACGGCACGCTGGCGCCGGAGGCAAAGGCGGAGCTCGAGCGGCACATGGCTGCTTGCTCCGCGTGCGCGGAACTGGCGCGGGATGCGGCGGCCGGGGTCTCGTTCATGGAGCGCGCCGCCGAAGTGGAGCCGCCGCCGGAGCTGGTTACCCGCATCCTGTTCGATCCGCCCTGGGCCCAGAGCCGGGCGCGGGCCGCGGCCGGCGGGCTGCGGAACCGGTTGCGCGCCCTCTGGCAGCCCATCCTGCAGCCGCGCTTCGCCATGGGGATGGCGATGACCATTTTGTCGTTCGCAATGCTCGCTCGGTTCGTGAAACCGGTACGGCAGTTGACTCCCGGCGATCTGAATCCGAAAGCGGTGTGGGCGGCGGTGGACGACCGCGCGTACCGGACCTGGCAACGCACGGTGAAGTTTTACGAGAGTTTGCGGCTGGTGTACCAGATCCAGTCTACCGTTCGGGAGTGGCAGCAGGAGCAGGAAGCTGTCGAGGACCCGGCGGAGTTGAAGACGGACGAGCGCCGGCTTCCGGTGGGCGGCGCGCCGGCAAACCATGCTGAACCCACCGGAGTGGCTAAGTAAATCGATCAGGGGAAGAGTATGAATTGCCTGAATCATCCCGAAACGCCCGCGACGGCATATTGCCGAACTTGTGGGCGGCCGTTGTGCGCCGAATGCAAGCGCAGCTCGCAGGGCGTCATCTACTGCGAGGAACATGTACCGCCGGCATCCGCTTATGCCGCGGCGCCGGCCCCCGGCCCTACCCCGGGCACGGCTCAGGACGTCTCCCCGGGGCTGGCCTGCCTGCTTGGGTTCATTCCGGGCGTGGGGGCCATCTATAACGGCCAATACGCCAAGGGGCTGGTGCACGCCGTCATTTTCGGGCTGGTGGTGAGCATTATCAGCTCGGATGCCGCGGGGGGCCTGGAGCCGCTATTCGGGATCCTGTTGACGGCCTGGATCTTTTACATGGCGCTGGAGGCCTATCACACGGCCAAGAAGCGCCGCGCAGGCGAGTCGGTGGACGAGTTTTCAAGCCTGGTCGATCTGCACGGGCGGCGCAACGGCGGTTTTCCTGCGGGCGCCGTGGCGCTGATCCTGCTGGGCGCGCTGCTCCTGCTGAACACGCTCGAAATCCTGCACTTCCGCTACATGATCCGGTACTGGCCGGTGCTGCTGATCCTGGCGGGTGTCTGGATGTTGTACACGCGCATGTCGCCGGACCCCAAGGACGCCGAGGTGGGCCATGAGCGTCGCTGAACTGGCGCGCGCTCTCCGGGGACCGGTGACCCTGATCGCCGTGGGGGTGTTGTTCGCGGTGGACCACTTCACTCCCATTAAGTTCCGCCAGACCTGGCCCGCCCTGTTGATTGTTTTCGGCCTGATGACGCTGCTCGGCCGGGAGGCGCGGCCGCCTTACGTCCCGCCTCCGCCGGGTCCGCCCGCCGGCCAGAATTATTTGAGTTAGGAGACTGCCATGAGACGCCGTTCGATTGCCGGACCGTTGATCCTCATCCTGCTCGGCGTGTTGTTCCTCGTGTACAACTTGCGCCCGGAGCTTCCGATATCGGAGTTGATCGCGGTCTACTGGCCTTTCCTGCTCATTGCCTGGGGGCTGATCCGGGTGGGAGAGGTAGTAGTTGCCCTCTTCCGCGGGGAGCCGTTGCGGGGCGGTTTCAGCGGTGGCGAAGTAACCCTCATCGTTTTCATCTGCCTGATTGGTTCGGCAGCGTATTCGGCCCACCGGCACGGCATCCGCCTGGGTGTGCGGGGGATGGAGATGTTCGGGCAATTGTACGATTTCCCGGTGTCCGCCGACCGTCCGATCGGCGCCGCGCGCAGGGTGGTTTTCGAGAACCGCAGGGGTAATCTGAGGATTACCGGCGCCGACGCCCAGGAGGTCCGCGTAACCGGGCATAAGAGCGTGCGGGCGCTCAGCCAAACCGACGCGGAACGCACGCATCGCGAAACCCCGATCGAGATCGTAGTAGAAGGCGACACCGCCATCGTCCGCACCAACCAGGAGCGCATTTCCGAAAACCTGCGCCTGGGTGCGGACCTGGAAGTGACCGTACCGCGCGGCGTTCGGGTAGAGTTGCGCGGGAGCGGCGATTACGATGTCACCGATCTTGCCGGCGACGTCGAGATATCGAGCGACCGCGCCGATGTGCGGCTGACCCGCATCGGCGGTAACGCGCGGGTGGAGTTGCGCCGCAGTTCGATCATTCGCGCCGTGGACGTGAAGGGCAACGTGAACCTGGAGGGACGCGGAAACGATATCGAACTCGAGAACATCGCGGGGCAGGTGACCATCACTGGGTCCTACGCAGGGGCGCTGGAGTTCAAAAATCTGTCCAAGCCGCTGCATTTCGAGTCGCAGAATACGGAGCTTCGCGTGGAAGCCCTTCCGGGGCAGATCAGTATGGACCTGGGGGAGTTCACGGGGCGCAACGTGGTGGGCCCAATCCGGCTGATGGCCAAGTCGCGGGATGTGAAAATCGAGAATTTCAGCAACGCCCTGGATCTGGAAACGGAACGGGGCGATATCGAACTGGAGCCAGGCCGGGTGCCGCTGGCGCGCATCGAAGCGCGCTCACGGTCCGGGAGGATCCAGTTGACCCTGCCTGAGAAAGCTACCTTCCAGTTGAGGGCATCGACCGACCATGGCGAGGCGATCAACGATTTCGGGCCGCCCATCCAGATGGCTACCGAAGGCCGCTCCGCGTCGCTGAACGGACAGGTCGGGAAAGGGCCTGAAATCCACTTGACGACCGGCCGCGGCACAGTATCGGTCCGGAAGGCCGGGGCGGGCACCACGCAAGCCCAACTCTGACTCTCGGGGGCAGGCCGCGTGCCCGCCCCCATTTTGAAGTTCAGTGAATTCGAGCCACCAGCGTGTCCGCAGGAAGGCTGGGCGGTTCCACCTGCTCGACCCGCTGTTTCCGGCCGGGGTCCGGGTTTTGATTTCGTGGCCTGGTGCGCTTCTGGCCCGGCGTGCCGTCCAGCCGTTCCCCTTCGCCCTGGTCCCACCAGATCACGCTTTCGGCGCAGTAGAGGCTCAGGGTGTCGAGCAGTTTGTGCAGCGACGCCGCTTCTTCCTCGGTGAACCCGCGCTTCTCGTCGGCGAAGGCCATCACCGCTTTATCGGGCATAATTTCGTAGCGGTCCGAGCGTTTGGCCACGAACTCGCCGTTTTGCTCCGCCCCCGTCTGGATCACCCAGACCAGCTTGTGGTTTTTCAGGTCCCAGGTCACCGAATCGAGGCGCTTTTTCTCTCCACGCTGCCCGGCGGCTTTTTCTTCCGCCCTGTTTTCGCTTCTGTTTTCCGCTTTCTTTTCCTGAGCGCAGGAGATTGCCGCCATCGACAGCATCAGCACGACCGCAGTCTTCATCCCTTTCCTCCTCGTCTGAGATTCGTTCGAACCCCAGTCGAGGAGCCCATCCCGAATCTGCAGTCCCCTTTTGCATGTTGGATGCCGCCCTGGAGGGCACGGGTGCACCGTTGTGCGAAAGCGTATGGACCTCGATGAGACGAGGCATACGAAAGCAGCAGCCGCTTTGCGGACGCGCTCGAAAGGCAGGGATTAGGCTGGAATCAGGGGGACACGCTGTCACGCTATCCACGTTTTTACACCCGAACCATTGCCCGGCCGAATTTTCTGCGTAGCCGCGGCGCGCGGAAGCGAGTGTAGCCCGGTGCCGGCCATCTTTACCGAGTGGCGGGCAGCATTCCGCTCGCTGGGCTACCGGAACTTCCGGCTGTTCGCCGGAGGCCAACTCATCTCGCTAATCGGCACCTGGATGCAGAGTGTGGCCCAGTCATGGCTCGTCTAGAGGCTGACCGGATCGGCGGCGCTGTTGGGCGCTATCGGGTTCGCGAACCAGATCCCCGTCTTTCTGCTGGGGCCGGTGGGCGGCATTGTGGCGGACCGTTACAACCGCCACCACATCGTGGTTGCTACACAGGCGGCCTCCATGCTGCTGGCCTCCATCCTGGCGCTCCTGACCTTGGCCGGTTGGGTGGTGGTATGGCACCTTTTCGTGCTGGCCGCGCTGCTGGGGGTGGTGAACGCCATCGATATCCCCGCGCGGCAGGCCTTTCTCGTCGATATGGTCGGGCGCAAGGACCTGGTGAACGCTATCGCCTTGAACTCCACCATGTTCAACGGCGCGCGCATTGTGGGTCCGGCGGTGGCGGGCATGCTGGTGGCGTGGGTCGGGGAGGGATGGTGCTTCCTGCTCAACGCCGTATCCTATATCGCGGTGATCGCGGGGCTACTGATGATGGAGCTGGCTCTGCGGCAGGCGCGGCCGCCGCAAGGACCGGCGCTCGAGCGCGTGGTGGAGGGTTTCCGCTTCGTGGTCCACCACGCGCCCGTGCGCGCGCTGCTGGTGCTTTTGGGGGTAGTAAGCGCAGCCGGGCCCCTTACGTGGTGCTGATGCCCATCTTTGCGGAGGATGTGCTCCATTCGGGCGCCTCAGGACTGGGACTCCTGATGGGTGCCTCCGGCATAGGTGCCGTCGCGGGTGCGCTGCTGCTGGCGTCGCGCGCGAACCTCAGCGGACTGGGGCGCATGGTGGCCTTCGCGGGGTCGGGCTTCGGCATAGCGTTGGTGGCCTTCGCGATCTCGAAGGCGTTCTGGCTTTCGCTGCTGGCGCTGCTGCCCGTGGGGTTCTGCCTGATGCTGCAGATGGGGGCATGTAACACCCTGGCACAGAGCATGACCCCGGACCACTTGCGCGGTCGCGTAATGGCGGCCTATTCGATGATGTTCATGGGGCTGGCGCCACTCGGGTAGCTCATTGCCGGGATGTTGGCGGCGCGCCTGGGAGCGCCTTTCGCGGTAGCCCTGGGGGGCGCGGTCACGGTGGCCGCGGCCATCCTGTTCGCCTTGCGGCTTCCCGCGCTCCGCCCGGAGGCGCGGCGCCTGATCGTGGCCCAGGAAATCACCGCCGGAAGTCCGGCCCAGGAAATCACCGGCGGCGGCCTGACGGTGGATCCGCGTGGTGCAGAGCATGACTCCTGACCACCTGCGGGGCCGCGTAATGGCGGCCTATTCGATGATGTTCATGGGGCTGGCGCCACTCGGGTCGCTCATTGCCGGGATGCTGGCGGCGCGGCGTGCCTGGGAGCGCCTTTCGCGGTAGCTTTGGGTGGGGCGGTCACCGTGGCCGCGGCCATCCTGTTCGCCTTCTGGCTTCCCGGGCTCCGCCCGGAGGCGCGGCGCCTGATCGTGGCCCAGGAAATGGCCGGCGGCGGCCTGACGGTGGATCCGCGTGGTGCAGAGCATGACTCCTGACCACCTGCGCGCGCGTAATGGCGGCCTATTCGATGATGTCCATGAGGCTGGTGCCACTCGGGTCGCTCGTTGCCGGGATGCTGGCGGCGCGGCGCGCCTGGGAGCGCCTTTCGCGGTAGCTTTGGGTGGGGCGGTCACAGTGGCCACGGCCATCCTGTTCGCCTTCTGGCTTCCCGCGCTCCGCCCGGAGGCGCGGCGCCTGATCGTGGCCCAGGAAATGGACGGCGGCGGCCTGACGGTAAATCCGTGGGATTCGTCTTAAGGGGGCAAAACAGAGTGGGCACCAGACAAATCGCACTCATACGCGGGATCAACGTAGGCACGGCCCGGCGCGTCGCGATGGCTGATCTGCGCGAGGTCTTTGCCCGGCTCGGGTATACCGAGGTCCGTACCCTTCTCAACAGCGGCAATGTGGTTTTTACAGCGGCGGGTGGCGGCACGAAGGCGCGCATCGAGGCGGCGATTTCCAACCAGTTCGGATTCGCGGCACGGGTGATCGTGCTTAACGCGGCTGAGTTTGGCGAAGTGGTCGACGGCAATCCGCTGGCTGGGGTGGCGACCGATCCGTCGCGCCTGCTGGTTGCCTTTCTCGACAATCCGGACGATCGGGCGCTGCTCGAGCCCCTTACGCGCCGGAATTGGGAGCCGGAGATGCTGGGCATCGGGGCTCGGGCCGCTTACCTCTGGTGCGCGAACGGATTACTCGCCGGCCATCTGTGGGAGGCTGTGAACCGCGCGCTCAGTGACGCAGTAACGGCACGCAACTGGGGAACAGTGATGAAGATTCAAGCCGTGGTGAACGGTGGGGAAACCCGCCCCGGTCCATCACCAGGGCGGGCATCCCGGCAGACTACATAATCGCGGTCGGGGGCGCGGGTTCGTCCGGACGGCCCGCATTTCGCAGCGGCACCGAAATCATGACGTATCCCAGGAGCGCGAGCACAGCGAAGCCTATCATGATGCTTGGCTCGGCGAAGATGGTCGGCAGGCCCGGGGTGCGGCCTTCGGCGGCCGAGACGGGCCATTCGAAGAAACGCGCCGCGGCCACCAGCAGGCCGGTCAGCGCCTCCCCGGCGATCAGGCCGGAGGCTGTGAGCACGCCCGCGTTCTCCACACGCGCCCTCTGCGCCTCGTTGAGGTTGCGGCGGGCCGCCAGGCTGTCCGTCGCCCAGCGGAACAGGCCGCCGATGAAGATCGCGAAGGTCGTTTCCAGCGGCAGGTACATCCCGACGGCGAAGAGCATGGGGCTGCGCACCTGCACCATGATGAGCGCCAGGCCCATGAAGATCCCCACCACGATGAGCGGCCACGCCATCTCGCCGCCCACGATGCCCTGGCTGAGCGCGGCCATGAGGCCCGCCTGCGGGGCAGGCAACTGGCGGTCTCCGAAGCCGATGCCGCCGGCCTTAATGTTGCCGGCGTGCAGTACGAAGAGCGGGAAGAAGAGCACCGCGCTCGCCACCACGATCCCCATGATGTCGCCGATCTGCATGCTGCGTGGGGTGCCGCCCAGGATGTGTCCCACCTTGAGGTCTTGCAGCATCTCGCCGGCCACCGCGGAGGAGACGCACACCACCGTCGCGACGCCCAGCACCGCGGCTACGCCGCTGATTCCCTTGACCCCGATCGCGACCATCAGGAGCGCCGCCACAATCAGGGTCGACAGCGTGAGGCCCGAAATCGGGTTGTTAGACGACCCGATCAGTCCCACCAGGTTGCCGGACACGGCGGCGAAGAAGAAGCCCAGCACGATCATGACGACGGCCGCCACCACCGCGCCCGTCAGTACGCCGGCGAAGTAGTAGTACAGCGCGATCATGCACAGGAACGTCACCCCCAGGCCCGAGAAGACGATGCGGGGGCTGAGGTCGCGCTCCGTGCGGTCCGTAGCCTGTGTCTGGTGGCCGGATTTCTTCAGGTCGCTGACGGCGCGCTTCATACCCGAAGCCAGAGATGTGCGCATGCGGAACAGCGTGTAGCTGGCGCCCACCAGCATGCCGCCCACCGCGATGGGCCGCACGATCGAGCGCCAGACGTTCTGGCTCATGGCGTCCCAACCGGCCTCACCGGCGCCCGCCGGCATCAAACCTTGCAACTGCGGTCCCAGAAAATAGATGAGCAGAGGAACCATCAGGCCCCACGCGATCACGCCGCCCGAAAAGTTCAACGCGGCCAGGCGCGGGCCGATGATGTAGCCCACCCCCAGGTACGCCGGGCTGATGGCCGGGGCGGAAACCGTGGACATGCCCCCAACGCCCAGGGTGGGTGCGTCTTTGGCCGTTCCCAGCCGCACGAAGGAGGTGCCCAGTTGTCCCACGTGGATTACGAAATCCTTCGTGGTAGCGAACAGCCGGATGGCTCCCGCGAAGAACACCGCCGCGCCGAACCCCATGGCCTTGAACAGCAGGTTGGCGGCCTCGCTCCCCCGCTGCCCGGCCTTGTGGATCTCAGACGCGGCCCGCGACTCGGGGTAGGGCAGTTCAGGGTCTTCCACCATCACGCGCCGCAACAGCGTGACGAACAAAATGCCCAACATGCCTCCCACCACCATCAGGATGGTGGACTGCCAGTAGGCCTCCCCGAAAGTGAACGACGACCATGCCCCGGCCAGCACGAATGCCGGGATGGTGAAAATAGCCCCCGCGGCCACCGACTCCCCAATGGACCCGACCGTCCGGGCCATGTTCTCTTCGAGGATGGAGCCCTTCATCAGCCGCAGCACGGCCATCGCGATCACGGCGGCCGGATAGGTTGCGGCAATCGTCATGCCGGCCCGCAGCCCCAGGTAGGCGTTGGCGGCTCCCAGGACAACGGTCAACACCAGCCCGAGCACCACGGCCCGGACCGTGAACTCGCGCATCTCCATGTCCGGCGGGACGTATGGCCGGAACTTTTTCGGTGGTTCGGAGGGCGGCGTCATTGCAGCTTGGACCTCACTTTGTCGCTCAAAGCCTTACCATCAACGGTTTTCCCTACCAGCTTACCCTGTACGGCCTTCATTACAAGGCCCATTTGTTTGGGTGAATTGGCGCCCGTTTCGGCCAGGGCCTCTGCGACCGCGGCGTCGATCTCCTCCGGTGTGGCCGCCGCCGGGAGGTAGCTTTCAATCAATGCCCGCTCGGCCTCTTCCTTTTCGGCCTGTTCCGGACGGCCGCCTTTGCGGAACATCTCGGCGGACTCAACCCGCTGTTTTGCCAGCGACTTAAGGATCTGGGCCTCCGCCGCTTCGTCGAGCGGTTTGGGGGAATCCACCTTATATTTCATCAGGGCGGCTTTGATCATCCGGAGCGTGCTGAGCCGGGCTTCATCCCTGGACTTCATGGCTTCCACCATGTGTTTTTGAACCTGATCGATCAACGGCATGATGTTTGTTATTCTAAAGGACTAAATCCCAACATGCACATCCGCAAGCAAAGACTATTAACTCCCGGCCCGACGCCTCTCTACCCGCCTGCTTTGCAAGCAATGATGGCGTCCGACATTCATCACCGCACCGAAGATTTCCGCAAAGTCTACAGGTCCGCTCTTGCGGATCTAAAGGAAGTCATGGGCACGGCGCACGATGTACTCATGTTCGCTGCGTCCGGAACCGGCGCCATGGACGGCGCCGTGTCGAACCTGTTCTCGCGCGGGGACAAAGTGATCGTCTGTTGCGCGGGAAAGTTCGGCGAGCGCTGGGTGGACATCGCCAAGGCCTATGGGCTGGATGCCACGGTGCTCCAGGCTCCTTACGGAGATGTGGTCACGCCGGAGCGCGTGGCGGCTGCATTGGCCGCCGAACCCGCCACGCGCGGCGTGTTCGTACAGGCTTCGGAAACCTCCACCGGCGCCGCGCATGACATCGAAGCCATGGCGCGCGCGGTAGCCCGCACGGATGCGATCTTTGTGGTGGACGCGATCACGGGGTTGGGCACCATGCCGCTCGACATCGACGGCTGGGGCCTGGACGTGGTAGTGGGCGGATCGCAGAAAGCCTTCATGATCCCGCCGGGCCTGGCGTTCCTGTCCGTCAGCCCGAAAGCATGGAAGCTGGCGGAGACCGCCAACCTGCCGCACTTCTACTTCAACCTGAAGAAGGAGAAGAAGAGCGGGGATGCCGGGGAATCCAGTTGGACGCCCTCGACGGCGCTGATCCTGGCGCTGGGCGAGGCGCTGCGGTACGTGAAACAGATCGGGATGGCGAACCTGGTGGAGAACGCGCAACTGCTGGCGCGGGCTACCCGGGCCGCCGTCGGGAAGCTCGGGCTGGAACTCTTCTCCCCGGGCTCGCCGGGCTCGTCGGTAACCGCCGTGCGGGCGCCCAAGGGATTGGACTCGAGTGTCATCGTGAAGGAGTTCCGCAACCGTTTCGGCGCCGTGATCGCCAACGGCCAGGGCTCCATGAAGGGCCAGATTTTCCGCATCGCGCACCTGGGCTACTTCGACTTTCCGGACCTCTTCGCGGTGATTGCGGAACTGGAGATTATCCTGCACGCCAACGGCATCCCCGTCCAGTTCGGCGCGGGCGTCGCGGAAGCGCAGCGCATTTACGCGGAAGCCGCGCTCCAACAGCGCGCGGGAGCCGCCCAATGAACATCCTGATTGCCGAACCGATGGCCGCCGCCGGGATCGAGCTGTTCCGGTCGCAGCCGGGGTGGAACGTGATCGTCTCCAACCCCAAGGAGTACGCGCAGCACCTCGCCGAGGCGGATGCACTGCTGGTCCGCAGCGCCGTACAGGTGAACCCGGACGTGCTGGCGAAAGCGCCGCGTCTGCGCGTGATCGGGCGCGCCGGCGTGGGCGTGGATAACGTGGATCTCGAAGCCGCCACCATGGCCGGGGTCCTGGTCATGAACACCCCGGGCGGCAACGCCATCTCGGTAGCGGAGCACGCCCTGGCTCTCATGCTCTCGATGGCCCGCCGCATCCCGCAAGCCAGTCTCTCCACCAAGTGCGGGAAGTGGGAAAAGAAGAAGCTGATGGGCAACGAGCTGCGCGGCAAAACGCTGGGCGTCGTGGGGCTGGGCAGCATCGGGCGTGAGACGGTGAAGCGCGCCCGCGCTTTCGAAATGCGCATCCTGGCGCACGATCCGTACGTGACCGCCGCGATTGCCAGCGACCTGTCGGTCGAACTCGTCGACATGCCGGCTCTGCTGGCCGAAAGCGACTACATCACCCTGCACGTAGCCTTGACGCCCGAGACGGAACGCCTGCTTTCGCGCGAGGCCTTCGCGCAGATGAAGACGGGCGTCAGGATCGTCAACTGCGCGCGCGGAGAACTGGTGGACGACGAGGCCCTGGAGGAAGCGCTGGCATCCGGTAAAGTGGCCGGGGCGGCGCTCGACGTCTACACGAAGGAGCCGCCGCCGGCAGGCTACCCCATTTTCCAGCACGAATCCGTCATAGCCACGCCGCATATCGGGGGCTCTACCGAAGAGGCGCAGGAAATCGTCGGGGTGAGGATCGCCGAGCAGGTCGTGGAGTACCTCAAGAGCGGCGTGGCCATAAATGCGGTGAACATGCCGTCGCTGGCGCCGGAGCAGTACAAAGCGCTCGAGCCGTACATCTCGATGGCCGGGCGGCTGGGGCACTTCGTGGCTTACCTGGCTGCGGGCAACCCACACTCGGTACGGATTTCCTACCTGGGGCGCATCGGAGACGGCAACACGCACCTGCTGCGGAATGCGGCAGTGGCGGGTATTCTGCGGCGCTCCTCGCCGGCTCGCAAGCCCAACCTCGTAAATGCCATGCAGCTTGCGTCCGAGCGCGGCTGGAAGGTGCAGGAACGCCATGAGGGGCGCTCCGGCCACACGGACAGCATTCTGCTCGAAGTGGAAACCGACCGCGGCGTGATCTCGGTCGAAGGCGCTGTGGTCTTCGGCAGGGCGCGGCTCATCCAGGTGGACGGTATCCGCTGCGAGGCCCCGCTCTACGGCAACCTGCTGGTGATGATGAACCAGGACGTGCCCGGCGTGATCGGGCATGTGGGAACGGTGCTGGGACGCAACAGCATCAATATCGCGAACTTCTCGCTGGGCCGCCGCGCCACGCCGCGCGCCGCCGGGGAGGCGCTCGAAGCCATCGCGGTAGTGAGCACCGATGGCCTGGTGCCGGAAAACGTGCTGGCCCAACTTCGTGAAAACCCCGCCGTGAAGTTGGCCCGTTCGGTCGAACTGCCCTCGTAGGGAATGCTTCTTCCTGACGGCCGCGGCGCGAGAACCGCGGCCGTCGGGAGCGGGCTACAATGAGTTCCGTGAAGACGCTCATTCTCCTGCTTGCCGTGTGCGCGGGCGCCGCCGCACAACGGCCTCCCGCCCAGAAACTGCCACTCGAACTGCTGTGGCCCGGTGGCGCCCCAGGCGCCGTAGGAACCGAAGAGGCCGATAAGCCCTCCCTTACCATCTATCTACCGCCCGAAGGTCGCGCGATCGGCGCCGGTGTGGTGGTTTGCCCCGGCGGCGGCTACGCCCATCTCGCGGTGGACCATGAGGGCGATCAGATCGCGCGCTGGCTGAACTCCTTTGGAGTGGCGGCCTTCGTGCTTCGGTACCGCATCGCGCCTCGCTATCATCACCCGGCGCCCATTCAGGACGCGCAACGCGCCATCCGCACGGTGCGCGCCCGTGCCCGCGAATGGCAGGTTATGCCGGACCGTATCGGGATCTGGGGCTTCTCCGCCGGCGGACATCTGGCCAGCACCGCCGGGACGCACTTCGATGGCGGCAACGCGGTCGACGCGGACACTATTGAGCGACAGTCCAGCCGCCCGGATTTCATGATCCTGTCGTACCCGGTGATCGTCTTCGGAAGCGAGTACACCCACCGCGGCTCCATGCGGAACCTGCTGGGCGACAATCCCGATCCGAAGCTGGTAGAGAGTTATTCCAACGATAAGCAGGTGACGCCCCGCACGCCCCCCACCTTCCTCTTCCACACCAACGAGGACAAGGGCGTGCCGGCCGAGAACAGCGTGCTGTTCTACCTGGCGTTGCGCAAGGCGGGAGTGCCTGCGGAGATGCACATCTTCGAACGCGGCCCGCACGGGGTGGGGTTGGCGCCGTTCGACCAGACGCTCTCGGCGTGGTCCGGGCGCCTCGCGGATTGGTTCCGCACGCGCGGGCTGCTTACGCCGGCGGCGGTCCCTGGCCGGTGAAGAGGTCGTTGTAGGAGTCGTCGAAATTCGTCCAGCGCTCGGGTTCGCTGCTGCTCCAGTGCATCCCGGGGATATACAGGGTGCCGTGGCCATGCTCGCAGACCAGTTCCGTCCCGACACGGTCCAGCAGCGGACTGCCCCAGTTTCCGAAGCTCACGGGCAGGGTGAGGCGGTGGAGGCAGACGCGGCAGCGGCGGCGCTGGTCGTGCCAGCCCCACCAGACCGCCAGGCCCGCGGCGATGGGGAACCAGATTTCCACGCCGTAAGCGCGCCCGGCGATCACGGTAGCGGTGCGTGCCGGCAGTTCAATGGCGCATGCTGCGAGGCCTGCCACGACGAGGGAGGTCTTGGCCGTCAGGAATGCCGCGCTCCGGCGGTTCCCGCGAAAACCTGCCATGCCACAGATCAGCGCCACCGCCACCGCGACGATCCAGAGCGCAACGTAGTAGCGGCCGGCAAATCGCAGGCGCTCGGCTATGGGCAGCACCTGCACCCAGACACCCTCACGGGGCGACTGTTGCCAGGCGATATTGCTCAGTTCCAGTTCCGTGTCGCGCTGGCGGGCGTAGTCTTTAAGGCGCGCCACGGCCCCGAACCGTTGACCCCGTGGGGCATCCTGGGGCAGACGGAGCACGGTCCATACCGCCACGTCGCGGCGGAAGAACCAGAAGTCCGGTAGCGTCACCCCGATTATCCGGTAGGGACGGCCGTCCAGGTAGATTGTGCGGCCCAGCGCGGCGGGGTCTGATCCGAACGCCTGGCGCCAGAGGGCGTGGCTGATCACCGCGCCCGGCGGCCCGGATTTGTCTTCGGTGGAAAGGCGCCCGAGCGCAGCTCGCGTGCCGAGCAGGTCGAAGAAACCGGCTTCGGCCTGTCCGTGGACCAGTGTACGGCCGTTCATGCGGCTCTCCGCCGCAGTGTAAGCGGCAAGGCCCTCCAACCGTAACGCGCGCCGCCACCCTACCACGTTGGCGTTGTGCAGAGACAGGGGTCTTGACGTGTGGCTCAACAGCACCAGACGGTCCGGACGTGAGTAGGGGAGCGGCTCTACGATCGCCCGCAGGCCGGGGAAGCCGGTCCACGCAGCGGCGAGCAGCGGAAGGGCCGCGACGGCCAGGCACAGCGCCGGACTGCGGAGAAATGCCAGCAAACGAGCGCCGCTCTCGCCCCAGCGCGTCCGCACCGCGTCGGGAAAGGCAACCCACGAGTGGCGCACAAGTTGCGCACGGGCATCCCCATCGAAGGCTCCGTGCTCGGCCAGGAACGCCCACCAATTCCAGATCTCGTTGTCCCAGCGGTGCCTCCACGCCGGGCGCAGGCGCCTGGGAACGATCCGGCTGGCCGCGGCGACCACCCAACGGCAGATCCGAGGTGCGTTTCGGCCTTCCATACACGTCGCCTCCTACAATAATAGACACCGCGCGCCAGCTAGATAGACGAAGAATGATTCGGGAAAATTACTGCGGCAGATTCCATAGCACGCGGCTATCCACTTCGGCGCGCTGGAACCCGCTATTCACCGCGGAGATGGAGATTTTTCGCTTGTACAAGAAGAGCAAACGCAGTTCGAACTCGCCGCCGTAGCGCGCGGGAAACCAGACGCCCTCGGCGAACTTCTCGTAGGCAACCTTGAAGCCAAACTGCTTCAGGTTCGTACCCAGCACAGTGCGGACCACCATCGGAATTCCCTTCGCCATGTGCGTGGTCACCAGCACGGGCTGGAACTCGGCTGCGTCCACCAGCACCTCTCCCGCCCAGAACCCCTGTTCGCCACGGGGCTGAAGGGTGATCCGCCAGACGTCGCGCCCCAGGTACTCCTCGCGTCCTTCCAGGCGGAATCGGTAGTGCTGTTGGCGCTCGGGCGTGAGGGGGAACCATTCCGCTCCCACACCGTCGCGTGACCGCCCATCTCCGGTGAAATCGTCTGCGAAGTCCGACGCCAGTTGGCCGTCAATATCCATCTCGTTATACTCGTATCCCGGCTTGGCGTACTCGATGTAGCGGCCGTCTTTCTGATACTTACCGGCGAAGTGGTCGAGTTGTCTTTTGAAGCCGTCGGCCGTGGGGGTCACGGTGAAGTTGCTCATCTCCTCCCGCGCCAGCCGGCCGTTGCCGCGATGCAAGCGCACCAGCACGTTTTGGCGGTAGACGAACGCGGAGCGCATTTCCACGGCGCGGCGCTGGTTTTCGGCCACCCGGGCCATGATCTCATCGGCCGATGGGTGGGCGGCGGCCAATGCGGCGAAGACAAGCAGTTCAATCATGGTCGTTCCCGCGGTTGCGCCCCATCCGGACAGGGTCCTCGAACCACCGCTGCAGCGCCTTCTTGTTGACCTTGAGTTGCATGATGACGGCTTCCCTGGGCTCCAGGACGGCCATCAGGATGCGCATATCTTTGCCGCCCATTTTGGCGTAAATGGTGACGGTTTCGTTGTCGCGTCGCGAGTGGACGCGTACGAATGGCTTCCATTCCGGGCCCAGGTTTTCGCAGAACAGGTTCCGGGTATCCACCTCGGTGTCGATTACCGGCAGGTCCTCGAAGATGGCCATCTTCATGTCTTTGGTGCCGGCCGGCGCGGCTCTCACTTCTTCTCCTCCTTGGGAGCCTCCAGGCGAGGGATTCCGAACTGCCCGCCGAGGCGGCTGAGGTCTTCGGGGTTGATAGCCCCTACGATGTTGACAATGGTGAGGGATTTGGGATCCGCCGCGATCACCGCCAAGCCCGTCACCTTGTTGTTTTCGCGTTTAAGGAAGACCTCCGCGTTCTCGCCCTCGCGCTTGCTCCGCACCCCCACGATGCGGGACCACAAGGGCGCCTTGAGCTGTACCCGGATGGCTTCGACGTCGGCAGCGGAGTATTCCCCGGGCTTTTCAAACTCGAAGCTGCGAACGTAGATGCCTTTGAGGCCGTTGATGAGTTGCCGGGCCTGGGCCTCCTCGGGCTTCTTGTCGGAGAGGAAGGTCCCGGCGAACTGAAGCATCGAGGCATCGAGCGTCACGTCCACCGTATCCACTGCTTTGGCGGCCAGCTTTTCGATGTTTACCGGGATCTGGAAATCCTGCGCGCCCAACCCGAGCGCCAGCAGGGCCAATACAAGTATCCGTTTCATATACGGTTCTCCGTGTGGGTGCGGCGAGTTACCTTGGCCTGTGCAACGTGCAGCTTGGCGCTGGTGATCCGCAGGGCGAGCATGACTTGCTGCTTGGCGGCTTCTCCGCGGGCACGCATCTCACGCTCGCGCTGCTGCCGGATCGCCATTCCGGCGGCCAGGATCAGGACGCAGGCCAGCGTCGCGACGGCCCAGCGCATCTGCGGCCGGAACCAGTTCCAGCGGGATGCGTGCCGGGCAGCTTGGGAATCCGCGGCGGCCAGTACCCGCGACGCGAACCCCGCGGGTGGCTCCTTCCGCCCGAGCGCCTCCCGCAATTCGTTCTCCATGCGATCCATCATGCGATCTCTCCCAGCATCCGTTCCGCTTTCTCCCGCAGCATCGCCAGTGCCCGCTGCAACTGGCTCTTCACAGTGCCGCACGGGATCCCCATGACGCGGGCGATCTCGTCCGGCCCCAGGTCCTCCTGATACCGCAATACCACCACCATGCGGGCCTTCTCCGGAAGCGATGCCACCAGTTGCCGGAGCTTATCCGAAAGCACAGGGTCGCCGGGCGAGGCGGGGGTGGACAACTCCGGAACGTCCTCCAGGCTCACCTGTGGACGCAGTTTGCGCCGCCGCGCCGCGTCAATCGAGCGATGCACGGCCACCTTGCGCAGCCAGTTGGCGGCATGCGCCGGCGATTCGAGCGACCCCAGGCTGCGGTGAAGCTGGAGGAATACATCTTGCGCCACTTCTTCGGCCAGGGCGCGGTCGTGCAGGTAGTGGTACGCCATGCTGAAGACCATGGACTGGTGCTCTTTCACCAGCGCCGCGAATTCCCCCGCCGCAACCGCCTGTATCATCGGCCTCCACTGACTATATACGGAGGTATTCGGCCGAAGAACGCAAAAAGAGCCGCCCGGTGGCGCCCCGCCGATTCGGGTTCCACCATACGGCGGGGTGTTTACGTTTGTCGTCTTCCTCACCTCCCGCGGTTTCGCCAGCCGGGCGTTCAGTGCGAGAGTAGAACAAACGGAGGGGCTGCATTGAAAATAACAATGATTGGCACCGGCTATGTCGGCCTGACCGCAGGGGCGTGTTTTGCCTTCCTGGGGCACGAGGTGACATGCCTGGACGCGGACCAGACCAAGATCGATTCGCTGCGGAGCGGCGCGATCCCGATTTTCGAGCCCGGGCTAGCCGAGCTGGTGGCGCAGTGCGGGGAGCGTCTGCGCTTTACCTGTGAATACGGCGAGGCGATTCCAGGCGCGGAGGTGGTCTTCATCGCGGTAGGCACGCCGCCGCTGCCCGGCGGCAAGCCGGACCTGTCCTATCTCTGCTCGGCGGCGGCCAGCATCGCCGAACATCTGGGGGAGGCGTTCACCGTTATCGTGAACAAGTCCACGGTGCCCATTGGCAGCGGCAATTGGGTGGGGTCGATCGTCCGGGATGCTTTCGAGAGCCGTACGGGCGTGCGGGCCAACGGCCACTTCGCCGTCGCTTCCAACCCCGAGTTCCTGCGGGAAGGGAACGCGTTGCGCGATTCGCTCTACCCGGATCGGGTGGTGATCGGGGCCGACGAACCTAAAACCCTGGAGGTGCTCTACCGCCTCTACCGGCCACTGCTCGAACAGACCTTCAGCGCGCCGGCGTTTCTCCCTCGCCCGGAGGAGCTTGGGGCGGTACCGCTGATCGCCACCGACCTCGCTTCGGCGGAGCTCATAAAGTACGCTGCGAACGCGTTTTTGGCGCTTAAAATCAGTTATATTAACGAAATTGCGCAGCTTGCCGAGCGTGTGGGCGCGGATATCGCCCAGGTGGCCAAGGGCATGGGGGTGGATTCACGGATCGGCATGCAATTCCTGCAAGCGGGCATCGGCTGGGGTGGCTCCTGCTTTGATAAGGACACTGCGGCGCTCATCGCCACGGCCGGTGAATACGGGCTGCGGATGCCTGTGGTGGAGGCCACCCGGGAGGTCAACTGCCGCCAGAGGGAGCGGGTGGTGGATAAGCTCCTGGCGGAGCTAAAAATCTTGAAGGGCTGCACCGTCGGGCTCCTGGGGCTGGCGTTCAAGCCCAATACCGACGACCTGCGCGACGCCCCCGCGCTCGACATAGCGCGTCGCCTGATGGATCGCGGCGCCAAGGTGAGGGTGCACGATCCTGTCGCCATGGAGCGCCTGGCCCGCGAGTTTCCGAAGCTGGGGGTGTCCGTCTGCAACGCTCCAGAGGACGTTGCCCGCGACGCCGATGCCGTAGTACTGGTAACGGAATGGCCGCAGTACCGCGAGCTCGAGTGGGAAAGCCTGGCGGGGCAGATGCGGCGGCCAGTCCTGGTGGACGGCCGCAATTTCCTGGACCCTAAGCAGATGGCGCGCTACGGCTTTCGCTACCTGGGAATTGGGATGTAAGTCGCCGCTACTCGGCCATCAGGTAGATCGCGACCGATGCCAGGACCATTCCGGCCACCAGGACGCCGTGCGGCACCACCTGGTACAGGATCAGGGAGAGGATGATCGTAAGGACCGGCGCCAGGGCCGTCATGGGGGTGACGATGATGGCCTTCCCGTACCGCATGGCGTATACCAGGCAGAGCGCGCCAATCGAGTTCAGTACCTGGATCGCCGCCGCGAGATACGGACCCTTAAAACCCCAGTTGATGGGGCGGGAGAAATCCGTCATGGCCACCGCGAAGGGGATGAGTATCACAGCCGTGGCGGCCATGTAGAAGAAGATGCTTTCCGCCCGCATGGTCTCGTTCGAAAACTTCATGGCATACGCCTGGACGCCCCAGGCGAAGAGCACTAGCATGGCGAGCGCAAGCCATAGGGTGCCCGTGGCCGCGCTGCCGCCCGAGGGTTGCCAGGAGAGCAGCACCATGGCGGGCAACGCGAGTATGATGCCGGCCCACGCGCGCCTGCTGGCGCGCTCCTTGAGCAGCGTCACCGAGAGGATCACGGTCAAGACCGGGTACAGCGAGATGATCGGAAACACGATGTAGGCCGGGCCGGTGCGCAGGGCCTGAAAGAGCAGCAACTGGCCCCCCGCGCCGAGCAGCCCCACGGCGGATCCGAGCAGGATGGAGCGGCCGTCGCGCTCCAGTTTCCAGCCCACCAGCGAGAGCGCCACCAGGGCACAGGGAATCATGGTGAGCGCCCAAACCGAGTAGCCGAGGGTGGCCGGGAAGCCTGCCTTTTCGGGCAGCTCGATCAAGGCTCCCCAGACGCCCCAGAACAGGGTGGTGATGATGGCGAACACCAGCCACAAGCGTTTCCGAATCGCAACCATAGATAACCTTTCGGTACTGAACAAAGTAGCGCAGATCGCAGCAAAAAGAAAATAGAAGCGCCGTCGGCAGCGTCTAAAGCGCGAAGGCGCATTGACTTGCCAGGATTTCCATTTTACACTCGGACTTCAAAGATGCGCATGCCCCGGAGTACCCGCCTGCTCGGTGAAGAAAGGCGCCGCAAGATCCTGGAAGTGCTCGACCGCGAAGGCCGGGTGATGGTAGACGACCTGGTGCGCCGGTTCAAAGTCTCGGCGGTGACGGCACGGGCGGATCTCGACGCGCTGGCCGAGCGAGGCACGCTCGTCCGCTCCCATGGCGGGGCGGTGCGTCTCATCAGCCCGTCGCAGGATTATCCCCTGAAGTTCAAGGAAGGGCTGCACCACGGCGAGAAAGTTCGGATCGCCGGGGCCGCCATGCAATTTATCCAGCCGGGCTTCACTATCCTGCTCGATTCCGGCACCACCACGGGCCAGATCGCCCGCCAGATTCGCCTGCAGAAGATCAAGCCCCTCACCGTGATCACCAATGCCCTGAATATCGCCATGGAACTGGCGGACTTCCAGGGCGTTTCCCTGATCATGATCGGGGGCATCCTGCGGCATGTCTCGAATTCGTTTGTGGGGCCGCAGGCCGAGCGCATGTTGCAGGATCTGCACGCGGACCACTGCTTCCTGGCGGTGGATGGGCTGGACGCCGAGTCGGGGCTGTCCACGCCCGACGTGCTCGAAGCGCAGTTGAACGCCCTGATGATCAAGGTGTCGAGCCAGGTCACCGCGGTGGCGGACGCCAGCAAGTTCGGCCGCCGCAGCCTATCCGTGATCTGCGCGGTTGACCGGGTGAGGCGGATCATCACCGACGATCGCATCACCCCCGTGACGCTGGCCGCCCTCGAGGCGCGGGGCGTCGAGGTGCTGGTGGCGGGAGATCCGACTCAGCCGCGCCGCGCCGCAACCTCTACGGGCGAATAGCGCCGGCCGTCACTTGCTCACCCGGAACCAGGCAAAACCGGGCCGCTCGGGGATTTCGAACGAGAAAACACCGTTGTTCTGCGTGGCCGAACCATTGCCGCCCAGCCGTTCGATCGAGTAGCCGCTTCGCTCGAACATATCGAGCGGCAACGACCACGTCGCCTGCGAATTCAGTTCGCGGAAGACCAGGATGTAGCCGCTGCGCCGGTCGTTCGCGAACGAGACGAAACCGGTCCAGTTCACGCCATCGGGAGCAACTCCAATCGGGATGATTCGGCCGCGGAACATGGTTTCGCGATGCTGCTTCCAGGTGCGGACGAGCGGCGCCATCTCAGCGATGTACCGGTCGGAAAGACCGGAGGTTTCGAGAAACGCCAGCGGGCTTCCGAACATGGCGGTGGCGAAGAGGTAATCCGCGCGATACCTGTTCGGCGCCAGGGGATCGGAGGGATACACGCCGGTGTTCCGTTCCGAGTTCAGGAACTCCATCTGGAGGCGAACCGGGTCCACGTACTGGGCAAGCTTCCACAGATTCCTCAAGGTCTGGTGCGGCCAATACCGATGGCCGTCGGTGTACCGGTTTTCGACGAATAATGCTCCGGCCTGGACGGCTCCGAAATACCCCAGGCGCGACTGCGCGGTGATATCGAGATTCAGCGCGATCCGCCCGTTGGTCTCGTTCAACAGCCGGTCGAGCAAGGCCCGGAAGCGCTGCTCGGCCAGCCGGGAACCGAGGATGATCCCATCCAGCTTGAAGTAGCTGCCGTAGCGGAGCCGGTACAGCCTTAAGATGTGGGCCGCATCCTGTTGCCAGTTGGCGGAATCGTTTGCCGAATCCGGCTGATACCAGAGCCCGAAGGCCATGCCCTTGCCGCGCGCGTACTCCACGACGGCGTCGAGGCCATTCGGGAAACGTTTGGGGGAGGGATCCCACGGCCCAAAGCCGGAGGTGGCCTTGCCTGCGTTTCCGAGTTGCCAGCCGTAGTCGATCTGGACGACATCGACGCCCAGTTTCGCGGCTGCGTCGATCTCCCGCTTCATGAAGTCTTCGCTGATCTTGCGGTCCTGCGAGCGGTCGCCCCACGTGTTGCTCACCAGTTTGCCGTCGCGCGACGGGTCATAATTCCGCAGGCGCCGCTGGTAATCCTGGAGGGCGATGATGCGTCCTGTCCTGCCGCCCGTATAGGCGAGAAGAACAAACGCATCGCCCCGGCCGGGGCCCGCAAGGCCGTTGCCATACAGCGAGGCCTGATAGGCGGGGACGCGCCCCGCCCGCGCAGCGGCGCGCTCGGAAACCATCATGCCTGACCCGCGAACGCGCAGATCGCCATTGGCTGCCACGGGCCGTGTCTCCGGTAACGACGCCTCCTTAAGTAAAACGAGGCCCGATCCCGTCAGGGTATCTTCGACAAAGTACAAATTCCCGTTCAGCCGCAGCAGTGCCTCATTCGGATGAAGCAGCCATTCGTTCTCGAGCGCCAGCTCATTGTGGAAATCCGAGCGATCGTACAGGGCGACGTGCGTGAGCCGCAAATGCGGGTTGGTCAGGAGCAGGTGCTCCAGGGCGTCTTCCTGGGGAAACTCGCTCGCGGGCTTGTTGGCGGCCGAGGGCTTCCCGGGCGCCTCACTGTCCGTCCAGATGCGGATTCCGGGGGCTCCGGGAAAGACCTGAAACTCATACCGGACGGTGGCCGAAGCCCCGGCGGCCTCCAGTTCCACACGCAACGAGGGCGACTCGGTGGGGCCGAAGGCGCCGTTCGCACCGCGCAGACGGATGCGCCTGGGCTCGTCCGGGAGAGGGAACGCGGGGTATGGCGAGGGAAGCGCCGGAGGTACGCCGATCCATTCGGAGCCTCCCTTGTCGAGGGAGCGGAACGAGGTCGCGTAGAGCAAACCGTTCTTGACGCGCCAGGTGCGCTTCACGTGCGAGGTGCCGATGGTCAACTCATCGCCGGCAAGGCGGGCGTAAGTGTCCTCAAACGAAAACGCAGTCGCTTCATGGGGCGTCGGAACGACGCCGGCAGTGGTGAGGGCGGACGCGGCTGCCAGGATCATGGCGATCCGGAAGGAACGATTCGGGTTCATTTGGAAGAGAGGCGTTTACGCCTCGCCGATGACCTGCACCATGGCGGTGCGGGAGAGCGGACCGTCGAATTCGACGAAGTAGACGCGCTGGCGGCTGCCTCGGACCACTTTGCCGTTTTCGATGGGGAAGAAGCAGTTGACGCCGCCGAGGATGCTCTTCAGGTGGTCGCCGGCGTTGAAGCCCAGGCGGCCGTCATAGTCGAGATACCGGTTGTGCCAGTAGCCGTAGCCCGCGCCTTCGGGCGGTTCCTTGGGGGCCAGGCGCTCCAGGTGTGCCAGAACATCGCGCTCCAGGCACTCGATCCCTTCCGTCACCAGGAGGCCGGAGGAGGTGTGCGCGGTCATGGCCAGGACGATGCCGTTGCGCGCGCCGCTTTCCGTCACCACGCGGTCGATCTCCGCGGTGATATCGATCATCTCCATGTCCTTGCGGGACTGGACTTCGATTCGTTCGAGCTTGAAGATCACAGCGTTCCCCCCAGCAGCTTTTCGGCGTTCTTGCGGAACACGAGGTCCAGGCAATCGTCCGAGAGGCCGATTTCCCGCACCGACCGCGCCATGTTCTTGATCTCCACGCGCGGGTAGTTGGACCCGAACAGGAGCTGGTTGCGCAGGCTGCGCTCGAAGACCGTGAGCGGCACCTGGTGGGTCATGGCGTAGCGCAGGAAGTCGCGCGGGTTATCGAAATAGAGGGCAGAAGTATCGAGATACAGGTTGGGGTATTTGAGGGCCAGCGCCACCGCGTCCACCACCCAGGGCCATGCCAGGTGCGCCAGCACGATGCGCAGTTCGGGGAAATCGGCGGCCACGTTTTCAAAGCGCATGGGGTGGCCGTACTGGAGGCGGCTGCCGGGCTCCCAGCTCATGCCCGCGTGGAACAGGATGGGGATGCCGAGTTCGCGTGCCTTCTCGTAGACCGGGTAGGCCATGCGGTCGTCGGCGAAGAAGCCCTGCATGGCGGGGGCGAGCTTGAGGCCGCGCAGTTTCAGGTCGCGCACGGCCGTTTCAAGCTGCCGCGCGGCATCCGGCTGGTGCGGGTCCACGCTGGCGAAGCCCACCAGGCGCGGCGACATGGCGCAGAGTTCGGCGATCTGAGCGTTGTTATAGACCGTCTCGTGGCGCGCGGTGGTGGCGTCGATGGGCAGCACCACGGCCTTTTCGAGGCCCGCCAGGTCCAGTTCCAGCAGGAACGTTTCGAGCGGCTGGAAGTTGTTGCCGATGAAATAGGTCTCGCGGGCGGCGCGCACCAGATCAGGATGGCGCGCGATCATTTCGCGCACGAGCAGGGGATGAGAGTGGAAGTCTATGCCGCGAAGGAGCATGGTCGTGAAGCAAGTATTTTAGCAGGGAAACGCAAAGAGAAGTCACAAGTCACAAGCCGAACGCAAAACTCAGAAGCGTTGGCGCGCGGGTATAGAATGGTCGCCATGAAGGCATTGGTGCTGAAGCAGTACAAGGAACTCGAATTGGCGGAGATGCCCGTGCCGGAGATCGGGCCGGAGGAACTGCTGGTGCGGGTGAAGGCCTGCGGGATCTGCGGCAGCGACGTGCATGGATTCGACGGCAGCACCGGCCGGCGGATTCCGCCCATCGTCATGGGGCACGAAGCCGCCGGGGTGGTGGCGGAGACCGGGCGGGCGGTCGAGGGCTTTCGCGCCGGGGACCGCGTGACGTTCGATTCCACGATATGGTGCGGAAAGTGCTTCTTCTGCCGACGCGGCGAGGTGAACCTGTGCGACAACCGGCAGGTGCTGGGTGTCTCGCCGGGCGAGTACCGGCGCCACGGCGCCTTCGCGGAATACGTAGCGGTGCCGCAGCACATCAGCTACAAGTTGCCGGACGAGCTGTCCTTCGAGCATGCCGCCATGATCGAGGCGGTCTCGGTGGCGGTGCACGCGGTGGCCATCACCCCGGTGAAGCTGGAAGACACCGCGGTGGTGGTGGGGAGTGGGATGATCGGGCTGCTTGCGGTGCAGGCTCTGAAGCGCGCCGGTTGCGGGCGCGTAATCGCGGTGGACGTGGACGACACCCGGTTGAAGTTGGCCGGCCAACTCGGGGCCGACCGTCAGATTAACTCCAAGGCGTCCGACGTAGCGGCCCTGGTGCGGGATGAGACCGGCGGACGCGGGGCCGATGTCGCGCTGGAAGCAGTGGGGGCCACGGAACCGCTCCAGACGGCGCTGGCCAGCCTTCGCAAGGGCGGCAACCTGACGCTGGTGGGGAACGTTTCGCCCAAGGTGGAGCTGCCGCTGCAATCCGTGGTGACGCGGCAGATCCGGGTGAACGGGTCGTGCGCCTCCTCCGGCGAGTATCCCGCCTGCATCAGCCTGCTGGCGCGCTGCGCCATTCAGGTAGCGCCGCTCATTAGCGCGACCGCCCCGCTCGAAGACGGCGCGGGGTGGTTCAGCCGCCTCTACAACCGGGAACCCAACCTCATGAAAGTGATTCTGCAGCCCTAAGGACTGGAATATGGATTTGTTTGACCTTTCGGGACAAGTAGCCATCGTCACGGGTGCCAGCCGTGGCCTGGGCCAGTATCTCAGCCGCGCGCTGGCGCGTGCCGGCGCGGACCTTGTGATTACCAGCCGCACGCTGGAATCGCTCGCGCCCTTTCAGAAGGAGATCGAAGCGATGGGCCGCCGCGCCCTGCCGGTCGAGCTGGACGTGCGCGATTACGACAGCATCCAGAGGGCGGTGGAGACCGTCGACCGGCACTACGGCCACATCGAGATCCTGGTGAACAACGCCGGGTGCAACGTGCGCAAGCCCGCGGTGGACGTGAGCTGGGACGACTGGAACCTGATTCTGGACACCAACCTGCGGGGGCCGTTCTTCGTCGCGCAGGCGGTGGCCAAACGGATGATCCCCCGGGGCTATGGGCGCATCGTCAATATCGGGTCCGTGACCAGCGTTTTCGGGTATGCAGGCCTGGGTCCGTATACCGCCAGCCGCGGCGGTATCAGGCAGTTGACCATGAGTCTGGCCGACGACTGGGGGCAGCACGGCATTTGCGTGAATTGCCTGGCGCCGGGGTGGTTCCAGACCGCGCAAACGCGCGTGCTCTACGAAAACAAGGAGTGGGTGGATTACCTGGTGGACCGCATCCCGATGAAGCGGCCGGGACAGCCGAACGATTTGGACGGCGCGGTGGTTTTCCTGGCTTCGGAATCCGCGCGGTACGTCACCGGCCAGACGCTACTGGTAGACGGGGGCATCAGCACGGGGGCCACCAAGGCCACAGTCCCCGCGAAGAAGTAGTAATCAGGCGACGGGTGCGAAACGCGCGCTGAAGTGACGCAGGAAGGGCGGCTCCTCGACAATTTCGAAGCCGCGCAACTCACTTTTGCGCGCGTTCACCTCAAGTATGGCCTCGACTACGTAATCGATGTGGCTCTGGGTGTAGACGCGACGCGGAATTGCCAGGCGCAGCAATTCGTGGCGCGCCTTATCGCCAAACATCACCGAGCCGATCTCCACGGAACGGATGCCGGCGTGCCGGTATAGTTCCACCGCCAGCGACTGGGCAGGGAACTGGCGGCGCGGAATGTGGGGCAGCATCAGGCCGGCATCGATGTAGATGGCGTGGCCTCCGGGAGGTTCGACAATAGGCACCCCGGCATCGGCGATGTGGCGGCCCAGGTAGCCCGTGGATGTGATGCGGTAACGCAGGTAGTCCGGTTCCAGCACTTCTTCAAGCCCCACTGCGATGGCCTCCAGGTCGCGACCGGCGAGGCCGCCGTAGGTAGGGAAGCCTTCGGTGAGGATGAGCAGGTTGGTTTCCTGCGCGGCGAGGCGGTCGTCGTTGGTGCAGAGGAAGCCGCCTATGTTCGCAAAGGCGTCCTTCTTGGCGGAGAACGTGCAGCCGTCGGCGAAGGAGAACATCTTGCGCGCGATCTCGCGGGGCGTCCAGTCGCCGTAACCGGGCTCGCACTGCGCGATGAACCACGCGTTTTCGGCGAAGCGGCAGGAGTCGAGGTAAAGCGGGATCGAATGGCGCGACGTGACGCGCCGGACGGCCTCGATATTGGCCATCGAGACGGGCTGGCCGCCGCCCGAGTTGTTGGTGACTGTGAGCATCACCAGGGGAATGTTCGCCGCGCCCTCGGTTTCGATGAGGCGCTCGAGCGCGGCCACGTCCATGTTGCCTTTGAACGGGAGCCGCGCCTGGGTGTCGGCGGCTTCCGCAACAGGCAGGTCCACCGCGCGCGCACCCGTGAATTCTATATTGGCGCGGGTGGTGTCGAAGTGGGTGTTGTTCGGCACGATGTGGCCAGGGCGGCACATAACTGTGAAGAGGATGCGCTCTGCCGCCCGCCCCTGGTGGGTCGGGATCATGTGGCGGAAACCGGTGAGCTCATCCACCACGCGCTTCATGCGGTAGAAGCTCTCGCTGCCGGCATAGGATTCGTCGCCGCGCATGAGGGCGGCCCACTGCCCGGTGGACATGGCGCTGGTGCCGGAATCGGTGAGCAGGTCGATGAGGATGTTCCGGGCTTCCACACTGAAGAGGTTATAGCCCGCCTCCTCCAGGTACCCTTCCCGCTCCTCCGGGGTGGTTTGGCGGAGGGGCTCCACACTTTTGATCCTGAATGGCTCTATTATGGTCTTCACTGCAACACGATTATAGAACTCGAGGACGCCGCTTTGACCCGTAATCTACGCTGGTGGATCGGGGGCATGTTGTTCGCCTCCACCATCATTAACTACATAGACCGCCAGACGTTGAGTGTGCTGGCCCCGTTCCTCAAAGAAGAGTACAAGTGGTCGAATACGGACTTCGCCACCATCCTGATCGCGTTCCGTATCGCCTACACGTTGGGGCAGGCGATCAGCGGGCGGGTGATCGACAAAGTGGGCACTCGGCGCGGTCTTACGTTCAGCGTGGCATTCTACTCTTCGGTCGCCTGCCTTACCTCGCTGGCGCAGGGCATGTGGAGTTTCCGTGGATTCCGGTTCCTGTTGGGGGCGGGGGAGTCGGCTAACTGGCCCGGCGCCACCAAGGCTACGTCGGAGTGGTTTCCAGACCGCGAGCGCGGCTGGGCAGTGGCGCTGTTCGATAGCGGGTCGTCGATTGGGGGCGCCATTGCGCCGTTCCTGGTGCTGTGGATTTACCACACGTTCGGGAGTTGGCGGCCGGCCTTCATCGTAACGGGCACGCTCGGCTTTTTCTGGCTGCTCTGCTGGCGCAAGCTCTACCACCCGCCGGAGGAACATCCCCGGATTACGAAGGAAGAACTGGAGTACATCAGAAAGGGGCGCCGGTCCGATCCCGTGCCGGAGGGCAAGGGCGGCGTGAGCTGGCGTCAGTTGCTGGGCTACAAACAGACCTGGGGTATCGTGCTGGGCCGCACCCTGCTGGATCCCTACTGGTTTCTGGTGGCTGAGTGGTTCGCCATTTACCTGGTGAGCAAAGGCATCGGCATCCAGGACAGCATTATGGGCTTCTGGGCGCCATTCCTGGCGGCGGACCTGGGCAACTTCTTCGGCGGAGGGCTGTCGAGCTGGTGGATCAAGCGCGGCTGGTCTGTGGGGAAGGCGCGCCGCACCGTGCTGTGCATTTTCGGGCCGAGTATGCTGTTGCTCATCCCGGCGGCATTTACGTCGCACTACTGGTTGCTGATCGGTCTGTTTGCTTATTCGACCTTCGCCTATGCGGCCTGCTCTACCATGTTCCTGTCTCTGCCCGCGGACGTGTTCCATACCCGCGCGGTGGCCTCTGTGAGCGGATTGAGCGGCATGGGCGCGGGCTTGGGGACGCTGGTTTCCACGTTTCTGATCGGCGTGATCGCGGACCGCTACTCGTTCCAGCCGATCATCGTCGCGGCGTCGATCATTCCCTGCATCGCCACCCTGCTTTTTGTGACCATGGTGCGGCCCAGGAAGACGCCGGATCCGGAAGGAATCGTGGTGCCGTTCTAGAATTACGACCGCAGCGCCGGTGGTAGCGGTCCCAGCCACCGGCGCCGCAAAGCAATCAGGCAATCGGTTTTTCGCGCTGGATCAGGTGAACGAAATTGCCGTCGAGGTCTTTGAAGAAGACTACTGTGTTTCCCTTGGCTGTTTCCGGGGAGGTCACGAAGGTGACGCCATTGGCTTTCAGCCGCTCGTACTCGGCTTCGAACTCGGTGACCGCGATGGCCAGGTGCCGAATGCCGGGGTCGCGCAACTGCTGCGGCTGAGGCTCGCCCTTCGATGCGATGATCTCCAGCATGCCGCCGTTGGGCGCGCGCACGAAGGTGGTCTTCGACGTGGGTGACTGCGAGTAGATGGTGAAACTGAGGTGGTCGACGTACCATTGCGCCAGCTTCACCGGATCAGGGGAGGCCAGGGCGATGTGTTCGAGTCCTTGGATCATACGTCGAGTTTAGTACACACGCCTGTGGTATGATCGGTCCCGATCATGGAACGGGTCTGCTTCGTGCTGAAGGTGAAGCCCGACCGGCTCGCCGAATACAAGCAGCGGCACAAGACGGTCTGGCCGGATATGCAGTGGGCATTGAGGGAGACCGGCTGGCGAAACTACTCGCTCTTCCTTCGTGAAGACGGGCTGCTGGTCGGATACCTGGAAACTCCTAGTTTCGAAAAGGCGCGCGCCGGCATGGACGCCCGTGAGGTCAACGAGCGCTGGCAGCGGGAGATGGCGCCGTTTTTTGAGGGCGAATCCGGACTGCCGCCGGACCGACAGGCAATCCCGCTCGAAGAAGTGTTCCACCTGGACTGAGATGAGCATCTCGGGGCTCGCTTCGCGGATGGACCGGCTGTACGAGTACGACCGGGAACCCGTGGCGCGGGAAAAGCTTCAGACCGGCTGGCAGTTCGCCGGGCTGTTCGCCGGCGAGCATGTCGCGGCCACGGAGTTCGTAATCGGGGCCTTTTTCGTGCTGCACGGCGTGAGGGCGGCGGACCTGATCGCGGGGTTGCTGGTCGGTAACACCCTGGCGGTGCTCTCATGGACGTTCATCTGCGCGCCGATCGCGGTGCGAACACGCCTGACACTTTACTGGTACCTGCGGCGCATAGCCGGGCCTGGGCTTACGCTGCTCTACAATGTGGCCAACGCCCTGCTCTATTGCGTGTTAGCAGGTGCGATGATCTCGGTGGCGGCAACCGGCGTGGCGGCGGTATTGGGGATCCGTGGACCCGCCCTGGGACAGGTGATGCCGGAAAGTCCGGCATGGGTGCTGATCACCTTCGCGCTGGGCGCCATCTTTACCACCTTGGCGGTGCTGGGTTTTGAAAAGCTGAGCCGCTTCGCCGCGGTGTGCTCGCCCTGGCTGTTCCCGATATTCATCGCGGGGGCGGTGGCGATGATGGGGCGGCTGGGTGTGAATCCGAACCTGGACAACCTGTGGGAGGTGATGAACACTCGAGTCTGGAGCGGCGTACCGACTCCCGGACAGGAGCAGTTCGGCCTTTGGCACGTGATCTTCTTCGCGTGGTTCGCCAACCTGGCCATGCATGTGGGGCTATCGGACATGGCCCTGCTGCGGTATGCCAAAAGCTGGCGCTATGGCCTGTACTCGGCGTTCGGCATGTATCCGGGGCACTTGCTGTGCTGGCTCTGCTCCGGGGTGATGGTGGCGGGCGTGAACCGCGAAATGAACCCGGGGCTGATGGCATTCGAGGCGGCCGGGTGGGCGGGTGTGGGGGCGGTGATCATCGCGGGGTGGACCACGGCCAACCCGACGCTCTATCGCGTCGGTCTGGCGCTCCAGACGGTCACGCCCGGTTGGCCGCGCTGGAAGGTAACGGCGGCTGCGGGCGCGGTGACTACGGTGCTGGCGTGCTTCCCGGTGTTCTTCCTCAAACTGCTGGATTACGTGGCCATCTATGGTTTGGTGCTGATGCCGATGGGAGCCATTGTGTTCGCCGAGCACTGGATTTTCCCGAGGCTCGGGATCGAGCAGTACCAGGCTGAAAAGCGCGGCTGGGTATTCAACTGGCGGGCCTTTGCCGTATGGGCGGGGACGCTGGCGGTCTGTTCCGTGCTGCCGATGCACCTGTTTTTCCGATGGCTGCCGGGCTACGTGGTCGCGATCGTGGCGTACACTCTGCTGTCGCAACGGAAGGCGGCATGAGAATGGCGAGAATGTTCGACGGTGCTGTGGCCGCGCTCAGTCTTCTAGCGTGCCTGGTTGCGCCGTTTCTGTATCTTGGGAACCTGATCGGCGAGGCGGAGTTCAAGAACGTGCTGCTGGCGGCGTCGGTATCGTGGTTCGTCTTCGGGACCCTCTGGGTGAGCCGTGCCGGCCGTTAGCAAAGTGGTCTTGTCAACCACGCCCGCCAATGATAAAGTGGTGATGCGCAACCCTCTTCGTGAGCGGGAGTAATTCAGTGGTAGAATGCCAGCTTCCCAAGCTGGACGTCGCGGGTTCGAGTCCCGTCTCCCGCTCCAAGAATCAATGACTTACGGCTCATGCACTGACTCTCTACTGCTCTTCTACGACTGAACGCCTCCACGGTCCCTCCGGCACCTTTCGGAGTCCCAGGTTAGACTGACTTGGAAGGCCTCTGATTCGAGGGCCTCCCGCCTATTGGAGTAGCGACGACTCCAATTTTCGAACGGCCGCGACTTTCTGTCCCAAATCCGACGTGGCGTAAACTTCCAGCGCAACTCCCAGGCCGTGGCCGCGCTGGTCGGCGGCTACTTTGTCATCAATACCTGCTTTCCGCGACAGGCTCGCGTTTGCCCGTCTCATAGCCTGAAAGCCAGCCCATCCCAGTCCGATCTTCTCAAGCCGTGTTTGTATCGAGCGACGCCAGACGTTGTCACGGGAGAGCGGGCTGGCAAGATTTTCGGACGGAAATACAAATCCGTCCGGGCTGCTATCGCGAGTCAGTTCACGCCATTCTCCCAATTCCTGCAAGGTCGCCAGCGACAGTCCTACGAGGCGGGTGGACTTCCCCGTTTTGGGTGTATCCAAATCACCGCGGTAAACGCGTTGCTCGACCCCAATGTGATCCGCCCCGACGTTCCGCCATCTTAAGGCGAAGATCTCACCTGGACGCATGCCCTCGAAGATCGCCAGTCGTACGATGAGCCGCTCTCTCTGATCGAGAGCGCGCAGCATGCGTGTTACATCGTCAGGGGTGAGTTCTCTTCTGACGCCCAGCGTCCTGTACGCCGGGGGAGTGTACAGGGCCGTCGCAGGGTTTCGATCTGCCGCACGTTCTGCAACGGCAAAACTGAATATGGCCCTCAGGTCCCACCGGAGATGATCAACTACACTTTGAGCATGATCAGTTGCGGTTGCGTCCAGCAAATCCTGTAGGTCTTCGCGCGTGATCGTCGACAGCAATCTCTGGTCGAGCGGCCTGACGAGATGAAACAGAATTCTCGGTTCAGTCGTCATGGCGGTAGACCTCTTCCACTTCTTCCGCATAACGGGCAGGTACACCGTCCGGGCGAACCCTCCGAACGTAAGCGGTACGACCGGCTTTTGCGATATTCCCGCATTGATTGGCCGCAGGATCTCGGCAGCCGCGCTTTCGGCTTGGCCCATGGTCATTTGGCTGCAGCGCCCGAGCACCTTGGTGCGTGGGACCATTTGGAGGTCTCGGTATTGTATTCGCCACACCCGGTGGCGCCCGATTTTCACCTTTTTGGGCGTAGGATTCTGGTAACGACGCATGTGTTCTCTTTCCTGCGTCCGCGAGAGTTCCTGACATGCATCGAATGTTATCACCATCGAGCGGCCTCAGCAGCCGCCATCCATTGCCGAATCGTCGCACGCCTGATCAGTTTCCGCCGCCCCAGCTGAATATGGGGCAGGGGAGCGACACCCCGTACCCGACCTGCGAGCAGATTCGACACGTGAGGCTTTGAACAGCGCAAGAGCTTTGCTGCCTCGCCAATCGTCAGGAGTTCAGTCAAGGGCCGTCCGGATCCACGATCCTCCGTTTCATCGCTTATCGCCACGGCCTGCCTGTAGTCTCCGGAAAGCAATATTCACTCCTGAGTCCGACGCTGATGATCCTGTCGCTTGCCCTTGAGGAACTCGGCCAAGTCTTGTTCGGAGTAACGGATGAGCCGCCCAATCTGATAGAACGGGGGCCCAGTTCCCTTTTTCCGCCACGCCGTCAGGGTGGGTCTTTTGCAGGCCAGGAACGCTGCAGCCTCGTCCTCAGTAAGCATGGGGCAGCCTTCCTTTACCCAAACTCGTGGTTGATCACTCTGAATAACGCTAGGCACGAAACAATAGTCTCAGGTGGTTCTGTCTGATTGTAAAGAGGTTCGATTACAGCTTTTGGGACGGGCTTCTCCACTAAGTCTTGCGGGGTGAAAGGTTTAATGTGGTTTGCGCTCAAGAAGCCACCGTTGATAACACGGTAGATAAAAATCTCATTCGCAGTATGATTTCCGCAACATCACGACCAGACACTCTAACGCGAAAGGAAGTGTGGGGCGCTTTGCGCTCGCGTTGAGCCGATTCCCGGCGGAAGTGCTTCATATCGCGAATTCCATTTTCAGCACCCGAGACACGCGCGGAGGCTGGCTCAGCAGTTTCTCGACTTTGCACGACGACAGGCCACGCACTCGCGCCCAGCTGTGTTGCGGGCCCTTCCACCGCGACGGCGTGCTCCGATCCCAGCGTTGTGGGAACGGACCTGTAGGTTCGCTCGGGCCCGGGCACCAATGCGTATCTGGTCGAAGCCGGACAGCAGGCATGCTGCCGTTGATTGCGACCGCCCTTTCGGCGTGGGTGTCGTTTTATTCGCGACCGACATCGCTTCTCTTCCTTCAAAGGATATCGCTTACATTGAAGGGGGTTACCCCTCCTTGTTATCGCGGCGAGGTTGGAGCGGTTGCTGGAGCGGAGATCTGACGCTATTCACAGCGAGATGTTCTTCTTCCGTTTGTATGCGTCAACGCAGGTGCTAGCCGGGATTAGCAGTCGTTCTGACATTTGTTTCCACGTCAGTCGCTCCTCATCCCGCAGGCGGACGACTTCTTTGTGGTCAAGCACATGTCGAGGCCTTCCCAGCGTCCTGCCCTTGGCACGCGCCATTCCAACTCCAGCCCTAATTCTCTTGCGGACTCCTTGGTGTTCGTGTTCCGCCAAGCTTGCGAAAATTTGAAGGACCCGTCCGCTACGAGGACCGGCCGGGATGTCGATTCTGTGGGATCGGGCGATAAACCTGACGCGGTATGAACTCAGGGCTGCCATAAGCTCATAAAGCTGTTGCATATCCGTTGCGAACATGAAGAGCCCTTCAACCAGGACCACGTCGAAACGCCGCTGAGATGCATCCTCCAGTAGTTCTGTCAGCCCCGGACGGCGTGCCCTGGGGGACCAACGGATTGTGTCGGTGTACTCTCTGTACACTGTCCATCTCCGCCGCCGTACGAACTTTCTGAGTTTGCGAAGTTGAAGCTCACACCACTCCTGACGGAGACGCGAAGGCCAAGCGTAGAGTGCAACAAGCATACGACATGGTAAGAAATCGTAGATTGCCCGGAAGTCCGTTGAAAGTAAGCGACCCTCGGAACTCATAGACTACGTGACGGCAATTCCCTTCGCAATCGACTTCTTTGTCCTGGAAGCGAGAACGCCCAGGAGCTTCGGGGAACGCCCAAAACCGGCCACTGAGGGACGGCTGAAAGGATCTTCCGCAGTTTTGTCAACGCCGGATGAAATTTGGCTCTCCCGCACTTTTGGTGGAGAATCATGGGGAGCGCGGCGCCTTGTGTTGAGGCTGTCCGGCAAAGGGAAGGACGCGCCTTCGCAGGAGTAGGAAGCCGCAGCGGCCGTACATTTGGCGTTTCAGGAGCTTGAGCCGGTGCACCTGTCCTTCGACTTGTCCGTTGCTCCAATGCTGCTCAATGCCTGCCACGACGGCGGCGTGATCGCGGCGAATCCCGGTGACGAATCCCATCAACTCGCGGATGCCTGACGCCTGGCTGCGCTGTAACCAAGCGTCCAACCCCTCTGCAGCGTGATCCTTGAAGAGTTGCCGAAAACCTTGTGCCAACTGTTCCGCTGTTGCGACTTCGGGATGCCCATCGGTGACCGCCTGCACCCATTGTTGTTCTTCCGGCTTTCGCTGTACGGTCGGCTTGGTGAGCCAGAAGGCGATCAGTCGAAGGTTCGGCAGTTTGCGGCTTTCCGGCGATTGCCGCGGTGGTTTGACCCGCCAAGACTGCAAGTATTCCTTAACACGACTCCGCTGACCGGTATAGCCCTGCTGCTGCAACTCGCGGCAGAGTTGCGCCGCGTTGTGACAACCTTCCGTCCACCGCTTTTCCAGATAGTCCCGGAAGAGATCGAGCCCAGACCGACGCTGTCGTGGTGCGCGCTCGGGGAATGTATCGGCCCGCAGGAACCGCATGACAGTTCTCCGGCTCAGACCGAGTTCTCGCGCGATGGCACGTTTGGTGAGGCCGCGTTGGTGTGCCGCTATGACGGCCTCATAACGCGCCTTTCGCCGTTCCCGTAGTTCTTGACTCTGCTGTTGGTGAAGGTTCAACTTGATTAAAGGTGCTGGGTGCATGGCCGTAGTGGTCGCCGCAGTTGCGGCGTTGGCGGGATCGGCACAGGAAATTCCGGAAGGCGCCACGGATGCGCTGGCGGGATCTGCCAGGTGGACCTTGCGTAAAGCGCCCGCCAGTCGTTCCAGCAACCTTTGCAACGCCTGAGTAAGATTACAGAAGATATGGAATCGGTCCGCGACCTGAAGGGCAGCTGGTGCGCCCTTTCGAGCACCCTCCGCATATGCACCTGCTCGGTCCCGGCTGATGACCTCGATCTTTGGGTGAGTGCGAAGCCATTGTTCCAACGTCTTCGATTCCCTATCCGGCAAAAGGTCAATTGGTCGGTGGCGTTCCAGGTCCACCAGCACGGTCCCATAACGGTGGCCCCTGCGCCACGCCCAGTCATCCACTCCCAGCACTCGAACGTCCTGATCGGATTCCGGGCAAGCATTCTGTTTGACGATGCGTAGAATCGTATCGGCGCTGGAGCCGATTCCCAACTGGGCAGCGAGGCGAAAGCCGGCCTCCCCACCCAACGCGTAGCCGATCGACAGTAATGCATCGCGATGCCGACCGGTCTGTCGCCCATAAGGTGAGGTCACGGTCGGCCCCTGACAAGGGAGATCCTGCAAGGTGCGGCGATACCGGCTGTGCACGTGACAGGAGCGGAAACCACAGAGGGGGCAAGCCGCCGCATCTGTGGTCACGGAGACGATTATTAGAATCACGCCGTCCTGGTGAACAACGTTATCGAGGGTTAGGCGTGAAGGGTCCGGAAGCAGCACCGGCAAAGGGCTGGTGGAGGCAGCCATTTGCCCTTCGAGCTTAGAACATTTGAGAGAGAACCTGTTTTATGCAGAACATTCGACCAGACCTCCACCAAAAGTGCGGGAGAGCCATTTTAGCTCCGGCGGTGACAGTTTTGGTGGAGATTTCCGAAATAAAATGTGTTTCGCCATTCATGTTTTGAACTCCAAAGGCAATTGGCTGCCTCACCCAGTCCTTTGCCGGTGTTGCTAGCGGGGACTACCGGGTTGGACCTTTCGGTCCCTGCGTTGCGGAATCTCAAACGGTCGTTGTCGAAGAGAAGGACCCGGAACCGATCCATCCAGAAGGCTGTGATCCTGCGATGATTCGAGAGATCCTTGGAACCGATCAGAAGATGACGGCGGCAATTTGGAGCATGCTCAGCGACGACTACGCCCCGGAGGGGCTGAAGGACATCCCCGGCATGACGGATGAACTGATGGAGAAGATTCGGACGGCCTCTATTCTTGGACCGGAGAACGGCAAAGATCAATTGTGAGCGACCCACTCAGGGCCGCCGAACGTCGCCTGCGCTTCGCCGCCTAACGCCGCCCTTGACACGGCCCGCCGGTCGCCTTTAACTGAACAGACAAGAGGGCGAAGCTCTGCTGCACGCGCCGGATTACGCGCGCCTGGACGGTCGGGGTGGCGGCCCGGGGCTTGCTGCCTTTATGCTGCCCCTGCAACCCGGCAATGCCAGACTGCTCAAACCGTCCCTTCCACAGAGAGTAGTAGGACCGCTGGCGCCAACTTCGCTATAGGAATCACTGGGACATCCCACTAGGTATGTGGGAGGCCCGTGAAATTGGCTTTCGGACGACAACAGCCCCGGATTTTCCATTCATCCGTGGCGTAGAGCGGTCGCATCAAAGGTTGCGCGTGGTCGCACAAAGGAGTGCAGTGGGCGCGTAAGTTGCTGAAGGCGGTTGCACCAAATGGCTGAAAGTCACACCCCAGGAAAGAATGGCAATTTTTCGCGTTGGGGTGTTCAGTCCCTGGACAGCGGCACCTCACGCATAGCATCGTACCTCGAAGATCCGTGCCAGCTCATCGCCGTTGGTCGCCGTCACGTGGATCCGTACCGCGTCCGTCTCCACCGGCGCGGCCCGGTGGCGGTTCAGCCGCTGGAAGTTCCCCGTCACTCTCGCGAGTTCCTTCCATTCACCGCACCGAGCGTACATCACCCGGTAGTCCTTAACGGTCTCCGGCTGGGGCGCCCGAATCACCGTGCGGTTCGTCGCATCCGAGCCCGAAAGCGTCAACTGACGCTGAAATCCCGTGTCGAACGTGATCTGAACTTCTGAGATCTTCTGCGGCCGGTCCCACCGCAGCTCCACCCAGGCGCCTTCCGGACCGAGCTTCGTATTCCACTGGTGGACTTCCCTGGTCTCGGGGATGTCGCGAGTGTACCCGTCCAGTAGCTTCGACGCGTCGCCGCAGGACGCGTCGACGCGCGCTTTCCGCGCCAGGTCGCTCTCATCCCGGTTCGTCACGTCGCGGATCGTCTGGTCGTCGCGCAGCAGCGCCTGCTGGAGCTCGCCGATGCGGTCCCGATAGAGCTGCCGCGGCGTCACCTTGTACTTGCAGCACATGGCCGCGGCCGTTCCCGCCGCCTGCCCCACCACCGCGCACGTCGCCATCACGCGGGTGGACGTGAATGCCGCGTGTGTCGTGCTGATGTTCCGGCCCGCCATCATCAGGTTCCCGATATTGCGGCTGTACAGGGCGCGGAACGGGATGTTAAACACCTGGTTGCTCTTCAGCACCGTGTTCGGCGGCAGGTCGGGGCGGTCGAACCCTCCCGGAGGATGGTCGTCCATCGGCCAGCCGCCGATTGCCACGCCATCGGGAAACGTGCCGCGCATCAGGTCGTGCTCCGTGACCAGGTGGTCTCCAACCAGCCGGCGGCTGCCCCGCTTGCCCGGCATCATGCCGATCCAGTCCAGGGCCCAGCGAGCGCTCGATGGATACTCGCCAGAATTCTTGATGTAGTCCCACACCCCCATCGCAATGGACAGCAATTCGAAACGGATCGGCTCATTGTCGCGGATCGTGCTCAGATTCCCGCCCCACTCGATCCACCAGTAGCCGTATTCCCAACTATCGATCCGGCGGAACCGCAGGTGCTCCTTTGTCACCTTGCGCGCCCACTTCGGCGGTGTGAAGGGCATCGCCCTGTGGTGCAGCCGCGAGGTGAAGAGAATGCTGCTTCCCAGAGTCTCGT
>DATMYF010000104.1:0-50091 GCA_035561075.1 Bryobacteraceae bacterium
GACCCCCGTCTGCCCCGAGGCCAAGCTCCGTAAGCTGGTCCGTAACATGATCTACGACGGCATCCTGGCGCACCTCCTCTCCATAGACATGGAGGAGGTCCGGCGCGCGCTCGTCAAGCAGTTCGGCAAGCGCAAGGCAAAGGCCGCCGACCTCAACTGGGGCGCCGCCCAGGCCGGCTACGATTACGCTGCCAGCAACCTGCCGAAGACCGACCCCTTCCGCGTCGAGCGCATGAACGCCACTGCCGGCAAAATTATCATCGACGGCAACGCCGCCTGCGCCTTGGGGGCCATGTTCGCCGGAGTAACGGTAGTGACGTGGTATCCGATCACTCCCTCATCGTCACTGGTCGAATCTCTAATCGGCTATCTCAAGCGCTACCGCATCGACAAAGAAACAGGCAAGGCAACCTACGCGGTGGTGCAGGCCGAAGACGAACTGGCTTCTATCGGGATGGCCCTGGGTGCCGGATGGGCCGGGGCGCGATCCATGACCGCCACTGCCGGCCCTGGTATCTCGCTCATGTCCGAGTTCATCGGGCTCGGCTATTACGCTGAACTTCCGGCGGTGATCTTCAACGTGCAGCGCGTGGGCCCCTCCACCGGCCTCCCCACCCGCACCGCGCAGGGCGACATTCTCTCCACCGCCCTGCTCAGCCACGGCGATACTCGCCACCCCATGCTGTTCCCCTCCTCGCCCGGCGAGTGCTTCACCATGGCCATCGAAGCCTTCGATCTGGCTGAGGTCTTCCAGACCCCCGTCTTCGTCCTCACCGACCTCGATCTCGGGATGAACGTCTGGATGGCCGATGCGTTCCCCTACCCCGAGCAGCCGCTCAAACGCGGCAAAGTGCTCACCGCCGAAGACCTCCAAAGACTCGGCGGCTTCGCGCGCTACAAGGACGTGGACGGCGACGGCGTGGGCTACCGCACCCTGCCCGCCACAAACCACCCCGCCGCCGCCTACTTCACCCGCGGCAGCGGACATAACGAGAAAGCGCAGTACACCGAGCGCGAAGACGACTACGTCCGCAACATGGATCGGCTGGCACACAAGTTCGACGTTATGCGTACCCACGTCCCGCCTCCCGTAGTGGAATACGCCGAGGGCGCTGAAATCGGCCTTATCGCGGTAGGCACATCCGATTACGCGGCGCGCGAGAGCCGCGACCAGCTTCGCAATGAGTACGGGATCGCCGCCAGCTACCTGCGGCCCAAGGCATACCCGTTTACGGCGGAGCTCACCGAATTCGTCCGGCGCCACCAACGCGTCTACGTAGTGGACCAGAACCGCGACGCGCAACTGATGCAACTGATACGGCTCGACCTGGCGCCCGAAGATGGGGTCCGGCTGCGCAGCGTCCGCTACTACGGCGGGCTGCCGCTCGATGCCCGTACCGTCACCGACGACGTGGTCCGACAGGAGGGAAAATGAGCACGACGACAACACCCGCACCCAAGAAGGTCAACCGGATCGGCCTGGAAGTCCTGAGTTACAAGGGCGGTAAGACCACGCTCTGCGCCGGTTGCGGCCACAACGCCATCTCGGAACGCATCATCGAGTGCTTCTACGAGCTGGGTGTGGAGCCGTGGCGCGTGGCGAAATTCTCCGGCATCGGCTGTTCGTCAAAGTCGCCGGCCTACTTTCTGGGGATGGCCCACGGCTTCAACGGAGTGCACGGCCGCATGCCGGCGGTGGCGAGCGGCGCGCTGCTGGCCAACCGCGACATGCTGGGGATTGGAGTCACCGGCGATGGCGACACCGCTTCCATCGGCCTCGGACAATTCATGCACATGGTGCGGCGCAACATGCCGCTGATCTACGTCATCGAGAACAATGGCGTCTACGGCCTGACCAAGGGCCAGTTCTCCGCCACCGCGGATGTGGGCTCCAAGCTCAAGACAGGCACCGTGAACGACTTGCCGCCCTTCGACTGCTGCGCTCTGGCGCTCAAGTGGGGCGCCACACTGGTGGCCCGCTCCTTCTCCGGCGATAAGCGGCAGTTACAGGCCATCCTCAAAGCCGCCATCGTGCACAAGGGCCTCTCTGTCATCGACGTGATCTCGCCCTGCGTGACCTTCAACGACCATGAAGGCTCCACCAAGAGCTACAGCTACATGAAGGACCACGAGGAGCCCCTGCACGAGCTGGATTTCGTCCCCTCCTACGAGGACATCTCCGTAGACATCCCGGAGGGCGAAGTCATGGATGTCCAGATGCACGACGGCTCGCATCTGCGCCTCCGCAAACTCACGCGCGACTACGACCCGTCGAACAAGATCGGCGCCATGATCGCGCTCGAAGAAGCCGCGTCCAAAGACGAAGTGCTCACCGGCCTGCTCTACGCCGATACCGCCAAGCCCACGTTCCTCGACATGCTACAGATGGCGGACGAGCCGCTGGCCACCCTGCCGCTTGAGAAGGTGCGGCCGGAACGCGCGGCGCTCGAAGAGATCATGGAGGAGCTGCGTTAGCGGCTCAGCGGTCCTTCCACAGCAGTTCCGCATCGCTGCGGCGGACGTAGTCGGCATCAATGGCGGCGGGGTCGGCTCCCCGGCCCCGCCGGTATTCATCAAGTGCGACCCTGCCGATGGCCGCCGCCAGCGCCCGCGGCACCGTCGTCAGTACTCTGTCCCCCAGCGCGGCGCGGAACGGCTCCGGATCCGTCGAAAGGAATTCGATTTCCCCTTCCGGCAGACCCGCCAGCCACACCGGAAACTTCGCAACAGTCTCGGGAAGGATCGCAGTTCCATCGGCGTCGTAAAGCGCCCCGTAAATCTCGCCCCGGCGCGCGTCCAGCAGGGTGGCACGCAGCGGCAGGCTGCCGAAAGATGCGATGGCCCGCAGGTTTCCCACGGCCACCACAGGCTTGCCCGTCGCCTCTGCCAGGCCCTTCACGCATGCGAGACCAACCCGCACGCCGGTGAAGCTACCGGGTCCCGAGGCCGCCGCGAAGCAGTCCACGCTTTCAATCTTCACCTCATGCCGCGCCAGCAGGCGCTCCAGGTGACCGTAAAGGATGTGGCTGAACCCGTCTGGCGAATGCAGCAGCAGCTCCTCGACCAGTTCCTCCCCGCGGAGCAGTGCCAGGCTGCCGAACTCCCGGGTGGTATCGACCGACAGAATCGTCTCGTTCACTTGGCAATCTGGTACGGCTTGAAGATGCTGTACACCTTTCCGTTGGCGTTCATTCCGTAGAGCCGCACCAGCAGCGTGGCCGGGTAGCTCTGGGTTAGACCCGGGGGAACCCGCAACTCCTTCGTGGCGCCCGTCCCGAGCACCCGATACCCCTGGTTTCCCGCGGCCACCTCACCGGTCCACAGCCAGAACATCGACCGCGTCGCGCGAGTCTCGCGTTTGATCTTCGCCAGCGCGGGGACAGCCTGCCCCACCTTTAACGTGTCCGCGGACGGCTGCTCGATCTCGAACGGCACCCGCACGGGGTTCTGCTCGATCTCCTGCATCAGGATCCGGCGCGACTCGAACTTGTACGACCGCAGCATGCCCTCTTTGCGGCCTTCGCGCGAGACGTGCAGCACCCAGTCGTGCGTGGCGTCGGGCGGCTCCCCGGTGAAGCGCTCGCCCTTCCAGTCCTTCTGCTTGAGCCGCTCCCCGGTGATGGGGTTGATCCAGGCAATGTCGTAACCATGCCGCTCAACCAGCAGTTCCACCGGGCCGGGCTTCTCCACGTACACGATGTACTCGATCCCTTCAAGCGCCAGCGCCCGCCCGCCGTCCACGTCGAAGTAGGGCTCCAGCTCCCAGTGGCGCGTGCCGGCGAAGAAGTCGTACCAGGCGGTCATCTGTTTGGCACCCGGCGAATCCAGGTACTTCGGGTCCACCGCAAACTTGCGTCCGCCATACGTCCCGGTGTTGCCGAAGGTAGGATACTGCCCGTCCATGGTGGCGTTCCACAGGCGGCGCCGGAAGGTGTCGGTATCCACGTGATGCGGATGCGACTTCCCCGCCCCGCTGTCCTCATACCCGAATTCCAGGTTCACGAACGGCACCGCATAAAGCTGGTGCTCGACCGCCCCGATATTGCTATCCGCGGTCTGGTACGCCACGTAATCCATCCAGCCGTCGCCGAGCAGCGGCGCCGAGGTGGCCGTGGTGTGGGTGGTGCGAGGATGCTGATACGGGTCCATCTCCTTCAGGAACTCCCCGATCTCCTTCATGATCCCGCGGCCGTCGGCGTACTCCTCATACTCCTGAACGCCCTGCCACGTGATATTCATGGGTGCGTACCGCGCCACCAAATAGCGAATGTAGAGCTCGCGCTGCCGCCGCTCCGGGAACGCCTGCGCCAGATGGTTCTCATCGCCCCCCAGGATGAGGTCCGTCACGATCCCCTTGGAGTTCAAATAGGCGATGCGGGAATCGAGATTGCGGAAGTATTCGGGGTTCACCCGGTCGGGCGCCGGAAACGCCTGCTTCGTCACATCCTGGCTCAACACCATGCCGCGAATATGGTTGAACTTCTGGCCCGCACGCGTATCCACCATACCCCGGAACAGCTTCTCGTCGATATCGGCGAAGCGGTAGAGCGTGTCCCCCATCCACAGATGCGGCAAATTGCGCTCCGTCCACCCCCAATGGTGTACGTTGCGCGCCACCACGAACCCGGGCGCGTCGGATTCCGCCGCCGTGAAGGTGGTTTCCTTCCCGTCGAACGCTTTGATGTTGCTGGTCACCCTGTAGGTCCAGTCGCCCGCGCCCGCCGGGGCGAACCGGATCACCATCCGGCGGCCGCCATCCCAGAACGCCGGCATCAGGTAGGTGCGGAAACGCGGCGAGCGAAACTCGGCGTGCAGCCGCACGGTGGCGTACGGATTTGGATGAGCGGCGGCATCCACTTCGCTCAGTTCGAACACAAACTCGCATGGAGTATACGCAGGCGTGCCGGAACACGGCGCCTGCGCAGCGAGATGCGAGGCGCCGCAAAACAGGAATACGGCGGGAAGAAAGCGTATCGCACCCATATCCCTAGTGTAGACGCTTACTTCGCCAGCACGTTTCCCAAAGCCACCAGCGACTCGTCGAGCGGCTTCCTCGTCTGTACCACCTCGGCCAGCGGCGTGGTGGCGACCATGCCGTGCCGGATCCCCACCAGCACGCCGCAGCGGCCGTCTGCCAGTGCATCCACCGCGGCCGCACCCAGGCGCGTTCCCAGCATGCGATCCGCGTAGGTCGGAGCGCCGCCACGCTGCGCATACCCCAGCACCGTCGTCCGCATGTCGAAACCGTGCTTCCCGCGGTTCTCGCGGAAGAAATGCGCCAGCCGCTCGGTATTGTAGCGCGCGCCCTCCGCCACCACCACAATGGCATGCGGTTTCCCGCGGTCGTAGGCGTCCCGCACCGCGTTCGCCACCGCTTCGGGCTCCATCTCGTACTCGGGGATCACGATGGCTTCCGCGCCCCCGGCGATCCCGGCCATCAGCGCCAGGTACCCGCAGTCGCGCCCCATCACCTCCAGCAGGAATCCGCGCTGGTGCGACGATGCCGTCACTTTCAGCCGGTCAATGGCCTCGAGCGAGATATTGAGCGCCGTATCGACCCCGATCGTGATCTCCGAGCCGTACAGGTCGTTGTCGATCGTGGACGCCACCCCCACCACCGGGAAACCAAGCCTCGAAAGCGCATGGGTACCCGTCTGGGAGCCGTTGCCGCCGATCACGATCAGGGCATCGCATCCCGCGTTCCTAAGCTTGGCCAGCGCCTCCCGCTGTCCCTCCTCGGTACGGAACTCCTGCGACCGTGCGCTGCCCAGGATGGTGCCGCCGTGCTGCATGATCCCGCCGACGTCGCGGCGCCCCATAGCCCAGTAATCGCCGGCCATCAGCCCGGCGTACCCGTGGCGCACGCCCAGCACTTCCCAGTCCCGGTCGATGGCCGTCCGGACAATCGACCGGATGGCCGCGTTCATGCCCGGGGCGTCGCCGCCGGACGTCAGTACCGCGATTCGCTTCATGATGATAATATTCTCTGCCAGGACAGCCATGGCCGCCAACCTCAGCCCCGATTATCTGGAGGCCGAGCGCGAGTATAAGGCCGCCGCTACCCCCGCCGAAAAGATTGCCGCGCTCGAGCGCATGCTCTCCACCGTCCCTAAACACAAGGGCACCGAGAAACTCCAGGCGGACATCAAGCGCAAGCTCTCGCAGGCGCGCAGGGAAGGCCAGAAGAAGGGAGGCGCGGCGCATACCACGCCATTCTGGGTAGTAGAAAAGGAGGGCGCCGGCCAGGTGCTGCTGCTCGGTCCGCCCAACAGCGGCAAGTCGCTGCTTCTCGCCACCCTCACCCACGCCCGTCCAGAAGTCGCCGACTATCCTTTTACCACCCGCGTCCCCACCCCGGGCATGATGCTCTACCAGAACGTCCGCATCCAACTAGTGGATCTGCCCCCCATCACCGCCGAATACATGGAGCCCTGGATTCCCCAGGTAATTCGGACTGCGACTGCCTCCGTGCTGCTGGTGGACGTGAACGACCCCGCCGTGCTCGACGGCATCGAATTCATCCTCGGCCTGATCGAGCGTTCCCGCGCCCTCCCGCCGAAGCTGCTGGTGGGGAACAAAATCGACCTTCCAGGCGGCGAGGACAACTTCGCGGCACTTGAGGACCTCTACCGCGACCGCTTCCCCTGCCTGCCCCTCTCCATCACCACCTGCCGCAACCTGGACGCCTTCGCGCGCGCGGTCTTCGATATCCTGGCCATCGTTCGGGTCTATACCAAGGCGCCCGGCAAGGCTCCCGACCTGTCATCGCCGTTCGTGCTGAAGCGCGGCGGCACCGTCGAGGACGCGGCCCGCCTGGTCCATAGGGATTTCGCCGAAAATCTGAAGTACGCGCGGCTGTTCCGCGCAGGCGGCGACCGCGACGGGATGATGGTCGAGCGCGCTCACGTCGTCCAGGACGAGGACATCCTGGAGTTCCACATCTAAGCCGCGGCACTTCAATTTACGCCGCTTGCGCCGCCCCCCGCATATACTCCAGAAACCCCCGCGCGTAGCGGTCGAGCGTCTCCATCGAGCCGCCGTCCGCTAGCGGCGAGCACATCTCGTAGGCCAGGCTACCGCGGAAGCCGCCCTCCTGGAGCCCCGCCAGGAACGCCCCGTAGTCGATCGCGCCCGTTCCCATCGCCACCGCCTGCGCGAGCGGCGTCTCACTGGTGTAGTTCACCACCCCCGGCTGATACCGGTAGCGCGGCCGCAGTTGGTAATCCGCGATGGTGGTGTGGCACGTGATGGGCGCCATGCTGCGCGCCGCCTCCCGCAAGTCCGCGCCATGCAGGAACGGCGCCCAGGCGTCGAACATGGCCAGACAGTTGGGCTCCGCGATCGCGCGGATCAGGTCCGCCATGGTCTCCCAGCCGACTGCGATGTCGTGATGGTTCTGCACCCCCACGGTCACCCCGAACCTCGCGGCGCGCTGCGCGCATTCCCTGAGCGCCTCCACCACCAGCTTCCACTGCGCCCCGTAGCCCGCCGCCGGATTCTCGTACCCGGTGAAGACGCGCACCATGCTCCCGCCCAAGTCCCGCGCGAGGCGCGCCAACTCCGTCACGTGCTGGACCTGCATTTCGCGGTTAGGGATGTCGCCGTGCTCGAGGTCCGCCGTGAAATTGGTATACCCGGCGATCACCACCGTCCGCAGACCGCGCGCCTCGATCTTCCTCCGCAGCCGCGCGCAGCCTTCCGCGTCGTAGTCGAGCACCGAGAGATGCGGCCGCTTGGCCATCAGGAGCACGCCCCCGTAGCCCAGGTCCGCGGCCTTGTCGATGAACGCCTCCAGGCCGAGCGCGGCCTGTCCCCAGAACCCCGCGTAACTGACCGAATGCAGAAGGTTGTCCCCGAACATCATGACCTTATTCCTCCGTCCCGTAGCGCCCGATCCTCTCGGCCAACGGGACCAGCATCTCCAGCTTCCACGGCTCGACTCGCGGCGCCACCGAGCAGGCCGTGCTCAGGATGTACCCCGCCCCGGGCTTCCCCACCACCAGCGGCCTCGTAGCCTCCGCCGTCACTTCTTCGGGCGTCTTGTACCCGAGCAGCGCCACCGAGTTCATGTTGCCCTTGAAGAATAGCCGCTCGCCGAAATCGCGCTTCGCCGCCGCGAGATCGCAGTTGCCGAGCGGCGGCGGATCGAGCGTGTCGATCCCCATGGTGCCGGTTTCCTCCATCAAGTCCAGCCGGTCCCCGATGCGCCCGCACGTATGGGTGTAGACCACGCACCCGGCGTCCCGCAGTGCCTGGTTCACGCGCTTTTCGTAAGGAACCACGAACTCCTTGTACATGCGGCGGGAAAGGAACGGCGCGGCCACGAACGCGGAGGAGAGGTCGAGAGCGTCGGCTCCCCGCTCCGCCAGCGCCAGCCCCCAGGCGATCACGTTCTCCGTTAGGCGGTCGAGCGTGGCATGCGCCCGGGCCGGGTCGTTGATGAAGCCGGTGAGCGCGGGCTCATACCCGAACAGCTCGAAGAAATGGGTCAGCGGCGAATAGACCGAGCCGTGCACCGAAAGCTCCGTCCCTACCCGCGCCTTCACCAGGTCGAAAGCCCGGAACATGTAGTCGGGGATGGCACCCCGTCGCAGAGGCCCGGCGTCAACCTTCCCGGGCACCTCCTGCATGTGGAACAGCACGTTCCAGACGTAGCCCAAGTAGCCGTCGATACCCGCGAGATCGCGATCCGGGTCGAACCCGTCAAACGTGGCCCGCGTGGGTTTCAAAGCATCCGCCGGATAGTGGTGCGGCATGTCGTCCCACGGCAGGAACGTCTTGTCGCCGTTGCGCCACACGAGGTGCTGGCCGTCCTCGTCCTCCCGCAGCGAATCGACCTGATCGAGGTAGCCGGGCGGACGGCCGGCCAGCACCACCAGGATCCCATCGAAGCCATAGTGCCGCGCGCACTTCACCGCGGCATCGGCAAAGGCCTCGGTCTCGTACCAGATCTCGTGCGGCTTGTAGCCGCCGTTCAGGTTGTAGTGCCCGATCGAAAGCTGGCACATCACGGGAACCCGGTCCGGCTCCCTGTGCCGCATAGTGAGGGCGATGCGTTCTCGTCCGGTCATCAAACCTATTCTGGCACTTCATCACACGGCGGTGCCGGACCTTGGAACTGTGGCATCGGTTCGGTTGGCCCAGGCCGCACCTGTTTCATCGGCGGAACATTGCGGCCGACGTCCGCCCGCAGCAGCGGCACCGAGCACCGCCCCTGGGGCATACCAATCGCGGCCCTCATCGTGGCCACGCGGCCGCGTTCCGCCGCCTCGCACAGGCGGCATACCAGGGTCTTTTTCTCCGGCTCCCTGGGCTTCTCCGGCGCCGTCTCCGCCCAAGCCGCCGCCGCGCACAGCCCAAGCACCACCACCCGGGATCCGCACATACACACCTCCAGCCCTATATGCCCCCTCCGGACCAATCCTTTCACCACCAGCGCCCGGCAAGTTGACGCCACCCCCGCGACTATCGGAGAATCGGGTTCAACGTGGCGGGAGGATATGTGGGTTTTTTATTCTGCTGTGCGGCGGTAGTCTTCTTCAGCGGGCTCTACCTGGCAGTGGGACGCAGCCAGAAATCCGGCGCCGAACCCATGGGCCTGAACCTGGCGGCTTTCCTGGTGGGCGGCCTGCTCAGCATTCTGGCGGCACTGCCCCTCTCGGCCGCGCAATTTCCGGGCCGCCTGATCGGCGTGGGCGCGCTCATCGGTATCGCCGCCGGCATCGGCCTGGTGGGGATTACCCTGGCCGTGAAGGCCGGGGTCGGGCTGAGCGTGGTGAGCACGGTATCGAGCCTCGCCATCACGGTCCCCGTGCTGCTTTCCCTGTTGTTCTACGGAGAAACGCCTCCACCCCACAAGTGGTTCGGTGTGGGTTTCGCGGCCCTCTCGATCGTCCTTATCCAGTGGAGGCGCGGCTGACATGCTCTGGCTCGTGATGGCATTCCTCTCGAACGGCGTGGCGCAGTTCCTCCAGAAGTACCTGCACGCCGAGGGGCTGGGCGGCTACCAGGCTTCCGCCCTGGTTATGATGTACGTCGCCGGAGCCTTGGCAGGCGTGCTGCTGGTAGCAGTCTTCCACGGCCGTATCGGGCGCCGTGAGTGGACCGCCGGCGCAGTAGTAGGGCTCTGCTCGTACGGCGGCAATTTCGCCGTGCTCCGCGCACTCGGATCGCTGCCGGCCTACACGGTATTCCCGGTCGTGGTAGGTGGTTCGATCCTGGTGGTGGCCGCGGTATCTTGGTTGATAATGCGAGAAAAGGTGAGCCCGCAAACACGCTGGGGAATTCTCTGCGGCGTCGTGGCTGTGGCTCTCCTGACTGTGGGTTGATTATGTATTCGGCTGGAATCGATATCGGCGGTACCCTGACCAAACTGGCGCTGGTGCGCACTGATGGCGAGGTGCTGGGCTGCGAGACGGTCCCCACTCGCACCGCCACGGGGCCCCACGTCATGCTTGCCACCATGCGGGCATCTCTCGAACACCTGGCGCGCGCTGCGAAGCTGGCATGGCCGCCGCCCGGCGGCTGCGGCATCGGGATTCCCGGGGTTATCGACTGGAACTCCGGCGGGGTCATCTTCTCCGGGCCGCTCGACTGGCACCACATCCCCTTCGGCGAGATGGCCTCCACGGCCCTCGGCTGCACTACCGTGGTGGATACCGACGTCAATGCCGGCGCCCTCTCGGACCTCTACTTCGGCTGCGCCCCGGACGCCTCGGACCTGCTCTACATCAGTTGGGGCACGGGCATCGGCGCCGGTTTCGCCTGCGGTCGCAAACTCTATCACAGCCGCGGCAACGCCATGTGCAACTTCGGCCATATGCCCGCCGATCCGTCGAGCGACCGCCTCTGTTACTGCGGCTGCCGCGGCTGCCTTGAGGTAGAAGCGGGCGGCAAGGCCATGGTGGAGCAGGCCGGCATCCGGCTCGCCGCCGGTGAGCGCTCCCGGCTCTCCACCGCCGCCGCGGCACTCACCCCCGAAGCCATCGCCCAGGCCGCCGCCCTTGGTGACCGTCTGGCACGCAGCATCCTCGAACGCTCCGCCATCCTCATGGCGCGGGTGCTCGCCGGCCTGCTCGCGTTTCTCAACCCCGATACGGTGGTCTTCGGCGGCGGTGTCAGCCAATGTCTCCCGCAGGTCCGCCCCATCTTCGATCAGGAACTCGGACGCCGCGCGCCCTCCTTCTCCCTCCCGCTCACCAGGATCCTGCGCTCCAGTTTCGGGCCCCAGGCGGGTGTCGTGGGCGCCGCCATGCTGCCTCGCAATCGTATGGATCCGTAGCTTCGCCGGGCGGCCACAGGGCGTACACTATGGCAGGAGCAACCTGCCATGCGGTGGTGGAAGACGGCGGCGGCCTTCGTGTTGTCCGCCGCGATCATGACTGGAGCCGAACCCCTGCGCAAGCTCTCACCTTTCGGCTCAGTGCACCAACTCTCGGTCCTGCCCCTTTCGGAGCTTCGGACCGACAACCCGGAACTGGCGGTCGAGCCCGGTGTCTCCTACCTGATTCGCGCCGGCACCATCACCGTCCTGATGGATACCGGCTGGAACCGTAAAGCCGAGCACCCTTCGCCTCTCCTGCGCAACATGCGCACGCTTAAGGTGGAACCCGGGCGCATAGGGATGCTGTTCTTCAGCCATCTTCACCCCGATCATATCGGCGGCATGCGGGAGTTCAGCATCTCGCGCGGCCCCGTCGCCCTCGGCGCCATCCCGGCCTTCGCTCCTGCGCCCATCAACCCCTCGGAGTGGAATCCCGAACCGGGAGTGCAGGTGCTCGATCAGCCCCGCGTCCTGGCCAGCGGCATCGCTTCCATGGGCCAGCTCCCCGGACCGGGAAAGATCGTCGAGCAGGCCCTGGCCATCAACCTGAACGGCAGGGGCATCGTGCTCTTCTCCGGCTGCGGCCACCCGACCCTCGCCGTCATGGTGAAGCGCGCCCGCGAACTCTTCACCGAGCCCATCTACGGCATCGTCGGCGGCCTGCACCTGCTTGAAGGAGGTCTCCCCGCCGACGAGGCTATGGCAGTGCTGAAGGCGCTGACTCCGCGTGTCGTCGCCATCTCCCCCCACGACACCACCACCGAAATCATCGAGCGCTTCAAGGCGCAGTTCCCCGGCCACTACCGCGAAATCCTGGTGGGCAAGGAATTGTCACTCGAAGATTAGCGGTACTCCCTGGCCCAAACGACCGGAATCTCAAACGTGTCGCCCGCCTGCAGGTCGTAGTAGTGGAACACGTCGCCGGGCCGGAACGCGCTGCTATCGTCCACCGTCAGAATTCCCTGCGCGAAGCCCCGCACCGACGTGCACGCGCCCGCATCCGTGCAGATCCGCTTGCCCGTGAAGAACCCCGAATCGTTGCCGGTCACCGTCCGCGCGTACCCGTGCGGGATAAGCGTCGTTAGGGTCTGCCCGTCCACAACCTTCCCCACCTGCCCGCGGCCGAGCGTGACGGGTTTGCCCAGGTGGATGCGCCGCATCGCGCCCGATGCCGAAACCCGCTCGATGCGCCAGGCCGTAGTGCGGCTATACCGCGGGTTCCCGAACACGATGAAGGCCCCGTTCAGGCTGCCGTCGGTCGCAAGCGGCGCGGCAGTAGTTACGGAGTCCGCTTCCACTTTGGCCGCCTTACCGCGCCAGGCGTCCCGCGGAGGCGCAATGCGCAGACCGAAGCCGGAGAACTCCTTCGCCCCTGCCAGTGAAACCGCCACCGCCTTCCCGCCCCTGGTTCGCACGTGGGCAAAACGCCCGGCGAACGTCATACCGCCCGCCTGCCGCCGCTCGGCGTCGCCGCTTGAAAAGACGTAATCCGTTACACCGTCCTTCCGCTCGATCCGCACCGCCACCGCCGGCACCGCCGTTTCCGGACCCTCTACCGGCAGCCTCTCCACGCTCCGCACCACCGGCGCGGCTCCGTGCGGCTCGATGGCCGCCACGAATTCGCTGGCAAGTCCCGCCGGTCCGTGCCGTCGCGCGAAGACATAGTGCGCCTTCGGCTGCGCCGCCACAATCCCGGGCGCCGGCGCCGTGATCACTTCCGTGCCTGCCGCGGGCGGCATGTGCAGCCCGACCCGCGTATCCGCATCGGCCTGCCACGTAGCGCTCCAGCCACTATCCGTCCTGGTCCGCCGCGGACGCACCAGGAAGCCGAACCCGTTTCCGGGCGGCGGAATCCAGTACGGCCTCTGGGGTACGCCCGAAAGATAGCCATCGTTTAGCTGCCGTTCACCCCAGGCGATCTCCGGGCCGGCCAGCGATCCCGGCTCCTCCGGACCCATCGTCATGCCGCTGAACGCCGGGCTCCCGCCCAGCGAATGGAAGCCGTAATCGTGCTGGCTGCCGCCCCGGACCCTGAAAATGTCCAGCAGGTAAGCATCCGGCCCTGTGCCGATCAGTGCCACCAGACGGCGGTAGAGGCTCACCCCCGCCGACGCATAGCTTGCCTCCGAGGATGCCTCCGCCAGCTTCACCAGCGGCGTCTCGGCGAACAGGTGCAGGCTGCCCCCCGACCCGCTCTTCTGCAACTGCGGCTTCTCGTCCACGATCACCAGATTGTGGCTCGCCGTCTGCTTCGCCCACCCGACCTGCGTGTGGGTCGCCGCGTTGCCATACCCGAGGTCGTACGTCACCTCGTAGCCTCGCGCGAAATAGTTGATGTTCAGGTCGTCGAACTGCCCGTGCGTGAGCGATGGCCCATAGCGCAGCAGGACGGCTTGCGCCGCATCTCCCTCGCCCGCCCGCAGGACAACGATCCCTTTCTGCCCCATGAAGTGGCTGCTCAGCAGCCGGCGCTTGCTTTCGGCCGACAGTGCGGCCTCGCCCTTCGGAAGCTCGCGGCCGTGGAACAGCATCCAACGGCTCTCGTCGAAGTGTCCGGACATGGCGTCGCGTCTGGGATTCTCCAAACTGCGCACTTCCTCTTCCCGTCCCCCGGCCAGCCACCGGATCGTGCCGGCAAGTGCGCGCGCCTCGGCCGGGTCGGTGGTACGGGCGTAGAGCCGTTGCAGATAGCCGTAGTCCTCAAGGTTGAACGGACGCGACGGCGCGGATGCCTTGCGCGTATCGGGACCGGAATCGCCATACCGGGGCGAGTGGCCGGCGCATTCCTGTGCCAGGCTGTGAAGCTGATAGAAGCTCCGCGCCCTCGAATCCTTGAAAAGGTCCAGGCCGGAGTTCAGCAGTGGTTCGAGAAAGGAAGAGTACAGGCTCCGGGTGTGACTGGCATACATCGCTGAGGTTTCGAAGTAGCCGCCGTCCCGGTCGATGTTGTTCTCGAGCAGCGAGTGGATCCCGAAGGGACCGTCCACCGCCCACTTCACGTACTCCGGGATATCCAGCAGCAGCCCCACCGCGAGCGCGCCCCGGATGTAGTCCGCCATGCCGTTAGTCAGGCCACCCTTCTGCGATTCCCGGAAGCAGTACGCCGCCCCATCCCGCATCAGGTTCTGCTCGATGTTCCGGCGCCGCGTGAACCCGGGCCTCACCGACGGCTCGTCGAGCCCCTTGGCGCCCCGGATCTGGTCATAGAAATCCACATAGTGGACCAGCACCCGCGCCACCTGATACCACGGCCGGTTGAAGCGCCCGCTCGGGGGATTCGACGGGTAATCCCACGATCCCTTGTTGCACTCGGGATAGACGGCCGCCAGGGCGTCCAGAATCACCGCCGCCCGGGCCGCATAGCGCTCATCGCCGGTGAGGGAGTACGCATACGCCAGGCTCCCGGCCGCGCGGAACGTAAGCGTCTCGACCACCCAGGCGTTGTAGGAGCCCACGAAATATCGAATGCGCCCGTCTTCGCCGGTGTAGCCGGTGCCCGGGTCGGGGTGGTCTTTGTCAGGCAACCGGTGGCCGTTGGCGCACACCACATGGCCGGGGTCGTCGAACGACGCTCGCGCTTCGCCCCAGGTGCCCCAGCTTCCCGCACAGATCGGACACCCCGTGCTGCCATACGCGAAGGCGGCGCCGGCCCGCGGCACGGCGGCCCGCAGCCAGGCCTCGTCCCGCTTCATCCAGCTCTCCGCCTCCCCGATAATGCCATCGGCCGTCCGCTTCGCCCAGCCGTAACGGCGAACGTTCTCGCGGGCGCGCGCCACGTCCTCCGGGGTGAGATAGACACCAGGATGCCGCTCCGCGGCAAGGGCAGACACGTGTGCGGCCGCCCACAGGACAGGAAGGCACACGGCAGCCTGGATCAGTTTTCGCATGACTGCCGTAATTATACTGTACGAAACGCTGTTTGAAACGAACCTACACGTCGCAGATCCGGATCGCCTCGTCGAGCGACGTCATCGGGTCTTTGAGCGGGCTGTACTCGTGCGAGAAATACCCCGTGAAACCCAGGTCCACAATGGCCTGCGCGATGGGCCGGTAGTTCAACTCCTGGCCGGCGTCGATCTCATGCCGCCCCGGGTTGCCCGCCGTGTGAAAATGCCCGATCCACTGGACGTTCTCCCGGATCGTGCGGATCACATCGCCCTCCATGATTTGCATGTGGTAGATGTCGTAGAGCAACTTGACCCGCGCCGAATTCACCCTTTTGCAGACCTCCACCCCCCACGCCGTGCGGTCGCACTGGTAGTCCGGGTGGTTGACCTTGCTGTTCAGCAGTTCCAGGCAGAGGGTAACTCCCTTGTCTTCCGCGAGCCCCTTGATCTGGTTGAAGAACTTGACCGAGTTCTCGACGCCCTGCTCGTCCGGAAGCCCCTTACGCTCGCCCGAAAGCACAATCACATTGGGAAAACCCGCCGCGGCAGCCTTCTGGACGGCTTCGCGCATGCCCTCAAGCATTTTGGGATGGTTCTCCACGCGGTTGATGCCGTCGCGGATCCCGGATGATCCCGGCGCCATAGTGCAGAGCAGCCCGTGTTCTTTTAGCACCGGCCAGTCCGCCGGTCCGACGAGGTCTATGCCCTTCAGCCCCAGTCGTGCCGCCTGTTTGCAGATCTCGGGAAACGGCATCTTCCCGAAACACCCGCGAGTGGCGCCCTGCTTCAACCGGCCTTTACGCTGTAAGGTCTGGGCGGGGGCGGGAGCGGAGGCGGCGCCGGCCAGCACCGCGGCCGCCGGAAGAAACGATCTTCTGGTCATGCCACCCATGTTATGACACAACCCCGTCCCCCGTCTCCCGTCCCCCATCCCCCGCGAGCTGGGCGCCGTAAGGCGCCCAGCTCGGCTCAGGCGCCTGGAGGCAGATATTCCTTGTGCGGAGGCACCTTCTCCAGCACCCGCCGCGTCGTCGGATCGAACCCCATGGTCCGGCCCATCCGATAGGAATCGACACCCAGCCGGATCGCCACCATCACCTGGTAGCCGCGCAATGCGTTGTAGACCGTCGTCCCGCGGCTCCGCATGCAGTCGAGCCAGTCGTCCACCAGGTCCGGGCTCGGCTCGGGCTCGATCACGACTTCGGTTTTACCGCCGTTCGCCTCCTGGAACTCCTTCACGAACTGCCGCTCGGCGCGCACCAGCCCGACCTGTCTCGGCGGTCCGCCTCCCGCCACGCCGCGCCGCTGGTCTCCCATCGGGTCCGCGGTCGCCGGCGGATCGGTAATCTGCACGGTCCCCCAGTTGCCGTACACCGACAACGGCGCCGACTGCTGGTTCCCCATGCACGAGATCATGTTTACCGCGTACTCCCCCGGATACTCCACCATCGTCATGTAGGTGTCCGGCACCTCGCGGTTCTTTTGCACGTAGATGCCGCCCGCCGCCGTTACGCGCGTAGGGAAGTCGAACCCGATCATGGTGCTCATCACCCCCAGCCGGTGATACAGCAGGTCCGTGGCGTTGCCGCCGGAGTAGTCCCAATACTTGCGCCAGCGGAAGTAGCGCTCCGCGCTGTAGGGCCGCTTGCGCGCGGGGCCGATCCACATATTCCAGTCCAGGTTCTTGCCCGGCGAGACCTCCGCGTCCGCCCAGTGGTCGCCCCCCACTCCCGGGATGGGGTAGTCCCACATGCCCTCGCGGGTGTTGCGGTTGTAGCTGATCAACCCCCACAGCACCTTCCCCAGCTTCCCGGACTTGATGTATTCGTTCACCTTCCAGTAGAGCCGCGTCGACGGTCCCGTGCCGCCCACCTGCAGGACGCGCTTCGTCTGCGCCACCTGGTCACTGAGTTTGGCGGCCTCCGGGATGGTGTACGTCATGGGCTTCTCGAGGTACACGTCCTTGCCCGCCGCGAGCGCCTGGCTGGCGATCAGGTAATGCCAGTGGTCCGGCACTGCGATCACCACCCCGTCGATGTCCGGCCGGGCGATGATCTCGCGGTAGTCGCGATACGTCTTGTCCGCCTTGGTGGCCTCCTGCGCGCGTTTCAGGCGCGGCTCCCACACATCGCACACGGCGGCGTAGTGGAAGTCGTTCATCTGCTCCTTGCGGCTGCGGAAGCGGCGGTCCAGCAATCCGTAGAACTGCATCCCATTGCCGATAAAGGCTACGTTGATGCGGTCGTTGGCGCCCAGGACGCGCGAGGCGGCCTTGGGCGCGGGTTTGGCTTGCACCGTAGCGGCAAGCGTGCCGGCCAGGGCCGTGCGGCCCAGGAATTCGCGGCGGGTGGAGTTGTCCGGTTCCTTCATAGCGTTCCCTTGCTGGTTGAGGCAGCCCACTAGTTTACAATCGAATTGGATATGCCTGCCGCCCGCCGCATCCAGTGGGCCAAATTCCGCATCGGCGCGACCGCCTTCACGGCGCTCCTGATCCTCGGGGTACTCATCTCCCTGATGATGCAGGGCCGTCTTTTCCAGGACTGGCAAACTGTCCGGGTCTTCGTCTCGGACGCCTCCGGCCTGGTCGAGGACACGCCTGTGCGGCTGAACGGCATCCCCGTCGGCCAGGTGGCCTCGGTACAGTTCTCGGGACAGCCTGATCCCGCCCGCACCGTAGAGTTGGAACTCCGCATCGCGCGATATCACCGCGAGCGGATCCCCCGCGACTCCGTCGTCTCCATCACGCCCCAGAACATCCAGGGCGAGCAGTTCGTCGAGATTGCGCAGGGCCGCAGCACGATTCCCGTTCCCAACGGTGGGGAACTCGCCTTCCAGCCCACCCCCGAAGTGCTCCGTGCCCTGGACCTGGCGCAGTTCGAGGAGCGCATGCGCCAAATCGACAATCTGCTGGCCGAGATCGAGCAGGGCAAAGGCGCGCTCGGACAGCTCGTCAAAGGCACCAAGTTGTACGACGGCACCGTCACGAGCCTGATCCGCGCCGAAAGAAGCCTGCGCGCGGCCCTGGCGCCCCAGCAGGCGTTGGGCGAGTTGCTGTACCGCGACACCCGCTACGAGGAACTTCTGGCTCCTGTGCGCCGCCTCGACGCGCGGCTGGCCGCCCTCGAGCGCGGGGAGGGCTCCACCGGGCGCCTGCTCCGCGATCCCCGGCAGTACGATGAACTGCTCCAATCCGCCGCTAACCTGCGCCGCCAGGTCGCCGATGCCAACGCCGGCAAAGGACGCTGGGGCCGCTTTATCGCCGACGATGCACAATACCAGCGCTGGGTCGCAAAGGTAAACGGTTTCATCCGCACTGTCGATACATACGCCGCCGGCGACAGCGGCATGGGACGCCTCATCGCCGGGGAGCAGCCTTACGAGTCCCTGAACGGCGCCATGCTCCAGATGCAGCAGGGCCTTCGTGATTTCCGGCAGAACCCGCGCAAATACCTGCGCCTGGGCGTGTTTTGAAACTCGCACTGATCGGCTACGGCAATGTGGGGCGCGCGCTCGCGCGGCTTATCCGCAAGAAGCGCGGCTTAGGCGCTTTCCGCATTACCGGCATCCACACCGCGAGGCACGGCACCGCGATGGCGGATAACGGACTGCTTCTGGAGCCCGACTTCGGCCCGCCGGCCGCTTCCATAGAGGCTTTCCTCGATGCCGCCCGCGCCGACGCCGCGGTGGAGCTCAGCACCCTGAACCCTTCGACCGGCGAGCCCGCCATCAGCCACATCCGTGCCGCCTTCGCCCGCCGGATGCACGTGGTTACCGCCAACAAGGGCCCCATCGCCCACTGCTATGCGGACCTGCGCGACGAGGCCGCGCGCCAGGGCGTCGCCTTCCGCTTCGAATCCACCGTCATGGACGGCGCCCCCATCTACAACATGGCGCGCCACTGCCTGCCGGGCGTACGGGTGCTGGGTTTTACAGGGGTGCTCAATTCCACGTCCAAGATCGTAGTGGAGACCATGGAACAGGGCGGCACCATGGAAGACGGCATTGCAGAGGCGCGCCGCATGGGCATCGCCGAAGCCGACGCCTCCTTCGACCTGGAGGGCTGGGACTCCGCCTGTAAAACCGCCGCCCTTGCCAATGTCCTCATGGACGCCCGCACCAACCCCATGGCCGTCTCGACCCGCGGGGTCACCCGCCTCACGCCAGAACGCGCCGCCGCCCTCGTCTGCGCCGGCAAAACCGTCCGGCTGGTGAGCCGCGCCCGCCGCAATGCATCCGGCATCGGCCTGCGCGTGCGCGCCGAGGTCCTCGACCGCCACGATGTGCTCGCCTCCGTACACGGCACTTCCAACCTGCTGCTGCTCCACACGGACCTTATGGGCACCGTCGGCACCGTCTCCATCGACCCCGGGGTCGAACAAACGGCTTATGGAGTATTCGCCGATCTCCTCGAAATCGCCCGGAGTTGCTAAACTGGTAGTTTCGATGCTAAAACGCTTCATCCTGTGGGACTACCCCCGGGCAAGCTGGCAGTACGACGTGATGGTCGGGATCATCCTGGTCTTCATCTTCCTGACCCCTCGCGAATGGTTCCGCGACCAGCCCCGCATCCCCCAGACAAGCAATATCGCGATGCTTCCGTCCGAGCACGGCAGCACCGTCTTCTGGATCGATCTGCAGCTTCTGGATGGCATTCCGGAGGGGCAGCGCGCCTCCAAAGCGACTGAGGTCCTGAGGACCGCGTCCGGCAACACGCGACTGGAAATCTCGCAGGTGCAGCCGGTTTGGAACTCTGAAAACGAGCTGTTGGGCTACATGGCGTTTGCGCGCCCGTGAGGCCGGTATCCGCGGCCGGGTTCCCTGCGTCACAGTAATCAGAACCATGCACCTTCGAATCGCCGTCGCATTTCTGGGCGCTGTGGCCGCATTCGCGGCACCCGCCAACGCCAGTCTCCAGTCCACGCTGGCCAAGATGGACGAGGCCGCTGCCGGCTTCAAGAGCATGTCGGCCAACCTGCGCCAGATCCAACACACCGCCGTCATCAACGACGATATCGTCGATGCCGGCGTCATCAACCTGAAGCGCGTGAAGGCCAGGGATTACCGGATGCGCATCGATTTCACCACGCCCGACATCCGCACTATCGCCTTCGACGGGCGCAAAGCCGAAATCTACTACCCGAAAATCAAAACCGTCCAGGAATACGACCTCGGCAAGCACCGCGGCTTAGTAGATCAGTTCCTGCTGCTTGGGTTCGGCAGCACGTCTAAAGAGTTGGAATCCGCTTACAATATCAAACTCATCGGTTCCCGCGACCTCGGCGGACAGGCCACTACGCTTTTGGAACTCACGCCTAAGTCCAAGGACGTTCTGCAGCATCTAACTAAAGTGGAGATGTGGTTGTCCGACTCCACCGGCTTTCCGGCTCAGCAGCGGTTCATGCTCCCGGGGGGTGATTACCGGATGGCCACCTACACCGACCTTAAAGTGAACCCCAACCTGCCTGATACGGCAGTCAAATTGCAGCTACCACGTGGTGTGAAGCGGGAAACGCCGCAGAAATGAACACGATAGGAGCAGATCCTTACTCCTGATGGAAACCGTTAAAACCAGCCGCACACGCCTCGCCTACCTTGACTGGCTACGAGGCATCGCCGCTGTCATCATGCTTCAGGGCCACGCCTTCCACGCATTTACCAGAACGGATCTGCGCGAAGGTGGTCCATATATCCTGTCCCAGTTTGTGGGGGGCATGCCACCCGCCATCTTCCTCTTCCTCACCGGCGTAACCCTCGCCTTTCTAATGGATTCTGGTGAGCGGAAAGGGCTCTCCCGCGCTACCCGCGTGGTTACGGCAGCCCGGCGCTCCGGCTATCTCTTCGCCATCGCCTATCTCTTTCGCTTCCAGTTGTGGCTCTTCGGCGGCCCTAGCGCAACTGTAAACGACCTGCTCAAGGTGGATATTCTCAATGCCATGGGCCTCGGGATCCTGCTCATGTCCATCATGGCCGTTTTTCGCACCACGCAACGTGTGCGCTATTGCGCATTCGTGGGTCTGGCGATCGCAGCGGCTTCCCCGCTCGTCTCCGGCATGGACTGGACAGGTGTCCCGACGCTGGTGCGCATGTATTTCGCACCGGACCACAATTTCTTCAGCTTCTTCCCCTGGGCCGCGTTTCTAGCGTTCGGGATGAGTGCCGGCAGCCTCCTGAGAGTGCTCAAGCGCGATTATCTGGACCGCACCATGCAATGGTCCGCCCTGTTGGGCATCGGGCTGATTCTGGGGGCCTACTACGCCTCTAACCTGCCCTATTCCATCTACACGCAATCCGACTTCTGGCTGAACAGCCCCGCCCAGATCTTCATCAAGCTTGGGGTGATCCTGGTCGGCCTGCCTTTCGCTTTCGTCTGGACGGAATACGGCGCCAGCCACGGCTGGAGTTGGAGCTGGGTGCGTCAACTCGGCACCACATCGCTGCTTGTCTACTGGGTGCACATCGAGCTGGTCTACGGACGCTGGCTGTATCCCCTGAAGGAGAATCTCGATGTCGGCGAGACGGTGTTGGCCGCGGTGGTGATCACAGCCGCGATGCTCTTGCTCGCAGCCGCCAAGACCTACCGCGACCGCTGGGCGCCGGCGCTGGTCGCCTATCTGCGGCCCACCCCAGCCCCCGCCCGCGTTTCGGGCGACTAATCGCTTAGTGGAACAGCAGATGAAACCCGCGCTGCAACACGGCCGCTCCCGCTAAACCGGTCAGCGCGGGCATGCAGGCGGGCATCACCCCGCGCCGCTTCCATTCTTCGTGGATCGCGTGATACCCCAGGAAGAAGAAGCAGCCGCCCGCGACTCCCAAAGGGTAGATGACCCAGTTCGTCCCCAGGTACGGCGCCAGCCCCATCCCCACTGCGCCGCCGACCAAAGTGGTACCCTGCGCCAGCACACAATACCGGAGTGCCGCCCAGCGGCCGTGCAGTGACGCCCTCAGGATGCCGCCCAGCGCCAGCCCTTCGGGAATCTTGTGCACCGCGATGGCCACGGGGACCCCGAACCGAATCCCTTCCGTCATCGCCTCCCCGGCCGTGGCAATGCTCCAGCCGTCGAGGAAACAGTGGATCACCGCCGCCGTTACCAGCGGCGCAGCGAACCCGTGCAGTACCGTGTCACAGGATGCGTGGTCGTGGTCGCCGGAGCATGTGGGGCACACCGGATAGAGAAACCGGTTTACCCCGAATAACGCCAGGTATCCGGCGGCAAACAGTAGGATTCCGGCTACCCAGCCGGTCTCTTCCACCAGCTCAGGCAGCAGGAAGAAAACCGCCACTCCCACCAGAACCCCGGCGCTGAAAGGCACCAGCACGCGTGCCCGCCGGCGCGCGCCGGTCAGCCAAAGCCCCACCGCGGCCCCCATAATCCCTACCAGGGTGGCTACCACGGGCAGTCCCATGCCCGTAGACAGAAATGTACTCAGGGTCAAGTATCTACTGTAGCGAGTTCAGGTCCGCGCCCACAACCAGCCGCAGTTTACAGGCTCGAAACAGAGCGCCGGGTGTTATATTGGAGACTCGGCCAGCAAGCCAAAAGGCACCCAGCCCAGCAAAATGCAGACTCATCCCAAGGGCGCCAGCGCCCGTGTCCTGTTCTCGTCCGTCTTCGGTCCTTACGCGCAGAACGATGAATTCGGCAGCCGCGCGATCAACCCGATGGAGTTGTACCACAATCAGGTCACCCGCGAGCAGGGCCCATTCTCGCTCCGGATGTTCCATCGCTCCTGGGGGATCACCATGATCCAGGAGAATATCAGCGCACCCTGCACGGTTCTCGATTTCCCCACCCGCGAGATCTTCGCCAAGGAACTCCGCGAGAACCGGTACGACATCGTGGGGATCTCCTCCATCATCGTGAACGTACGGAAAGTGCGGGAGATGTGCCGCATGGTGCGGGAGATCTCGCCCCAGTCCGTGATTGTCGTCGGCGGCCATGTCTGCGCCATCCCCGGCATTGAAAAGATGGTGGATGCGGACCATTACGTCCGCGGGGACGGGATCCGCTGGATGCGCGAATACCTCGGCGAACCCGTAGATGCCCCCGTCCGCCACCCCCACATCATCTCGGGCTTTGGCACCCGCACCCTGGGAATGAACATGCCCATGCCGGAGGGCGGCACCGCAGCCACCGTCATACCCTCGGTCGGCTGCCCCATGGGCTGCAACTTCTGCACCACATCGGCGTTTTTCGGTGGTAAGGGCAAGTTTATCGATTTCTACCAAACCGGCGAAGAACTGTTCGGCATCATGAGCGACCTCGAAGCCTCGCTTAAAGTGCGGTCGTTCTTCGTGATGGACGAGAACTTCCTGCTGAACCGCAAACGCGCCATGGAACTGCTGGAGCGCATGAAGGCGAACGGCAAGGCTTGGGCGCTCTACGTCTTTTCCTCGGCTAACGCAATCCGCAAGTACACCATGAAGGAACTGGTGGAACTGGGGATTTCGTGGATCTGGATGGGCCTGGAGTCCCCGAAGTCGAGCTATTCGAAGCTGAATGGGACCGATACCCTGAAGCTCACCCGTGAACTGCGCGAGCATGGCATCAAACTGCTGGGGTCCACCATTGTGGGGCTGGAGCATCACACTCCCGATAACATCCGGGAAGAGATTGAACACGCGGTGGCGCACGAGACCGATTTCCACCAGTTCATGCTCTATACCCCGGTGCCCGGCACCCCGCTCTATTTCGAAATGCTCGAGCAGGGCCGCATGCTGGACGAGGTTGACCTGGCCGATATCCACGGGCAGGACCGCTTCAACTTCCGCCACGCCGCCATTTCCCGGGACGACTCGAAGCGTTTCCTCGACTGGGCCTTCCGGCGCGACTTTGAGCGTAACGGCCCGAGCCTTTTCCGCATCTGCCGCACGACCCTGGCCGGCTGGAAGCGTTATAAGAACGACCCGGACCCGCGCGTCCGCGAACGTTTCGAATGGGAAGTCCGCACTCTTAAGAGCGCCTACAGCGCGGTGCTCTGGGCCATGGAACGCCAGATGCGCAAGACCAACGAAGCCGTAAGCGCCCAGATCCGAGCCGTCCGCAAAGACCTGGGGCACGAATTTGGGCTCTTGTCGACCGTTGCCGGCCGTCTCCTGGGCCCCGCCCTACTCTGGACCAGCCGCCGCGAAGCGAAGCGCCTCGCCAACGGCCAAACGTACGAGCCCCCAACCATCATCGAACGGCGCAACTGGGCCGAAGCTTAGCTAACCGGGCCCGGGGACCGCGCCCGGACACAGCCCCGTCCCCTATCCCCTAACCCCCGCGCCGCCGAAGGCGGCGCTAAGATATGGAGGTGGACAGCACTTCCCTCCAAGGAATCGTCCCTGCGCTGGTTACTCCGTTTCGCCCCGACGAGCGGATCGACTACAGCGCATGGCAGCGGATCATAGATCTCATGATCGCCAGCGGCGTGGATGGGTTGTTCGCCGCAGGCGGCCAGGGCGAGTTCTTCTCGCTTGAGCCCGAGGAGCGCGTCGTGGCGCTTCGCTTCTGCCGGCAGCACGCGGCTGGCCGCGTCCCCGTCTACGGAAACGTGGGCTGCGTCACAACCCGCGAAACCGTCAAGCTTGCCCAGCAGGCCGAAGCCGAGGGCATCGACTTCGCCGTGGTGGTCACCCCTTACTACATCCGGCCGTCCGCCGATGAACTGGTGGATCACTATCTCGAAGTCTGCCGCGCCGTGCGGATTCCCGTGCTGGCCTACAACATCCCCGAACGCACCGGTGTGGACCTCACCCCCGGGGTGGTGGCGCGCATCGCCGCGGCTTGCGAGAACTTCGCCGGCCTCAAAGATTCAAGCGGTGATCTCGCCCGCATCTCGGAGTTGACCGCCCTCTCCGCCGAACGCCCCTTCAGCATCTTCATCGGCCGCGACCACATGATTCTGCCGGCCCTGAAACTGGGCTGCGCCGGCGCCGTCACCGCCTGCGCCAATGTGGCGCCGCGCCTCTTCGTAGATCTCTACCGCGCCTTCCGCAACGGCGATGAGGAAACCGCCGTGCGGCTTCAGGCTCTGGTGGACCCGTTGCGCCAGGCTTTCGGCCTCCACACCTTCCCATCCGTGATCAAGGAAGCCATGCGGATCATCGGATATCCCGCGGGACCCTGCCGCAAGCCGGTCGGCCCCATGCCCCAGGAGGCCCGCGAGAAACTCCGCGTCGTCCTCGGCGCCCTTCGAGAGGAAGGATACCTGCCGCAGCCGGCCAAAGTGACCGGAGCATAGCCCCGGACCGGCCCGGTCCGAAGATACACGCCAGGAGCCCTCATGCACACCAACCGCCTCGCCGAAGAAAAGAGCCCCTACCTGCTCCAGCACGCCCACAATCCCGTGGACTGGTATCCCTGGGGGCCGGAAGCCTTCGAGAAAGCCCGGCTCGACAACAAGCCCATCTTTCTATCGGTCGGCTACTCCACGTGCCACTGGTGTCACGTCATGGAGCGCGAGTCTTTCGAAAGCGAGCGCATCGCCGAAATCCTCAACCGCTCCTTCGTCCCCGTGAAGGTGGACCGCGAGGAACGCCCCGACATCGACCGCATCTACATGACTTTCGTGCAGGCCACCACCGGTGGAGGCGGCTGGCCCATGTCGGTCTGGCTCACCCCGGATCTGAGGCCCTTCTTCGGCGGCACCTATTTCCCGCCCGATAACCGCTACGGCCGCACCGGCTTTGCCACCGTCCTTGAGCGCATCGCCGAAGCCTGGCGGCAGGACCGCGAAAAGATCGTGGCATCCAGCATCGACGTCGTGGAACAGTTGACGCGTCACGTCGATCCGGCGAGCGAGGGTCGTCCCGCCCAGCCGCTCGACCGCGCCTCCATCGAGGGCGGCTTCCACGCCCTGCGCCGCTCCTACGACACACGCTACGGCGGCTTCGGCGGCGCCCCCAAGTTTCCGCGTCCCGCCGCCTTCCACTTCCTGCTGCGTTACTGGTCCCGCACCGGCAATCGCGAGGCCCTCGACATGGTGCTCGAAACGCTCCGCATCATGGCCGCTGCGGGCATGAACGACCAACTCGGCGGCGGGTTCCATCGCTACGCCGTCGATGAACGCTGGTTCGTCCCCCATTTCGAGAAAATGCTTTACGACCAGGCGCAGCTCGCCACGTCGTACATCGAGGCCTTCCAGATTACCGGCGATTTCGAGTTCGCCGCCACGGCGCGCGAAACTCTGGACTACGTCCTCCGCGACATGCGCCACAACACCGGAGCCTTCTATTCCGCCGAGGATGCCGACAGCGCCATCGACCCCGCCCATCCCGACGAGAAGGGCGAAGGCGCCTTCTACATCTGGAGCCGCGCCGAAATCGAAGAGATCGCCGGCGCCCTCGTTGCCGATTGGTTCTGCTACCGCTACGGCGTCGAGAAGGACGGCAACGTAGCCGACGATCCCCACCAGGAGTTCACCGGCCGCAACATCCTTTACCGCGCCCACACTGTCGAACAAACCGCGGAGCACTTCGGCCGCTCCCTCGACGAGGTGCGGACCGGCATCCTCCAGGCCTCGCGGAAACTGCTCGAAGCCCGCAACCGCCGCCCCCGCCCGCACCTCGACGATAAAATCCTGACCGCCTGGAACGGCCTCATGATTTCCGCCTTCGCGCGCGCCGGGGCGGCGCTTTCCGAGAAGAGCTATACCGATGCCGCCCTGCGCGCCGCCGGCTTCATCCTGGAGCGGCTCTACGACCCCCAGACCGGCGTGCTTCTGCGCCGCTTCCGCGACGGCCACGCCGCCATCCCGGGCTTTCTCGACGATTACGCCTTCCTGGCGCAAGCGTGTCTGGACATCTACGAAGCCGTTTTCGACCTGCCTTGGCTCGACCGTGCTGTCGCTCTCACCGGGAAAATGCGCGAGCTCTTTGAAGACTCCACCGCCGGAGGTTTCTACAGCACCCAGGCCGGCGACCCCAGCCTCGTCATGCGGATCAAAGAGGATTACGACGGAGCCGAGCCCTCGGGCAACTCCGTCGCCATCTTGAACCTGCTGCGCCTGTCCGCCATGACCGGCCGCCCCGAGTTGCGGGAATCCGCCGAACGGGCGCTCGCCGCCTTCTCCGGCCGTCTGACCGCCGCGCCCGTAGCCGTGCCCCAGATGTTGGCCGCCTACGGTTTCAGTCTGGCGCCACCGCGTGAAATCGTGATCGTGGGAGAGAAGTCCTCCCCCGATACCTTGGAACTGCTCAAGATCCTGCACTCACGCTATCTGCCCCATGCCATCGCCCTGCTGGTGGATAGTGAGGAGACTCGCGCCGCGCTGGGTTCCGGCCTCCCTGCCATCGAGGGCATGCGGAAGCTCGACGGCCGCGCCTCCGCCTGGGTCTGCGAAAACTTCGCCTGCCGCCTGCCCGTTTCCAGCCCGGCGGAATTCGCCGAATTGCTACAATAAGGCATCAACCTAAAAAGGAGGATCAAGCGATGGAGCGACCCGGAGCGATTACTGTGCAGGGCAGGCCTTTCGCGCTGGTCGGCCCCGAACTGAAACCCGGCGACACGGCCCCCGATTTCCACTTGGTGGATTCCTCGAACAAGCCCGTCAAGCTGGAAGACACTGAAGGCCGCGTGCGCATCTTCAGTGTCGTACCGTCGCTCGATACTCCAATCTGCGACGCCCAAACCCGGCGCTTCAACATCGAGTCAGAGAAGCTCCCCGGCGTGGACGTCTACAACGTGAGCATGGATCTGCCCTTCGCGCAGAAGCGCTGGTGCGGCCAGTTCGCCGTGGACCGCGTGCGCATGCTGTCCGACCACCGCGAGGCCTCCTTCGGCGTCGCCTGGGGCACCTTGATCCAGGAACTGCGCCTCGAGAGCCGCGCGATTTTCGTCGTGGGCAAAGATAACGTCATCCGCTACGTCGAATACGTGAAGGAACTCACCGATCATCCCGATTACGACTCCGCCCTTGCCGCCGTGCAGGAAACTATGACGGCGGGGGCCTGAAAGGGCAAGCAGGCGGCGGAACCGTTCTGCCTGGGGGATTAGTCTGGGCACCCGAATTCCATCCTCGGCTTTCGCGCCCGACAAAATCATAGCCCGGGCGGTCGGAAGCCCGCTGATCCGCGGCGGCCTCACCATCGGCGCCGGCATCGTGGCCGGCAACATCATCGGGTTCGCGCGAGTCGCCCTGATGGCCTACTTGCTGGGCACCGGCAGCTTGGCCGATTCCCTCGCCGTGGCCATCGGGCCGATCGACACCCTCAACAGCGTCCTGATCAACTCTATGGTGTTCGCCTTCGTGCCCATGCTGACGGCACGGGAAGGCACCCAGCGCACCGGGCTTTTTCTGGGCCTGAACCGCTATTTCGCCGGGCTTTTCTCCCTGTTGGCCGTAGCCCTCGTACTGCTGGCCCCGTGGTTCGTCCGGATGCTCGCCCCGGGCCTCGAACCCGCCTGGTTCGATACCGCGGTAATCAATTTCCGCGTGCTCTCCTGCTCCATCCCCGCGGCCGGCATGGCGTCGATTCACTCCGCCCTGCTCTACACGGATCGCCGCTTCGCCCCCTCGGCCTTCAACCAGGCGACCCTGAACCTGTTCACGGTCACTGGCGCACTCGCCACGTGGCAGGTGCTCGGGGTACATGGTTTCGCGTTGGGCTATAGCGTGGGAGCGTGGGTGCAGCTCGCGGTGGTCTGGTGGTGTGCGCGCTCGGGACTGCAAACGCGCGGGCTGCCGGAAGTCGGCATCCACTGGCGAGAGCTGCTCGCTAAGCCGCTCTCCATCGCGCTGTTCGCCGGCGGCCTCGCTGCCAACATCACGTTCACACGCGCTTACGCCACCCACGCCGGTCCGGGAGTAGCCGCCGCCCTCGACTATTGCATGCGCGGGGTAGGGGTGCCCCTCGCGTTCCTGGTGAGCCCCATCTCCAATTCCCTGCTGCCCGAAATCGCGCGCCTCCGCAGCCAGTCGCGCCTGCGTGAGGCCTATCTGCTGATCGACCGCACAATCGCGCTGGCTGCGCTGGCCGCAGTCGGTGTTTGCGCCTTCGCCCTGGCCCTCCGGGAGCCCGCCATCCGGCTGCTCTTCGAACGCGGCAGCTTCACCCCGGAGTCCACCACTATGGTGTCAGCCGTCTTCCTCGGGCTCGGCCCCGCCATGATCGGCTGGAGTCTGCTGGAGCTGACCTCCCGTTCGCTGTTCTCGCTGGACCGCACATGGCTTCCGGTGACCGCGGCGTTTATCCCCCTGGTCTTCAACGTCCTCCTGACCCTCTGGGTTCGCGACCCCCAACCGCACCTGATCGGACTCGGCGCCTCTCTCGGGCTCCTGGCGGGCTTCGCCGTGCTGTTCGGCCTCGCGCGATCCAGCCGCCGCACCCAACCGCAGACCTAACCTCCTAGATCGAACACCTCGAAGTGGAACCGGTCGGGTGGAAACAGCCCTGCCGTTCCGATCCCCAGCCGCGCCCACGCCTCGTACGCCGTTCCCGCCACTGTGGAATTCAGATAGAACAGAAACTGATTCGAGAAGCAATCGATCGGCGGCGGCTGCCGGAAGGTCAGGCGCAGCCCCACCGCCTCCTCCAGCGCCACCGTGCCCCCCACCGACTTCTCCACCAGCAGCGTCACAAAGCTGCTGCGCCCCGCATGCGGCCATACGTCCGGATGCAGCAGCCCCCGCAACGCCGCTTCGGATGAAAACGTAATTTCGCACTGCCGGATCCACTCCAGAATCGAATCCCCCCACTGCCAGTGAGATACCAGCGCGCGATACTGGTCCGCCAGCCGCACGGCCAGGTCGAACTTGCGTTGTTCAGCCACTTCCGGGTCTTCACCCGTCGCGGGCAGAATGTCTTCGGAATCCACGATGATCGCCGCATGATCCAGAACCCCGCCGAGCAGCGCTCCCGCTACCGCTGATCTCACCAGCAGCGGCGGCAGCTCGTGCGTCTTCGTCCCTGGTATCTCGACATACGTTCTTCCGTCCCCCATATGCCCCCCTAAAATCCGGTGCAGTTGCCGTGCCCCGCACCGTGTTGGACGCATCCCGCTGGCACGAAGTTTGCTATGATGCGCCTTCATGCCGGAATACTCGATCGGACTGGACCTTGGCGGTACAAACCTGCGCGGCGCCGCCGTGGACCGCTCCGGAAACATCCTGGAGAAGATCGCGGGCAGCACCAGATTGTCGGCCGGCAAAGAGGCCCTGCTCGACGAGATGGCAGCCGTGATCTGCCGCCTGAAGGATAAGTGGGGCGCCGGCGGCCTGGCCGGTATCGGGGTTGGGGTGCCCGGCTTCATTCTTCTCAAGGAAGGGATCATCAAGAATTCCAATAACTTGGCGTTCCTGGAGGGCTCCCCCATCCGCGACGAAATGGAACAGCGCCTGGGCACCCGGGTGATCCTGGAGAACGACGCCAATGCCGCGGCCTTGGGCGAAAAGTGGATGGGCGCGGGACGCGATGTGGACGATCTCGTGCTCCTGACCCTCGGCACCGGGATCGGCGGCGGCATCATCATCGGCGGTGAGGCATTGCACGGCCACGTCGGCATGGCTGGTGAACTGGGTCACATTACCGTAGTACCCAATGGGATGCCGTGCGGTTGCGGGAACCAGGGCTGTCTTGAGAAGCACGCTTCCGCCAGCGCCATCGCGGCTATGGCCCGGGTCATGAACCTCGGCGACAATCTCACCTCCAAGGACGTCCACTCGCTCGCGGTGGCCGGGGATGCCCGCGCGCAACGCATCTTCATCCTCATGGGGCAATCCCTGGGGATCGCCCTCGCGATGCTCGTGAACACCTTCAATTTCCCGCTTTACCTGCTCAGCGGCGGTGTCCTGGGGGCATGGGATTTCTTCGCCCCGGCCATGCTGAAAGAAGTGGCCTTCCGTTCCTTCACTTACCGTGCCACCCAAACCCGCATTGAAAAGGCTACCCTGGGAAGCGAAGCCGGTCTCTACGGAGCGGCCTACCTCCCCATGCTAGGCAAAACCCTAACCCCCAATCCCTAACCCCTATCCCCCGACTCTAATCTATGTGGCTTGGAATTGACATTGGAACCGGCGGCTCCCGCGCGCTCCTCACCGACGCCCGCGGCCGTGTACTCGCGGGCTTTACCTCCCCCCACCAGGACATGCGCATGCCCCACCCCCAGTGGGCCGAGCAGGATCCTGACGACTGGTGGCATGCCGCCGCCAATGCCATCCGCGGCGTGCTCGCCAAAGCCGGGGTCTCCGGCACCGGGGTCAGAGGCATCGGCCTTTCCGGCCAGATGCACGGCCTTGTCATCCTCGACGCCGCCGGCTGCGTCATCCGGCCCTCCCTCATCTGGTGCGACCAGCGCAGCCAGCCTCAAGTGGACTCGATCAATGCCACCGTCGGCCGCGAGAATATTCTGAAGTACACCGCCAATCCCGTGCTCACCGGCTTCACCCTGCCCAAACTGCTCTGGGTGCGCGACAACGAGCCCCGGAACTTCGACCGCGTCCGCCGCATGCTCCTGCCCAAGGACTACGTGCGGTTCCAGCTCACCGGCGAGTTCGCCACCGAAGTTTCAGATGCCTCCGGCACCTCGCTCTTCGATGTCGTCAACCGCCGCTGGTCCTACGAAATGGTGGACGCCCTGGGGCTAGACCGCGCTATCCTCCCCACCTGCCATGAATCGACCGCAATCACCGGCCGCATCACCGCGGCTGCCGCGGAGGCCACCGGCCTGGCCGCGGGAACCCCTGTCGTCGGGGGCGGCGGCGATCAGGCTTCGAGCGCCGTCGGCAACGGCATCGTGGAACCAGGCATCGTCTCCTGCACCCTGGGGACCTCCGGGGTGGTCTTCGCTCATATGGAGAAGGTTGCCTACGACCCTGCCGGCCGCGTCCACACCTTCTGCCACGCCGTCCCCGGGAAATGGCATGTCATGGGGGTGACCCAGGGCGCCGGCCTGAGCCTCCAATGGTTTCGCAACCAGCTTGCCCCGGCCATGAGTTACGACGCCCTCACCGCTGAGGCGGCCCTCTCGCCAGCCGGAGCCCAGGGCCTCTTCTGGCTGCCGTACCTCATGGGCGAGCGCACCCCGCACCTCGACGCTTCGGCCCGCGGCGGCTGGATCGGGCTTACCGCCCGCCACACCCGCGCGGACCTCATCCGCGCCGTCATTGAGGGCGTTTCCTACAGCCAGCGCGACTGCCTGGACATCATTGAAGAATTGGGAGTTGCGGTGGATTCGGTGCGTGCCTCCGGCGGAGGCGCTACCAGCCCCTTCTGGCGGCAGGTACTGGCCGATATCCTGGCCAAACGTGTGGTGACGCTGGAAACTCAGGAAGGTTCAGCTTACGGGGCCGCCCTGCTGGCACTTGCCGGAACCGGCGAGTACGGCTCGGTTCCGGAAGTCTGCCATCACGCCATTCGGGAAACCGCTTCCGTAGCCCCCTCAGCCACAGAAAGCGCCGCTTACGCCCGCGCTCACGAAATCTACGCGGCCCTATATCCGGCGCTTCAGAAGCTATTTCCGAAAATGTAGACGGCGCATCCTAGCGGTTGACCGGAGAATAGGATTCGGTGGCGGGAGCGGCAACTCGGGCCGCAACCGCGTTCCCGAGCCGCATTTCCTGCCAGTCGTAAGCAAATTCCTTTCCGCAATCCAGACAAACTACATACGTTCCGTGACGGGCCGCGCCCTGCGCGACCGACTGCTTACGACCGGGGGTCAGCGGAAACGTGGTCCTGCGGTGAGCACAACCCAAAAACGCGTTTACAATCGACTGCAGCATAGATACCGCCCCCTTCCACTCTCCTTAGATACGGTATATAGGGGTAGCGTTTCAGTTCGTTACAGTACGGAGGGACTCAGGGGTGTGCTGTATCACCCTATTACTGAGCGGGATATCGCGTCGGCGATAAGCTTGCCGTGCAATCTCCCGTTCTCGATAAAGATCTCGTTCGTATGCATTCCGGCTACAATTACGCCCGCCAGGTAGACACCGGGACGCTCGCTTTCGAGAGTCGCCGGATCTGTGCGAGGCCGTAGCGTGGCTGCGTCCAAAGTGATTCCGGCGGCGTTCAAAAATGCCAGGTCCGGACTGTAGCCAATCAGCGCAAAAACAAAATCGTTGGCAAGCGTTACCTCGCCATCCGGTGTGGCCACCACCAACGAATCCGGCCGGATTTCCTGAACTGTAGACCGGAAATATGCCCGGATTTCCCCGTTCGCAATGCGGTTTTCGATGTTGGGTTTGATCCAGTACTTTACGTGTTTCGAAATGCCCGCCCCGCGGTGAATGAGCGTTACGCGCGCTCCGGTCCAGTACAACTCCAGCGCCGCGATCGCGGCCGAGTTTTTTGCCCCCACCACCGCCACGTCGTGGTTGTAATACGGATGGGGCTCTTTGTAGTAATGCAGTACTTTCCCGAGCTCTTCCCCCGGCACATTGAGTAAGTTCGGTACGTCGTAGTAACCCGTGGCAAGCACGATCTTACGAGCCGGATACCGATGGGCGCACCCCAGCCGGTCTGTGGTCGAGACCTCGAACCCATTATCCACGCCCGAGATAGCCTGCACCCGCTCGTACTGGTGAATGTCGAGTTTATAGTGGTCCGCCACGCGCCGGTAGTACTTTAGTGCCTCCGTGCGGGTGGGCTTTTCGCCCAGGCTGGTCATCGGAATATTCCCGATTTCAAGCAGCTCCGGGGTCGTGAAGAACACCATGTGGGTAGGGTAATGGTACAAGGAATTCGTGACGCAACCCTTATCGATCACCAGGGTGCGCAGGCCCCGCTGCTGGAGCTCGATGGCGCAGGCGAGGCCCGTCGGCCCCGCCCCCACCACTAAGGCGTCGTAGCTGCTCACAGGTTCTTCTCGACCGTCCCGTACACGTTTTCAAGCGCCGCGTCGAGTGCCGAAGGGTCCTTCCCGCCGCCCTCCGCCATATCCGGACGGCCGCCGCCCTTCCCCCCGACGGCCTGCGCGACCGCCCCCACCAGCTTGCCCGCGTGAACCTTGCCGGTAAGATCCTTGGTCACCGCGGAGACGATCGAAACGGTCGAATCCTCCGCCGCCGCCAGCACCACCACCGCCGTCTTCCACTTATTCCGCAGGGAATCGGCCAGAGCACGCATCTGCTGCCGGTCCATGCCTTCGATGCGCGCCGCAAGCACCTTCACCGCGCCGAATGTGCGCGCCTGGCTCTCCAGGCCCCCGGCCGCCGACTGCGCCAGCTTGTTCTTCAGCCGCTCCACTTCTTTTTCGAGAGCCCGTTCCGTGGCGATCAGCCTTTCCACCTGCTCCAACAGTTCAGGCTCAGAGGTGTGCACCATCTCCGAGATGCGATGCAGTGCCGCCGTGCTCTCCTGATACCGCCGCAGCGCCGCCTCGCCCGTGATCGCCTCAATCCGCCGCACCCCCGCCGAGATGCTTCCCTCGTAGACGATCTTGAATACCCCGATGTCGCCCGTCCGGCTGACGTGCGTACCGCCGCACAGCTCTTTGCTGAACCCAGGCACCGAAACCACCCGCACCTCGTCGCCGTACTTCTCCCCGAACAGCGCCATCGCTCCGGTGGCGACGGCCTGTTCCAGCGGCAGCACATCCGTGGTTACGCCCGTATTGCGCAGGATCTGTTCGTTCACCAGACGCTCGACTTCCTCGATCTCCGCCGCATCCATGGCCGCGTAGTGCGTGAAGTCGAAGCGCAGCCGCGGCGGTTCCACCACGCTCCCCGCCTGCTTCACATGCGCACCTAGAACCTGCCGCAGCGCCGCATGCAACAGATGCGTGGCGGTGTGGTTCCGCATGGTGGACGCCCGCGGCACGCCGGCCACTTCGCCGCGCACTTCATCGCCTGTGCGGATAGGTGCCAGGGCTGTCACCCTGTGGACCGTCAGCCCCGGGACCGCCGCATAGACCGCCTCCACCTCCGCCACCTTCTCGCCCGCCGGACCGTAGAGCGCGCCGTGGTCCCCCACCTGCCCGCCCGCCTCGGCGTAGAACGGCGTCCGGTCGAGCACCACCTCGCCGCGCCCGCCAGCTTCAATCCCCGCCACTGCCTGCTGGTCCACCACGATCGCCCGCACTCGCGACACTGCCGACAGTTCCTGGTAACCCACGAACTTCGTGCGGCCCTGCTCTACGAGTTCCTGGTACACCGGAGCAGCCACGCCTCGCTCCACCCCGCCCTTCCAGCTTGCCCGCGCGCGCTCGCGCTGCCGGTTCATCTCCTGCTCGAAGCCTTCGTGGTCGATGGCCAGCCCGCGCTCCCGCGCCATCTCTTCCTGCTCGTCCACCGCCAGCCCGTACGTGTCGTACAGCTTGAAGGAAACCGGCCCGGGGATCAGCGCGCCACTGATGTTCTTCACTTCCTCGTTGAACACCTTCTCCGCCACCAGGAATGTGGTCGCGTAGCGATGCTCCTCGTCTTTCACCACTCTGGCTACCCGCCCCACGGATTCCATCAGCTCCGGATACGCCGGCCGCATCAACTCCGCCACGAACCCCGTCAGCTTGTAGAGGAATTGCCCCTCCACCCCGATCATGCGTGCGTTCCGCATGGCGCGCCGCATGATCTTGCGCAGCACATACCCGCGTCCTTCGTTCGAGGGCACCACACCGTCATGGATCAGGAATGCGGTAGCGCGCGCATGGTCCGCGGCGATGCGCAGCGACGTATCCACGCGCGCCTCCGCGCCGTGCGACACACCCATCAGCTCCGCCGCCCGCAGGATAATCGGATGGATCAGATCGGTCTCGTAGTTCGACAGCTTGCCTTGCAGCACCGCCGCCACGCGCTCGAGGCCCATGCCCGTATCGATCGACGGCCGCGGGAGCGGAGTCAGCACACCACTGGAATCGCGGTCGTACTGCATGAACACCAGATTCCAGATCTCTACGTACCGCCCGCCCGCGTCGCTGGGGAAGGCCTCATGCTCGCGCCCGGGCTCTGCGCCCTCCGGTCCCAGGTCGTAGTGAATCTCCGAACACGGGCCGCACGGACCGGTCTCCCCCATCTGCCAGAAATTGTCCTTCTCATCGAGCCGGAAGATGCGGTCTTTCGATACCCCCGCCACCTTCTGCCACAACTCCTCGGCCTCGTCGTCCTCGCGGAACACCGTGACGTAGAGCCGGTCCTTCGGCAACCCATACTCCCTGGTGATGAGGTCCCAGGCGAACTCGATGGCCTCGGCTTTGAAGTAGTCGCCGAACGAGAAGTTCCCCAGCATTTCAAAAAACGTGTGGTGGCGGCGGGTGTACCCGACGTTCTCCAGGTCATTGTGCTTGCCCCCCGCGCGCACGCACTTCTGCGAAGTCGTCGCGCGCTTGTAATCGCGCTTCTCCGCGCCCAGGAAGACGTCCTTGAACTGGTTCATCCCGGCGTTGGCGAACAGCAGGGTGGGATCGTTCGCCGGAACCAGCGAGGAACTCGGCACCACGCGGTGCCCGCGGGCGGAGAAAAAGTCGAGAAAGCGCTGTCTGATTTCGTGACCTGTCACGGATTGTCCTTCAGGGAATGAGTCTAAATTTCATTGTAAAGGAGTGACACCGCCGAAGTCAGGGGCGCCGTCCCTCTACCACTCGACCGTGAGCCCCGGCTCGAGCGTCCACAACTCCGTGCCCTTCTGCCCCCGGATCAGTTCGGCCAGCGCTTCCGGCCGCCCGGTCAACGCCGGAAACGTGCCGAAGTGCATCGGCACCACGCGCTTGGGCTTCAGCATGCAGCAGGCCAGCGCCGCCTCTGCCGGCCCCATCGTGAACAGGTCGCCCGTGGGCAGGAACGCCAGCTCGGGATGATAAAGCTGCTCGATAAGCTGCATATCCGAGAACACGTTCGTGTCGCCCGCAAAATACAGAGAGCGCCCGTCTTCGAAGCGCAGCACGTAGCCCGCAGCCTCGCCGCCGTAGAGGATCTGGTCGCCGTCCGCAATCCCGCAACTGTGCAGCGCGTGGGTCATCGTCACGGTCACCCCGCAGATCTTCTGGGAGCCGCCTTTGTTCATCGGCCGCACATTCTCCACGCCCTTCGACTCCAGCCACTTGGCCGTCTCGAAGATCGCCACCACCTGCGGTGAATGCTTTTTGGCTAGCGGAACGGCGTCATGGATGTGGTCGAAATGCCCGTGCGAGATGCACATCAGGTCGATCCTGCGGATCTCGTAGCCGGCCGGGTAAGCGGGGTTCCCGTCCGTCCAGGCGTCCATCAGGATCACCTCGCCGGAAGGGAGTTCGAAGTGGAACGTGCCATGTCCAAGCCAGGTTATTCGCATATATCAGATATACTCCGGAAAATAAGCCTGTGGGACTCCTGCCCGGTGCGGAACTGTGCGGTCGTCCTACTTCCGCCCCATCCTGAACGTCAGGCCGACTACGGCGGTCAGCGGATATCCCGGGGTACCGTGGAGTCTTTTCGCGATTGGCGCCATCGGCGCAAAACGGGACTCGAAGTAGTTCTGCGTCTCGTAGTAATCCCGGTTCGTAAGGTTGTCCAAGCTCAGATTCAATTCCACGCCACGGCGCACCTGCTTTGCGAGCCCGAAATCGAAGACTGTATGCCCCGACGCCAGAATCGCCGGATCGTCTCCGTCGAGCCGATATCGGTTGATCGCCCTCATTCGGAGCGAACCGCTCCAACCGTGCCACGCTACGACCGTGAGAGCCGCATTCGCCACGAAATGCGGGGCACTGTCAACATAGACCCGGTGATCGCCGCCTCGGAAGTACGCATTCCCAATCTTGGTTAGGCCACCATTCAGCGAAAGCCAGCGTGTCAGCGCAACCGACGTCTTCGCTTCGTACCCGTAGGCTCGACTCGGACCTTTGAACTCGAAGCTGCCGTCATCAGGAACATACACCTGCTCGTGCGAGTGGTCGATGAGAAACACATCCGTGCTGACGCCGAATCGCCCGAAACTCGATGAGGTTCCAAACTGGTAGAAGTCCGTGGTTGCGAGTCGGGGTTGTTCGGGCCGCTGCACCACGCCGCGAGCGTCAACACTGTTGATGCCACGCCCGTAGTTTGCCGTCAATGTGAAGGGCACATGATATGCCGGCCTGAACGCCACATTTCCCTTGCCTTGCCAGCGCCCCGCCGACTGGAGACCGCCTTGATCGGGGTTTACCCGGTCGACAACATCGAACCGGAACTCATCATACCGAACGCCGCCCCCCAGCAAGACCCGCCCACGAAACAGGCTCAGATTGTTTTGTACGTATCCGGCGCCGTTGGTCACATGGGCATTGGCTCTTGTCGTCACGCCAGTCGGAACCCGGCCCCGACGCGGATATAACCCGACGTTGATTTCATTGTCGTGAAAGTTGGAACCCGCCACGAGGACCGCAGCGACGGACCCGAACCGGTACGGATGCGTATACTGAGCATTCAACCCCTGCTGCAACCGTGAATCGTGTTGCTGAAAGGCATCGCCGTTTACGGGGTCGTTCAGGTACATCGTGAAGTTCGAGTACAAATCGAGAAGCGACCGTGACAGGAATCCGTCTGCCTTGAACGTATCGCCGTTTGCCCTCAGCTTGCTGTAGTACACCGAAGTCGTCCCAAGTTTCACCCGGCCACCATGGGTCGGGTCGATATAGCCGAATCGGTCGAGCAAGCCTTGGCTCACGAGATCGAGAGGGATCTGTCCGCTGGAGTAGAAGTTGTTCCGCCCTAAAAGAAGTCGGATGCCGATCTTTTCGCTGGTGTTGAGCGATTTGGTGTAGTTGGCGTTGAAATTATCCCTGCGATACCGCCCCGGATTCTGGAATGGTCCGTCGGTGTACGAGCCTTCGTAGACGACGTAAGCGTCCACGTGTTCGACATCGGGGCTATACCCAAGGAAGGCACGGCCCGTATCGAAGTTGCCGCCCCCAAGCCGCACGGTAAACTGATCCGGCAACGATTCCCGCTGGCGGATATGAACGACGCCAAGGCCGCTGAAATCGCCGTATTCGGCGCTGAAGGGGCCGTTGATGACGGTGACATCCTGAATAAGTTCGGGGCTGAGAGCTTTGAGCACACCGAGATAGCCTTGTCCATGGCCCTGGGTGCCCTGATTTTGCTGCACGCCGTCCACGAGCACCTTGAGACCGCCGTTCGTGCCCCCGTGGTCGAGATTGAATCCGAATCGCCGGATTTCGAGGGACTTGCCGCCGCCCTCATGCTGACCCGCATCAATCCCCGCGTTGAGTTGTTGCATCACCTGATCGTCACGAGTGAAGAGTGTCCGGTTGAAAACTTCAGCGTTGCGGAGGTCCACGCTCGCCTCCACCGTCTGCGCCGTGATGACCACACTCTGATGCTGCCCGACGATTTCGGGCAGCGTTATGTCCAACCCCTTGATATCGCCGGCAATAGTAAGGTCTCGAGCGCCACCGTGAAACCCCGGCGCCCCCGCTGTCAACCGATAACTGCCGGGGGAAATGGAGTCGAGGTGGAATTCGCCTTGTGCATCCGTGGTGACGGCGGCGGCAACAAATGTCCCAACCTGTAATCGCACAGTGGCTCCCACCACAGTTCGCCCCTGTGGGTCCAGCACCCTGCCGGCAACAAAACTAGCGCCATCTGCGGATGGCGAAGCAAACGTGAGCAACGGCGAAGAGCACATCAGCACGAGCAGTTGTCCGAGGCGGCTTGAAGGTCGGCTTCGCATGGCTTGTCTGGGTAGCACGAATCTGCAAATCGTAACACTACCACGGCAGCGCTCGGATTACAACGGGAAATCCGGGTCTTGAAGCGAATGCAGATGTGGTTCAGGCGGGCGGAACGGGAAAGCAGCTATGTTTTAGCGTTATGGCACGGACCGGGCGGATGTTTGGGGCGTCGCTGTGCGCACGGGCACCATGATTCCATCGCCGTAGCGCGCCATCCCCGGAATTGTCACGGGTAGCTTCCCGCGTATCGATATCTCCCCGAACAGCGCCCGCACCGCCGCTGTTTCGGACACCGGCACGGGGCTGTACGTGGCCAGATACCCCTGGACTTTCGGGAAGTAGCGCAGCAGGTACGGGCTGCCCAGCGCCACCAGCGTGACTGGTTTCCCGGACGCCATAAGCATCTCGACCAGGCGGGTGTACTCCCCTGCCAGCGCCGTGTTGCCGCGATAGGCCGCTACCGGCGCGAACGCCGCCACCACCACCGCATCGCACGCCGCCGCATTTCGCGCCGCCTCGTCCAGCACAACCGTGGTCGCAGTGGGATCGAGCGTCATAACCCGCGCATCCGGAGCGCGCCGCTTCACTTCCGCGGCAAACGCCTGCCCCCCCACCGCTTGCCGGCTCTCGGCCAGCACCAGGAAGCAGGTACGTGCGGGCGCCTTCAGCGGCACTACGCCGCCCTCGTTTCGCACCAGCGTCACCGCTCGCTCCGCCACCTCCTGCGCACGCTCGACGGCTTCGGGCGCGCTCACTTCGTCCGCAATGGCTTCCAGGTCCACCAGGCGCGCGCGGTCGAGCCCCAGCTTCGCCTTGGCCGCCAGGACGCGCGCCACGCTCTCGTCAAGGCGCTTCTCGCTCAGCCTGCCGGAACGCACCGCCGCCGCCACCGCCTTCACCGCCGCCTCCGGATCGGGCGGCATCACCAGCACGTCCACCCCCGCTTCCAGCGCCCGCACCGCGGCCTCACCCGCGCTGAAGCCTTTGGCAATCCCGCCCATCTCCAGGGCATCCGTCACCACCAGACCTTCAAATCCCATACGGGTGCGCAGCAGTTCGGTCATCACCTGGCGCGATAGCGTCGCTGGAACGTCCGCCGGAGCCAGCGCCGGCACAGCGATGTGGGCGCTCATGATCGAGTCCACCCCTGCCTCCACCGCCGCGCGGAACGGCACCAGTTCCATCTTCTCCAGTCGCTCCGAACTGCTCGTGATCGATGCCATGTTCAGGTGCGTGTCCACCGCCGTGTCGCCGTGCCCAGGGAAGTGTTTGGCGCTGGTGAGCACGTACTTCTTCGGATCCGCGTGCGCGCCCTCGATGAACGCCCTCACATGAGACGCGACCACCAGCGGGTCCTCCCCGAACGACCGGATGTTGATGATGGGGTTGTCGGGGTTGTTGTTCACGTCCGCCACCGGATAGAACACCCACTGCACTCCCAGCGCACGCGCCTCCCGCGCCGTCACCCTGCCCTCGTAGCGCGTCAGCTCGGGATCTCCCGCGGCAGCGAACGCCATCGCATGCGGAAAGCCGGGTGTATCCTGCACCCGCATGGAAGCGCCCCGTTCGAAGTCCCCGCATACCAGCAGCGGCACCTTCGCCGTCCTCTGGATGCGGTTCAGGAAAGCAGCCAGCTCATACGGCTCGGCCCTCTGGATCACACGTCCGTTGGACCAGTTCACCAGCACCAGCCCGCCAACCCCGGTGTCGCGCACCAGCCGTACAAAGCGCTGGTATTCGCGGGAGCGCGAATTGGGCGCCAGCCCGTTGAATGAAATGAAGACCAGTTGCGCCGCCTTCTGCTGGAGTGTCATGTGCTTCATCCAGCCGCGCGCGGCTGTCGGCGCCGGTTTCGGTTTCGCTGCTTTGCGCGCGGCGGCCGGAACGGCGCTCCACGCAGTCACACAGAGGGAGAGCACTGCCAGGCGGGAAAACAACCGTTGCATCTGATTACCAGTTTAGAAGAATCCGGGTCAGCGTGCCTTGCTTTTCGCTCGCGAAACGGCGCCATTGCGCTGCGATGCCGCCGGCTTCCTCGGAATCCGCCGGTGAAGTAACCGGTCCACCGACCGCACCAGATTGCGGATCTCCCCGGCATTCTTGCCAATCACGACGTCCGCCCCGGTGGCCTGCTCCGTCAATCCCAGCGGCTCGACGAACCCCGACAGGAGGATCACCGGCCTTGCCGGCTCGGCCGCTTTGACGCGACGGATAAGTTCCCCGCCGTCCATCCCGGGCATCCGGAAATCGGTCACTACCAGGTCGAAGCTCGCTTCCCGCAACAGAGTTAATGCTTCTTCGCCGTCTTTAGCGGTACTGACCCTGTATCCGAGTTCTTCAAGCAGGGTCTTGCGCGCAATGAGGCCGTGGAGGTTGTCGTCGACCAGCAGAATAAATGCCGGATCGCCGACTTTAGATATGTCCATGTGAGACGCAAGCGAGAGTAACAAAGCCGTAATGCGGCTGTCAACGACTCTGCATCGGATTGGAAAACGGGAAGATGTTTAGCTTGACAAGCTACGTGGGGTCTGGCAAGGGGACAACGCACAAGCGCCATCCCCCGGCCGTGAGATGCAGGCTATTCCACTTCGCGCGGCGCGGTATAGCCCGCCTTCGCGATAATGGAGTACTTGATCGGCTTTCCCTTTGCGTCCGTTACCCTTAGCGGTTCGTTCGTCTCGGGGTTGACCAGTTCCACTTTGATCTTCCTGAACTTGCCGTCACGCGCCTTATTCGATGGCTCGTACCCGAGCGTATATTGATTGCGCAATGACTGCGCGATTGCCTGAAAGATGCTCGGGAATTCGCCGTAGAAGCGCGGGAAGAACGACATCCCGCCGGTTTCCTTGGCGAACGTGCGCATCTGGTTGTCCGCCTGCAGGAAGTCGAGCCGCTGGATGGATCCCATCCCGCCGTAGGCGTCGATCATCTCGCGCAGCGTTTGCATTAGACCGATCGCGTAGATGGGCACTCCAGCTCCCTGGAGAATCTTGCGCGTCTGGTCGAATCGCAGTTTGCTGAACGTGTCCACCCCCGATGCGATCAGCACGATGGCTTTGCGGCCTTCGATGCTGGACATGCGATCCGCCGTGTCCGAAATCGCGTCAAACAGGTTCGATTCCGAGAACGCCGGAATTCGGAGGCGCTGCATGGCTTCCTGCGCCTTGCGTCTGTCGGTCGAAAAATCGGACAGAATTTCGGGACGCATGTCATACGCCACCACCGCCACGTAGTCCTCCGGCTTCAACGTCTCGAGAAAGCCGTAGGCGGCCGTGAGGGTCTGGTACCACGTCTCGCCCCAGTAGCGCTGGAACAGGTTGCTGAACTCGATCACCATCGCCACGGTCATGGGGGCCTCCCCCATGTTGAAGTTGCTGATCTGCTGCGGGACGTTGTCTTCGAGAACGCGGAAGTTGCCGCGGGGGATGCCGGGAATGAAGTTGCCCTTGTTGTCCACCACCGCGACGTCCACGTTGACAATGGCTACGTCGCTCTTGAAACTCGGCAGGCCTTCGGGCAGGTCCGGCCGGTCTTTCTTGCCGAGTTTGGAAGGAATCGGCGGGAGATCTGTCTCCGACGGCTGCCCCGGCCGCCGCGGCTTGGCTACGGTTTCGCCGGGATCTTTCTTGGGACCTTCCTGCGCCAGCAGGACCGCGACCGGCACCAGCAGTGCAACCGCCAGCAGCAGGCCCACTTTCTTGCTACTTCTCATAGGTTTATATCCGGAAGTTCACTTTACCAAAGTATGGACGCGGCAAATCCGCCTCCAGTTGCCCGGTCAGTTCACCCAGCGGTCACGGTCGCCTCCGCGTTTGCGCAGGTAGACCTGGAATTTCTTCTTCGCCCGCTGCAATTGCCATTGCCGGTACGCCCGCCGCGGCGCCCCCAGATCGAAGCTGGGGATGCGCGTTTTCAGGTACAGCAGCCCGAAGAGCATACCTCCCAGGTGCGCGATGTGACTTACCCCGCTGTTCACCTGCATGGAACTCAGCAGCGCGATGGCGCCGTAAATCATGACGAAGTATTTGGCTTTAATCGGAAACAGGAAGCTGAAGAGCACCATCTGGTTGGGGTACATCACCCCGAATGCCAGCAGCAGCCCGTAGATGGCCCCGGACGCCCCGATGGTGCTGGTGCCCCAGTTCCCGACCGCCGCATTGAGCAGCACGTCGCAAATGCCCGCACCTACGCCACACAAGAAATAGTACTTTACGAACCGCCGCGTGCCCCAGTCCCGCTCCAACGTGACTCCGAACATCCAAAGCGTGAACATATTCACCAGCAGATGCCAGATCCCGCCGTGCAGGAAGAGGTATGTGACGAGCTGATACACCGCCAGGTGGCCGATGACAGCCGCGGGCGTGAGCGCAAACAGCCGGAAAAACCCGCCCAGCCCCAGCGATTCGCCCACGTATGTAAGGAGGAAAACTGCGATGTTGCTGATAAGGAGCCACTTGACTCCGGTGGGAAGTAATCCCGAGTGGTCGAATCCCGGGGATCGAAACCCGGTGGTGTATCGCATCGAGGTCCTACGGTTAGAATAGCAGAAGCCGCCGGATCTCTAAGAAACTGCCTTGTCTCCGGACGCCGATCTGTCCCCGCCTTTACCGTAGTGGTACAACACGCGTGAGAACACTTGCAGCATGCCTGCGGACGCGAACCATACCTGCCAGTGCGAAAACAGCCCTTGGGGAATCGCGAAGCTCTCGGTCCACTTCAGATCCGCCGCCAGACGCCACGCTCCCAGCGCTGCCGCCATTACGGCAGCCGGCGTAAGCAGCGCGCCCATGGCTAAAGCAGCACGCCGGTTCTTGCGCCCCTTGCGCTCCACCTTAGGCCCCTGCCCAAACCGGATCCTGACCACCATTTACGTACCAATGTAACAGCTTTTGCGGTAAATTATACGTTTCGTGAGCGTTATCGCGGCGCACGGGTTGCGTCGAATGGAGAGGTCATTATGAGTCGCACACTCAAAACCGCTGTTTTCGGCACCGGCTTCGTCGGCCGCGTGCACATGGAAGGCATTATCCGCACGGGGTTCGTCGAGTTGTACGGCATCGGCGAAGCCCAGATCGAAAAGGCAAAGGAACTGGGCGCCGAATACCGCATCCCCAAGGTGGTGGCCGACTACCGGGAACTCCTCGCGGACCCGGAGCTTGACGCGGTGCACGTCTGCACCCCCAACGCCTTGCACTACCCCATGGTGAAGGACGCCCTTGAAGCCGGCAAACACGTCGTCTGCGAGAAGCCACTCTCCACATCGCCCGAGCTCGTCCGGAAAATGATCGAGCTCGCCGAGAAGAAGAATCTGCGCAACTGCACCAACCATAACTTGCGGTACTATCCCATGGTCCAGCACATGCGCCGCATGCGCGAGGCCGGCGAACTGGGTGAAATCCTCGTCGTACAGGGCACCTACTCGCAGGACTGGCTGCTGTACGACACCGACTGGAACTGGCGCATCGACTCCAAGGACAACGGCCCCTCCCGCTGCATGGCGGATATCGGCTCGCATTTCTGCGACATGGCCGAGCACGTCAGCGGGCTCCGCATCAGCTCCCTCTGCGCGGACCTGCAGACGTTCCACAAAACCCGCAAGCGGCCCCGCGGCCCCATCGAGACCTTCGCCGGGAAGACGCTGCGCCCCGAAGACTACATCGAGGTCCCCATCGATACCGAGGATTTCGGCGGCGTGATCTTCCGCATGGGCGACCGCGCCCGCGGCGCCTTTACCGCCAGCCAGGTCGCCTCCGGCTGCAAGAACAAGCTCAACATCGAAATCTTTGGCACCAAGGCCTCCGTCGCATGGAACCAGGAGCGGCCGGACGAGCTGTGGATCGGCAATCGCAACGAGCCCAACCGCATCATCATCAAGGACCCGTCGCTGCTCAAGGGCGAGGCCAAGAGCTATGCCGACCTGCCGGGCGGCCACAGCGAAGGCTACGACGATACTTTCAAGCAGGTCTTCCGGCGCTTCTACAAATCCATCCTCGACCCGGCCATGAAGCCTGAGTACCCACAGTTCGCCGATGGTCTGCGGCAGCTCAACATCCTCGACGCCGAGTTGAAGAGCACGCAGTCGCGCGCCTGGGTGGACGTGCCCGCACCGTCTGCCGCTACCGCCGCGTAGTCGTCAGAAACCGAGCCGGCCTCGCACCTGCGGGGCCGGCCTTCCCTCCCCGGCCGTTTCCCCCGATAATAGAAGCAGAAGCCTTGACCCTAGATTCCCAGACCATCGTTGTCGCCATGAGCGGGGGTGTGGACAGCTCCGCCGTCGCCGCGCTGCTCGCCCGGGAGGGCAGAAGCGTCGTGGGTCTCACCATGCAGTTGTGGAACCAGCGTCGCCTGCCCGAGGTCTCGAGTGACCAGGCCACGGGCCGCTGCTGCTCGCTTGACGATGTCTATGATGCGCGCCGCGTGGCCGGGCAGATCGGCATTCCCTTCTACGTGGTCAACTACGAACGCGAGTTCGAGCAGCAGGTGGTGGAGCCCTTCGTGGCCGAGTACCTCGCAGGCCGCACCCCCATCCCCTGCACCCTCTGCAACAACTTCATCAAGTTCGACCGCTTCCTCGAAATGGCTGATTCCGTGGGGGCTGGGCGCATCGCCACGGGTCACTACGCGCGCGTGGGCTTTAATGCCGAATCCGGCCGCTGGGAGTTGCGCCGCGCCGCGGATCCCGCCAAGGATCAGACGTACTTCCTGTTCGGACTCACCCAGCAGCAGCTTGCCCGCACCCTGTTTCCTCTCGGCGGCATGACCAAGCCGGAGGTGCGGCAGCTCGCCCGTGATCTGGGGTTGGCCGTCGCCGATAAAGGCGAGAGCTATGAGATCTGCTTCGTCCCGAACGGCGACTATGCGGCATTCTTAAGCGCATATTTGCGCGAAAAGGGCACCTTAAACCCGCCTTCCGGCGGCGAAATCGTCACTACCGGCGGCCGGCGGCTTGGTTCCCACGACGGCGTCCACCATTTCACCGTCGGGCAGCGCCGGGGACTCGGTATCGCCACCGGCGAACCGCTCTACGTGATCGCCACGGACCCTGCTACACGCCAGGTGACGGTTGGGGATGGGGCGAACCTGCTGCGCGATGAACTGACGGCCGCCGGGGTGAACTGGATTGCAGTGGCGGCGCTGGCCGAACCGGTGCGCGCCGAAGTGAAGATCCGGCACCGTCACGACGCGGCTCCCGCCACCATCTACCCGACCGCGGAACCCGCCCGCGCACGGGTGTGCTTCGACCAGCCGCAGCGCGCCATCACCCCGGGGCAGGCCGCGGTGTTCTACCAAGGCGATCTGGTGCTCGGCGGCGGCTGGATCGAGTAGCTCCCGAAAAAGATGTTCACATCCTGAAATCAGGCGTAGAATACGGCCTAGGAGCGGACCATGATTACCATTCTGGTGCTGTTGGTCTACGCTTTTGCCCTGGGCCTTCCTTTGTGGCTTCTCTATCATTTCAAAGCGCAGGCCTGGTACTGGCACGTCCTGTCCCTGGCGGCAGCGCTGGGACTGGGGTTCATGCCAACACCGGCGGGCTGGCAGGGACCTGCATATGACCTGCTGTTCGGCGGTACATTTGTCCTCCTGACCGTCTGGGGAATCGGCGGAATCGCCATGTACGGCACCCACGTGCCGCACCGGAAACACGCCTGACGGCGGGTGGCGGGGAGTGGCGCGGTATTACAATGACGCTTCATGCGCCGGCGCTCCGCCATACGGAATTCGATCGAGTACGGCCTCGCCCGCGTGGCCGTAGCGACGCTCGAATGGGCACCCTTGCCAGTGGCTTGGGCGCTGGGGCGCGTTTATGCCGGCGCGCTTGACAGGGCCGTGCCGCGGTTGCGGCGCACCGCGTTGCGCAACCTCGAATTAGCCTATCCGGAAATGGATCCCGCGGAGCGTGCGCGCATCGCCGGAGGCGTGTTCCGCTCCATCGCGCGGCTCCTGGTAGTGTTCGCGCGGCTGCCGCGCATCCACGGGAGCAACCTGGACGGCTGGATCCGCTACGAGGGTTTCGAGCACTTCAAGGCGGCCAAGGCACGCGGCCGGGGCGTCCTGTTCGCCACGGCCCACCTGGGAAACTGGGAGCTTAGCGCGTTCGCCCACGCCCTGATGGCCGAGCCGATGCACGTGGTGGTGCGGCCGCTCGATAATCCCCTGATCGATGAATTCGTGGAGCGGCGCCGGATGCTGACGGGTAACCGCGCAATCGGCAAAAAGGATTTCGCCCGCGCCATCCTGGCGGCGCTCAAGCGCAATGAAGCGGTAGGGATTCTGATCGACCAGAACGCGGCCCCGGAGCATGGGGTGTTCGTAGATTTTTTCGGCATCGCGGCGTGTGCGGGGACGGGCTTCGCGAAACTCGCGGCGCACAGCGGGGCGGCCATCGTGCCGGGGTTCGCGCTGTGGTCGGCCGCGGAACGGCGGTACGTGCTGCGGTTCTATCCACCGCTTCAAGCCACGGGCGACGCGGCCGCGGATACGGCCCAACTGCAGAAGCTTCTCGAGGGCGTGATCCGCGAATACCCGGACCAGTGGCTCTGGATCCACCGGCGCTGGAAGACGCGGCCGGCGGGAGAGCCGACGCTGTACGGTTGACCACGAGAGCACCCGGCGCGTTGTAGTATAACGGAGACTGGGCCGGCCGCCGAATGATCCAACTCAAGCGCACCCCGTTGTATACAGGCGTCTTCGCGCTTTCCGCGACCACGCTGGCGCTGCTGCTCTGCCTGCTGTTCGAGCCCCTTCTGGAGCCGAATTTCTTTCTGCCCTTCCTGGCGGCGGTGCTGTTGAGCGCGTGGTACTACGGGGTGGGAGGCGGACTGGCGGCCACGCTGCTCTCCTCGGCGGCGGTGCTCTACTTCTTTCTGCCGCCGCAACCCGGTTTCGCCGTGCGCGACCTGAATATCGCGGTGCGATTGGGGTCGTTCATAGGGTTGGGGGTGCTGATCTCGTTAATCGCGGCGGCCGGGCGGCGCAGCCAGATGCTGCTCTCCGCCACGCTGTCGAGCATCGGGGACGGGGTGATCGCCACGGATGGCGAGGGTCGCGTCACGTATGTAAACCCGGTGGCCGCGCAACTCACCGGGTGGAGCCCGAAGGAGGCCGTGGGCAAAGCTGTCTACGAAGTTTTCCCGACGGTGCTCGAGGACGGGAGCCAGGGACCGCGACTGCTCGAGAAAGCCCTGCGGGAAGGGGCTCCGGTGCGCACCCCCGACCACGTGGACCTGGTATCGAAGAGCGGCACCCGGATCCCCATCGAGGAAAGCGCCGCGCCGGTCCGCGACCACAAGGGCGAACTGCGCGCCGGCGTGGTGGTGTTCCGCGATATCAGCAGCCGCAGGCATTTGGAATCACAACTCAGCCATTCCCAGAAGATGGACGCGGTGGGGCGGCTGGCCGGCGGGGTGGCAGGGGATTTCAACAACGTCCTGACGGTGATCACGGGGTATAGCGAACTGCTGCGCGCGGAACTGCCCGCCAGCAATCCGCTGCGGCGCTTCGCGGACGAGATCATGTGGGCGGCCGAGCGGGCGGCAGCGCTCACCCGCCAGTTGCTGGCTTTCAGCCGCGGCCCGAGCGCGCAGCCGCGCCTGCTGGACCTGAACGCGGTGCTTGCCACCATGGATCCCATGCTGCGCCGGCTGATGGGCGAGGCGATCGAGCTGATCCTGCTGCCGGGGCCGGCTCTGGGAAGGGTAAAGGCCGACCCGGCGCAGATCGAGCAGGTGGTGATGAACCTGGCGAACAATGCCCGGGACGCTATGGGAGAAGGCGGCAAGCTGGTTATCGAGACCGCCAATGTAGACCTGGAGGATCCGGTCAGCAGCCAGAAACTGGGGCTCAAACCGGGCTCCTACGTGCTGCTCGCGGTGAGCGACACCGGGGTCGGAATGGACGCAGCTACGCGCTCCCACCTGTTCGAGCCGTTCTTCACCACCAAAGAGCCGGGAAAAGGCAGCGGCCTGGGGCTCTCGACGGTTTACGGGATCGTGAAGCAGAGCGAGGGCCAGGTCACGGTATATAGCCAGCCTGGTTGCGGCACCATTTTCGAGGTATACCTGCCGCGTGTGACGGAGGCGATGGGCACGGTCAGCGCGAGGCGGCAAGTGCAGCCGAAGGGCTCCGAGACCATCCTGCTGGTAGACGATGAGGAAGGCGTGCGGAAGCTGGTGAATGCCATTCTCCAGGGCCACGGCTACAGCGTGATCGAGGCGGGAAGCGGGGCCGCCGCACTGGCCGCCTACGAGAAGAACGCGCACAAGATCGACCTGGTGATCACGGACGTCGTGATGCCGCAGATGAACGGCTTCGAACT
>DATMYF010000105.1:0-63072 GCA_035561075.1 Bryobacteraceae bacterium
CCGAAATCACGATGGCCGGGAGTGCGATAGTGCCGAGCACCGTGAGCACCTTCATCACCTGGTTGGTGCGGTTGGCAACGCTCGAAAGGTAGACGTCGAGGACGCCGTTCAACAGGTCTCGCTGCATCTCGACGGTATCCATGTTGCGCGCTACGTGGTCGTAGATATCGCGCAGGAAAGGCCACATGTCGCGCCCGATCAGGGGCGATTCGCTGCGCTGCAGATGTCCCGCCACGTCCCGGGTGTTCACCAGCACGCGACGCAGCAGGGCGAGACCACGCTTGATCTCAAACAGGCGCGCCAGGGCGTCGGGTGTGGGATTGTCGAGCACCTCGTCCTCCAGGTTGTCGATGCGGTCGTCAAGATAGTCGAGCGGCGGCAGGTAGGCGTCCACGATGGCATCGGTGATGCGGTAGAACGCCTGGTCCGGTCGCAGCGCGGCGCAGGCGGGGCGTAGCCCGTTAAGCAGTTCGCGGATGCTGGGCCACTCGGCCTCTTCCACCGTGATGATGTAACCGGGCCCCAGGAACACATCCAGATCGCAGACTTCGACGTCGCCCTCCTTGTCCACGCGGGCGGGCTTGAGAACCATGAAGAGATAGCCGTCGTTGCTCTCGATCTTGGCGCTCTGGTTGCGATGACGGCAGTCCTCGATGTGCAGGGGGTGAAGACCGTAGCGCTCGGCCAGGCGGTCGAGCTCGGGGTCTTGCGGGTCGCGGATGAAGTGCCATTCCATCAAACGATCAGCATACAGTCGCCATAAGAGAAAAAGCGATATCTTTCTTCGACGGCGTGGCGGTAAGCGGCCAGGGTCAGCTCGGTGCCCGCGAATGCCGCCACCAGCAGGAGCAGCGTGGTGCGCGGCAGGTGGAAGTTGGTGAGCAGGGCTCCCGCGGCGCGAAATTCGAAACCGGGGTAGATGTAGATGTCGGTTTCGCCGCACATTTCCGCTGGCCCGCCGCGGCGCGCCACGGTTTCGAGCGTCCGCATGCTGGTGGTCCCGACGGCGATCAACCGGCGGGCCCGGCGCATACGCGCGGCGTTCTCGGCGTTGAGGTGGAAGGCCTCGGAGTGCATCCGGTGGCCCTCGATGGTCTCCGCGTGGATGGGCTGGAAGGTGCCGAGCCCCACGTGCAGCGTCACGCTGGCCACCTCGGCGCCGCTCCCGCGAATGGCATCCAAAACCTCCGCAGTGAAGTGCAGGCCGGCGGTGGGAGCCGCGACGGAGCCGCGCTCGCGTGCGAACACGGTTTGGTAGCGCTCGCGATCCTGGGGACGGTCGGCGCGCCGGATATACGGCGGCAGCGGCACGTGCCCGATCTTCTCGAACTCGTCGTAAATATCGGGGGCGTCGCTCCGGAACCGGACAGTGCGCTCGCCGAACTCCCCGCGCCCGATCACTTCGGCCTCCAGACCCCCCGCGAACCGTACCACCTCTCCGGTACGCATCTTGCGCCCGGGATGCACCAGCGCCTGCCAGTCGCGCGCCGCAGCGTCGAGCGGCTTCACCAGGAAGACTTCCACCTCTCCCGACAAGTGCTCGTGACGGTGCGGGTTCTTCTTCCCGATCGGCAGTGCGTGGACGCCCGCCCGGTGCCCCAGCAGGCGCGCCGGGAAGACGCGCGAATCGTTCAGAACAAGGCAGTCGCCCGGACCCGTGAATGAGGGCAAATTGCGGAACAGGCGGTCTTCAAAGCGGCCCTCCTGCCGGTAGACCACCAGCATGCGGGAGCCGGCGCGGTCGGCCGGCGGCTCCTGCGCGATCAGTTCCTCGGGCAGGTGGTAATCGAAGTCCGAAAGATTCATTCGAAAAGGGTCAACTGCACGGCCTCATCCGCCAGCTCGGGTTTATAGTCGACGGGGGCCGAAGCCAGCCCGTGGCGCTCCCGGATGGCCCGGATACGGCGGCGCAGGTCCTCTTTATATCTTCCCCCGAGACGCGCGTTTTTCGCATACAACTTCCGGTAGGGTTCGGCAAGCTGCGGGAAGTGCTGCTCCAGGAAGGGGAAGAACACCTTGCGGGAACAAGGCATGAGGAACAGTGGGCCGCCCCCCATATACTGGGCTCCGGCGGCGCGCACGGCCGCGGCGAGGGCGTCGAGGCTCTCCTCGGTGTCGGTGAGCCAGGGCATCACGGGGTTCGGGAAGACACCTACGCAGATCCCCGCCCGCGCCAGGCTCGCCACTGTGGCAAGGCGCAAGTCCGGCCGCGGAGCGCGGGGTTCGAGCAGGCGCGCCAGGGGGGCATCGAGGGTGGTTATCGTAATGTTGATATCGAGCACGTTCCGGCGGGCCACCTCGCGCAGCAGGGGGATGTCGCGCGCCACCAGGTCGGACTTGGTGGTGATGGAGAGACGCCGCCCCCTCTCCTCCGCGAACACCTCCAGGATGGCGCGGGTGCGTCCGAAGCGGCGCTCGGCGGGCTGGTAGGGGTCTGTGGCGGTGCCGATCGCGATCCCCGCGGCTTTGTCAATATGGCGCAACTCGCGGCGCAGGATCCCTGGGGCTGCGGCCTTGGCGTAGATCTTGTCTTCAAAGGCCGCGCTGTCCTCCATCCCCATGTACTCGTGGGTATAGCGGGCATAGCAGTAGCGGCAGGCGAACTCGCAGCCGCGGTAGGGATTGATGGTCCACTCGAACGGCATCCCGGGCCGGGTGCGGTTCAGGATGCTGCGAGCCTCGATTTCGAAGTAGCGCACCTGGGACTTGGCTTCCAGCAGCTCGCTTTCCGCCGCCAGGCGGGCGATGCCGATAAGTCCGGAGGCCGATGATCCGGGGAACAGCACGCCCCCATTTTCGCTATTTCTTCGCCAAAGGGCAAGAGGCTAGGTATTGACGCCGGAGGCCAGATAGCCGCCATCGACCGTAAAGCACTGGCCGGTAATGTAGCTCGAAGCGTCGGAGGCGAGGAGGACGGCGGTGCCCACCAGTTCCTCGGGTTGGCCGAAACGGCCCATTGGGGTGCGCATCAGCAGCTCGCGACCGCGTTCGGTTCCGTCGAGCAGGGCCTTGTTCAAGGCCGTGCGGAAGACGCCCGGCGCGATGGCGTTCACGCAGATGCCGTCCCGGGCCCACTCGATAGCCAGGCTGCGGGTAAGCGACAGCGCGGCGGCTTTGGAGGCCGAGTAAGCGGCCACTTGGAAGAAGGCCACGAAGGAACTGACCGAGGCGATATTGATCACGCGACCGCGGCCGCTCTCTTTAAGCGCAGCGTAGAACGACTGGCAGGAGCGCAGGATGCCGGTCAGGTTGGTATCCATGGTCTCTTCCCACTCCACCTGCGCCAACTCAAGAGTGGGTTTTTTGAGGGTGCGGCCGGCGGAGTTCACCAGGATATCGACATGGCCGAACGCGGCCAGCACGGCATCGCGCAACTCGTCAATAGAGGCGCGGTCCGCGACATCGGCGGGGTGGCGGAGACTGCGGCGGCCGCGTTCCTCGATGGAGCTCGCTACCTCGTCGATCAATTCGATCCGGCGGCCGGAGGCCACCACATGGGCGCCGGCTTCCGCCAAACCCAGTGCGATCACCCTGCCCAATCCCGAGGTGCCGCCGATGACTACCGCGACACGATCCGTGATATCCACGAAGTTTTTCGCCATGTCACCGAGTTAGATGGGATTCGTAAGCGTTTGGGTTCGCTCAGCCACGTTCCGGACCGCTGCAAATCTCGTACTTGGCGAGGATCTCGTTCCAGTAGCCCTGAGAGCGGAGTAGCAGTTCGACGACTTCCCGCACGGCTCCGCTGCCGCCCACAGCCTTGGTGATGAAGTGGGCATTCTGCTTAACCTCCGGACGAGCATTACCCGTGGCGATGGCGAGGCCCACGCGGTGCATAATGACGACATCCGTGAAGTCGTCCCCAATGTAGGCTACCTGGTCCGACGAGATGCCGGCATCCGCCAGAATCTCTTCTAGAATGGGGATCTTCTCGATATGGCCCTGGTAGACATAGGCGAATTTGCATTGGCGGGCCCGCTCCACGGTGGCCGGGGAGTTCCGGCCGCTGATGAGCCCGGTCTTGATCCCCTTCCAGCTCAGCCATTGCAGCGCAATGCCGTCCTGGGAATCGAAGCCCTTGGTCTCCACCATATTGCCGTCGGGGCCGGGCACGTTGTAGAGTCTGCCGTCGGTGAGGACGCCGTCCACATCCATCAGGAGCAGGCGGATTTTGCTGGCGAGTGCGATGACGTCGTTTGCCATAGAGGAAATCCAGCGCCGCTCCCGCGCGGTCGGAATTCCGTGCGGGAGCGGCGAAGTGTGTTACCGCTGAATACGAGCGGAGCCGCCCTTGGCGAATGCCCGCACCTGGTCCACGGTCGCCATGGTGGTGTCGCCGGGGAAGGTGGTGAGCAGCGCGCCGTGCGCCCAGCCGAGTTTCACGGCTTCGGCCGGCTGTTCGCCGGTGAGGATGCCATAGAAGAAGCCGGAAGCGTAGCCGTCGCCGCCGCCTACGCGGTCCAGAACGGCAAGTTCGGCGGTGGGGGCGCAGTAGGTCTGGCCGTTGATCCAGGCCACCGCGCTCCAGCTATGGTGGTTCGTGGAGTGCACCTCGCGTAGCGTGGTCGCGACGATTTTGACCTGCGGGTGCTTCTTGATTACCTGGTCGATCATGCCGAAGAAGGCGCTGGGGTCGAGCTTTGACTTAGCGGCCACTTCGGGACCGGGGATACCCAGGCCCTTCTGGAGGTCTTCCTCGTTGCCAACCAGCACGTCGACGTTCTCGACGATTTTCTCCAGGACTTTCACCGCGTGCTCGTCGCCGCCGGAGCGGGCCCACAGCTTGGCGCGGTAGTTCAGGTCGAAGGAAACGATGGCGCCGGCTGCCTTGGCGGCCTTCATGCCCTCGATAATCACGTCGGACGTGGTCGGGCTGAGGGCGGCGAAGATGCCGCCGCTATGGAACCAGCGCACGCCGCCCGCGAAGATTTCCTTCCAGTTGAAGTCGCCCGCTTTGAGCAGCGCGCCGGCTTCGTTCGACCGGTTGTAGAACACCACAGGAGCGCGCACGCCCTGCCCGCGATCGCTGTACACCGTCGCCATATTGGGACCGGTGACGCCATCGTGCTTGAAACGTTTGTAGAAGGGCCGTACACCCATGGCCTTCACGCGCTCGGCGATCAGGTCACCGATGGGATAGTCCACCATGGCAGTGGCGATGCCGGTTCGCATGCCGAAGCAATCCGCCAGATTCGCGGCGCAGTTGAACTCCCCGCCGCTGACGTGGATCTGGCACTCCGTCGCCTTGCGGAAGGGGATGACACCCGGATCCAGGCGATGAACGAGGGCGCCGACCGAGACGAAGTCCAGGGCGGCGTCCTTGAGAATGTTTAGACCGTAGCTCATTCCAATTTCCTTTTCGATCTGGCGCTACACCGTGTACATGCCCGCCGCAACGTTGCCGCCGCGGCCGGTCCAGTTGGTGTGGGAGAACTCGCCGCGCGGCCGGTCGATGCGCTCGTAGGTGTGGGCGCCGAAGTAGTCGCGCTGCGCCTGGAGCAGGTTGGCCGGGAGCCGCTCACTGCGATAGCCGTCATAGAAGGCCAGCGCGGTGGTGAAGGCCGGGATTGGTACGCCCGTCAGAACGGCAGCGGAGACGACCTTGCGCCAGGAGGCCTGGCAGCGGTCGATGACGCACTTGAAGTACTCGTCGGTGAGCAGGTTGGCTAATTCCGGATTGCGGTCAAAGGCTTCCTTGATCTTATCCAGGAAGGCGGAACGGATGATGCAGCCGCCGCGCCAGACCAGCGCGATGCCGCCGTAGTTCAGATTCCACTTGTACTCTTTGGCGGCTTCCTTAATCAGCATGAAACCCTGGGCGTAGGAGACGATCTTTGAGGCCAGCAGCGCCTGCCGGATGTCTTCCACCCACTGCGCCCTGTCCCCCTCGATCTTGGCCTTGGGACCCGCAAGGACCTTCGAGGCTGCCACACGCTCGTCCTTCATGGCGCTCAGGCAGCGGGCGTATACGGCCTCGCCGATCAGAGTGACGGGAATACCCAGATCGAGCGAGCTGACCGTGGTCCATTTGCCGGTGCCCTTCTGGCCAGCGGTATCGAGGATCTTGTCCACGACATACTCGCCCTTCTCGTCCTTGAAGCCCAGGATGTCGCGAGTGATTTCGATGAGATAGCTGTCGAGCTCGCCCTTGTTCCACTCGGCGAAGGCGGCGTGCATCTCTTCATTGCTCATCCCCAGCCCTTCCTTCATGAGCTGATAGGCTTCGCAAATGAGCTGCATGTCGCCGTACTCGATGCCATTATGGGTCATCTTGACGTAATGGCCGGCCCCGTCCTCGCCGATCCAGTCGCAGCACGGTTCGCCGGCGGGCGTCTTGGCGCAGATGGCCTGGAAGATGTCCTTCACCAGCGGCCAGGCCTTCAGGCTGCCGCCCGGCATAATGGAGGGCCCGAAACGCGCGCCATCCTCGCCGCCCGAGACGCCCGTGCCGATGTACAGCAGGCCCTTGCTCTCCAGGTACTTGGTGCGGCGGATGGTGTCGGGGAAGTGGGAATTGCCGCCGTCGATAATGAGGTCGCCTTCCTCCAGGTAGGGCAGCAGCGTTTCGATAAAATCATCCACCGCCTTGCCGGCCTTGACCATGAGCATGATCTTGCGCGGCCGCTTCAGCAGCTTCACCATCTCCTCGATGGACTTGGCGCCGAGAATCGTTTTCCGCCCCTTGGCGGCATCGTTCAGGAACTCGTCGACCTTTGAAACCGTGCGGTTGAATGCGACCACCGTGTAACCGTGGTCGTTCATGTTCAGGATCAGGTTCTGGCCCATCACCGCCAGACCGATCAATGCGATGTCCGCTGTACCTTCCATATGCTCGCTCCTAACAAGAATTGAGTGCTGAACCGTGTGCGCGAACCGGATCCAGAGGCGGGCGCGCGGAAATCCTATGAAGAATTCCCATTTTGGAAGCTCTCCCGGGCTGGCCGGGCGACGCTACGACGTAAAGGCGGAAATATCCGGAGGTGCCTACAACGTCATTCTGGATATCAAGTTCTCTTATAACATATGGCACCTGAGGCCGGCCGAGCGACGGGGGCGGTCTACAATGAAAGCGAATTGAACTTGCTCGGCCGCATTTCGGAAACCGTTTCCCGGCACCGCATGCTCGCGCCCGGCCAGCGCGTGGGCGTGGCGGTTTCGGGTGGCGCCGATTCGGTGTGCCTGCTCGATGCCCTTCGGGAACTCGCGAAGGATGCGGGCTGGAGCCTGAGCGTCTTGCACTTGGACCACGGGCTGCGCGGCGGCGAATCCCGGGCGGATGCCGCCTTTGTGGCGGAACTGGCGGCGCGGCTTGGGCTTCCGTTCTACCTGGAGACCGTCGACGTACGGGCCTTGGCGGCGGGGGGCAACCTGGAGCAGGCCGGGCGCGACGTCCGGTACGCCTTCTTCCGGCGCCTGATCGCGGATGGCACGGTGGACCGCGTGGCCCTCGGGCACACCCGCTCCGACCAGGCCGAGACAGTGCTCTACCGTTTCCTGCGCGGGGCGGGCACCGCCGGCCTGGCGGGAATCCGGCCGGTGACCGCGGAGGGCATCGTGCGGCCGCTGCTCGATCTCGAACGCGGCGATGTAGTGGCATGGCTCGCGGAGCGCGGGCTCGCATGGCGGGAGGACGCCAGCAACGCCGACCTGAGCTTCGACCGCAACCGCATCCGCCACCAGTTGTTGCCGGCGCTCGTTCGGGAGTGGAATCCGGGGCTCACCCGCACCCTCGCCAACCTGGCGGACCGCGCGCGGGAGGAGGAAGCCTGGTGGGAGGTCGAGATCGACCGGCTCGCCGCGGAGCGCCTGACCCTGAAGCCCCCAGCCGTGCTGCTCGAAGCCGGCCCGCTCGCGGAGATGCCACCCGCCTTCGCGCGGCGCCTGGTACGCCGGGCTATCGAGATCGCCAAGGGCGACCTGCGCGGGATCGACTTCGAGCATGTTTCTGCCGTGCTGGCCATGGCGGCGGCACCCGAGGGCCACGGCCGCATGCAGGTACCGGGGCTGGACGTGTTCCGGTCTTTCGAATGGCTGAGGCTGGCCCCTCCGGCTGCGGGCACGCCACGGGACTTCCGGCTGCCGGTGGCACCGCCGGCCGGCGTAAAGCTCCCCGATGGTTCCGAAATCAGCCTCGAAGTGCTTGAAACGCCTCAACATCCAGGAATGTTCGATTCCGTATATAATGATGGCGTGGGCTGTTTGGATTGGCACAGGGTTTCCGGTCCGCTGGAATTCCGCAACTGGATCCCCGGAGATCGCTACCAGCCCGCGGGGCACCCCGGCGAATCAAAAGTGAAAACCCTCTTCCAGGACGCTCGCATCCCGTTGTGGGAACGCCGTCATTGGCCCGTTCTCACCAGCGGGGACGCGATTATTTGGGTTCGGCGATTCGGCCCCGCCGCGGAATACGCGGCAGGCCCCGGGAGTCGGACGGTTTTGCGTATTCGCGATTTCGCCGGATGAGGCGAATATTGGAATCGGTATCGGCCAGGGTGACGTCTATAACAGCAGGACGAGAGTGCAGCCGCGCGCCGGCGGTGGAGGATGCGTGAGGTGTCGAAGCGGTGGTGCTTTTCGACGGCGGGCACATGCGCCGTCCTTTCGCCTTCTGGCAGGCTCACCGCTCTTATGACCTCAAACAATAAGAGCCTGTTCGTGACGAGTTCGATCGGTCTTCCCGGCGATTTCCGCCGGATCCCACTGGAGAAAACTGGTTGGCATCCAATCGAAACAGGCCGGACCGGTCGCGCGGCGAAGCAACGGAGGTTTCGTGAATTCTAATATCAAAACGGCAATTTTGTGGGTGGTCCTGATCTGCGTGGGTGTGCTGTTATGGACCGTGGTTCGCGCTGGAGGCCATCGGAGCGAGAAACAGATCACTTATACCGAGTTCATGCGGGACGTGGATGCGGGTAAGGTCAAATCCGTGACCATCACCGGGAACGAGGTACAAGGGGTCTACCAGGGCGATCAGGAAGGCCTGCGTACCACGCTTCCGCCGAACTACCCCGAGCCCATCAAGCGCATGGAAGAGCGGGGGGTCGCCATCACAGCCAAAGCGGGAGATTCGAACGGCTGGGTGTCGTTCCTGGTGAATCTCTCCCCGTTCATCCTGCTGTTCGCCTTCTGGATCTTCATGATGCGGCAGATGCAGAGCGGCGGGAACAAGGCGTTGAGCTTCGGTAAGAGCCGCGCGCGGCTGCACTCGACCCAGCAGAAGAAGGTCACGTTCAAGGACGTGGCCGGGGTGGAAGAGGCCAAGGAAGAGCTGCAGGAGATTATCGAATTCCTGCGGGAACCCCAAAAATTCCAGAAATTGGGCGGCCGTATTCCGAAGGGCGTGCTGCTGATCGGCCCTCCGGGAACCGGTAAGACCCTGCTGGCGCGGGCCATCGCGGGCGAGGCCAGTGTGCCGTTCTTCTCTATTTCCGGTTCGGACTTCGTGGAGATGTTCGTGGGCGTCGGCGCGAGCCGCGTGCGCGACCTCTTCGAGCAAGGCAAGAAGAACGCCCCCTGCATTATCTTCATCGACGAAATCGACGCTGTCGGCCGGCACCGCGGAGCGGGCCTGGGCGGCGGACACGATGAGCGGGAGCAGACCCTTAACCAATTGCTGGTTGAGATGGACGGCTTCGAATCGAACGAAGGCGTTATCCTCGTGGCTGCCACGAACCGTCCGGACGTCCTCGATCCGGCGCTGCTGCGGCCGGGCCGTTTCGACCGCCGCGTGGTGGTGGGGCGTCCCGACGTAGGGGGCCGCGAGGCGATCCTGCGCGTCCACACCAAGAAAATTCCGCTAGGCGACGACGTGGACCTCTCCGTACTGGCACGCGGAACCCCGGGCCTTGCCGGCGCGGATCTCGCTAACCTGGTGAACGAAGCGGCTTTGCAGGCCGCCCGGCAGAACCGCAAGGTCGTCATGATGGTGGACTTCGAGCTCGCCAAGGACAAGATCCTAATGGGCGCCGAGCGGAAGTCCATGATCCTGAGCGATGCCGAGAAGCGCAATACGGCGTACCACGAGGCCGGGCACGCGCTGGTTGCCGCCGTACTGCCCAACGCCGACCCGCTGCATAAGGTCACCATCATCCCGCGCGGCATGGCGCTGGGTGTCACCATGCAGCTCCCCATCGACGATAAGCACTCCTACAACAAGGATTACCTGGAGGCGCAACTGGCCATCCTGATGGCCGGCCGCATCGCCGAAGAGCGTTACATGAAGCACATGACCACCGGGGCGGGCAACGACATCGAGCGCGCCACGGAACTCTCCCGCAAGATGGTTTGCGAGTGGGGCATGAGCGAACTGGGTCCGCTGAGCTTCGGCAAGAAGGAAGAGCAGATCTTCCTGGGCCGCGAGATCGCGCAGCACCGCGATTACAGCGAAGCCACCGCCATCAAGATCGACGAGCAGGTGCGCAGGCTCGTACAAAGCGGTTATGACCGGGCCTCCGGCGTGATCGAGGAGCATAGCGACGCGCTGGTGACCATCGCGGAGACGCTGCTCGAGCGCGAAATCCTGGACGGCGCCGAGGTGATGGCAATCATCAAGGGGCAGCCGCTCGAGAAGGCATCGCCCACGGACGGTCCGAAGGATACGGAGGACCATACGCAGCAGGTGCTGCGGCCCGAGGGCGGCCGCCGCGTGCCTGGCTTGCGGGAAGGGGAGCGCCCCTCCCCCGCGTGATTCCCCGGTACCCGGTTTACCTGTTCGACCTTGACGGTACGCTGCTGGATTCGGCCCTGGATATCTGCGGGGCCGTCCAGCAGGTGCTGGCCCTCACGGACCGCGACGACGTTCCTTTCGAATTCCTGAAAGGCTATATCGGCTTCCACCTGCTGGATCTGTTCCAAGACATCTTCCCCGCCCACACTCCCGAGCAGATCGATAGCCTGATCCTGCAATACCGCACCTTCTACCCCGCCCGCGGACACACGTCGACGAGACTGTACCCCGGCGTGAAAGAGGCCCTCGCGGCACTCGGCGGCCGGAAGGCGACCGCCACCACCAAGGGCACCCCGACCACCCGCGCGGTGCTTGAACAGTTCGGTCTCATCAAACACTTCGACCACGTGCAGGGCACCGACGGTTTCCCCTCCAAACCCGCTCCGGACGTGCTGTTCAAATCCATGGAGGCTGTGGGCGCCAAGCCCGAGGATTGCCTCATGGTGGGGGATTCTCCAGCGGATATGGAGGCCGGGCGCCGCGCCGGCGTGAAGATCTGCGCCGTGCGGTACGGCTACGGCAAGACGGAAGCCCTGGCGCGGTGGGAGCCGGATTACTGGGTGGACGATCTGCGGGAACTCATCCCGGAACTCGCGGTCACGCGGAAATAGCGCCGCCGGAGCGCGCTAGCCAGAACCGCGCCGCTTCCACGTCGTCCTCACCCAGTTCGTGGCCGCCTTCGTGCCAGTGGACAGCAACCTGCGCACCGCCGGCTTCGAAAATCCGGACAAGTTCCCCGGTTGACGCAGCAGGCACGATGGTGTCGTTTCGGCCCGCCGCCAGCAACACCGAGACGCCGGCAAGCGCCGGCGGCATCTCGGGCCTGAACGGAACCATCGCGCGGAACAGAACGGCAGCCGAAACATAGCCCGGATGTCTCAGGATGAGGCTTGCGGCGATATTGGCGCCGTTTGAATACCCGACCGCCACAACCTTCCTTTCTCCCAAGCCATATTGAAGGCGCGCCAAATCGATAAACACGGCCAGCTCGTCCGTGCGGCGCTTCAAATCATCCACATCGAAGACCCCTTCCGCGAAACGGCGGAAGAATCGCGGCATCCCGTTCTCGAGCACCTGCCCCCGCGGGCTCAGAATGGCGGCGCCGGGAAGCAGCCGCTGGCCCAGGGGGAGCAGATCGTCCTCATTCCCGCCCGTGCCGTGCAGCAGCAGCGCAATCGGGGCGTTCTCGCGCTCCGCGGGAACGAAGCGGTGAACGAACCCGGTCATTTCGCCACTGCCGCGGGCAGCCGCAGCCGGGGGAGCACGGCCTCAAGTTGCGCGCGCGCGGGTTCCAGCCGGGGTGGAAGTTGCAGCTTAGTGCCCAGGTCTTCGACAGCCTCGTCCACTGACATGCCGGGGCCATCCGTGGCGATCTCGAAGAGCACCCCGCCGGGTTCCCGGTAATAAATGGATTTGAAATATTTGCGGTCGATCACCGGAGTCACGTTATAACCCAGGCGCGTGATTTCGCCGAGCCATTCCCGCTGTTGGGCGTCGTCCGGCGTCCGCCAGGCGATGTGGTGCACGGTCCCCACGCCCATGCGGCCCTGCGGCTCCTCGGGGAGGCAGCACACATCCACCAGCGCTCCTGGCTCGCCGCCGGCGACGGCATACCGGAACCGGCTGCCATCCTGCTTCAGCAGCCGGAACCCCATGGTTTCCGTCAGAAGCGCGGCAGTCTGCCCGTGGCCTTCCTCCGAGAGCGTGGCGCTATGGAAGCCGTGGATCGCATACTCCACTGGAACCGGGCCGCCGGTGTACGCTCGTTCGGCATTCACCGCGGCGCCCTCGACCAACTCAATCCCCAGCCCGTCGGGGTCCGGGAAGGAAAGCACCTGCTCTTCAAACCGCTCGAACGGGCCGTCGAGCGCAACACCGTTCCGCGCCAAGCGCTCCGTCCAATACTGCATGGCGCCTGAGGGGATCGCGAAGGCAGTCCCGGTCGCCTGGCTATTGCCGTGACGGCCCCTCGGCGCTCCGGGCCAGGGAAAAAAGGTAAGCAGGGTGCCGGGACTTCCGATGCCGTCCCCATAGTAGAAATGGTAAGTGCCGGGATCGTCGTAGTTGATGGTGAGCTTCACCAGCCGCAGCCCGAGCAGGCCGGCGTAGAAGTCCAGATTCGGCTGTGGATCGCCCGCGATGGCAGTGATGTGGTGAATTCCGCGGATCTCTCTATTCATGCCCGGGCCGCCTCCGCCGACCTCCTGATGCCCAGGCCTTCGAGCATGCCCTTCCATTTCCGCAGCACGATTTCAACCAGGTTCAGCAGGATGGCCAACGCCAACAGCCCCGGCCACAGCACCATGGTGCCCTGGATGGAGCGGCCCACGGGGTCGAAAACCGATTCAATCGCAGGATTGTAGCGTCCTCCCGTACCCTTGGCAAGCTGCTCCAGCAGCACTGTGTTCGAGCCATATTCCGTTAGCTCGTCCTCCTGCCGGTAGAAGCCCACCTCCGGAAAGGCCCGAGATTCGGCCAGCGGACGCACGCGAAACAACCCCTGCTGCTGGCCCATGGGTAGGCGTGCGCGATAGTAGCCCGCGGCCATCTTGACCACTTTCAAGGGCTTCTGGAAACCGTCCGGCCCGAAAGCGAAAATGTCCGGCACAGTGGCCGGATCGCGCACATTACGGCCCAGCCGGTACTCCACCACCAGTTCGTCGCTGGCACGGTCGAATTCGGCGGTGCCTTCACTCGCATGCGCGTGCGGCAGCAGGTCGCGGAAGATATTGGTCCACAGGCGGTCGAAGCCGGGCCAGTTCACCCAGTTGGCCGCCCAGCGGCTCTTGGCGTCGGAGGTGAAGACAGCGGCGCGGCCCAGCCCATACTGCCACCGCACCAGCAGCGGGTCGTTCTGGTCGGCGCCCAGAATGGTATCCGCGGTGGGTCGCGCGACGAACCGGACATAGCCGCGCAGCGCGGGGGCTTTCTCGATGCCCACGCCGTCCAGGATCTCGGCCTGTTTCAGCACGGCAGCCCGTATGGGCTTCTCCACCGCCGTAGACCCCGTATGCTCCTGCACGTCGCGCAACAGAATCTGTTCCAGGTCCTCGGGGTTGAGCACCATATGGGCCCTGCCGTTGGCAAGCTGGGCCACCTTCTCCAGGTATGCGCGATTGACGTCCTGCCCCAGCCCAACGGTCGAAATGGTGACGCGGTTGAGGCCTGCCTCGCGCGCCAGCGTCATGGAGTCGCCCTCCTCGGAGATGCCGTCCGTGAGCAGCACGACGTGCTTATAAATGGCGCGCTGCGGCAGGATGCGCCGGTAGGCCTCCTGCAAGGCGGGCGCGATCTGGGTACCGCCATCCGGCATGATGCCCCCGATCAAGCGCTTGATCAGCGCCCGGTCCTCGGCCTTCCGGATGGGCACCGCCCACTGGAAGGAGTTGTCGAAGATCAGGACCCCTACGCTGTCGATGGGCCGCAGGTTCTCCACCACCCCGATGGCCGCCTGCCGCGCCAGTTCCATCTTGCGGCCTTCCATCGATGACGATTTGTCCACGATCAGCACCACGGCCGTGCCTTCGGGCGTCCGCGGGGGCGCCAGCTTGGCGGGTAGCGTGCGGTCCAACTCGTCTTCGTCCTCGGGCTTCTTCTCCACGTAGACATTGCGCTCGCCGGCAATCCAAAGCACCCCTCCACCTTGCCGGGCGAACTCCTCAATCGCCTTCTTGCGCGCCAGCGGGATGCCCTGGGCGTCCATGTTGTTCAAGATGACAAGCTGATAGTCGTCGAGCTTTTCCGGCACCGCGGGGGCGCGAGTAACGCTGGCCTGGTTGGCTTCAAGGGTGCGGACCAGGTGGACCTCGGTACCTTCCGGATCGCGCGTGACCAGCAGCACCCTGGGACCACGCAGCGTAAGCGCGTTGTCGAAGTGCGCCTCCCCCAGCCCCGGCGCGCTGACCACTCCCGCCAGTTCTATGGCCCCGACGGTATTCAGGTTGGCGTGCACGCGGAAGCGGTTGATGCCGGTTGTCAGTTCCACATTGCTGGTCCCCAGCGTCTTGCCTTCCGCGGCAATTTCGACCTTCGCGGTAGCAGCCGCGGGCGAGCTCACCGCTACGTCGATGGGAAAGCGCTCGCCGCTGAATACCAGTGACGGCAGGGTAACGGATTCGAGCAGCAGCGCCGGACGCGGCCGTCCGTTAGCACTCACCGTGTCTATGGGTACCTGCAACTGCTGCGCCTGCCACATGGCGCGCGACACGCTGCCCAGGTTATCGTGGCCGTCGGAGAACAGCAGCAGCCGGGGGACATGGCCCGCCGGCAGGCTCGCCACCGCGTCCCGCACGGCTGCTTCGATATTGGTGGCCTTGCCACCCGGGCCGGCTGTGTAGTGGAATTTCCAGGCATCGCCTGTGCGCTCATCCGGGGTCTGCTGGCGGGTAGTGCGCGCAAACGGGAAAATCTGCACCCAATGCCGCCCGCGGCCTTTCTGAATCCGGGTGGCGAGGGCCGAGGCGCGCTCCAGGTCCGCCTCGGCCATGCTGGAGGATGTGTCCACCAGGATCCCCAGCGCCACCTTGGTTTCATGGATAGTCATCACCGGCTGCGCAAGCGCCGCCAGCACGGCCGCGATGGAGGCGGCTTTCAGGAGCAGCGCGCCGCGACGCCCCGAGCGGCGCCATTCCCACGCCGCCCACGCCAGCGGAAGAAGCACGAACAGGAGCACCCAGGGCCGGTCGAAGGTCATCGCGCGCTTCCCACCTTTTCCGATCGCTGGCGCAACACCGCGGGACGTGCGGCACTGCGGCTGAACCGTCCGTACAGGAACCACTCCGCGACTAATCCGGCGGCGCCCGCCAGCGCCAGCCAGTACCACAATTCCATCGAAGCATCGCCTCTGCCGCTGCCCGGGGGCACACCGCGCCGCGCATTCTCCGGCGGTACCCAGCGGGTATCCCACAACTGCGGCAGCGTCAGGGAGTAGACGTACTCCCGGTCCCCCATCAGCACCCGCACGGTGCCGGGTCGGCCGGTGAAGAAATGCAAGGAGCCGCCGCGCAAGGTGAACGGTACGGGGTCCCCACTCTCGTGCAGCACCCGCACATCCCCGGGCCGCACTCCCGGGTCAAGATCCAGCCTGACAGGTCCCACGCTGCCCCCGGCGAGTTCCGAGCGGCGGAAGATCCCAGGGTCCATCCAGCGCAGGATGTTGGCGAAGAGCAGCGGGGTCGCCAGCTCGTAGCGCATGGGGGAGAGCGCCGGGTGGAATCCCAGAGCGGCAATCTTGGGCTTTCCGGCGCGCGCCACAATCACCGGCCCGTCATGCACTTCCCCGATCCGGACATCGTCGGGCGCGCACTCGAAAACCGTGGCGGCTTCAAGCGTGAAGTCCCTGGTGCGCAGCCCGCTGGCGAGCGGATCGGCTGGATGCCAGCGCTCGAAAGCCGCCTTGGAGACGCGCGAGCGTACCGGAATGGGGGACGCCCCGGCGGGAGGATCGATCCAGATGGAATCCACCTGCGGCGGCGACGGTGGACGGAAGCGGTCGAGAATCATGAGCTGCGAACCGTCCTGGGGCCGGTAGGCGGACGGCGGACGGAAGGTGGCGCTCACCCTCGGGCTGGCGGCCAGCATGGGCCGCAACAGATCGGGGTCGGCGGAGTAGACGGTCACCGGTAGAACGGGCTCTTCGGGCAGTTCGATGGCCGCATGGTCGTCGGCCGGGAAGTCGTCAGCCGGCAGCAGGCTGGCTTCAAGCAACCCCGCGGCACGCGTGCGGTACTCGAAGGTGGTCTCGATCTCCTGGTCCGGGGCCAGCGTGAGGCGCCGTGCCCCGACCGCTACCGCCGCGCCTCCCCGGGCAGGGCCGTAACCCAGCGCCAGCGTGACGGTGCGCGGTTGATTCCCGTAATTGCGTACTGCCACGTAGATTTCCCACACATCGGGATTGGCGCTCGATCGGCGCGTCCCCAGCTTGCGAAGGCCGCAGTTTGCAACGTCGTCGGCCACCAGCAGCGTGCGCAGATTGGGCACGTCCGGCCGCGCCGCGCCCGTCGATTCCTGCCCCCCCACGTGGCCTGTACCCACGAACACCACCTCTCCGGCACGCCGCCCCTCCTGCGTTTGGATGCGGCGGGCGAAGGCCAGCGCCTGGTCGAGATTGAGCGCCGTAGCACCGGGGGTGGATTCCTGGATGGCCTGCTCCAGCTTCTTGCGGTTCGGTTCGAACGCCGTGGCGGGGGTGGTAAGACCGTCGGCCCGCACCAGCATCACGCGGTCCCTCGATGGCAGCGCCCTCAGGTACGCCCGCGCGCGTTCCTTCGCCTCGTCCATCAGGGTGCGCCCGCCTGCCGAAGCCGCCATCCAGGCCGAGGTGTCCAGCACCATCACATGGTCGCGGGGGGCCCCCGCCCGGGAACCGAAGCGCAGTTGCCCGATGGCCAGCAGCAGCAGCGCAATGCTCAGCAGTTGCAGAATCAGCGACCATGGCTGCTGTATCCGGCGGCGCCGCGTGATCACCGGCGGCTGCTCGGCCGCCATCCAGAACCGCAGCGTGGCCACTACCTGCCGGCGCCGCGAGCGGTCCAGCAGGTAGAGCGCGATGGTCATCGCGGCCACCGAACCAAACACCGCCAGGAATTGGGCCAGGGTGAGGTTGAGCAGGTGCATCAGGCAATCCCGCGAGCCCGCATGAGCGGCCCGAAAATTACGTCCTCGAGCGGTTGCGCCGTGGAGATCCCCACGTAGCGGCCGCCGCTGCGCAGCGCCAGGTGGCGGATGCTGTCGGCGTAAGCATCGAAAGCGCGGGTATAGCGCTCGCGCGCCAGGGCGTCGAATTGCAGCTTGACGTGCGCGCCGCTCTCGGCATCCTCAAGTTCCAGCTCCCCCAGCCACGGAGGCGTGCGGTCCTCCTCGGACCACACCTGTAGCAGCAGCAGTTCATGCCCGTAATCGGCCAGATATCCGAGCGGCCTCTCGCAGCCTTTATCGTCCAAAAAGTCGGAGATTATGATCACTAGCCCGCGCTGCGGGTAGGAGCCCATAAAATCCCGGATCACGCCGAACGTGTCGGTGTGCCCTCCGGCGTCCAGGCCGTTCAGGTAATCCGCCACCGGACCGAAGCGATGGCGCCCGCCTCCGGAATAGTGGCGGCGCCCCAGCCGTTCCGCGAAGGAGTTGATCTCGATGGTGTCGAGCCGAACCAGCCCCACGTAGCACAGCGCCGCTGCCAGTTTTCGCGAGAAATCGAATTTCGAGCCCCCCGACGTCATCATGGATGCGGACGTATCGAGCAGCAGCCTGATGGGCACCCGCGGCTCCACCTGGAACATCTTCAGAAAGAGCTTCTCGAGCCGCAGGTACGCGCGCCAGTTCACCGCCCGCAGGTCGTCGCCGTGGTGGAAGTTGCGGTGGTCCAGGAACTCCTGTCCGGGGCCCGCGAAGCGCGAGGCATTATGACCTCCCACCAGGCCGGGGAACGATTTCTGCCACCGGATCGTGAATCGCTCGAGCTTTTCGAGAAACTCACGGTCCAGGAGCGTGGCCGAGGGCATATCCGTACCTACGCGGCGGCCCGTGCGGTGACGCCGCGGATGATGGTGGTGAGGATGGTCTCCGGCGTCTGCGCGTCGGCGTGTGCGTCGAAGTTCAGGATGATGCGGTGCCGCAGAACCGCGGGAGCCACCTGCTGCACGTCCTCCGTGCTCAGGTGATAGCGTCCGCGCATCAGGGCTAGCACGCGCCCGCACTCGACCAGCGCCTGCGCGCCGCGCGGCGAGCTTCCGTAGCGGATATACCGGGTGGCCAGTTCGTGGGCCTCCTTCTGCTCCGGCTGCGTGGCCATCACGAGCTGAATGGCGTACTCCTGAACGTGCGGCGCCACCAGCACGTCACGGCAGATCGATCGCACTTCCAGGATCGTCTCACGGTCCATCACCGGATCCACGTGCACCTCTTCTTTTTGGATGGTGCGCTCGACGATGCGGTTCAATTCTTCGCGTGAGGGATAGGTGACCAGAATTTTCATCAGGAAGCGGTCCAACTGTGCCTCGGGCAGCGGATAAGTGCCCTCCATCTCGATCGGATTCTGGGTCGCCATCACCAGGAAGGGACGGTCGAGCTCATGCGTGGTGGTGCCGCTCGTGACGGTACGTTCCTGCATGGCTTCGAGCAGCGCCGACTGCGTCTTCGGGGTAGCGCGGTTGATCTCGTCCGCCAGCACCAGGTTGGAGAAAATGGGACCCGGCTGGAAACGCAGGCTCTTGGCGCCGCGCTCGCTGGTCTCGATCATCATGCTGCCCACGATGTCCGCCGGCATTAGGTCCGGGGTGAACTGGATGCGCGAATACTTCAATTGCATGGCGCGGGAAAGGGTGCGCAAAAGCGTCGTCTTGCCCAGCCCCGGAACGCCCTCCAGCAGCACGTGCCCGCCGGAGAGCAGACAGATGAGCACCCCGTCGATTACGTCTTCCTGGCCGACAATTACCTTGCCGATTTCGCGGCGCACCGCATCCAGCTTGCTCGTGGCAAATTTGAGAGCGTCTTCGGATGATCCCACGTAATCATTGTAGAGCACTACATGGAAGGGGGTCCCGCGCACTACGGCGCACGAGGGCTAAAGGACACCAAGAATTCAAAAGGAACGGGAAGGAATCCTACGCGGCCGCTTGATTCGCGACGCGCTCGCCCATCTTCTGCGAGAAGTAGCCGACCACCTGCGACATCTCGAGCAGTGCCTGCCGGGCGCGCTCTGTGGAACTGCGGCGTGCCAGCCGGTACCAAAGCTGCATCAGCCGATAATCCAGTGTAAGCATGGTGCGCTCCATGGCGGGCAATTCCATCCCTGAGGAGTGATGGAGCAGGTACAAAACGATGCGGTAATCGTTGTCCAACGAATGCTGAAGCGCATCCAGGGAAGCCTCATCCAGCTCCGCCGCCAGCGCTTTCTGGACAGCCGGAAACGCCAGACGGTTCGCCCGCGCAGCGCTACTGGCGTGCTGGCACATCGGGTTGGTTTGGAGCAGGAGCAGACACGTGTAACGAAACCAATACAGGAGCAGTATCAGGGAGACCGCGCTGATGAGGACGCTTGCGAGCATATTAATGGCCGCCGGTCTAGTGTACCGGGCCATCAGAAGAATATCATCGAAAATAGTACCGTCGCAAGGGTTTTCTCGCGGAATCTGCGCAAGTGTCGTAGAATCAACATGTTTATCCTAGTACTGGAAGTACTATTTCCCGGTTCCGGCAAGGCATCCTCCTCCGACTCTCAGCCGTTTTCCTGGTGCGGCTGGTAGCCGTGCTCCCGCATTACGCGATGAGTGAGGTCCACGCTGTCGGGGAGTACGTAGAAGAACGCGCCGACGCGCTGTCTCCGAAAAACCACGCCCCCGTGGTAGTGGTCCGCCTCCACTCCGTAGTCGACTCCCGCCGTGGTGAGCACCGATTCCAACCGGAGAGCGTCCCGGAGGCGCTTGGCGATATACACCAGAATGGGTTCGCGATCTTCAAAAAAGCTTGCTTCCTGCTTCATATTCGAGTCAAGCCCGGCTGCGGGCGGTCCTTTTTCCATGGTAGGGGATCGGACGCGGTCCTTGCGCGCCGAGGCAAGCTGCTGGTAGAGTCGAATTGAAAGAACCGTCAGAGCAGCCCACCTTCAATAATGTCTGCGCCCTTTCTCAGCGAGGAAGAGGAACTCCACTGGCTGGCGCTAAAACTGATCCCCGGACTCGGCACCCGGACGACCGGTAAGTTGGTGGAGCGATTTCGAACTCCGCGCGCCGTCTTCAATGCGTCGCGGACGGAACTGGAATCGGCCGGCGCGAGTGGAAGTGTTGCCCAGTCGATCGCCAGCGGATGTTCCTTTGAAGATGCCGCGGCGCAGCAGCGGCGCATGCGGGAAACCGGAGCCGAAGCGGTCACCATACGGGATCCGCGCTACCCCTCGCTGCTGCGGGAGATTTACGATCCGCCGGTGGTCCTGTTCGCCCGCGGCCGGGTGGAATTGCTGCAATCGATTATGCTGGGAGTGGTGGGGACCCGCCGTCCCACTCCGTACGGGGTGGCGGCTACTGAGCGGCTCGCTGCGGACCTGGCGCATGCCGGTCTTACGGTGGTGAGCGGCATGGCGCGCGGGGTGGATACCGCCGCCCATAAAGCCGCCCTGGCGGCCAACGGCTGCACCGTGGCGGTGCTTGGCTGCGGGGCCGATGTGGTATACCCTTCGGAGAACCGCAGGTTGGCGGCGCAGATCGCGGAACGGGGCCTCATCGTCTCGGAGTTCCCCATGGGCTCTACTGCCTTTCCACAGAACTTCCCTATCCGCAATCGCCTCATCAGCGGAATGAGCACGGGGGTTCTGGTGGTTGAAGGTGCGGAGTACAGCGGCTCGTCGATTACGGCTAAGCTGGCAATCGACCAGGGTCGCGAGGTGTATGCCGTTCCCGGCAACATCACCTCGAAAATGAGCTGGGGGCCGAACCTCTTGATAAAGCAGGGCGCCAAACTCGTGCAAGACTGGAACGACGTGGTAGTGGAACTTTCGCCCGACGTCCGCCGTCAATTGATTGAACACGGCCGCACCCGCCTGCTTGGTCCGGACCCCGCATCCCCGCCGGACGGCCAAGCATCCCTCATGGAGCAGCCACCTCCCGAACTCAGTTCCGTTGCACGCAAGGCGCTTGAAACATTGAAAGTGGATGCCGCGTTGCACCTGGACAGCCTGGTGGACCAGATGGAGGGGTGCTCAACTTCCGAGGTGATCGCCGCCCTCTTCGAGCTCGAGATGCTCGGGGTAGCGCGGCAGTTACCAGGGAAGAACTTTGTTAAAGTGTGGTAAACCGCCACTGGGTGGCCTGGCAGTAAGCGTTTTATATGGTAAAGGCTCTTGTAATCGTGGAATCGCCCGCCAAGGCGAAGACCATCAATAAATATCTTGGCAAGCAGTTCGTGGTGAAGGCCTCGCTGGGCCACATCAAAGACCTGCCGAAGAAAGACCTTGCAGTCGACGTGGATGGCGGCTTCGCGCCCCACTACGTCATCATCGAAGGCAAGAAGAAGCTCATTCAGGAGCTGAAGCAGGCTGCCAAAAAGGTAGACGCTGTCTACCTGGCGGCTGACCCTGATCGCGAAGGGGAGGCCATCTGCCATCATCTCCAGGAAGAGCTCGCGGGAGTCCGCAACGGCAAACCCGAAATTTATCGGGTTATGTTCAACGAAATCACCAAGAACGCCATTGAAAAGGCGTTCCAGAAGCCCGGCGTGGTGGACCAGCACCTGGTGGAAGCGCAACAGGCGCGCCGCGTGCTCGACCGCCTGGTCGGCTACAAAATTTCCCCCCTGTTGTGGGATAAGGTGCGGCGCGGTCTCTCGGCCGGGCGCGTCCAGACCGTGGCGCTCCGGCTGGTCGTCGAGCGCGAGCGCGACGTCCGCAAATTTGAGAAACGCGAATACTGGACCGTTGACGTCGATCTGGCGGCCAAGAAGCCGCCCGTCCTCTCCGCGCGCCTGGTGAAGCGGAACGACGTCGCCGCGGAACTCGCCGTCAAGGAAGCCACCGACGAGGTACTCGCGCAGCTCGAAGGTGTTCCCTACATCGTCCGGTCGGTAGCCACACGGGAGAAGCGCCGCAATCCTGTGGCGCCGTTCATAACCTCCACCATGCAGCAGGAATCCGCCCGCAAGCTGCGCTTCAGCGTGAAGCGCACGATGATGCTCGCGCAGCGGCTCTATGAGGGCGTGGAACTGGGCAAGGAAGGCGCCGTCGGCCTGATCACCTATATGCGCACGGACTCGACGCGCGTCTCGGAGGACGCGATCAAAGAGGTCCGCGAGCTGATCGTTGAGAAGTACGGCCGGGAGTCCCTGCCCGAAACCCCCAACATTTATAAGTCCAAGAAGGAAGCGCAGGACGCCCACGAAGCCATCCGCCCCACCTCGGTCGCCCACACTCCGGAATCCGTTGCCAAGTATCTTGCCGAGGACGAGCTGAAGCTGTACCGCCTCATCTGGATGCGCTTCGTGGCCTGCCAGATGACGCCCGCGGTGTATGACCAGACCAGCATCGAAGTCACCGCCAAAGGCAAGAACGGCGACGAGTTCCTCTTCCGCGCCACCGGCAGCGTTCTCAAAGCCGAAGGCTTCCTCAAGGTCTACGAGGAGGGCAAGGACCAGAAGGACGAGGATGACGAAGAGCTCCGGCACAAGCTGCCCGCCGTGACCGAAGGGGAGGTGCTCAAGTTCCGCTCCATCACCCCCGAACAGCACTTCACCGAGCCGCCGCCACGCTACACCGAAGCGACGCTGGTGAAAAAGCTGGAAGCCGACGGCGTCGGCCGCCCCTCCACGTATGCGTCGATTCTCTCCACCATTCAGGAACGCGAATACGTGCGCAAGGAGGGCGGCAAGTTCATTCCCACGGAATTGGGAATGGTGGTCACTGACCTGCTGCTCGAGAACTTCGACGACATCTTCGATGTGCGCTACACCGCCCGCATGGAGGAAGAGCTCGACGAGATCGGCGAGGGCAAGCGCGACTGGCGCACCGCTATTTCCGAGTTCTACGACAAGTTCGATAAGGACCTGCAGCACGCCGCCGAGCACATGACCGACATCAAGCGGATGGAGCGTCCCACGGACCTTCTCTGCGAGAAGTGCGGCAAGCCGCTGGTGATCAAATGGGGCAAGCACGGCAGCTTCATCGCCTGCACCGGCTATCCCGAGTGCACTTACACCCGTGAACTGGAAGTGGACCTGCCGGACGTGGACCAGGCGGACCTGAGCGAGCAGGGCGACGAGGAGTACTGCGAAAACTGCGGCCGCCCCATGGTGCTCAAGAAAGGCCGCTTCGGCACCTTCTTCGCGTGCACGGGCTATCCCGACTGCAAGACCACCAAGCCCGTAGGCGGGCAGCAGAAAAAGCCCGACGTCGCGCTTGAGGAGAAGTGCCCGCAGTGCGGCACCAACCTGGTGCTCAAGACCGGCCGCTACGGCGAATTTACCGCTTGCGGCAACTACCCCACCTGCAAGTACGTGAAGCAGAAGACCGTGGGGGTGAAGTGCCCGGAGTGTTCCGAAGGCGAAGTGGTAGAGCGGCGCTCAAAGCGCGGCAAGACCTTCTTCGGCTGCAACCGTTACCCTGAGTGCAACTTCGTGGCGTGGGGCAAGCCCTCCGCGGATAAGTGTCCTGAGTGCGGCCACCCCTATATGGTCGAAAAGTGGTTGAAGGCCGGTCCCGTGCTGCAGTGCCCCTCCTGCAAGCACAAGCAGGATCTGCCGCAGCCTGCCCCGGAACCGGCCGGCGTTACCGAATAAGCGCTATCCCGCCGCCGCGTGCCGCCGGCCTTCAAACAGGTCGCGGCCCGCGGCGAGGGCGCGCATCTTACCGTCCGCCACGCTGCGATGCAGCATCCAGAAGCCGCAGTCCGGGTGGATGTAGCGCACCCGTTCCACCCCCAGCACCCGCACCGCATGTTCCAGCCGGCGCGCGATGGTCTCCGGCGCTTCGATAGCGTTGTCTTTGATGTCCACAACTCCCAGGCCTAGCTTGATGCGCGGGTTCATGTCGCGGAACACTTCGAGCTCGTCGTAGCCGCGGCGCGCGAACTCCAGCACCAGGTGGTCCGCGCTCAGCCCGTTGAAGAACGGCATCAGGTCGCGCCAGAAGCCCTTCTGAACGCTCTGCCCGCCGTAGTTGCCGAAACAAACGTGTACCGCGCGCTCACCCGCCGCGCCCTCGAGCACGTGGTTGATGGCTTCGAGCGCCCACTCCCGGTCTTCGGGGTGCCCGCTGATGTTAGCTTCATCGATCTGGACCACCTCGGCGCGAAAACCCGCCACCTGCCGCCGCAGCACGGACGCGATGGCCATCGACAGTTCCGCGCGATCGCCGTAGTGCCGGTCGGTCAGCACCTTGGTCAGCATATGGGGTCCGGTGCAGGTGAATTTGAGCGGCTTGGACGCCAGCGCGCGGATGAACTCGAAATCGCGCGGCAGGTTGAGCACGCCCTCACCGATAGGGCCATCCACGATGCCCGCAGGTTCACTGCGGTATTCGAGTCCCGCGTCTTCCCGGAAGCGCTCGATATCCGCTATGGAGAAGCGCGTACGAATGCCCGCCATGCGGCTCACAAAATAATCGATCATCCCATTGGTTTCGGGATGGCTGGGGTCGAAGCGGTTCAACTCGCCGTCGGCGACCACGTCGATGCCTGCCAGTTCCTGGGTCTTGAGCACGACCATGATGGCGTCGCGCAGCGTGCCGCGCGACATGTCGCCGAGGAGCCAATGGGGAACAGGGTAGCTTCCTACTACCGTGGTGCGAATTGCCATATAGGCCAATTATACGAGCCGCTCCGCCGCGTGATTTGTTAACTCCCGGACCCCGCAGGCATGCTACAAAGGGGTTCCGCGCGGCGGGCGGAACCTCTTGGCACCCTTCTCTCCCGCCCGCCACGTCCAAACTTCTATGTGGATGACGCTCCTGGTGCTCGCCGCAACCTTCGGACAGGGATACGCCCCTGCCGGCGCTCCGCAGGGCTACGAGCGGCAGGTATTCGAGGCCGTCAACCGTACGCGCGCCGACGCCGGGTTGCCGCGACTGGCGTGGGACGATGCCATTGCCCGCGCGGCCCGCGCCCACAGCGAGCGTATGCGGGACGCCCGCTTCTTCGCTCACCAGGATCCGGAGTTCGGCGGCATCGCCGACCGGCTGAGCCGAGCGGGCATCCATTGGGCCACCGCTTCCGAGAACATCTTCCAGGCCAGGGGCTACTCGCAACCGGCCGCCGAGGCAGTTAAGGCCTGGCTCGCCAGTCCTCCCCACCGGCGCAACATCCTCGACCGCCGCCACACCCGTACCGGTGTGGGGATTGCCACCGCGCCCGACGGAACGTATCGCTTCACTCAGATCTACTTGCGCCCGTAATGCTACCTTGTAGCCAGGGGGTGCCCCTTGCGATTCGCCGCCGCGCTGTTTACGGCCGTCTGCGCGGCCGTGCAAGCCGCCAGCCCGGCCCCCGCTATCCTCCGCGGAAACCTGCTCGAATGGGACGTCTCTAAAGGCGCCGGTGAAATCAGCGTCCGCAGCGCTTCCAACCAGGTTTTCCGTTTCACCTTCGACCCAAAGACCTATTTCGAGCGTGAGCAGCAGCGGATCAGCGCCGAAAACCTGCATCAGGGCGATCTGCTCGAAGTAGTCTCCGACTCCGCACCAGGAACGGCGCTACGCTACGCCCGCACCGTGCACGTGGTGGAGCGGCACCCCCCGCGCCGCCCGCTCTCCACTGCGTCGCGCGCCTGGCGCAGTTCGCTCGACCAGATCGTCCCGATGGGCAGCCTCACGCTATCGGGCGTCGTCTGTCGGCTGGACGGTCCCCGCATGGTGCTGCACACGCGCCGCGACGGCGACAAGGCCGTCCTGCTGCGCGAGGACACCCGGTATCTCGATAACGGCGAGCAGGTGGCGGCCTCGGCGCTGGTGCTCAATCTGCGCGTATTCGTCCGCGGGTCCAGGAACTTTGAGAACGATATTGAGGCCTACCAGGTGGTCTGGGGCGAGATCCTCGACCCGGCTCCGCGGCGCTGATTCCGGCGCTCTCTGCTAAACTGAAGAAGAATATGGCATCACAGCAGAACGCACGGGAGGCGCTTGCCAAACCGCCCCTGCCGCCGGTATCCGTGTGGCTGCCCCCCGTGGCGCTCGCGTGGCTGGTCCCTGGCGGGGGTCACTTCCTCTTGAAGCGGCACGGCCGCGGCGGGCTCATCTTGTTCGCTGTGGCGGGCATGTTCATCTGCGGGTTGCTGATGCGTGGCACCATGTTCCAGCCGGAATCCGGCGACCTCCTCACCACCATCATCAACGTGGGTGGCTTCATTGCCGATGTCGCCAACGGCATCCTGTACCTGCTGACAGCCTGGCTCGGATATGACCAGCCGGACGTCGCCGGCCACTCCTACGACTACGGGACTAAGTTTCTGGTTACAGCGGGGCTGCTGAACGTCCTGGCAATGGTGGACGCCTTCGAAATCGCGGCCGGGAGGAAGAACTGATGCCGAATATGACGCTCTCGCACTTCGAGGCGGCATTCCTGTTCGCGCTTTTCAGCTCCATCGTCCTGGGTGTCGTTACCAAGAAGACCGACCGCGAGCGCCTGCGCTACGGCCTTTATGTCTTCGGCTGTTTTATCGTGGCGCTGTTCGGCATCGGTTGGTTGATGTTCCTCGGGCACCGTTAATCGCGGCCCTGCCGCTATGCTTCGCCTGCTCGTGATCGTCGCGTCTTGCGCCCTGTTGCCGGGGCAAACCAGTTTCGGCGGTGTTCCGGCAAAAGACAGCGCCGCCGCGTACTCCGCGCACGCCCGGGCGGGCCGGCTAGAAATCGGCGCCGAATACCTGGTGCGCAGCATTGCCGGCAGGCGCGGCATCTTCTTCGTTAAGGACTACCTGGTGGTGGAAGTAGCGGTCTTCCCGCCCCGTGGCGGCACGACGGAGGTTACCGCGGGCGCCTTCACCCTGCTGATGAACGGGAAAAAGCGACCCATTCTGCCGCAGAGCCCCGGCTTCGTCGCGGCATCCCTCAAGTACCCGGAGTGGAGGGAAGGGCCGCGCCTGGAAGCCGTCGCCGGCGCCGGTAACGCGGGGGTGATTCTAGGCCGCCCGGATCCCGTCGAGCGTTTCCCCGGCGATCCTAACGCCACCAGCCGTGTCCCGCGCCCCCCGCGCGCTCCCGAACCGGAGAATCCCGGCGGCATCGACCGGCAAAGGGAAGCCACGGCCGACGAAGTCGCTGTCGCCTCCGCGCTACCCGAAGGCCCCGCGCGCCTTCCCGTGGCCGGTTATCTCTACTTCCCTTACAGCGCTAAGACCAAGTCCATCAAGTCGCTCGAGCTGCTCTACTCCGGTCCGGAAGGCGACGCGGCTCTGAAAGTGAGGTAAACGGCACTCCCCAGGGAGGCGGCCGCCCCGTTTCGTGCAACTATGGACTGCTCCGGAACATCACTGAGGCGGCATGTCTGAGCGCGTCGAAGAAGCCGTGATCCGTTCGGCGCTGGTGCGCGCCGTCAGGGCTTGGGAGGGCCGGCCCTGGACAGGCCCCCCCACTGAGCTGCTTTTCGAACTGGCGGGCCATGCCAACGACCCCCTCTCCATGCCGGTGAGCGCCCGGGCCTTTTCCGTCTATCTGAGACGCCTGGCCCCGACCCTGCCCCCCATGGGCCTCGAAGTGCTCCCCTGGAAGAGCCGCGGAGCCCGCCTGATCACCGTGAGGTCGCTGCCGGTCCGGCCCTGCCGGCGTTGCGGGGGCATCTGGTTCCGCCTCACGAGCTACCGCGACCGCATCCACTCCCACTGGGTCTGCGGCCACTGCGAGCCCGCCGACGTAAACCCCACCTTGTGGCTGAACGTGCAGCTCGGCGGCGAACCCTACGAGGGCTATTGGAAATCGCAGAGACGGCCCGTGCCGCCGCCCATGGGCGGGTCCGGCCCGATTATCGATCCGCCGCCCGGATCCGACCCGGTGCTGGCAGCCCTCCGGGAGCTGCTGGACCGCTCCGGTGAGACGCGCCTTGGCCCGCTCTCCTGGATCGGCACCATGCGGGAACTGCTGGGTCGCGTCCGTGCCGCGGCCCCAGGGGGCGCGCTGCCCAAAACACCGGAAATGCTCTCGAGAAAGCTGCGGGAATCAACGCGGGAACTGCGCGGGCTGGCTGTCGAAATGGAGTTTCCAGCCCGTGGCAGGGAGAGGCTGGTGGCCTTGCGGCGCATTCCCTCTGCCCGCTGCTCCGCCTGCCGCGGCACCCAGTTCTGGTTCGACGGCCACATGTGGCAATGCGGACGCTGTTTCGCCCCCCAGGTCAACCCCTCCACCTGGTTCGATCTCAGCGGCCTCAAAGACCTGACCGAAACCACAGCTGACGCCGAAGACACCGACTGAGCTATTTGCGTCCCTACCCCTGACAGTGGAAGGTACTACAAAAGCCGTAAGCTGTTGAAAGTGCCTGTACTCCGCCCGGTTTGCGTCCACGTCACCGTAGTACGACCTTGGCGAGGCCCGCGTTGCCGGAATTGTCCACGGCCCGAACCACCACCAGGTGTTCGCCGGCCGGCACGTTCCGAAGCTCCAGGACGAACCTCTCGCGCAGCGAATCGATCACCCCGTCGGCGGCTTCCACAGGGATCCACCCAGCGGCATCCAGGGAGTACTCGCAACGGCGTAGCGCCGAGGCCCCGTCCATCGCCTCAAACTCAATGGTGACAGCGGTCGGGGTGCGGCGCGCCGGCGCGATCGCGACCACCGGCGGGGTATTGTCGATGAGCACAGGCGCGGTAACCAGTTCGCCCGTGCGTGCCGACGCCGGCGGATTCGCCTCGTGGTCGGACGCGACCACCCGGAAATAGTACTTCCCATCGGCCAGCGCATCGCCATCGAACGAAAGCGTGCTCTCGTGCAGGTTGCCCTTCAGCAGCTTCCACGCCTGCTCATCCTCGCCCCGGAAGTAGAGCGCATACACCAGATGGTCGCCATCGCTATCGTCGGCCTGCCAGGTTACGTTCACCTGCGGGTTAAGCGAGCGCCCCACCACCGTGGTCGGGGTGCCGGCGGTAGTCGAGGAGCCGGCCTCCCCGGTATCCGTCACGGTGATGCTGTATGGCGCCGAGGTTGTCTGCTGCGCGGGCGTCTTCTGGCCTGCCCCGCCCGCCGAAGCCTGGGTCACTACGTTGATGCTCCGCACCACCGGGGCCGTGTTCTGCGGAAGGTAGGCGATGTTGACATGGTTGACCACCGGGCTTGCCCCGCCACTGCCGCCTGTAAACTCGGCGCGGAACTGAATATAGCGGGCGTTCGGGCTGCTCACCCCCGAACCGGCCGGATCGGTCAGGGCTCCAGACCAGTCGCTCCAGCTGCGGTCGGGCCGCGCGGAATTGCCGGAGCGGGTCTGGAAATTCAGGGATGCCCCGGCCGGAACCTGCCCGCGCCAGCTCAGGCTCCCCCATCGGGCCGTGCTGCCGGTGTCGTACACCGGGGATTCGTAAGTTCCGCTGGCTGACGAGGCGTCGCCCAGCCGATAAATGCGCCCCATATTCCCTGTAGCCGCGAGCACCGCTCGGTCCGCTGCCAGCAGGCGCGTGGCCTCTCCCTCGTTGGTCTGCACCAGCAGGGTGACCTTGCGGTCCGGCGCCAGCGCGTAGACCCGCCCGTTGCCGTCTGTCGAGATCAGCAGCCTGTCGGGAAGCTGCAACAGATCGTAGGCGTTCTCTTCCTTTGAGGTCCACACGGTTTCGACGGTGTTATCGGAATTGATCCGGTATACCGCCGATTTCTCGATCCCGCTGTAGTCCACCGCGGGTGTGAACTGGGTAGTCACCTGTGGGGTGACGGGCTGTTGCTGCGGCTGCTGCTTAGCGGCGTCCGGCTGCGGAGGCTTCAGCTCCGGGCCGGCCTGCGCATCGGCTTCCACGGTGATGCTCATGGTGGCGGTCGGAGCCGCCCCTGCCGCAGCGGCCGCCTGGGCTGCCTGCGCTGCGCCCTGCACCCGTTTCGCCACCGACCCGCCCAGCGCGGCAGCGTAAATCGCGCCGTCGGGCCCAGGCACAATCGAGCGGATCTCCGGAAGGCTCGCATCGTAGAGCGCGAAAGCCTTGTCCTTGGCGGATATGCGATATAGGATCCCGTTCGGCTCTGTGCCCGCCAGCAGCCGGCCTTCACGGTCCAGGGCCATGCTGGTGATGTGCGACTGCCCGGTCTCGTACCAGACCTCGCCCTTTCCGGGGCCGGTCACCCGGAAAACCTTACCCTGGTCACCGGTCCCAACATAGAGCGAACCGTCCGGCGCCGCAACCAGGGACCAGATGTAGCGCGCCCCGGGGTTGAAATATTCCGTCGCGGCGCCCCCCGAGATGCGATACACCCGCCCGTCCGGCGACGAGGCCGCGTACAACACGCCCTTGGCGTCCAGCGCCAGGGCAAAGATCTCCGGCTGCGGTGCGGTCCACAGCAGCGTGCTCTTACCGGCGACGTCGATGCGGAACAAGCGGCCGCGGTGGCCGGTAGCCACGTAAAGCGAGCCGTCCGGCGTGCGAACCGCGCTCCACACCACGGGCTGGTCGGAGGAGAACACCGTATCGAGCCGCGGCGCCAGCGCCAGCCGGCCGTCGCGGCCCAGCGACACGCCATGGAAACGGCCCCTGACGAAATCCTGGTACGTATTCATCTCCCAGGCCGCCGTACCGGAACCCCATACCGTCAAGCCGCCCATCAGCGCCAGCGCACACACGCGCACCAGGCGTTCGCCGCGTCGGCGCGTCGCAGTTCCTCGGCTTCTCATTCCTTCACTTCCACCTGAATCGTCTTGGACCCGCTGATCACTACATCCCCAGCCGCGATTTCCAACTCCGCCACCTTGGCGTTACGGGTCTGCTGGATCGTGCCGGCGCCCGGCTGCGCCCCGCCCAGGATCATCGAAACCGAGGGAGGCGGGTCCGGAAAATCGGCGCCCTCCATTTGGAATGCCGGGTCGGCTCGCCACACCCGCACATAGGCTTTCGTGTTGGCGCGCATGCTGTTCACCGTCGCGATCACCTGGTCCACGGATTTGGGCTGCGTCCCGGCCACGATCCGGTATTCCTGCATGTTGGTGGTGGCGCCATCCGCCACGGTGAAAAACAACGGGCCCGGAGGGGCCCCCACCGGCACCTCGTAATCAACCTTGCGGGTCACCTCGGCGCCGTTGTCCCCCACCATTACCGTGAACAGCTCTACCTTTTCGCCGGGCCTCACCGAATTGCGGGCTGCCGTCACCTGGTCGATCTGCAACTGCTTCTTCTCGCTGAACGACTCTATTTCGAGCTCCACTTTGCGCACCGCCAGGGTGTCGAACCCGCTCTGCAGCACCCAGGCTAAAGGCACCGCGGCGGAGAGTGACGCCATCAGGGCAGAGCCGTTATCCGCGGCGTACATATTGTTCAGTTTGATAGGCTCGGGCGTGCCTTCAAGCCCGATCTCCCCGGTTACCCGCAGGCTCGAAGCCCCCACCGTGCGCTCGGTGGCGTCGATCGTGGAGAAGACCGCCATCTGCACCAGCAACGGCGCCAAAAAACGGTCGTTTACCATGCGGATATCGTATGATTCGAGCTTCTTGCCGCCCCGCGAGACGGTGATCGACACGGGCACCATGGGAGTGCGCCGCCCCAGTTCCCCGACGATGGTGGTGTTGCGGTCCTGCGTGATAGTCCCCATCAGCTCTTTGGGGGACGAGATCTTGAACGAGGTGGATAGGGTAGGCAGCAGCGCCAAAACTTCCGAGCGGGAAAAGGGCAGCGCCGTCGAGCCCACACTGAGGAAACGGTGGCCGAAGGCGTAGATCTTCTTGCCGTCGATGTGGGTGATAGTGCCGTCCGCCCCCATGCTCATATCCCCGCCCATCAGTTGGACACTGATCATTGAGCCGGGCTGGAGGGCCGAAGCCGCCCCCATGCGCTGGTCCACGCGGCCGCCGGCCTGCACGCCCTGGCGCGGTTCCAGGCCCAGCGCGCGCAGTTGCGGTGCGAAGTGTTCAATGGTGGTGGCGGTGAAGCCGCCGAAGGAGACCGGAGTGGCCACATCCACCAGGCGGGAGTCCCCGGCCAGCACCTCGCGCGGCTTGGGCAACCCGCGCGTGACGTCAGTGTCGGTAAGGGCGATGGAGGTCCGCCGCGGAGGCTCGGAAGGTCCGGATGCGGCCCGCACCATCTCCTCGATCGGCCGGATCCCTGCAATAGATTCCTTGGCCCATGGAAACGCCATCGCCACCGCGCCGATGAGCTTGCCCCCCACGTACACCGGGCTGCCGCTCATTCCTTGCAGCACGTTGGTACGGTCCAGCGGTCCGCCCGAAAGCCTCGCCAGAATCAACGATTGCTTGGGGCCGATGTTCTCGAGGACGCCCAGGATTTCCGCCTGGAATTCCTCCACGCGGTCACCTGCAAAAATCGTCTTCCCGACCCCGCGCATCCCCGGTTTCAGGTCTTGAAGCGGCAAGAAGGGCGTCTGCGCACAGACTCCGGCCGCTAGAAGTAAGATCAGGGAAAACAGACGGGGCACTTTACTATTGTACCCGCATGGGCGTGAATCCGGCTTTGCGCGCACCCGGAATCGCCACGCGTGGTCCCCGGCACCGGACGCCCGTCTACTTGCGGCTGCTGGCGCCCGCCGGAATCACCCAGTAATAGATCTTGTGACCGTCGAGGTCAATCGTCTTGTCTGGCTTCCAGTCGCCCATGTCGAAATCGTGGGAGACTACGCGCGTACCTGGCTTCAGTTCGGCGAACAGCTTGGGCCGCAGCTTCAGGTTCACCGAGGGAAGCAGGTAAAGCGTTACTACGCTAGCGCTGCGCAGATCGGCCTTGAAGAGGTCCTGCTGCCGGAACGAAACGCGGTCGGTCACGCCGGCCGCTTTGGCATTTGCGGTGGCCTCCTGGATGCGCTCGGGGTTCAAATCATATCCCACCCCGCGTGCGCCGTACTTCTTCGCCGCGGTGATCACGATCCGGCCGTCGCCTGAGCCCAGGTCGTACAACACGTCGCCATTCTTGACAGCCGCCGCCTTCAGCATTTCCGCGACGACGTTTTCGGGCGTGGGAACGTAAGGGACCTCAAGATCGCCCTCCTCCTGCGCCCGCGCCGGTGCCAGCCCGAGGCCGCCCACGAGCAACGCGATTCCCATAATGCCGGTGATCCGCATGTTCCTCCTTCTCGTGATCAGAAAGGAAGTTTACTCGATCCGGAGCTGGAAGTCACCGCTGGCGGCGTTTTCGAGGAATAATGGATACCAATGAGTCAGCGAGCGGCAGCAATGAAGCCAAAAACCGAAGCGGAGGTCCGCACCATGGCGGACGCACGCATAAAGGAACTCGTCAAAACGCACGGCGCCTCGTTAACCGAGGAAGTCGTAATGGAAAGTTTTAGCGACTGGGTGCTGCCAGACCGGCACCTGACGATCATACGGGAAAGATTAGACCGGTGGAAACAGGTGGCCGCCAAAAAGGCCGCCCGGGCAGGACGGACAGAACCGCGCCCGTAAGCATCTGTTGAACGATCCGGGGCGGGGCCATCGCACTCCCCGCCCCGGATGCAGCCTGCTCCGGTTATTTCGGGCAGCCCAGCTTCTGAACCTCGGAAGCCGGGGCGTCCTGTACTCCGGTGACACCGGCGGGCATGGCTGCCCCGCCTGGCACGATCCATACTTCGACACGGCGGAACTGGGCCCGCTGGTCCGAAGACCGCACTGTCTGGCCGGATCGTTCCTTTACATCGGTTGATGCTCCGCAGAGCAGCGGTTTAACGGGCGAGCTCTGATCGCTCCCTACCGAACCCACCTTCACGCGGCTGAGTTCCAACTGCGGACAGATGCCCGTTCCGGCACTCAACACGGCAGCGGCGTTCAGGGCACGGGCGCGATCGAGCCGGGCCGCGGCCCGTCCCTTTTCACGCTCGTCGCGGTGCCCGATGAGGATCACGGTAGCGTTCGGGTCTTCACGCAGCATCGGGGTGAGCTGTTCGAGCAGGAGGCGCTTGGCGCAATTGTTGACCCGGGCGCTGTTGGCCGGGAAGACGATATCGTCCAGCCGGCGGGCTTCAGGACTCAGGGTCACCGTGACATCCGATACGGCGCTGCTGGTCCCGCCCTTCTGGTCCGTAGCGGTGGCGGTCAGTTTGATCACCTTGGTTTGCTGCTTGAGCCGGTTGGCCGGGTCGAACGCAACCGTGCCCGCGTCGAAGGTGTTTCCCGAGACGGTGCCCTCGCTGGCGGAATAGGTGACCGTCGTTTGCCCGCCGCATTCCGAAGCCTTGGCTGTGGCATTGAGCGGCACTTTTTCACCGAACGGAATCGTCGATGGAGTGACCGCGAACTGTACGGTGGGGGCGCTGTACTCCTTCACCCGCACGGTTACCGGCTCTGAGGTCTTCGAGGTTTCGCCGGCGCTGACCCGCACGGTGACCGTCTTGTCGCCCGGACTGTCGGCTGTGGGAAGGTCGAAGCTGGCGCCCGTGGCGCCGGAGACCGGCTGGCCGTTAACCATCCACTGATAGGCCGGCGTCTGCTCCGGCAGCCAACCGCTCGCCGTAACTTCGAGGCGGACACTTTCCCCGGGGCATACGTCGCGAGCGCCGGTAATGGGACCAACGGTGATCTCGGCCGCCGGCTTGGGCGCCGGAGGAGGAGGCGGCGGCGGAGCGGGGGCTTCGTCGGTGCGGTGGCCGAAGCGGAAAACGATGCCGCCGGTCACCGCCATGGCGTGCTCGGAACCATGGTGAGGGCTGTAAATCGAGCCCGTAGCGCCCGGTATGGACGGCAGTCCGAAGTACACCCCCTTCGACCACGTCCCGCGCACGTCCACGCGCAGCCCGACCCGGCGCGAAGCGTTGTACTTGATGCCGCCGCCGTAAATCATGGAAGGTCCGTACTTGGTTTTCAATTCGTCCGTCGGTGGGATGGCGCCCGCGACGGAACCGGTGTTGACGTTCTTGCCGGGATCGTACCAGGTGAGCCCGGGGCCGACTGTCACGAACGGCCGGAACTTCGATTGCCGCGGCGTGAAGTGAAACACGGGGTTGATCGCAATCGTGTAATTGCGCGCGGTCGCGCCGACTTGCTGGTCAATGCCAAAAGGACGGAGCCGCAGATCGTTGAATCCGGCGGTGAAGCTCTGCTCCAGGCCGATATACTTCGATAGGTCCTCGGTAACGCGGAGGCCAACGACGAGGCCGGGCTCGAATTCACTCACCCGATGATCGTTCTTGGCGTAAATTTGAAACCACTGGTATCCGGCAAACGGGCTGATGTCAAAAATCGAATACTCTCCGGACAGAGGTGCGCTTGCGGGAGGCTGGTTCTGCGGGAATACCGGGACTGCCGCGGCAAGCGCCGCCGCGACTGCAATGAGAGTGCCCCGCCACCTGAACGAAACAGGCCGCGAAGTCTGGAACATGTATCAGTTTCCTCCTATTGAAGTGTTGCCCTGTTGGGGGTCGATCCAAGCAGATAGAACGCCGCGCCGCGGAAACAAGGCGAACGCCCGTTGCGGCGCACCGGGGAGAATGAGCAAAGCGGACGGATAGGCACCGTTGCGGCCCACATCGCCGAGCGGCTGCCAGGTGAGCCCTCCGTCGGTGGTGCGGAAGGTGGTCCCGAACTGAGTAGCCAGTGCCTCGCCGGCGCGTTGCGGGTGGAACACCACAGCGCTGACGGTTGCCTGGGCGAGCCCGCCGCGCACCGGAACCCAGGAGGCGCAACGGTCTGTGGAACGGAACAGACCCTGAGCGGTCGCGGCCAGTGCTCCTCCGGCGGGTCCGGGCTCGAGCGTCAGACCATACCAGACGGCATTCGCCGCGGGCTCTCCGCAGGCGGCCCAGGAAGCCCCGCCATTCTCGCTGCGAAACGCACCCGCGGCCGTCACCGCGGTAACTGCGCCGCCGCCGGAGCTCTGCAGCAGTTCCACGGAGCGGCGGCCGCCGGGCAGCTCGATAGCTTTCCACGACCCGCCTGTGCGCCGGAAAAGGCCGGCTGCCGTGCCCACCAGCAGCGATTCGCGGGAGAGCGGCAGCAGTGCGGCAATATGCCCGCCGCCCGGAGGCCCTGCCTGCATCGCCCACGTCCGGGCACCATCGGTGGAACTAAACAGGCTGCGGTAGCCCGCCGCGTAGACGTGGTCGGGATCCTCCGGCACGGCTGCCAGCCGGACAATGTTCTCGTTAACGCCGGGGCTCGCCATGCGGCGCCAATGCAGGCCGTCGTCACCGGTACGGAAAATCCCACCGTTCGCGGGCTCGTAGACCGTGCTGATATAGAGCACCCGACCCGAGCCCGCAATAGCGGCGAAATTACGATTTGAAAATCCGATGTTCGAATCCGCCAGCGTCGTCCCGCCGTCACGGCTCACCAGCACTCCGCCGGTCACGGACGCGAAATAAATCTTGCTCGCGTTGGCAGGGTCGAAGGCAATCGACTTGACGGCGTGTTGCGAAACCCGCTGCCATCGCACGCCCCCGTCCATCGAACGCAGCAGGCCGGCGCTCGTAGCGGCGAAGACCACGCCTGGGCGTCCGGGGTCGAGCGCCACCAGGTACGCGCGGAAGGCACCGGGGGGCGTGGCCGCCCGCTTCCAGGAACCGCCACCGTCGCCGCTGCGGTACACTCCGCTGCACGCGCTGGCAAACACCGTGGCCGGGTTTCGTGAGTCCACCGCGATACTGAAGACGTCGGAATCGTCGAGCATGCCGGAGTGGATAGATTCCCAGTTGGCCCCACCATCACGCGTCCGCCAAGGCAGGTGCGTTGTGCCCGCGTAGATCACGTCCGCATCGGCGGGGTGGAAGGCGAGGGAGACAACCGGTCGCAGGTCTGTGTTCGCTTCAGGGGAGATCCGAGCCCAGGATGCACCGGCATCCCGGCTGAGAAACACGCCGTCCGCCGCGCCGGCGGCGATGATGTCCGGATTGGCGGGCGAGACAGCCAGTGCCCAAATGGCCTTGCCTGTCAATCCGGGGAGCAGCTTCCAGGTCGCGCCGCCATCCTCGCTCTTGTGCACTCCCGCCAGCCTGGGATTATTGCTTTCTGTGCCGGCATACCAGGTGCCCCGGTGTCGCGGATCGGCTTCGAGCGCGTGCAGTGTTGCTGCCAATTGCGCCGGAAAATACCGGTGCACCCACGATTGCCCCCCGTCGAGCGATTGATAGAGCAGTCCGTTCGCGCTGCCTGCCAGGACCAGATTTGGCTGCTTCGGTGCGACCCGTATCACCTCGGCCACGCCACCGAACGGCCCCGTGGCTACCCAGTCGGCGCGGGCATCCAGGCAATTGGTGCCTGCCAAAATGGCGACGGAAATAAGCAGTGCTCTGATCGCGGCGTTGCGGTTGGATTCTCTGCGCACAATGCACCCTCATTCCCGCTTTGCGGCTTCGATGCGCCGCGCGCCGGAGTGTCAAGCCGATCCCTTTTCAGAATACTGGTTTACGTACAGCGGGGTAGCACAGAGGCTAGGGATTTAGTGCGAGAGAGAACCAAGACGGCAAACAGAGGGAAACGGACGCGGAGCCCTCTCCGCTGCTTTCTCCGGGCGGTCTAGCGTTGGCTTTCCTGTAACAGCCGGTCGAACTTCCGCCTCTGTCCCTCGTCAAGGATCTGCATAATGCGATTCTTGCCGTCGGAAAGCACCGTGCGGTAGTACTTCGCAAAATCGTCGAGGATGCTCTCCATCTGTTCCGTCTGGGCTGGCGTCAAATCAAGCTCGCGCTTGATCCGCTCTACGTAGATGGCCTTGCCCGCGTCGGTCCAGAAGGGTGCCCGTTGGGCGATCCTGGCTTTTTGCGCCGTGAAATTGTACGCCAGTGCCCCCACCAGCGTGCCGCATAGGAAAACCAGCGTCATGGCGGTGACGCAAGCCACCCTGGGATTTCGCCAAAACGTGCTGGGCGGGTGGAGCATCGTCGGGCTAAGGCTCATAAGAAGTCAGGGTTACGAGCATCATATCGCGATCGCTCAGGCGCGGATCCGCGGAAGGTTGTTTGTGCTCAATGGCCATCACCGCTTCCGGGCTGGGAGGGGACGGACGGTACTCGCTCTCAAGCGAAACCAGGTAGCTGCCCAGCACCGCCAAAGTCAGCAGCGACGCGAAGACCACGCGGCGCCCGAACCCTGCGTCAAGAGAGAACAGGCTCCAGAACGACGGAACCTCCTCGGCAGCCAAACGCTGCATCACACGCGCCACGAATCCGGGCGATGCCTCAATGGCTTCGGCTGGACGTAGTGCCGTGAACAGCGTCGAAATCTCCTGCATACCCCGCACCTCATCCCGGCAGGCCGGGCAAGACGTGAGGTGCGCCTCAAACTCCCGCTGAGCCGCCGGAAACAGGGTGCCGGCCATGAACTCCTCGAGGTTTTCGACGATAACCGGGTGCATACTTTTCTTCCCTTACGAATTGTAAGTTAACATGCCATTAACCTGCCCGTTGCGGATCTTCTTGCTGCCCGCTTCCGGGTTTCGCCACATCGAAGAACGCGGCATCGCTTAGCCCGCCACCAGGCCCGGGGCCCTGTCGAGCCGTTGCGCCGCTTTCACAAGTTTTTGCCGCGCCCGGAACAGCTTCACCTTTATGGTGTTCTCGTTCATCCCTGTCATGCTCGCCAATTCCTCCACCGAATACCCCTCAACCTCCTTCATCATCAACAACATGCGTTCCTCTTCCGAAACGCGGCTGAGAAGTTTGAGCAGGTAGTCGCGGCGAGCCAGGGTCGTGTCCTGGGGCGGCTGCCGGTCGACCGAAGGTTCTGTGTTCTCGACCCGGCGTACTTCGTCTTCACTCAGATCGCTTTCATAAACCAGCTTGCGCACCTTCTTTTTGCGAAGGTAGTCAAAACACTCGTTAACCGTGATTTTGTAGATCCACGTGATCAGGGAGCTGCGGAAATCGAAATTCTTGATGGACAGATAAACCTTCGCAAATACTTGCTGCGCAATGTCTTCCACGTCATTCCGTTGCCGGACGATGCCGTGGATAATAGAGAACACCTTAGACTGGTAGCGCTCGACGATTTCGCGGAAAGCCGCCTCTTCGCCGGCCTGCGCCCGCTTCACCAAAGCGCCTTCCTGGGTGTTTTGGTAATCCACGCGACTCTTTTCCGCAACCTGGGGGCCGAACGCGGGAATCGGTAGAGCGCCGGTCAGTGTTCCCATACACCGAATCCGACGCGCCCCGCAAGCCACCGGTTTCACCGCGTATACGCGGCGTCAATTGCGAAGATAGCAGATCCGGACCCGAGCCTGAAGCCTCCCGGCGCTCCAGCGCATCCAACACATAGCGGTCATCCATTGCTCTTGTACAATGGAATCAGAGATCAGGAGTGTGTAAATGGTTCAGCTCACGGAAAAAGCTATCGGAAAAGTGAAGGAAATCATGGCCACGCAGGAACCGCAGCCTTCCGGGCTGCGAATCGCCGTGGTCGGGGGCGGCTGCTCGGGTTTCAGCTACTCGATGGCTTTCGAGAACCAGCCCAGCATGCTGGATAAGACCTACAATTACGACGGCCTGAAAGTATTCGTCGACCAGGCCAGCCTGCTTTACCTGGATGGCGCCGAGGTCGACTACGTCGAAACCCTCGAAGGCGCCGGCTTCAAGTTCAACAACCCGCATGTGAAATCCACCTGCGGCTGCGGCAGCTCTTTCCAGGCCTGACCCGGTTCGACACCCTTCGCGATGAAGGCGCCTGCCTCCCGGGCGCCTTTTTTATCCCCCAGCCGGGTTGACAGACCGGCGCGGGGATGGCACAATCGCGCTTGACTCTGTCGACAGTTGCCCCCATCCTCGCGGCCTTGGCCCTTACCGCGGCACCCCCGCCCCGTTCGGCTGGGATCATCGAAACCATGCTCGCTCCCGCCACCGCGGAGAATCGCCGCAATAGCGAAGGCGATGTGGTGGTGCTTAAGGACGGCACTCTGCTGGCCGCGTGGTCGGACTTCTACGGCGGCGCAAACGATGATTCCGCCGGCCGCATTTCCGGCTCGAAATCCACCGATGGCGGCCGCACCTGGACCCCGCGCTTCACTCTTCAGGAAAACACCGGGAAGCAGAACGTTATGTCCGCCAGCTTCCTGCGCTCCCGCCAAGGCGAAATCCTGCTCTTTTTCCTACAGAAGGACTCCAACGCGGAACTCTACACCATGCTCCGCCGCTCCGCCGATGAGGGGAAAACCTGGAGCCCGCCCCTGCGGGTGGTCAACGATCCCGGCTATTACATAATGAACAACGCCCGCGCCGCACGTCTCGCGTCAGGCCGGATCGTGCTGCCGATGTCCTACGTCGGCAAGGTCTGGACCAAGGAACCCTTCCGGACGGTGGCGTATTACTCGGACGACGACGGCCTCACCTGGAAGCGCGGCCGCGGTGAAGTGAGCTGCCCCGAGCGCGGCGCCATGGAACCCGGGCTCATGGAACTCAAGGACAGGCGGCTGCTCCAGATTATCCGCACGCAACTGGGCATGATCTGGGCGGCTTATTCCTCCGACGGCGGCGACACCTGGACCGCCGCGGCTCCCTGGACCATGGCCGCGCCCGAATCCCCCAGCACGCTCCACCGGCTCCCCAAAGGCGAACTCCTCCTCGTCTACAACCCCAACGTGAAGCTCGGGACCGGCCACTCCGGACCGCGCACCCCCCTGGTAGCGGCCGTTTCGAAGGATGAAGGACGCACCTGGTCCGCACCCAAAACCATCGAGGGCGACCCCGCCTCGGCCTACGCTTACACAAGCATTACGCCCTACCGCGACCGCCTCCTCCTCACCTACTACGTGGAGAAGGACAAGTTGCTCTCCCTGAAGTTCAAGAGCATCCCTCTGGCCTGGTTCCTTCAGTAGGCCGCTTCGGGCTCCAGCGGATAGAGCGGCTTCCTGCGCCTGCGGTATTCAAAGCGCGCCGGATCGTCGCAGGTCACCCCAGGGGTATCCACCAGGATGATCTCCCCTGCCACGGGCTCGTAAGCGGCGCGCGGCGCCACCACGCCCTTGGCAATCAGCACCCGCTTGCGCTCCGGATGGATTCCCAGGCTGAGGATCTGCTCCAGGCTCATGGGCGCCATCCTGCGGCTGGTGAGCACCACGGTGTGGCGGCTCTCCGTCTCGACGACGGCGGTGACACCCTGGTCGTTCTGCGACCACCCGCCGTGCCGCACCTGGGTCTCCGTGAACAGGCCGTCGCTGAGGGTCCGAACCCGCCCGCTGATCCGCACCGCGGGATCGCCGACGTCCACGGTTACCTCGCACCGAACGCCGGCGCGCACACAGGCAGCCACCGCCTTGGGGTCGAAAAGCACCACCAGCGCATCCGGCACGCCCTGCCGCAGCACTTCCGAGAACAGCACCGTGGAGTTGGCCGGGCTGCCGCCCCCGACGTTGTCCCCTACGTCCATCAGGACCACCGGGGTACGTTCGGAACGCGCCGCCAGCGCCACGGCTTCCGCCGGAGACGGCAGTCCGCCCGCGAACTCTTCGCGCCGCTCCCAGGCGCGTCCGGCCATCCAACGCGCGGCGCGCACCGCCAGCGCCGGGTCGTTATCCGCTACCGCCAGGAACGACGCCCCCATCTCCTCGACGTCCGCGTAGTAGAACCCCATGGCCGCGCTCGCCGTGAGGATGCCGGGCCACCCGAGTACGGTCCGGAGATCGTCGTACAAGCAACGGGCAGGCGGCTCGGCAGTGTACTGGCGCGAGATCCGCATCACCAGCGGCGGCGTTTCCAGCGCCTGCACGGGACGCACTTCGCCCCGCAGCACGCGCCCCATCAGCGAGGCGGCCTCCACCCCGCGCTCCTTCTGGTCCAAATGCGGGTTCGAGCGGTAGACCACCAGCGCGGTCGAGTGCGCCGCCATCTCGTGCGAGATGTTGGCATGCAGGTCAAGCGTCGCTATGATGGGGAAATCCGCCCCCAGGCGGGCGCGGAAGCGGCGCAGGATTTCGCCATCGGCATCGGGATACTGCCCGGAAACCGTGGCCCCGTGGAGCGCCAGCAGCAGGCCGTGGAGGGGCATCGCCTGCGCGAGCGCCGCAAGCATCTCCCCCACCAGCCGCTCGAAGGCATCGGCGGCCACGGTGCCGCTCGGTACCGCGAACGTAGCCATCAACGGCACGGCCGTGAAACCGGCGTTTTTCGCGCCTTCAAGAAACCCGCCCAACTCGTGCGACGCCTTGCCCCAGCGCTCAAGCAGAGCGGCGCCCGTGGTCAAGCTGGTGGAAGCGAAATCCTCGTATCGTGCCGGGGTCCCCAGGAACGTGTTGGACTCGTGCAGCAGTCCGGCGACCCCAACCCTTTTCATTGTTTCGCGGAGACACTCAGGTAAGGCATCACGTAGCGGTCCAGAATGTCCCGCACCCACTGGCGGTCCTCCTCGGTCATGACCGTAACGTACGGACTGCCGGTGGCCCGCTCACAGATGCCAAGGTGGCGCAGGGCTTCGTCGAACGCTCCCCAGATGTGGCCGCGGCGGAACAATTGCCAAGTAGCGATGACGTCCTGCTGGAGCTTCGCTGCCCGAACCATGTCGCCCGCGATCCACGCGTCGTACAGCGCCACAGCCATGTGGGGATTCAAATTGTAGAGTCCCCCGACGCAGCCGTCGCAGCCCATCTGCAACCCCATCACCACCAGGAATTCGCTGCCCGTCAAGACCGCGAACTCACGGTCGCCCTTCATCAGGGTGAGCAGGTTCTGCAAATTCACGGCGTCCTGGTTGCTGACCTTGATCCCCACGATGCGCGGCACGCGCCGGCGCAACTCTGCCACGGTCTCCGGCTGGATGTTGTTCTTGGTCATCACCGGGTTGTCGTAGAGGAACACCGGGACGTCCACTGCCGCTGCAATCTCGGAGAAGTAAGCGATCAACTGCTCCTGGGTGGCGAAAAAATAAAACGGCGGCAGCACGGAGAGGTAATCCACTCCTTCGGCAACGATTCGCCGGGCCATCCGGACAGCGCGCGAGGTGGAAGTTTCGCCCAGGCCGCCAATCACCGGCACCGCCCCGTTGGCCTCCGCCACCGTTGTAGCGACGGAGCGGATCTGCTCGTCATCGGCGAGGAACGCGAACCCGCCCATAGAGCCATTCGAAAGTATGCCGTGCACCCCGGCATCCACGAGGTATCGGGTCAGACGGCGCAGCCCAGCTTCATCCACGCGGTCCCCCTCCCCGAGGGGTGTCCCGATGGCGGTTATGACTCCGGATAATTTAGCAACACTCATTGTGTATGTGTCCGATCTACATCACGGCCGTGTTTCCGCGCGGTACAGCCACTTCACCGGCACGCTCTTCAACTTCAGCGACCACAGCGGTCCTTCCCGCTTGCCCGCCGGCGGCCCCGCATAATATGTGAATAACACGCGATCGCGCACGAACTCGATGCTCGTATAGGCGTATGTGTGGGCGGGGTCCTCATCCAGGTTCCGGATGTTCTCCCAGGTGCGTCCCTCGTCCCGGGAGATGGCGGTCGTGAGGGGGAACCGGTCCTTGGGCGAATTGTTCCATACCAGCAGCAGGTCGCCGGTGGACGGAATGCGTTTGATCGACTGCGGCGAAAGCGGCGATGCGAGTTCCATCGCCTCGGGCGTCGACCACGTCTCGCCGCGGTCGCTCGAATAACAGCGGTGGATGTGCCCCGTGCCGGCCCGGATCCACATCATCACACGGCCGTCCTTCAGTTCCACCACCCCCGGCTCCTGCGCACCGGGCTTGCTCTCCTCCACGTCCACGATGGTCTTCGACGGCAGCCATGTCGCGCCCTCGTCATCTGAGTAGTAAACGCGGCTCCGGATGCGCTTGTCGATCCGGTAATCCTTGGTATAAAACAGCGGCATCAGGATGCGACCCGATCGCAACTGAATGGCGCGATCGTGGTTGAACCCTGTGTAGGACGGGTGCGGATCGATGGGCATCGCCTTGGGCGGTGAGAACGTCTTCGCATCGTCGTTCGAAATCCGCACGAACGGCTGGCAGTCGCCCTCCGAATTCTTGCGCGCGAAGATGAACAGTATTTTGCCGGACTTGAGCCGCAGCAGGTCCGGCTCCATCACGTTCATGTCGCCGATGTTCTCCTGGAGCACGAACTTGTCGCCCCAGGTGCGGCCGCGGTCGCGCGAGTACATCGCGGAGATGCGGCCCGGCGCCCAGTCGCTGTTCTTGTCGCTGTAGAACTCGATCCACGCCAGCAGCAGGCGGCCATCCTTGAGCGGCAGGATGTCGGCCTCCGAGTTGCGTTGATTGCCGGGGCCCGCGGGGGCTACCAGAAACTCGAAGACTTCGTCCTTGGCGGCGCCCGCCAACACCACGGCGAGCGCCATCGCACAACAGATTCGTTTCATCATCGTCGGCGCCTAAAAATCAAACTTCAGGCCGAACTGCATATTACGGCCGCCACCCCGGCTTGAAATGACGCCGAACGTCGCCGGGACCTCCAGGTTCGTCGAGGCCGAACCCCAGTTCGCATGGTTCCAGGCGTTATACATCTCCCACCGGAATTCCAGCGACTGCCGCTCGCTAAACCGCACGTACTTGAACACCTGCAGGTCGTGGCTCTTGGTGCCGGGCTGCACCAGGATGTTGCGGCCCGCCGTCCCCACGCGCTGCTCCACCCCGCCGGCAGCCAGCAGCCGGAAAGCGGTTACATCGAAGAAACGGTCGACGGTGCGCTCGTCCTTAGACAAGTTCCCGTCGCCGATGCGGTCCGGCCGCGCCGAGCAAGCGGTGGCGCACGTGCCCAGCCGCGACAGGTTCATCGACGGGCTCGTCATCGCGCCGCTCTGGAACGCTATCGTACCGCGCGTGCCCCAGCCGCCGAAGATCTTGTCCATCACGGGCGAGAAATCAGACCCGATCGCCTTGCCCCGCCCGATGGGCAGCGCGTATTCGAATGCCGTCGTGAAGCGGTTGCGCGCGTCGAAATCGGACGGCCCGCGAGAGGTCCCCATCTTGTTCAGCGGGTCGGTCCACTGCGGCGCCTGGTTCAGCGTGGACGCCGTGTCCATGGATTTTGAGAACGTGTACGCCGCCAGGTACGACAGCCCGTGCCACGGACGCTGCTCCACCTTGATGGCCGCGCCGTTGTACCACGACCGCGACCACATATCTTCCGCCTGAATGCGCGCGAACTGCGGATAGGGCAGCAGGTCCTGCACCCGCCCCGGTCCCGGAGGCCGCGCATTGATGTTGTCGAACATCAGCAGGTTCACGCCGTTCGATCCCTGGTAGATGCCTTCCACCACGAGCGACGGTGTCAATTGCTGCTGAACACTAAAGTTCCACTGCTGAATCTTGCCGTACGGGAAATCGCGCGAGAGGAACGGGAAGATGGTGAGGGGCGCGTTCAGCAGGGTGCTCTCCGCCGACGTGGCACCTTCCGGGTTGTAGCCCAGTTCCGGCACCGTCGGGCTCGCCGTCCATACCGGCCGCAACGTGTTGGGCGCGAAATCGTTGGTGGAAGCCAGCGACTGGATCTGAGGGGCGTCGTAATAGATACCGTATCCGCCGCGCAGCACCGTGTTGTTGAAAACCCGGTACGCGAAGCCCACTCGTGGCGCGATGTTGTTCACGTCGGCGTTATACGGCGCGCGGTGGTCCGTGTACCGTATGGGGACATCGCGCCGGATTCTGGTGTAGAAGTCGTCGATCAACGCCTTGTTGGTGGCCAGGTTCGATACCACCATGGTGCCGGTGGCCACGTCAAAGCCCAGCCCGCCGTTGTCGTTCTGCCGCAGCGCGCTCTCGACTTCGTACCGGAACCCCAGATTCAGGGTGAGTTTCGATGTCACCCGCCAGTCGTCCTGAACGTACACCCCCAGGTAGTAAACCTTGGAGTTCCACTGTGTGGCGCGCGCGGTCTTGCTCACCGACGAGGCGTACCCCAGCAGGAAGTCGGCTACGTTGCTGCCGCTATAGTTATTGGTGAAGGCGGTGGCGCCGTTCCCCCCGGTGTAGAACATGAACTCCCGCACATCCCGGATGTCGCCGCCGACCTTGAAGTTGTGCTTGCCGCGGCTCCAGAAGAGGCTCTCCTGCACCTGGAAGCTGTTCGTCGTCCGGTAATTCGGGGTACCGTCGGACGGCATGCTGTAGCCCGATATCGAGACGTTCGGCACGCCCCAGAAGAGCGGATCCGTAATGGCCAGGACGTTGGTGATTCCCGCGTCCTTGATGAAATCCTGCTTGAACGAGTTCAGGGTTGCGAACAAATTGCGGTAGCGCGTGAACCCGAGGTTCAGGTTGTTGATCAGGGCGGGGGTAAAAACGTGGTTCCAGTGCGCACTCGCGCCCTGGGCGCGCAACCCGCGGTCCGTGCCGCCCGCGTTCGAGGGCGCCGGGAAAGCCGCCGGAGACGTGTAGGTCTCCTCATTGAACAGGTAGCGGCCGTAAAGGTTGTCGTTCTGGCCCAGGTTGTAGTCGAAACGCGACACCACATTGTCCGTTCGGGTCTTGCCCGGCGCGCGCCCGTTGAAGATGTAGTTGCGCAGCGGGTCTGCGCGGTTGGGCTCCGGCACCAGTTCGAGCACCTTCAGGGAAATGGGATCCATGGCGCTCCGCGGGATGGTGTTGTTGGCGAACGGAACTTTAGTGATGGGGTCCCGCACGGTTGTCGCGAAGATGCCGTTGCGCTCCTCCTGGGTGAAAACCCGGTAGAGCGGCGGGCTCCCGCTGGAACTCTGCCGCAGGCCCTCGTAATTCGCAAAAAAGAACAGCTTGTTTTGCTTGATGGGCCCGCCAAGCGCGCCGCCGAACTGGTTCAGCTTCAAGGGGCTCTTGCGGTCGGCAAAGTACGGCCGCGCGTCGAAGAACTCGTTGCGCAGAAACTCGTATAGCGTGCCGTGATACTCGTTGGTGCCGCCCTTGGTCACCACGTTCACGATGGTGCCGCCCCCGCGTCCGAATTCGGCCGGCGCGAGGCCCGTCTGCACCTTGAACTCGCTGATCGAATCCACCGGAGGGCTGATGGCGTAGCCGTTACGCCCGGTCTCCTTATTGTCGATGCCGTCGATCTGATAGTTGTTCTGTTCCGGCCGCTGCCCGGCGCTGGCCGGGACGGCGGACCCGCGACCCACCTCGGTCGAACGGAAGTCACCGCTGGCCGGCGTTGACATAGGAGCCAGGAACGTCAACTGCATGAAGTTGCGCCGCCCGAGCGGCAGGTTCGTCACCTGCTCGGACTTGATCACCTCGCCTGCCTGAGAGCTTTCGGCCTCAAGCAGCGGAGCGCGGCTCTCTACTGTGATGGTGTCCGCCAGCGCGCCCAATTCGAGCGTGAACTCCACGGTGCGCACCTGCAGAATCTCCAGGCGCACGCCTGTCTGTACTTCACTCTTGAAGCCTTCCTTCTCCACCCGCACCGAATAGGGGCCGATGGGCAGGAAGGGCAAACGATAGGCGCCTTCATCGTTGCTCAGGACTTCGCGTCGCAAGCCGGTGTCCTCATTCGTGACGATGACGCGCGCGCCGGGAAGGACGGCGTTCGAAGGGTCCCGGACTACGCCGGAAATCGTGCCGGTGGTGTTTTGAGCGAGAGCGGGCACGAGGGACGCAGCCAAACATGCCACACAAGTGAGCCAACGTTTCGACATACGCACTCCAATTTGGGGAAGCGTAGCAGACTGTCGACAGGGGTGCAAGGGGGTATGTAGAGAAACTCACGCTTTTTGGCCCGTAACACAGCAGCCCTTGTGATATCCTACGGCTTCTGTCGACAGGAAGGCGAGACCCGCATGCCCGCCAGTTCCCCTCGTAAGATCACCCGGCGTTCGTGTTGCGCTGCCCTCGCCGCCGCCCCGGTGGCCGGCACTCCCCGCGTCTTCGCCCCCGTCATTGTGGCGCATCCCGCAGAAAACGAAGCCAACCCGGTCACCCTGCCGGACGGAGCCATCAAAATCCTCTACATGGTGCGGGGCAGCCATGTCGCATCCATCGCCTCAGCCGATAATGGCCGCACCTGGAGCGCGCCGCGCGTGGAATTTGAAGTCCCCGGCCCCACCGCCTACGCCTGCCGCAGTTTCCTCGACCGTGAGGGCGAACTGCACGTTTTTTTCCTGCTCTTCCGCGGTGAAGGGCGCGCCATTGCCGTGGATCGCATGCTCGACATCTGGCACGCCCGCACTCTCGGCGGACGCGCCCGTTGGATGCCCCCGCACCGCATTTGGGAGGGCTATACGGGGGCACTGCGCGGCGTAGCTCAATTGCGCTCCGGCCGCATCCTGCTGCCCTTCGCGGCGTGGATTCCGGGACGTGCTTCCACCCCGCCCACCGGCTCGAACGAGGTCAGGACCATCTACTCGGACGATGGCGGGGCCGCCTGGAAGGAATCCCCCGCGCGCCTCACGTCGCCGTGCACAGAGGGTTACAACGGTTCGAACTACGGCGCCGTCGAGCCCGCCATTGTGGAACTGGCCGACGGCCGCGTGTGGATGCTGGTCCGCACTCAGACCGGCTGGCTTTACGAATCCTTCTCGCGCGATGGCGTGGAGTGGTCGCCCGCCGCCCCCTCGCGATTCCGCAGTTCCAACTCCCCGGCCGGTCTGCTGCGCCTGCCCGCCGGCCGCATCGCCGTCTTCTGGAATAATTGCGAGCCGCCCCCGCGCGTAGATGGCCAAGGCGTATACGGCGGCCGCGACGCCCTGCACGCCGCCATCTCGAGCGACCAGGGACGCACCTGGCGCGGCTTTCGCGAGGTCTACCTGGACCCCACCCGCCACCAGACACCCCCGAAAAAGGGCGACCGCGCCACCGCCTACCCCAATGCCGACGTCACCCGCGACGGCAACGTCGTGCTGGTCACCGGTCAGGGCGAAGGCCGCCGCGTGGTGCTGCTCTTCGACCCCCGCTGGCTCCTCGAAACCGAACGCCGCGATGACTTCTCGGGCGGCCTCGATGGATGGTCCGTTTACCGCTCCGTCGGGCCCGCAAGCGGCTGGTGGCGCGACCGCGTCGAGAGCGCGCGCATTGTCGACCGCCGCCTGCACGTACCCCGCGACGGCGGCGCGGTCTGGAATTTCCCCAACGGGACAGCCGGGACCGTGACCTTGCGGCTGCGCCCCGAGCCGGGGGCCGGCAGCATCGCGCTGGCCGACCGTTTCTTCGATCCCTGTGACGATGCCGGCGAACGCGAAGCCATTTTCCGCCTCCCTTTTGCGCGCCTCACCCCCGGCCGCTGGCAAACCGTACAACTCGCATTCGACACCGCCGTCCGGCGCTGCAATGTGCTGTTAGACGGCCGCCCGGCCGCGCCGCTCGCCCCAACCGCCGCCGGCCCGAGCGGGCTAAACTACTTGCGGCTGCGCTCCGGGTTGCTCGTCGAATCCGTCGCCGCGACCATTCGGAGAAGCACTTGAAAGACACGCTCGGCAAAACGCTGTTCTCCCCGGTGGCCATCCCCACCCTGCGTCATAACGTCGTGGAACTGGTCACCGCGGCGATTTTCCGCGGGACCATCAAGGCCGGGGAGCGGTTGAACGAAACCCGCATTGCGCGGGAACTGGGGCTCAGCCGCGCGCCCATCCGGGAGGCCCTGCTCCGCCTCCAGGAACAGGGCATGGTCGTAAACACCCCGCGCCGCGGCATGTTTGTGGTGCATCTCGAAGAAGCCGACGTGGACAAGATCAACGGCCTCCGGGTGCTGCTCGAAGGAGAAGCGCTGCGCGCGTGCCGCGCCCGCCTGGATACGCGTGGTGCAGCGCGCCTCGAACGGGCGCTGGAACGCCTGGAGCGTGCCGAAACCGCGGCCCCCGACGTCCGCGCGCGCCTCGATTTCGACCTCCACCGGGCCATCTGGAAAGCCTCCGCGAACGAATACCTGGAACGCACTCTGAACGGTCTGGCGGCTCCCCTGTTCGCCCACTCCGTGCTGCGCATCATGCAGAACGAAGAGAAGCGGCACCTCATCCGTGCGCACCGCCCGCTGCTCGATTACATCTTCGGCCGGGCGAAGGGCTGCCCCGAAGCCCTGGTAGCGGAACACCTGCGGGTGCCCTGGCCCCGCCCGGAGTGAGCCATGCGGATTCATGACAGCCTTGCCATCGCCGCAAGCTTTCAATTCGGCCTCGCGGGACCCCTCGACTGTCACGTCTACGTCCTGCGTGCGCCGGACGGCGTGGTCCTGATCGATGCCGGCGCCGGCACCCACACCGAGCGCCTGCTCGCCAATGTCCGGCAGGATTTTGGCGATGTGGCCGTGCGCGCCCTCGTCCTCACCCACTGCCATGCGGATCACGCCGGCGGTGCGGCCGAAATCCGCAGGCTCACCGGATGCGCGGTCTACGCCCCGAAGGCTACGCGCCCCATCGTCGAGAATGCCGACGAGGAAGCCATGGGCTTGCGGGCGGCGCGCGAGGCGGGCGTCTATCCGGCGGAGTTCCGCGTGCTGCCGTGCCCTGTGGACGGCGTGTTGAAAGACGGCGAGAAGTTGTCGATCGCCGGCCTGCCCTTCACCCCCATCCACGTCCGCGGCCATAGTCGCGATGCCTTCTGCCTCCTGGCGGAGCGGCAGCTATTCTCGGGGGATGTGCTTTTCTACGGCGGCATCCTGGGGCTGATCAACGCGGAGGGTTCGGAGATGGCGGGCTACCGCGCGGACCTGCATAAGCTGGCGGGCCTTGCCGTCGAGGGGCTGTTCCCCGGGCACGGGATGTTCACGCTCCGGGGCGGACAACGCCACATCGATTGTGCCATCGCGCAGGCGGCGAAGGGCTTCATCCCCCGGCAGGTGGGGCAGTGGGATCTGATTTTCTGAACAGGTGATTATGCGGGCAACCTTGGGAGAAGGCAACACGCCGCTGGTGGAGAGCGTGCAGATCGGCCCTTCGCTCGGGATGGGGCGGCTGTGGTTCAAACTGGAGATCTGCAACCCTTCCGGGTCATACAAAGACCGCTTTATCGCCGGGGAGGTCACACGCATGTTGGACGCCGGGGCGCGCGCCTGCGTGGCCACCTCGTCCGGCAATACCGGTTCCGCCCTGGCGGCTTACTCGGCGCGCTACGGCATCGCCTGCGCCATCGTGGTGAACCAGCACGCGCCGGCGGGCAAACTGGCGCAGATGAAGGCGCACGGCGCGCAAGTGATCCGGGTGGAGGATTTCGTCACTTCCGCGGTGGTGACCGCCCGGGCCTTCGAAGCGCTCCAGCATCTCGCCGCGACCCGCGGTATCCCGCTGGTGGTTTCGGCTTACCGGTACTGCCCCGTTGGGATGGCGTGCGTCGAATCCATCGGCCGGGAATTGCGCGCCCAATGTGCCCCCGCCCATGTCTTCGTGCCGGTGGGTGGCGGAGGGCTGTTCACGGCGGTCTGCCGCGGCCTCGCCGGAAGCGGTGTGCGGGTGCATGCCGTGCAGCCGGAGGGCTGCTCCACGGTAGTGGCGGCTTTCGCCCGCGGGGATAGCGAAATCCGGCCCGTCCGCAGCACCACCAGGGTGAGCGGCCTCGCGGTGCCGTTCGATATCGATGCGAGCCTGGCGCTCGGCCGCCTGCGTGAATTTGGGGGGCTGGGGATCGCGGTGAGCGACGACGAAGTGTTCGAGGCCCAGCGGATGATGCTCGACACCGAAGGCATCTACTGCGAACCCGCGGGCTCCACCGCGCTCGCAGGATTGCGTAAAGCGCTTCGCGAGGGACTCGTCGACAAGAACGAACCCGCCGTCTGCCTCGTAACCGGCCACGGTTTCAAGGACCCCGACAGCATCGCGGAAGCCGCCGCGCGCCGCCCCGACGCCCTCATCCCCGTGGACGCCTTGCCGCGCTATCTTGAGGACCTGATCCAATGAGTCTCGAAGGCAAAGTTGCCCTCATCACCGGCGGCGGCACCGGAATCGGGCTGGGGATCGCCCGGGTGCTGGCAGCCAAGGGAGTGCGGCTCGCGCTCGCCCAACGCAGTGCAGACCGCCTGCGCGAAGCCGCCGAGGCGCTTTGTGCAGCGGAAACCCTCACCTTCCCGCTCGATATTTCCGATCGCACTGCGGTCGATGGAGTCGTGGCACGGGTCGAAGAGCATTACGGCTGCATCGACATCCTGGTGAATAATTCCAGCCTCACCGGCGGGCCCGCGGCGGCGGCATTCCTCGAATTATCCGGGCCGCACCTGGACGCCGTCGTCGATATCAACTTGAAAGGTACGTTCCACTGCTCCCAGGCCGTTGCCCGCCGGATGGTGGCCCGCGGCCGCGGCGGTTCCATCGTGCACATCAGTTCCGTGGCGGCCTATGCCGCGCAGGAGTTTGCCTCCATCTACTGCGCCACGAAGGCGGCCCAGGTGTCGCTCGCCCAGGGGATGGCGCTGGAGCTGGCGCCCCACGGTATCCGGGTGAATGCGGTGGCCCCCGGGGACATCCATACCGACGCGAGCGCCGAGATCGCAGCCGACCTGAAACGGGCCGGCGCAACCGGGCGCTACATGCGTGTGACGCCGCTAGGCCGCCGCGGGACACCCGAAGACGTGGGCAACGCAGTGGCGTTTCTGGCGAGCGACGAGGCCGCCTTCATCACCGGTGCAACCCTGCTGGTGGACGGAGGTTGGCTGGCATACTGACTTTACAACGCTGTCGACAGTTGACTATACTGAACCCCTGACCGGAGCCGAGAAATGATCCGAACCATCGCTCTCTGCTGCTTCCTGCTGCCGCTTGCGCCCGCCGCCGATTTTGAAACCGGCGCCGTCCGCCGTTCCGACGCGCAGTACTACCGTAATGCCATCCCGCAGATCGCCCGCCTCGGCGACGGCCGCCTCTTCGCCGTCTGGCAGGTGGCCGGGAAAACGGACAATCGAAGCCGGGTGGTAGGCGCCACATCCTCCGACGGCGCACGCACCTGGGCAAACCCCCGCATCCTGATCCAGGACGCCGAGAAGGCCGACGGCGACCCCAACATCCTGGTGGACGGCAATAAGGTCTGGGTCTACAGCACCCGCGTCACCGTGCCCAACCGCATCGCCAAAGCCTGGACCATGGTCACCCGAAGCGAGGACAACGGCGAAACCTGGTCCGCGCCCGTCGAGGTCTTCATACCCCGGCAGTACACCCCCGGCAAGCAGCACAACGCCATCCGGCTCGACGATGGCACTTACGCGATGGGGATCTCCTGGGACCTCTGGGCAGAGAAGGGCCTGGCCGCCCGCACCGAGGGTGAAATGGAGCTTGCCAGCGGTCTGCTGCGCTCGACAGACGGCATGCGCTGGACGCTCAACGGCGACATCCACGCCTGGACCCGCAAGGTCACCCCCGGCTCCACCAATGGCCTTTGCGAGCCCTCCATCGTGCAGTTGCGCGACGGCGAAATCCTCATGATCCTGCGCTCGGGAAGCTCGCGGCATTATGAGGCGCGCAGCCGCGACGGCGGCATCACATGGTCGCGGCCCCAGCCCAGCGCCCTGGTGGGGCACAACACCCCCACCGCGCTCTGGCGCCTGGAACAGCATCCCCAGGAGATCGTGGCGGTGTGGAACCACTCGCCCTCGAACCGCTACCCGCTCAGCGCGGCGCTCTCGGCCGACGGCGGCAAGACCTGGAGCCGCCCCCGCATCCTGGCCAACCCCATCGGTTACCAGGTCTCCTATCCCGGGCTGACCCAGACCGCCGACGGCACCCTGGTGACCGTTTGGCAGCAGCAATTGCCCGATGGCGGCCGCGACGTGCGCTGGGCCCGCTTCACGCGCGACTGGCTGCTGGGTGAGCACTAGATGAGGCCAGAGGATTTCCACCCCGGCCGCTTCGAGCCCAACGCGAAACACGCGCTGGATCTCGAATTCACCGCTGCCGGCCACGCCCTGGCGCTGCCCGTAGTGCTGGTGCGCGGCGCGCGCCCCGGCAGGACCCTGGTCGCCACCGCGGGAGTGCACGGCGATGAGTTCGAGGGCGTGCGGGCCATCCTCGACACCGTGCGGGAACTCGACCCGGCCGCCATGACCGGCGATTTCCTGGCCGTCCCGGTGGCTAATCCGCCGGCGTTCTGGAATGTCTCCCGCACCAGCCCGCTCGACGGCGGCAACCTGGCGCGGGTCTTTCCCGGGCGCGCGGACGGCGGCCCCACGGAAGCCATCGCCTGGCACCTGGGCCACTCCGTCATCCTGCACGCGCATCTTTACCTGGACCTGCACAGCGCGGGGGTGCGGTCCCTGATGCCTTCCATGATCGGGTACGACGCCTCGAACCCGGCCGCCCAAGCGGCCGCCTTCGCTTTCGGAGCACGCGTGGTGTGGGCCCACCCCACCGTCCCGCCGGGCCGCACCGTCTCGGAGGCCCGCAGCCGCGGCATCCCCGCCCTTTACACCGAGGCGCGCGGGGCCGGCCGCATCGAACCGGCAGATCTCGAACTCTTCCGCCGCGGCCTTCTCAACCTGCTTCGGCACCTGGGCATTCTCCCCGGTGCACCCCAAACCGTGCCCTGCAAATATCACCTTTACGGCGATGGCAACATCGACGACAGCATCTCGTCGTCGCACCGCGGTTTCCTGGTGCCCGAAGTGGAACTGCTCGACGCAGTACGGAAAGGCCAGCGGCTGGGCATGCTTCTCGATTTGAAAGGAGCGTGCGTGGAGGAGATTCCGGCGCCGCGCGACGGGCTGGTCGCGCTCATCCACGCCTGTCCGGTCGTGGAACCCGGGGAACCGCTGTTTCTGGTTACGGGGGTAGTCGGATGACGGTCAGGGGAGCGGTTACGGGGGTTCTCATGTCTTCGATCGCATTGTCTTCACTCGCCTGGCGCGAGCGCGCGCCCATGCCGCTGCCTCGCGCGGGCTACATCGCGGGGGTGGTCGGGAAAACGCTCGCGTTGGCGGGCGGCAGCTACTGGGAGGGCGACCGCAAGCTCTGGAGCGCCCGCACGGATTTCTTCGACCCCGCGCGCAATGAGTGGCGCCCCGGCCCCGCCCTGCCCGCGCCGCGCAGCGATGCCGCCTGCGTGGTGCTTGGTGATGCGCTGTACGTCTTCGGGGGCGGCGCGAACGGCGCTGTCACGTCGAGCGCCCTGCGCCTTCGCGACGGCGCATGGGAGGCTTTGCCCTACGGCCTCCCGGCTCCCAGGCTGTACCCCGTCGCAGCCGCGATCGGCGACACCATTTATGTGCTGGGCGGTCTCAGCAAGGCGGGCGACTACGGCTCGGCCGATAGGACCATGTGGGCGCGGGAACGCGGCGCTTGGAAAACCATGCCGCCCTTGCCCGGTCCGGCGCGTTTCTCTCAAGCCCTTGCCGCGGCCGGCGGCAAGCTCTACCTCTTCGGCGGCGCCACCACGGAGGGCGGCGCGCTGCGCAACCTGGACGATGCCTGGGAGTACGATCCCGCGGCCGGAACGTGGCGCGAACTGCCGCGCCTGCCTGTAGCGCGCCGCGCCTGGTGGGCCGTGCCGGACGGCGCCCGCATCCTCCTGCTGGGCGGCTACACCAGCGACTTCGCCTCCGAGATCTTCTCGTTCGACCCGCAAGCCAAGACCCTCAGCACCGCCGGCTCCCTGCCCCACGCCCTCGCCGACGCCAAGTTCTTCGTTATCGGGAAACGGCTGGTCGGGGCGGGCGGTGAGTCCGGCAACCGGATCCGCGGCATCTGGACGCTGGAGGCAGGCCTCTAGTGCGCGCCCCCGAACTGTTCCGCCTGGATGGCAAAGTGGCGCTGGTCAGCGGCGGCGCAGGCATCGTGGGCCGCCACATCGTGCGTGCCCTGGCCGAGGCCGGCGCGACCGTCGTTGCGGCCTCGCGCGACAGCGAGAAATGCGCCGCCATCACCGCCCCCTTGTGCGCCGAAGGCCTGCGCGCGGAGGCCGAAGCCTGCGATTTCGCGAGCGAGCCCGCCATGTACGCCTTGCGGGAGCGCATCCTGGCGCGGCATGGCCGGATCGACGTGCTCTTCAACAACGCCGTGGCGCGCGCCGGCGGCGAACTGCCGGATACCACCGCCGAAGAATGGGAGTCCGTGATGCGGCTCAACTCCACGGGGCTGTTTCTCGCCTGCCGCATTTTTTCCGAACCCATGCGGGCGCAACATGCCGGTTCCATCGTCAATATTGCGTCCATATATGGCCTTGTAGGGCCCGATTTTGGCATTTATCTTGGCACTTCGGTGCACAATTCGGTCTCTTATTCGTTCGCCAAGGGCGGGATGATTAACTTCACCAGGTACCTGGCCAGCTTTCTTGCGCCCGACGGAATCCGGGTGAACTGTCTTTCGCCGGGCGGCTTCAAGACGCCCGAAACGCCCGTGGAATTCGAGCGCAACTACAACGCCCGCACGCTGCTGGGGCGCATGGCGGAAGCCGCCGACATCGAGGGCCCCGCGGTTTTTCTGGCATCCGACGCTTCGCGCTACATCACCGGACAAAACATCGCCGTAGACGGCGGCTGGACGGCCATATGAAGGGCTTCTCAACGCTGGATTTTGTCGCCGTCCTGGCCTACCTGCTGGGAATAGCAGCCATCGGCAGTTCCTTCTACAAAAAGAAGTCCACGGCCAAAGAATTCTTCCTGGGCGGCCGCTCCATGCCCTGGATGGCCGCCGGGATCTCGATTATCGCGGCGGACCTGAGCGCCATCTCGGTGATGGGCGCGCCGGCCTGGAGCTATCGCTACAACATGGAGCTGGCCTGGATCATCGTAGGGTATCCGCTGGTGGCACCCCTGGTGCTGCTGGTGTTCGTGCCGTTCTACTCGAAGCTCAACCTTTATACCGCGTACGAATACCTGGAGCGCCGCTTCAACCTGACCGTGCGGCTGATTGTGAGCGCGCTTTTCCAGGTTCTACGCAGCTGGCACGTAGCTGTGGCGATCTACGGGCCCGCCCTGGTGATCAACATGGTGACGGGGCTGCCGGTGTGGCAGTGCATCCTGCTGATGGGCATCTTCACCACGTTCTACACCACGCTGGGCGGCATCAAGGCGGTGATCTGGACGGACGTGATCCAGTTCTTCACCGTAACTTCCGGGATTCTGCTGATCCTGTTCATCGCGATCCGGCGGGTTCCGGGCGGCGCCGCCACGGCCTTTTCGACGGCGCTCGAAGCCGGCAAGCTGGACGTAATCAATCTCTCGACCGATCCCACTCAGATGACCAGCATCTGGGCTTGCCTGATCGGCGGCGCGGTGCTGGCTCTGGCGCCGCTCACCACAGACCAGGCCATATTGCAGAGGCTTTTCACCACAAAATCGACCAAGGAGTGCCGGCAATCCGTGATTCTGCAGGCCGTCCTGGTAGTCCCGATCATCTCCCTGCTGTACCTGGCGGGGGTGGCGCTGTTCGTCTTCTACGGCTATAACCCGCAGCACCTGGCCGGCCTGACAAACGTGGACGCCATCGTGCCGTTCTTCGCTGTCCGGGAGCTGCCGACCGGCATTTCGGGACTGGTGATCGCGGCCATTTTCGCGGCGTCCATGGCGGTGATGTCGGCGGGCATCAACTCCCTGACCACGGCCACGACGGTGGATTTCTACCAGAGGGTGCTGCGGCCCGAGCGCAGCCCGGAGCATTATGCAGTGGTGGGGCGAATCGGGACAGCGGTGTGGGGAGTTACGGTCACACTGCTGGCCCTGACGGCGGGGAAGGCCGGTGAACTGGTGATCGCGTACAGCCGGGTGAGCAGCTTCGTATCCGGCCCCATGCTGGGGATCTTCCTGTTGGGGACCATGACCCGGAGGGCCACGGCGAGCGGCTGCATCGCCGGCGCAATCATCGGGGTCGTATCGGTTGGGGCGGTGATGTTCCTGACCAAGTGGAGTTTTCTCTACCAGGGTCCCATTGGGGTGATCGCAACGTTCACCGGCGGCTACGCGGCGAGCCTCTTCACGGCACCGCCGCCTTCGAAAAACACGCAAGGCCTCGTGATGGGGTACGGGAAGATCCGGGAGGAAGCCGCCGAGAGCCGCGGTTGAGCGCTCATGCGTGCTGGGAGCTGGCGTATTTCGACGGCTCGCTCCAGCGCAGTTTCAGGTGATTGAGCATCACCTGGTATGCACTTTCGGAGGACTTGCCCTGCACGAATTCCAGTACCGGGCGATGCGAGTCGAGAATCATCCGCAGCTTTTCGTTCTTCGGCTTGGTGAGGATGGCGTAGGCGAACAGCGGGGCGGTGAGGCTGACCAGGGTCTTCTCCAGATACTCATTCCCGGTGAGCGACCAGACGGTGCGGTGGAACTCGAGGTCCATGCGGGTAGCCTGTAGGGCCGGGGAGGGCTGCGTATTTTCCATCTTCTCGACCAGTTGCGTGAGCTTTCGCTCGCCGGCAGGGTTGAGGTTACGGGCGGCCAGGCACAAGGCCTCGGTTTCGAGCACCAGCCGGAGGCTGTTGATCTTCTGCAGGTCCTCTTCATCCAGGCTGACGACGAACATGCCCCGCCTTGGCTGGTTGACCACCAAGCCCTGCTCCTGTAACTGCTGTAACGCTTCCCGGATGGGAGCGCGGCTCACCTGTAACTGCCGGGCCAGATGGCTTTCATTAAGCCGTTCGCCCGGCTGAATGCGGCCCGACATCAAGGCATCACTGAGCAACTCGGCGACGCTGTCCCTCAAACTGCGCGACGCCATCGGGGTGAAGATAGAAGATTTCTGCATACAGATATGAGGGGCCTGCTTACATCATAACTGCTTCCCTGCCCCTGAAAGGTTGTGTTCGCCGGCAAACCGGCGGAGGCGGGCGGCGATTTCATCACGGGCGCGGCGGTAGCCTGCAAGCTGGAGTGTTTCATCACCGGCCTGGGCGGCCGGATCGGGGATGGGCCAATGCAGCCGCGCGGCCTTGGACGGCAGGACCGGACAGACCTCGTCCGCGCATAGAGTAATGACGAAATCGAGCGAGCGCAGGAAAGCGGGTTCGAGGCTATCCATGGATTTGGAACGATGATCCGAGATATCGATCCCTATTTCCCGCATGGCTTGGATGGCAAGTGGTTGAACGAACCCGCCGGGGGCGGACCCGGCGCTTCCTACACGGGCGGCCGGTCCGAACAGGGAGCGGGCCAGACCTTCGGCAAGCTGGCTGCGGGCGGAGTTGGCTACACAGAGAAAGAGGACGTTCATGGGCGTGCTCACACCATTGTGTCACGGAGGAAATCCGGGCGCGCTATCGGGAAGGAAGCCGGCGTGCCGCAGGTGATATCTTAAACAGGGGGTGAAACGATGTTCAGGGCCGTCGCTTTGGCGACACTAGTGAATACAACGTTAGCCACGATGCTCTGCCTGGGGCAGGCACCACCGGCAGGTCGGCAGCTTACCGCGCGAGAGCTTTTCTACGCGGCGGCTGAACAGCCCGCGGCGAAAGCGGCACCGGTTAAAGCGCCGTCGAGGACCGCCGGCTCCAAACCGGCTAGGCGCGCCCCGCAGCCGAAGGATAACGCCGGCGCGGCACCTCCCGCGCAGCCGCCGCGACAGGTGGTTGCACACACGCCGGTAGACCATCCCGCGGAGGGCCGCCTGGTCCCCGTGGCCTTCACCGGAGGCGCACCGCTGGGGCTGCGGTACACGCTCCTGAAACTGGTGGACGGCCGCATGGTGGAGGTCTCGCCGGATAGCGCCTTCCACGCGGGCGACCGCATTCAGGTTGCCGTGGAAGCCAATGACGCAGGCTATCTCTACATCGTGCACCAGGGTTCGAGCGGCACGTGGAAACCGCTGTTTCCCTCCGCCGAGATCGAGGAAGGAAATAACCGCATCGAAAAGGGGCGGGTCTACGTGATGCCGCCGAAATCGCGGTTCTATTTCGACGAACAGGCGGGGGAGGAGAAGTTATTCGTCGTGTTCTCCCGGCAGCCCGAACCGGACCTCGAGCAACTGGTTTATGCGCTTCGCGGCGGTCAGCAGGTGCCCACATCGGAACCGGCACGGCCGCGCCGCGAGCCGCTGATGATGGCCAGTCTCCAAATTCAAGATAGTGTAGTCGGAAATCTGCGTAAGGTCTACGCGCGGGATCTGGTGATTGAAAAAGTGGACGACGAAGCCGAGCCGCCGAAGAACGCGCCGGGCCGCAAAGAAAAGGCCGTCTACGTGGTGAACCCCACGGGCAGCCCCGATTCGCGCGTGGTGGCGGATATCCGGCTGACGCACCGGTAAACATATATGAAGTGGCTGATTGCGCCGCTGTTGGTAGCCACGGTCTGCGGGGCACACGCGCAGACCAGGACGCTTTCGCAGGGGCCGCACCGCATGGAGATTATGCTGGAGCGGCGCGATGGAGGTGCATGGCGCTCCGTCGATCCGGGGCTGGTGTTCGGGCAGGGCGACCGTGTGCGGTTCCGTTTCCGCACCAACTTCGACGGCTACCTGTACGTGATGAATTACAGCACGTCGGGGAAGTACGAGCAGTTGTTCCCCAGGGAAGAAACCGGGCGCGACAACCGCGTGGTGGCGGGACGGGACTACATGGTGCCGGCCACCGAGACGGCCTTCCGCATCGCCGGACCCGCGGGGTATGAAGTGGTCTACTGGATGGTTACCCCGGCGGCGGTCACCGGCGCCGATAGCCGCCCGGAGTACCGGCCGCTGGCGCCTCCGCCGCCGAAGGAACTGCCGAAGACGCTGCTGCCGCGCTGCGACGACACGCTGTTCCGCGCGCGGGGCGAGTGCATCGATACGTCGGCGGGGCCGAAGGCGATCGCCCGAGGGATGGAGTTGCCGGAGAACCTGGCCGGCGTCCAGACGAGCGAGCGGGAACTGCTCATCATGCGGCAGAAGAATACGGCCGTGGTGGCATCGCCGGCGCCGCTGAACGGACCGGTGATCTACGAATTCCGGCTGGCGCACAGGTGAGAATATGGGAACGCACGACGCGCGCAGGGTTCTAGCGATATTGGCTCTGTTGGGGGTGCCGGGGCTGGCGCAGCAGCAGCGGGACCTAAAGATCGAGAAGGAGCCGGCAGCTACCACCGCTCCGGCTAAGGCCGCGGCGGTTTCCATCCCTCGCAGCTATGCCCTGGTGGTAGGGATCGCCAGTTACCAGAACCTGCCGGAAAAGCTGCAACTGCAATACTCGGAACGCGACGCAGATTCCATCTACTCCATCCTGATCAGCCCGGAGGGCGGCAACTTCCGGGCCGAGAACGTCCACAAGCTGACAGGCGCGAAGGCCACGCTGGCGAACCTGCGACGGGAGCTTGAGGAGTGGCTGCCGTCGGTGGCCAAGGATGACGACCGCGTCCTGATCTACTTCGCGGGCCACGGCTTCGTGTACCGGGGCGGCGCGTACCTGGCGCCGTACGATATCGACCTGGCGAAGATCGATTCCACCGGATACCCAATGAGCGCGCTGGGCGCGGCAATAGGCGGGAAGATCCGTGGCCGGTACAAGATTCTGATCACGGATTCCTGCCACAGCGGGGCCATCACGCCGGAGGACACCCAGCACATCAACCGGACTTTGTCGGACCTCCAGAAATCGCTGTTCTCCCTCACCGCGAGCCGCGACCGCGAGCGCTCCTTCGAGAGCCCGGACTGGGGCGGGGGGCACGGCATCTTCACCTACTACGTGGTGAAGGGAATGGAGGGCTCGGCGGACGAGAATTCGGACGGAGTAGTGACCGCCGACGAACTGGCCGAGTATGTGCGGCTGAACGTCCGGGAAGTCACCAAAGGGGAGCAGAACCCGACCTCTGACCGGGGCAGCTTCGACCCTAACATGCTGCTCTCGTACGTGCCGAGCGGGGCCGCGCCGGCCGTGCCGCCTCCGCCCAAGCTGGGCACCCTGATCTTCGAATCGAACATGGATGGCGTGGAGGTGTTTCTCGACGGCCAGCCGGCAGGGGTGGTGAACAAGGGCAAACCGCTCACGCTGCCGGGGCTGAAGCCGGGGGCCCACACGGTGAAGGGCGTGAAGATGGGGTACGAGCCGGATGGGCCGCGGCAGGAGACGGTGTATCCGGGGCAGGAATCCACCGTCAGTATCAAGATCCTGATCGCGCGGCGGCGCAACCGGGCAGCCTCGGACGCCCTCGATAAGGGCTTGGAGTTCTACAAAGAGGGCTACGAGAAAAATTACCGGAAGGCCGCGGAATGGTTCGAGAAAGCGCTGGCGCTGGACGGCACATACAGCCAGGCGGCGCTCTACCTGGGCCTGACTTACAACGCGCTGTTCGAGCAGGAGAAGGCAGGGAAGGCCTTCCGGCGAGCCATCGAGATCGATCCGGATTACCTGGAGGCGCGCGCCGATTTCGGGGGAATGCTGCTCGACATAGGGGACGTGGACGAGGCCATCCGGCAGTTCGATTACGTGCTGCGGCGGGACGGCAAACATGTCGTGGCCCTTACCCTGCAAGCGCAGGCGTACCGGCTGAAGGAGTTGTATCCGCAATCGGTGGACTCGGCGCGCAAGGCCATCAAACTGGCCCCAGCGAGCGCCGAGCCGCACCTGTGGCTGGCGGAGAGCCTGCGCCTGGCCGGCAAATACGATGACGCACGGCGCGAATACGACGAGTATCTCAGGCTCAGCGATTTCGACAGCAAAATGGCCGGGCAGTTGAATTACTACGTGCTCGGTTTTCTGGCCGGCGTAGGACGCAAGAAGCATGCCGCGCAACGCGACATCTGGAAGGACCTGCGCAGCCTGGCGTACTTCGGGATGTGCGATTGCGAGCGCAAACTGTCGCGCTTCGACCCTGCCATCCAATACTGCCAGAAATCCCTGGTGTACGACCCCGGCGATCCCTATGCCCATTTCGCACTAGCCTTGGCCTATACGCGAAAGGCCAACCAGACGGGCAGTTGCGAGAGCCTGCCCGCAGCGCTCAAGCACTTCCGCAAAGTGGTGGATCTGAACGCGGACCTGGCGGAAGCCCAGATGGCGCAGCAGAACATTACCAACATCGAAAAAGTGCAGTGCCCCTAGAAGCGGGAGACAGGGGATAGGGGATAGGGGATGGGGCCTCAGTTGTTTATCATGGCGATCTTTTCTTCCAGG
>DATMYF010000106.1:0-9127 GCA_035561075.1 Bryobacteraceae bacterium
GGTGCGCAGCGGGCACGGAGACTCCCACACTTTCCTCACGCACGAGTTCGTGAGCGCGTTGGCCGAGGGTCCGCAGCCGCACCACGACATAGTGTCGGCCTTGCGCCATTTTCGCGGACCCGGGGCCGCACCGTGCTGGACTGCCCCTGCCCGAACCGCTGCGGGTGCGCAGCGGGCACGGAGACTCCCACATTTCCCTCACGCACGAGTTCGTAGCGCGTTGGTCGACGGTGGCCTATACGCTGCCTGGGATCGTGGCGCACCAGTCCGCGCTGCGCGGCGGCGAAGTGATGAAGATCAAAGACGGTACGGCGCCGGCGTAGACCGGTGCGCAGCCGCACCACGACATAACGCCGGCCTTGCGCCGTTTTCGCTGCCCCGGTTATAGTAGTTAACGGACCTGCCGATGCGAGTCATCATCAGGACGAGAGCTTAAGCGGCTCGACGCCTCCCCCAATACGCGGCCTTAGTCAAACCCCTCAGTTGTTTTGTGCGTACCGATAGCTCCTATATGCCGACGTTAACCGCAGAGTCCGAACACCGTCCGTTTTTCAGATCCGTGCTGGAAGCCATCCGGGGCACGGAACAGGATTTTACCGAAGGTTCCATCAGCCGCGCTGTGCTTCTGCTCGCCACCCCCATGGTGCTCGAGATGTTCATGGAGTCGCTGTTCGCGGTGGTGGATATCTTCTGGGTCACACAACTTGGCCCCAACGCCGTGGCCGCCATCGGTCTCACGGAATCCCTGCAGGCGCTGGTGTTCGCGGTGGCTATGGGGCTCACAATGGCGACCACCGCGATGGTGGCGCGGCGCATCGGAGAGAAGAATTCGCGAGGCGCGGCAGTTGCCGCGGGCCAGGCGATCCTGCTGGGCATCATTGTCGCGGTGGTGATGGGACTACCCGCCGCATGGTTCGCACCGCGGTTGCTGGAATTGATGGGCGCCGCACCCGCCCTGGTGGCGAACGGCCGCAGCTACACGACCATCATTATGGGCAGCAGCGTTACCGTGATGTTGCTGTTCCTGAATAACGCCATCTTCCGCGGCGCCGGCGACCCGGCAGTTGCGTTCCGGGTACTGGCGGTGTCGAACGCGATCAATCTCGTGCTCGACCCGTGCCTGATCTTCGGCTGGGGGCCCTTCCCAAAGATGGGGCTCACCGGCGCAGCCGTGGCTACCGCCGTCGGCAGGAGCATCGGGGTGCTGTTCCAATTCTGGATCCTGTTCGGAGGCAGCAGCCGCATTTCGATACGGCTGGGGGATCTCCGTCCGGAATGGCGCGTGATGGCTTCGCTGGTGCGGGTCTCGAGCACCGGCGTGCTGCAGTTCGCAGTGGGCCACACGAGTTGGGTCGCGCTGGTTCGGATCATCAGCGCCTTCGGCGGCTTTGCGGTGGCCGGGTACACCATCGGGATCCGCATCTTTGCGTTCGCCATCTTGCCGGCATGGGGACTGAGCGGAGCGGCGGCCACCATGGTGGGGCAGAACCTGGGAGCCGGAAGGCCGGAGCGCGCCGCGCGCGCCGTCTGGCTCACGGGCTTCTACAACATGCTGTATATGGTGTCGGTCGCGGCGGTGTTCATCGCCTTCCCGGAGTCCATCATTGGCCTGTTTACCCATGATCCGGCGGTGGTTCCGTACGCCGTCAACTGCCTGCGCATCGTCTCTTATGGGAACCTGTCCTACGCGTTCGGGATGGTGATGGTTCAGGCCTTCAACGGCGCGGGTGATACCGTGACCCCGAGCATCATCAACATTATCGGGTTCTGGATGTGCCAGATTCCCCTCGCCTGGTTTCTGGCCATGCCGGCCGGATTCGGCGTCAATGGCGTATTCGCCGCCATCCCGCTGGCCGAGAGCTTTATCACCGTGATGGGGTTGGCGGTGTTCTGTCGCGGCAAGTGGAAGACCCGCAAGATCTGAGGCTGCGGGCGGCTGGATTAGGATGAGGCTCATGCGTCCGTTGCTGTGCCTTGCCATGATCTGCGCCGCCCTGCCGGGCGCGTCACCCGAGAAGGGGTTCCGTTCCCTGATGCCGAAAGCGGATGTCGCGGAACGGCTTTCTGCGCAGCAAGAAGGTGTACCGCAATTATGTGCTGCGCGCCGAGTGGCGCTTCCAGAAGGAAGGGTGGGAGCCCAATGGTCCGGACGACTGGCCCAATGCGGGCTTTTTCATCAACGCCGGGCCGGTGATGCGGGTTTGGCCGATCTCGCAGGAAGTGCAGGGCCACTTCGGCGAAGCCGGCAGCCTCTTCGGCGTGCGCGAGGGCAACTGGTCAACGAAGGCCGCAATGCCGACCCCTCCGAGGGGAACATCTGCATCCAGTCGGAGGGGTGGCCGGTGGACTACCGCAACATCGAAATCAAGGTGCTGCCGTGACGCCTAAAACAGCCTGAAGTTCACTTCGATGGTAGCGGCCACAGTGACGGGCGCGCCGTCCCTGGTGCCCGGTGCGAAGCGCCACTGCTGGACGGCACGCACGGCCTGCTCTTCGAGGCCCAGGCCCAGCGGCCGGATCACCTGTACGTTCCGTGCCATGCCGTCGGGACCGATCTCGGCGTAAAGGACCACAGCGCCCTGGACTTTAGCCGCGCGGGCCTCGTCACTGTACTGGGGTTCCGTCTTTAAGAGCAGCTTCGGCGGATTGACGCCGTCGCCCACGCGGTAGACACCCTCCGGAAGCGGGGGGCGCGTTGCTGCCGCATTCCGTCCTGGAATCGCAGGACGCGACAGGCGCGCGCGTTCCTCGGCCTGGTCCGCTTCGGCGCCCCGGCCGGTTTCACGAAGCAGGCGTCCATAGACCTCCAGCGAGGCAGCCAGCAATCCAGGATTGTCCAGGCGCGATGCGGTTTCTATCGCCTCCTGGATGTGCCGCTCCTTCTCCGCGGGATCGGCGGCCAGGAGGGCCATGTTGTGGAGCACCCGGGCGGCCAACGCGTCACTGCCGGCCTTACGCGCCACCGCGAGAGCGCGGGTGTAGAGGTCCCGCGCCGTGTCGTTATCGCGCGCCACCTGCGCATGAACACCGCTGCGGTACAGTGCCTCGGCCAGCGCCGGATCGTCCGGCGCCGTTGCCGACAGGATGGCAGCGGCGCGCGCGAAGGACTGCGCGGCCATCGCGGATTGCCCCGAAGCCGCCAGCGCGACGCCGGTTTTCACCAGCACCCGGGCGAACTGCGCCGAGCCGGGTCCGTACTTGCGTTCGGCGTCCGCCAGCAGGTCGCCGTACAATGCAACGGCGCGGTCGAAATTGTAGCTCGCCAGAGCCGCGTCGGCCTGTGAGACGGCGGCATCGTCCTGCGCCCTCACCGGGTGGAAGCCTGCCAGTACGAGTGCGATCGCCAGGGACGACACAGCCGCTCCGAGGGAGAAGCGGCGCGATGCCGCGCTTCGGCTGGCCTTGCCGTCCAGGATGGCCACAAGCCGCCCCTCCAGTTGCGACGGACGCGCCATGGCGGCGCTGCCGCAGAGACGAGGCGCGGCCAGGGAGCGCGCGATCTCCAGCAGATTGCGGGCGTAGTCGCTTGGCCGTGCGCCGCGGGCCAGCACGAAATCATCGGCGGCGCACTCCCGCATGGCCAGCGCGCGATGGAGGGCGCGCCACGCCAGCGGATGCGGCCAGTAAAGCGCGCAGGCGAGGTTCGCAATCCCGTGCCAGAAGGTGTCGCGACGGCGGACGTGGGCAAGCTCGTGCAGCACGACCGCATCCAGCCGGTCCGGCGTCCAGGACACCGCCTCCTTGGGAAGCAGGATGCGCGGTCGAAGGACTCCAAACGTCATCGGCATGGCGCCGCCGGGAATCAACAGGACCTCCGTGGAGACTCCGCATTCGCCTGCGAGTTGCGCGACACGGCTCGCCATGGGCTCCGGCGGCGCGGATCCGCGGCTGGCGATCCGCCGAACGGCCCAACTCCCAACAAGCATACGCGACGCCACCAGCACCGACCCGACCGCCCAGAAGAGTGCTATCCAGGGAATTGCGGCACCAGGCGCAGGAATTGCGGCGGGCTTGGTCACAGGAACTGCAATATCCCGGGCGGTTGCATCCACGCCAAACATCACCCCCGGCAGGTCCGGAGCCGTTGCCGGCCAAAGGGGGAGCTGCCATGCCGGTATCGTGAGGGAGAGCGGCGCCAAAGCCATCGCGCCCGCCAGCGCGGCGACCCAGACCACGTGACGGGTGGCCGCCGACGCGCGGCCTAGCAGGCGGTCTAGCAGTGCGGCCGCGGCGAACAGTGCCGTGACCTTCAGACCGGCATCGATTAGGACCATAATGGACATAATTTGGCTCCTTATCTGCCCTCTTCGCGCGCTTTTTCGATCAATTTGGCCAGCCGGTCCAGCTCATCCCGCGAGAGCCCGGCGGCCGACTCGTCCAGCAACGCGGCCACCGTCTGTTCGGCCGAGCCATTGAAGAACGTGTCCATCAGGTGGCGCACGGCGGAGCGCGAAGCCTTTTCGCGCGCCATCGACGGCATGTAGACGTAGCGCAGGTCTTCCGCCTCGTGACGCACGTGGCCTTTCTCCTCCAGAACCCGGAGCAGCGCGCGGACGGTCGAGTAGCTCGGGGGATCGGGCAGGGTTTCCCGCACCTGTGACGCGGTGGCGCGTTCGCGCTGGAAGAGGATGTCCATGATCTGCCGTTCGCGCCGGCTGAGTGCGGGGCGGCTCATCGGGCACCCTCATGCTGGAAGTTTAGCACCATGCTAAAAATCTAGCACCACAGGTCAAGGGCGTCAATAGAAATCTTTAGTGGTTCCAGCGGACCTTGTACAGGGGCTCCCCGGGCAAGCGCATAGTTTTCGGTGGGTTGAGGAAGCGGAGCGTCTCGGTCCACCAATTGCCGGCGTCTGCCTTCGTGTAGACCAGTTGTCCGGTGGTGGGATTGACGGAGATGCACTTGACGTCGGGCTCGCGGGCGAGTTGGGGATGCGGCCTGAAGGCGCGCTTCTCGCGGTCGAACAGCCAGCAGCCATGATGCGTGGTCACGGAGAGGTCCGGGGACCCTGGTACGGCTTGAAGATCGTGGCCGCTTTCGTCGGGCAGCGCGTACTCGGCTGCCATCGAGAGCGAAGGCGTGTAGGCGCGCAGATGAACGCCCCCAAGCGCCCATAGCAAGCGGCGCTGCCGGTCCCACACGACTCCGTGGCCGCTGTACAGTTCCGTGTGGGAGATTTCCACTTCCGGTTTGGCGGCATCGAAGAGGATCAGGCGGTCGCCGGGGGAGCCGGGCCGGTGCGATGCCGCCACTACAATGCGGCCGTTGGGAAGCATCTCCGCGGAATGCGCGTTCACCACGACGGCCCAAAACACTATGTTGCCGGTGCCGCGTTCAACGAGCGCCACACCGTCCGACGACGACGTGATCAGGATGCGGGAGCCGCCATCAACGGGCTTGCACTCGTCCGTAGTCCTGAACCTGCTCCCGAAGCGCTCGGGCGCCTTCCAGCTCCAGAGTTTGCGGGGCGCATCGGCAGCGGCGTCGAGGATGAACACCTCGTCCCAGCCGCACACGATCAGCTCATTCCCGGCCCGCAGCAGTGCGGCGGCGCCGGCCCCCAGAAACGTTCGTCTCAACATGGCTGGTTTACAGGTACTTGTCGAACCACGCGAGCATTCTTTGCTTCATGTCGTCGTTGTAGACGTGGCCCGTCTCGGGGTAAATGACGCTTTGGAAGCGCTCGCGTGCGTTGTGGACGCCGTATAAGCGGCTGAGGATCTGTTCGAGCTTGCGCATACCCTCGGGCGGGGAGCCCGCATCACGATCGCCGGTGAGGGCCAGGAAAGGACGCGGTGCGAGCAGCGCCATGACACCTTCGCTGTCGAAGTGCTTCAGCAGCCCCGGCACGAAGTAGTAGATCCCGTGTGCCGAGAGGGCGCGGATGGCGATCAGATCCTCGTAGCGGGTGAAGCAGGCCACCCCCACTACGGCCTTGATGCGGCTGTCGATGGCCCCCAGCCACCATGCGCGCGTACTGCCCATGCTCATGCCCTGGGCGCCGATTCGCAGCGGATCGACTTCGGGGCGGGATGCCAGGTAGTCGAGGGCGATCTGCTCATCCCGCAGCATCATCCCCCAAAGAGTGCGGCCGAGCCAGAGGTTCAGCTTGAAGAGCGACATCTCCTGGTCCGCGTTGCGGGCCATGGTCTCGAGGCTGCCGGCCGGTCCGGTGCCCTTGCGCTCTCCGTTGAAATAGCTGTCGATGCCAAGCACCACGTAGCCGCGGCGGGCCAGCATTTCGGCCACATTCTGGGAGGTCGGCTGGTAGCCGAACATGTTCTCCTTACTGCTGCCGTGGCCGTGCATGGTGAGGATGGCGGGAAGACGGCCCTGACGGCCCTCCGGGATGGCGATATAGCCCGGCACCTCGGAATCCATGCCGTTGTGGAAGACGAACTTCTCGATGCGGTAGCCGTCCTTGCGGTCCACCGAGACCACCCGGACAGCCGAGGGCGAGGGGCGCGGCGGCATCTCCCCCAGCGAACGGAGCACCACCTCCAATACCCGCGGGCGCTGCTTCTTCCATTCGGCCGCCGTGGCGGGCTCCGGCAGGTTACCGATAGGCAACTTGCGGAAGCCCGGCGGCACACCTTCCCACGGGGCCTGGAGGGGCGGCGGCGGGGCCTGCGCGTTGAGCGCGGCGGCCGCCGCCAGCACCATCAGGAAACGCATAACCTCATCTCCAAGCGTGCGCGAATCAGGCCTTGGCCAGGCGCGCGGCGTTCTTCTGCACCTTGCGGAAACCCTCCGCGATCTGGTCCATGGCGCTGCGGTCACCCAGCAGGATTCGCTGCGAGCACCAGGCATGTTCGTCGCAGACGCGCTCGTTGACGGGCATGTTGAAGCTCTGCTTTTCCCACTCGGCCAGGCGCGCGGCGGAGTAGAGGGCGCGATAGGAGCGGCTCTGGGGCAGGTTGCGGAGGAACCCGATCTTGGTGTGCGAGGAGTAACCCGCGCTGAACCCCACGCCCTCGGCTCCCAACGCCTTCAGGAACTTCGCGCGGGGCATGCCGGCGAACTTGTCCTTATCGTAGTGGATCATGAACAGGTGATAGGAGTGCCGGGTGCAGCCGTCGTAAATTTTCGCGGGACGGATGCCGGGGATCTCCTTCAACAGGCTGGCGAGGTAGGCGGCGTTTTCGCTGCGCTTTTTCGATTGTTCCTCAAGGCGCGACAACTGCACCAGCAGGATGGCGGCCTGAAACTCGGTAAGGCGCAGGTTGCTGCCGCTCATCTGGTAGCTGAACTCGTCGCCCCGCGAGCCCCTGCGTGCGCGGCCCTGGTTGTGGAAGGACCAGCAGCGGTCGATGAACTCCTCGTTGTTGGAGATGATGGCACCACCCTCGCCGGAGTTGATGTTCTTGCTGGCCTGGAAGCTGAAACAGCCGCAATCGCCCGTCAAACCTGCGTGGCGCCCCTTCCATTGGGTGACCCAGGCCTGCGCGGCATCCTCGATGACGACCAGTTTGTGCTTGCGGGCCACGGCCATGACGCCGTCCATATCAGGCGAGGAACCGGCAATGTGGACCGGTATGATGGCCTTGGTGCGTGGAGTGATGGCCGCTTCCAGCTTGCGCGGGTCGATGAGAAAACTTTCGATATCCGTATCTACGAAAACCGGGAGGGCATGCTGCCGCACGATTATGTTGATGGTGGCGATGAAGGTAAACGGTGTCACCAGCACTTCGTCACCCGCCTGCACACCCGCCACGTTGAGCGACGTGAACAGGGCATTGGTGCCGTTGACGGTGGTGACGCAGCCTTTCGCGCCCGTCATTTTCGTCCAGGCGGCTTCGAACTCCGCCACCTTTTTTCCACTGCCGCGGCCCCATGCGCCGCTTCTCACCACTTCGGTGACGGCCTTCTCCTCGCGCTCGTCAAAGATCGGCCAAGGCGGAAATTTGGCGGTGCACGCCCGAGTGCCGCCCAGAAGGGCCGGGGTATCGTCAGCAGTCAGCACTGCCGGAGCGCCCGCCACCGTGGCGGCTGCGATAAAGTTCCTGCGCGTCATAATAGTTACCCTCTAATTGATTGATGGTTCCGACCCGGATTCCCGCCCCACGCCAACTGCTCAGAGGCAGGGGCGGCGGGGCGATCGGATAGTTTGCCCGATCGGAATGACAGACTCTGCAATTCGGCCGTAAGCTCGACGGCAGCCGTGAGAACTCCCTGGGTCATCTGCTTGCGCTTGGCGGCATTGCAGCGGGCCGTCGGAGCGCTGATGCTCAAAGCCGCGATTGCCCGCCCGGTGCAGTCGAAGACAGGCGCGGCGGTCAGAAACGCCCCGTCGACGGTCTCTTCGTCGTTCACGGCGAAGCCGTCGCGCCGCACCCTTGCGAGTTCCGTTTCAACGTCGCCGCGGTCGGTCAGCGTCCTGGCGGTAAACCGCTGCAGCGGGCCGCTGCCCAGCACGGCGTCAAGCTCAGCGGCCGACATTTGGGCAGCGATCACCTTCCCGAGAGCGGTGGCGTGATAGGGGCAGTGATTGCCGATTTCGAGCAGCAGTCGCAACTTCTGCAGCGCCTCCACGACGTCTACCAGCACGACCGCCCTGCCGCGCACCTCGGCGAGCCAGACGGATTCCTGCAACAGGTCTCGCAGCCGCGTCATATGAGGCCGGGCGACACGCGGCAGCGATGGTTCCGCGGTCCCCTGCCGGGCCACTGCAAGCATTCTAAAGGACAGGCAATAGGCTCCGTTGCGCCCCGCCTGTTCCACCCATCCGAGTTCCCGGAGGGTGTAGAGTACCCGGAAAGCCGTACTCTTGGCCAGACCGGTATGCACGGCGATGTCGCCCAGACTTGAGGCGCCTTCGGCGAGCGCGGTGAGGACGAGAACAGTCTTCTCGACCAGTTCGACGTGATTGCGAGCAGGCATGCGGAGGTCGTCGCAGGGGGTCGCGCCCCATTTTACCAGCAGGAACAGGTTCCGCTTGAGCGTACATTGGGCGCGGCGCTCTGTCAACCCAGTCTACCGGATTGTCAGCGCCACATGAGAATGTCCTATGTGTGCCAAGTAGAAATGTCCTATTGACAGGATCAGGCTGGGGAGGTGGAAGAACCAGGAGTGCTGATCATGAAAGCGCGGCGCAGGAGTTGGGCATCACGCCACGACAGGTAAAGCG
>DATMYF010000107.1:0-61894 GCA_035561075.1 Bryobacteraceae bacterium
CCCCAAGCCCCCGCGACGCGCCGCCCAACCGACTGTGGCCACGGGTCCGCAACCCCCGCCGGCTGACACTCCGCCCGTGGCGCCCCCGGAGGAGCGGCCCCGCCTGCAGGAGATCGTCCCACCTGAGGAGAAGCGCCGCCTTGCCGATGAGATCGCGGTCCGAAAGCGGGAGATCCAGGACGTGCTTCAGCACGCGGCGCGGCGCCGGCTCTCCGAACAGGACCGGGCGGTGGTAGAGCGCATCCGGTCCTTCGTACAGCTCTCCGACCAGGCGGCCGCCCGGGACGACATCCGGCAGGCCGAGGCCCTGACCGAGCGGGCGCTGGTGCTGGCCCGGGAGCTTCGTGGTGCGCGCTAAGCGGCGTCCCGCGGTGTCGGAGCATGCCGGGCGCCGCGCCTCCGTAGCCGCCCTGCTGGCCGAGCATCGCCTCGATGCCCTGCTGGTCACCGCGCTCCCGAATGTCCGGTACCTGGCGGGTTTCACAGGCAGCAACGCAATGCTGCTGGTCTTTCCGGACCGCGCGTTGCTGTTTACCGACCCGCGATACGCGATCCAGGCAGCCGGGCAGGTGGATTGCCCGGTGAAGGTGAGCAAGGGGCCGATCGTGGCCGACCTGGCCGCCGCCCTCCAACGCCGTCGCGTGCGCCGCCTGGCTTTCGAGCGCTCCCGTATAAGCTACGAGCTGTTTGACGCGCTGCGTTCGCACCTGCCGCTCAAGAGTTCCCTCGAAGCCGTGGCAAGCTGGGTCGAGCGGCTGCGCATGCGAAAGTCGGAACGCGAGATCGCCCTGATCCAACAGTCCGTCGAGACCAACTCCCGCGCATTCGACCTGGCCACACGGCACTTGCGGGCGGGGATGACGGAACGCGACCTCGCAGCCGAGATCGAATACCGCATGCGCCGGCTGGGGGCGGAGAAGCCGGCCTTCGACACGATCGTCGCCTCGGGCGCGCGCAGCGCCTTACCGCACGCCTCCCCCACCGCCGCGCGGATCAAGGCCCGGGACCTGGTGCTGGTAGATATGGGGGCCATGCAGGAAGGCTACGCCAGCGACATGACCCGGATGCTGTACTTCGGCACCCCTGGGCTCAAGGCCAGGCGCTTGTACCATGCCGTCGAGGAAGCGCAACTGGCGGCCATCGCGGCCGTACGGGCGGGTGTCCAGGCGGGGGCCGTTGACAAGGCCGCGCGGCGTGTCCTGCGGGCCGCCGGTTTTGAACACGCCTTCGTCCACTCCACCGGACACGGCCTGGGCCTCGAAATCCACGAGCCTCCGCGGCTCGGCAAGCGCGAGTCCCTGGTTCTCGAGCCCGGCATGGTTATTACGATCGAGCCGGGCGCGTATCTGGAAGGCTTCGGCGGCGTCCGGATTGAGGATACGGTGGTGGTAACGGCCAACGGCTGCGAGGTCCTGACCCCCACATCCAAGGAGTTGCGTACGTTCTGACCGCCCGCCGCTGAATGCCCTCCTGCGGGGCCTTCATCCCTGCTAAGCTGTACAGTTGCGATGACAGTCGACGAAATTCGTGAACTGATTGACCTGGCCAAGGAAACCGGCGTGGCCGTCCTTGATGTACAGCGCGGCGAGAATCGCGTGCGCATCCGCCTGTCCGCAGGCGGAAGGGTCCATGTGGTCCCGGCTGAAGCGGCGTTTGCCGCGGCTGCCGCTCCGGCTGCGATCCCGGCGGTTACCGCTCAGACGTCTCCCGCCGAATTGAAGGAGAAGGGCTCCGATCCGAATCTCGTCTACGTAAAATCGCCAATTGTGGGAACGTTTTACGAGGCACCGTCCCCCGAAACCCCGCCGTTTGTGCGCGTTGGCGAGCGCATCCAGCCAGGCAAGGTTCTGTGCATCATCGAATCGATGAAGCTCATGAACGAGATCGAGGCCGAAATCGCAGGTGTCGTCGAAGCGAAGCTGGTGATGAACGGGCAGCCGGTGGAGTACGGGGAGGCTATGTTTGCGATCCGCCCCGTTTAATAAAATCCTGATCGCCAATCGGGGCGAGATCGCCCTTCGTGTCATCTGCGCCTGCAAGGAACTGGGCATCCAGACCGTCGCTGTCTATTCGGAGGCGGACCGCCACAGCCTCCCGGTGCGCTTCGCCGACCAGGCCGTCTGCATTGGGCCGGCGAAAAGCGCCCGCAGTTACCTGGATATCGCCTCCATTATCAGTGCCGCGGAAATCACCAACGTGGACGCCATCCACCCGGGTTACGGCTTCCTGAGCGAAAACGCCGGCTTCGCCGAAGTGTGCGAGGCGTCCGGCATTAAGTTCATTGGGCCGCGTCCGGAAGTGATCCGGCTGATGGGGATCAAAGAGCGGGCGCGGGCCTTCATGCGCGAGGCCGGGGTGCCCGTGCTGCCGGGTTCCGCCGGTGTGCTGACGAGCCCCGCGGAGGCGCTGGAAGTGGCCGAAAGCATTGGCTACCCGGTGATCCTGAAAGCCTCGGCGGGCGGGGGCGGGCGCGGCATGCGGGTGGTGAATGAACCCTCCGAACTGGAATCTCTCTTCAATCAGGCGCAGCAGGAGGCGGGGGCGTCCTTCAGCAGCGCGGACCTGTACCTGGAGAAGTTCATCCGTGCCCCGCGTCACATCGAATTCCAGGTGCTGGCCGACGAGCACGGCAATGTCGAAGTGCTGGGCGAGCGCGAGTGCAGCATCCAGCGCCGTCACCAGAAACTGCTCGAGGAATCGCCCTCCCCGGTAATGACGCCGGAACTGCGGCAGTCCATCACGGACCCGCTGCGGTGCGCCATTGCGAATTCGGGTTACGCGAACGCGGGCACGGTGGAGTTCCTCATGGACGAGGACGGCGGGTTGTACTTCATCGAGGTCAATGCCCGCATTCAGGTGGAGCACCCCGTCACCGAGTTCGTCACCGGGGTGGACCTGGTGAAGAGCCAGATCCTGGTGGCCGCGGGCGAGCGCCTGTCGTCCCTGGTTCCGTCGCCTGTGGAGATTCGCGGCCACTCCATCGAGTGCCGGATCAATGCCGAGAACCCGGACACGTTCGTACCTTCCCCGGGGCGCATTACGGGATTCAACGTGCCGGGGGGCATCGGGGTGCGGGTGGATACCTTTGCCCATACGGACTGCGATATCCCGCCCTACTACGATTCCCTGGTGGCCAAGCTGATTGTGCACGGGAGCGACCGCGAGGAGGCCATCCGCCGCATGACGCGGGCGTTAGATATGTTTGTGGTGGAAGGGATCCACACCTCCATTCCGCTGCACCAGCGCATTCTGGCCGACCCGGACTACCAAGCGGGGAACTTCGACACCAACTTCATCCGCCGCTTTATGGGGGCGGAGCAAACCCAGGGATCACGCCGCCGGGGTTGAGTGCCGAGTACTCTCCCAGCTTTCGCCAGCAAGTGCTCAGGGAGAATTCCGCGGCGTGCAGCGGAGCGGCACAGCGCCCGATGTACCAGGCGATCTCCTGGTGTCCGGCATCGTTCAGCCCGGTAATATGCCCGGGCGCGTCCATACCCGCGTAGAACGCCTCTTTGCATTCACTGAAGCGCCGTTGGCAGCGCGGCAGGACGCGCCTGACGGTGTCTACGTCCGCGGGCAGCCGACTGGCCTTTCGGGCGCGCTCGGCACCCTGGATCACCTCGTCCACGATGAAACAGCAGTTCCCTGGCCGCAGCCGAGACCGCTTCCTCGGAGGAGGCGGCCACTTGTACCGCCCGCAGCGCGTTGCGCAAAGCCGCGAGTTTCAGGCAGAAGTCGTTGAAAGCCGGCTCCAGCAGTAGCATAAGTCCTTGCTTTATTATGGCCCCACCCCCGCGCTGATCGCATACACGTTCCGGCCCCTGGCTGCGTCAAACCATTTGTGAGCCACATTTGGCGCTGGATACCCTTGCTCGCGGTGTGGGCGATTGCCGCCGGGCCCCGGCCGGCCGCTGCCGCAGGCCCCGAATTAACTACGCTGTTGAAGGCGGTGGAGAGTCGCTACAACCGCGCCCAGACGCTCGAAGTCTCGTTTTATGAGGCATATACCGGCCCTGGTCAGCCTCGCCGCACGGAAACGGGACGCCTCGCCCTGCGTAAACCTGGGCGTATGCGTTGGGACTACACCAAACCGGCCGGCAAGCTCTTCGTCTCCGACGGCAAATGGTTGTGGCTCTTCACTCCCGCCAGCAACCGCGTGCAGAAGATGAAGTTGAAGGAAACCGACGACATGCGCGCCCCGCTCGCGTTTCTGCTCGGCCGGCTCAACTTCAAGAAAGAGTTCCGCAACATTCAGGCCTCCCCGGAAGGCGATAGTACCCTGATCCAGGCCGAACCTGCCACGGCCAACCTGCCGTACACCAACGTGGAGTTCCTGGTGGACGCCGGCAGCCAGATCCGGCGGGTTAAGGTCACCGGGTACGACAAATCGGTCCTGGAGTTCCGTTTCGAGGACGAAAAACTCAATCCGTCGCTGGACGGTAAGCTCTTTCGCTTCCAGCCCCCGGCCGGCGCCGAGGTGGTGACGGAGGGTTCGGACTAGCCTATGGCCGAATGGGTGTTGAAGTACGCCGACCCACGTGGCGAGATCCACAGTCAGGTCGCCCAGGCAGACTCCGAGAGGGAACTGCGGGAGCGCTACACCCAGCAAGGTTTTCTGATCTATTCCTTGCGCCCGCGCCATGCTCTTTCAGGGGTGGGCGCGGGCGTTTCCGGCTTCAAGCGTGGGAAGAAGCTGAATCTGGAGAAGTTTCTCATTTTCAACCAGCAGTTCGTGACCCTGATACGCGCCGGCCTGCCGATTTTGAAAGCCCTGGATCTGTTGGCCGAGCGCCTGACAGACCCCAAGCTGGGCCCCTATGTCCAGGCCGTGCGGCACGAGGTTCACAACGGCACGCTGCTGTCGGATGCCTTTCGCGCGCAGGGTATCTTCCCAAAAATTTACGTCACCACGGTCATGGCGGGGGAGAAGAGCGGCAGCCTGACGGAGGTGCTCGACCGCTACATTACCTACCAGAAGCTGGCGCTGGCGGTGCGGAAGAAGGTGATGGTCTCGCTGATGTATCCATCGGTCCTGATGTTCCTCACCATCTGCCTGATCGTCTTTCTGGTGACCTATGTTGTGCCGAACTTCGCAGGGCTGTACGCCAGCATGCAGGCGACATTGCCTGCCATTACCCAGGTTCTGATTGCGGTGGGGACCACGGCGCGAAACTACATCCTGGTGTTCTTCTTTGCCCTGGTGGCGGGCATTCTGGGATTCCGGTTGTGGGCGCGCGGGGAATCGGCACGCGCCAGGGTGGACGCGCTGAAGATGCGCATCCCCGTTTTGGGCGACATCTGGCTGAAATACCAGGTGGCGCAGTTTTCGCGCGTGCTGAGCACACTTCTGGCGGGGGGCATCCCGCTGGTGCAGGGTCTGGACACAGCTTCCGATTCGCTGGGGACGCCGTTGTTGAGCAAAGCGCTCCTTAAGGCCGGCAGGCTGGTACGGGAAGGGCAGGCGCTCTCGGGGTCGCTGAAGACTACTAAAATTTTTCCTCCCCTGGCTATCGACATGATCGAAGTGGGGGAATCCACCGGCGCTCTTCCCGCCATGCTCACCAGCGTGGCGGAGTTTTACGAGGAAGACGTGAACACCCGCATGACGGCGGCGCTCTCCTTGATTGAGCCCGCCATCATGATCTTCATGGGAATTTTTGTGGCATTCGTGCTGATTGCATTGTATCTGCCGATTTTTTCGTTGGCGGAGGCGATTCACTAGGAGATGGGAGACAGGAGATGGGAGATGGGGGCTGTGAGATAGCTTCGGGGATTATGCTAATGCCCGATCTCCCATCTCCCATTCCCTATCGCCCAGCTTGTTATGGCTACTGAACGAGTTCGAATTGTGGATCCCGCGACGGAAGTGGAACAGGCACGCACCGTGGCGGCGCGGTATCGGTGCGAGTATGTCGATCTGCGCGAAGGGTCGATCGACCATGAGCTGTTCCGGTCGATCCCCGTGGACCTGATGTTCCGGTACAATTTCGTGCCGTTGCGGGCGCAGAACGGATCCCTCGATATCGCGCTGGCCGACCCGCGCAACCTGAACCAAATCGACGAACTGGCCCTGCTGCTCAACAAAAAGCTGCGGGTGAAGGTCGCGACGATGTCGCAGATCTCCGACCTGCTGAAGAAGACCGAGCAGTCGCAGCGCGTGCTGGAAGAGGTCACCGAGGGCTTCACTCTCGATGTAGTGGGCGGGGAGGAGGCCGATGACGAGACGCTCTCGATCGACAAGCTCACGGCCGCCGACAGTGACATCGCGCCGGTCATCAAGCTGGTGGACACTACCATCTTCAACGCGCTTGAACGGCGCGCGAGCGACATCCACATCGAATCGCGCGATCAGGAAGTGGCCATCAAATACCGCATTGACGGCGTGCTGCACTACGCCATGCCGCCCATCGCGAAGGACTGGCATTCCACCATCATTTCCCGTATCAAGGTGATGAGCGAGCTCGATATCGCCGAGCGGCGCGTTCCGCAGGACGGCCGTTTCCGCGTGCGCTACAAGAGCCGCCTCATCGATTTCCGCGTCTCCATCATGCCTACCATCCACGGGGAAGACGCCGTGCTCCGCGTGCTGGACAAAGAATCGATGAGCGAGAAGTTTTCGAAACTCTCGCTCGACGTGGTGGGATTTTCGGACTCCGACCTGACGAAATTCCGGCGCTACATCTCGGAGCCCTACGGGATGGTGCTGGTCACCGGACCGACCGGCTCAGGTAAAACGACCACGCTCTACGCGGCGCTGAGCGAGATCAAGAACGACGAGGACAAGATCATCACCATCGAGGATCCCGTCGAGTACCAGATCAAGGGTATTACGCAGATCCCCGTCAACGAGAAGAAGGGGCTGACGTTTGCGCGCGGGCTGCGCTCCATCCTGCGGCACGATCCGGACAAGATCATGGTGGGCGAAATCCGCGACCAGGAGACCGCCCAGATCGCCATCAATTCCGCGCTCACCGGCCACCTGGTGTTCACCACGGTGCACGCCAATAACGTGCTCGACGTGCTGGGCCGCTTCCTGAACATGGGGGTGGAACCATATAACTTCGTTTCCGCTTTGAACTGCATTCTGGCGCAGCGCCTGGTGCGCGTGATCTGCGAGTACTGCAAGCACAAGGTGGAATACACGGACGCGTTCCTGGTGGAATCGGGCCTGAACCCCGATGAGTGGCGCGATGTGGATTTCATGGAAGGCGCGGGCTGCTTCGAGTGCGGCGGTACCGGCTATCGGGGCCGCACCGCGATTCACGAGTTGCTGGACCTTTCCGACCGTATACGCGAAATGATTCTCGACAAGCGGCCGACCTCAGAAATCCGCCGCGCCGCGCGCGAGGGAGGCATGACCTTCCTGCGCGAATCCGCGACACTCAAAGCCAGAAGGGGCGTGACCACCCTGAAAGAAATCAACAAGGTCACGTTTATCGAGAACTGACATGTCCGCAATACTGCAGCGCTTTGCCGCTGTCTTCCACGATCCGCCCCCGGCTCTGGCGTTCGAAATCTCCGAGGGGGGCATCGCTGTGGCACGGCTCCGGCCTAAGCTAGAAATGGCTTTCCAGCCGCTGAAACCGGGGGTGATCGGGGTTTCGCCGCTGCGGGACAACGTCATCGACCCGGACCAGTTCTCCGCGGCGGTACGTGCGGCGGCCGGCCCGAACGGCACGCGCAAGCGGCGCGATGCCGCCCTGGTATTGCCGGATCACTGCGCGCGTATCGCCGTGCTGGATTTCGTGGATTTCCCTTCGGACCGCAAAGAGCAGCTTTCGCTGGTGCGCTTCCGGCTCCGCAAGAGTGTGCCCTTTGACGTGGAAGAGGCCGCGGTGAGCTACTGGCCGCAGCCTGCGGGCGGCAAGAAGATGGATGTAGTGACGGCGGTGGCGCCGCAGGAGATTGTGGCGCGTTACGAAGCCCCGTTCCGCGCGGCCGGCCTGAACCCCGGGTTTGTCACCATCTCGTCGCTGGCATTTCTGGAACTGCTGCAGGAGAAGTCGCTGGTGGTGGCGGCCAAACTCAGCGGCCGGGTGCTGAATGTGATGGTGCTCGATAAGGGCAGGCTGCGGCTGGTGCGCTCGCTTGAACTCGTTTCCGGCGGCTTGCCGGAAGTGGCCGCGGACCTCTATCCCACCTTCGTCTACGTAGAGGACCAACTGGGCGCACCTGCCGGGAAGTTGCTGCTGGCCGGATTCGGCGAGCGCACAGAGGCCGCGCGTGATCAGTTCCAGCGCGAGTTAGGCATCGACGTGGAGCCGGTACGGACGCTGACGGGCATGCCGGACGAGAGCAACGCCGGGCTGCTGGGTTATCTGCGGTCCGTGGCACAGGTGAACTGATGAAGATACCGATCAATCTCGCCAGCCAGCCGTTCCGGCGTGACCGTCCGGTGGTGGTGGCCACGGTGCTGCTAAGCGTGGTGCTCCTGGGGTTGTTGGGGGTGCTGATCTCGCTCGCCACCATGGACCGCGAGCAGCTCAAGGAGGGCCGCGCGGAGGTGGCCGCCCTGGAACGGCGCCTTCGCGAACTGGCTGCCGCGCAGTCAAAAGAAGAAGCCGTGCTGCGGCAGGCGGAAAACGCCGAGGTGCTGGAGCGCAGCATTTTCCTCAACACCCTGCTGTACCGCAAGGGGATCAGTTGGACGAAGATTTTTGCGGACCTGGAAACCACGCTGCCGCACAATGTCCGGCTCATCTCCATCCGGCCGTCGGTGAACTCCCGCAACGAGGTGACGCTCGACATGGTGGTGGGTTCGGAATCGCCCGAGCCGGTCATCGGGCTGCTGAAGGCACTGGAGGATTCACCCGTCTTCGGCTCGCCGCAACCGCACAGCGCGCTGCCGCCCTCACAGACCAACCCGCTGTATCAATACCGCGTGAGCGTGAACTATGCCCAGAAGCTTTAAAGTGAATTTCGATAAGAAGCGGATCAAAGATCCGCGGGTGGCCGCACGGCTGGTAGTGGGCACCCTGCTTCTGGCGAACGTGTTGGCGGCGGTAGTGGCGTTCCAGCCGTGGGGCGCCTCGGCTGAAGACCTTCGGCGGCTCCAGAACCAGCTACACGCGCAAACCGCCCAGGCGGAGGCCAAGCTTCAGCGGACCCGCGCCCTGGTGGCAAAAGTGGAACATGCGCGCAAGGAAGGCGACGGCTTTCTGGCCGAGTACATTACGGACGCGCGGGTCACATCATCGGTGCTCATCGCGGAGCTGAATCGTACTGCGAAGGAGGCCGGCATTCACCAGAAAGAGGCCACCTTCGTACTGGAGCCGGTCGAGGGCAGCGAGACGCTTTCCCAGATGACCATCTCGGCCGGGTACGAAGGAACTTACGCCAATCTTACTAAGTTTGTCAACCTGCTGGATAAGTCGCCCAGGTTTCTGATTATCGAAAACATGGTGGCGGCGCCGCAGCAGAGCGGGGCGAACCTGAACGTGAGCTTCAAGCTGGATACGTTCGTGCGCGAGATGCCTGGGAGCGCGTCATGAAACTCGGGGCGGAACCAAAGAAAGTCGCCATCCTCGGGGGATTGGTGCTGGTGGGTGCGTACCTGTTCTATGCCAATGTGCTGAGCGGGCCCGGTGCGGCCCCGTCGCCGGCGCCGCCGCCGCGCGAGACCGGCACTGCGGCCGCCGCCCCGGCGCGGGTGAACACGGCGCTTCCGCAGGCGGCTGCGCCACCGCCGAGCGCCATCCGGCGCGCCGGCAGCCGTACCCGCTCGATGGACGATTTTCGCCCGTCAATGAAGCGCCGCCCGGACGACCAGACCGATACCACCACCATCGACCCCATGCTGCGGCTGGACTTGCTGGCTAAGGTGCAGTCCGTGGCGGTCCAGGGCGGTTCCCGCAACGTGTTCCAGTTCTCCGCGCCGCCTCCGCCGCCCGCACCTAAGACGCCGGAGCCCAAGATCATGCCCAAGATCCCCGGGCAGGTGGCAAACGGGAGTGTGAAGGAACCGGGCCCGGCCAAGCCGCCGCCGCCTCCGCCGATCAACCTGAAGTATTACGGCTACTCGACGCCCAGGGGCGGGGGACAGAAGACCGCCTTCTTCCTCGATGGCGAAGACATCCTGGTGGCGGGGGAAGGCGAGACCGTCAAGCGGCGGTACAAAGTGGTGCGGATCGGCCTGAACTCGGTGGTTATGGAAGATACCGAGTCGAAGAGCCAGCAGACGCTGCCGCTGGCCGAAGACGCGGTTGTGGGGTGATGAGGATGTCGGATCGAGAGAGGCCGGTACGGCGAGGCAATGAATCGGGCTTCGCCCTGCTGCTGGTGTTTCTGATGGCGGCCCTGATCGCGATCGGGCTGTACGCGCAGTTGCCGCGGGTGGCCTTCGAATCGCAGCGCGCCAAGGAGCAACTGCTCATCGAGCGCGGCGAGCAGTATAAGCGCGCCATCCAGTTGTTCGTGCGCAAGAACAACAAGTATCCCGCCAAGATCGAGGAACTTGAGAGCACGAATAACATCCGCTTTCTACGCAAGCGCTACATCGATCCGATGACCGGAAAGGACGAGTGGCGGATAATCCACTGCGGTCCGAACGGGGTCCTTACCGACTCGAAGAAGAAGAAAAAAGAAACCAAGGAACAGAACCAGAACACGTTCATCGCGGAAGGGCCGGTTCTGGGAGAAGCGCCGACGCAGTCGGGAACGCCTGCCGCGCTGCGGCGCCGGGCCAGTGAGATGCCGGGCCAGGGAGGCCAGACGATGGGCGGGGCAACCCCGGGTGTGCCCGGTGCAGCGCCCGGGGAGCCAGGTGCGGCTCCGCAGCCAGGGATGGTGCCGGGCCTCGCGGCACTGGTAGCCCCCCCTGGACAACCTGGAGCGCCGACGACGGCGACGCCCGGGGTGCCGGGTATGCCGGGCGTACCGGGTATGCCAGGTATGCCGGGCGTACCGGGAGTGCCGGGGCAGGTTCCGGTTCCCGGCCAACCGGCACAGCAGGGCCAGTCCACCGGTTTCGTAGGCACCGGAGCCTATTTAGGGGGTCCAACCACAACGCCAGGAAGTTCCACCACCACGCCAACCGCGCAGCCCGGCATGTCAGGGCAGGGCTCCTCCGGTCCGCAGCCCAACATGCCCGGCTTCCCGCAGAGCGGCTTCCCGACCACCGGGCCGAACCAGTCCGCTGCCGGCCAGAACGCCGCCCTGGGCCTTATCGGGCGAATCCTCTCCAGCCCGCGTCCAATGGGTTCTCCGGTGGGGGGCGGGCAGGGAATGGGCGGCCAGACCATCGGGGGCGGCATCGCCGGAGTGGCCAGCACCCTCGAACAAAACAGTATTATCGTCTACGACGAGACCCAGAAGTACGACGAGTGGGAGTTCATCTACGACATGTCCAAGGACCGCACCGGCGCCGGTATGCAGCGCGGCGGCGGGGTTGGACAGCCTCCCACTACCAACAGGACCGGCGGCGGCCGGAACTGAACGCCGGCCTGCGGGATAATAACATTTGATGCACCGCATGGTGATCCTGTGCGGGCTGGCGGCATTCGCCGTTTCGGCCCAAGACTCGTGGATCGAGTTCCGTTCCGGGCCGTTCGAGGTCTGGTCGAACGGCGGGGAACGGCCGGCCCGCGCGGCACTCATGCGTTTCGAGCAGTTCCGCCACGCGCTGGGGCAGATTGTGGGGGAAGAGGAGCTCGAAACACCCGTTCCACTCCGCCTGCTGGTATTCCGGAAGCAGGATCGCAGGGAGCCAAGCAACGCGATCCTCACCGGCCGCGACCGTTTCGCCGCCATTCTTACGGCCGATGCTCCGCCCTCCGATACCCTACAGCGCGAGCTCGCCCGGTTGCTGCTCGAATCCAACACCGCACGGATGCCGGCCGAGTGGGAGCGCGGCATCGAGGACCTCTTTTCCACCGTGGACGTCGAAGGGATCCGGGTTACGCTCGGCAGGCCGCCGGCCACGCCGAACCGCGATTGGGCTCGGGCGCACCTGCTGGCAACAAGGTCCGAGTATTACGGGAAGCTGCGGGTGATCCTTTCGAACCTGCGGAAGGGAGTGCCGCCCGAGGCCGCGTCTCGCAACGCCGTCGCCAAGAGCCCCGCGGAGATCGAGCGGGAAGTGGACGCCTACTTCGCTGCGCGGAACTTCCCCACTATACAGGTATCGTCCCGGCCGCTGGCAGAGCGCGATTTCCGGCTGCGCCCGGTGGAGCCCGCCGCGGCACGCTTGGCACTGGCGGACCTGCTGCTGGCGGATTCCAGCGCCGCCTACGAAACCATGATCCGGGAGAAGGTGAACATGCCGGAGGCCCACGAGGGTCTGGGGCTGCTCGCGTTGCGCGAGGGCCGCCGGGACGATGCCCGGGCGCATTTCGCCGCCGCCAGTGCCGCGGGCAGCAAGAGTGCGCGGTGCTGGCTCGAGTACGGGCGCCTCGAACCCGACGCATCCAAAGCCATCGCCGCCCTGAAAAGGGCCGCCGAACTCAACCCGAAGCTGGCCGAACCCCACTTCCTGATGTCACAGCGCGAGACCGGCGCGCAGCAGCGCACCGCCGCGCTGAAGAAGGCCGCGGAGTTGGCGCCCCGCGAGTTGATCTATTGGGAGGCGCTGGCCAAGACCTATCTGGAGCAGAACGACTTCTCGAACGCCGCCCGCGCCTGGACCGCCGCCGAGCAGGCGGCCGCCAACCCTGCGGACCGTGCCCGAATGCGGGAGGCACGCGCAGCCATCGAACGGCAACGCCTGGACCACGAAGCCGCCGAGCGCCGCCGCGCCGCCGAAGAGGAGGAGCGCGAACTGGCGCGGCTCAAGCAGGAGGCCGTCGCCGAATTGCGGGCCATCGAGGCACGGGCCAACAAGGGTGGTTCGGACTCAAAGCCTGGGGAGAAGGTGGTGCCGTGGTGGGACGGTCCCAAGCCGCAGGGGCGCGTGCGCGGAACGCTCAAGCAGGTGGACTGCATCGGAACCCAGGCCCGCCTGGTGATCGACGGCGAGGATGGCAAACCGATCCGGCTGCTCGTCCCGGACCCCGCGGGAGTCACCATCCTGGGCGGCGGGCAGCAGGCTCTCGGCTGCGGGCCGCAGAAGCCTCGCCGGATCGTGGTGGAGTACTTCCCGAAAAGGAATCCCAAGCTGGCCACGGCAGGCGAAGTGGCAACTGTCGAGTTCCAGTGAGCGGTGGACCGGCGGACTCGCCGCGCCGTTGGTTCGTCCTGGGCTTCTTCGTGCTCTCGACGGCCATCAACTACCTGGATCGCCAGACGCTCGCGACCCTCGCGCCGTTGCTCAGGGCGGAGTTCCATCTCTCGAATGTCGAGTATGGCCTGATACTGACGGCATTCTCCCTGACCTACGCCGCTACGGCGCCGTTCGCCGGGTTGATGATCGACCGTTTTGGACTGAACCGCTCGATCAGCGCGGCGGTGGCGGTCTGGTCGGTGGCAGGCATCGCCACAGGTTTCACCAGGAGTCTGGGCGGCCTCATCGCCTGCCGCGCGGTGCTGGGCGGGGCGGAGGCGGCAGGCATTCCCGCAGCCGGCAAGGCGATCCACCATTACCTGAAACCTGCCGAACGGGCTCTCGGCAATGCGGTAAACCAGGCGGGAGTGAGCCTGGGGCTGATGCTGGCTCCGCCGGTAGCCACATGGCTGGCGATCCGGTACGGCTGGCGCCAGGCCTTCGTCGTGACGGGCGTCCTGGGGCTGGCGTGGATTCCGGTGTGGAACCGTGTCGGCAAGCAGTCGCGGGAGGGCGCCGGGCGCGGCGTGTTATCGCTCGACCTGCTTCGCCTTCCGCGCATGTGGGGCTTTGTGGCGGCCAACGCCCTCAGTATGGTGATCTACTCGCTGTGGACGAACTGGACCACCCTGTACCTGGTGGAGGTGAACCGGCTGACGCTGGTCGAGGCCGCATGGTACGCCTGGATACCGCCGTTATTTGCTACCCTGGGCGGATTCGCGGGGGGGTGGCTGTCGCTGCGCTGGATGGGCCGCGGGATGGAGGCAGTGGAGGCTCGTACACGCGTGTGCGGAGTGGCAGCAGTGCTGGCGGCGGCTACCGCGGCAGTGCCGCTGATGCCAGGCCCGCTGCTAACCGCGGCGGCCATTTCCCTCAGTATCTTCGCCGTGGCCGCATTCAGCGTGAACATGTACACCATGCCGCTCGATACGTTTGGGGGTGAGCGCGCGGCATTTGCGGTTTCCATGCTGGTGGCATCGTATGGAGCGGTGCAGGCGGTGGTTTCCCCTGCTATCGGGGCCGGGGTAGATGCTTGGGGCTACGCGCCGGTGTGCGCGGCGGCGGCCCTCGCCCCCCTGGCGGCTTACGGAGTTTTGCGTTGGACCGAATCCGGCAATTCCTGAAGTTCGCAGGCAAGGACGGGCACAAAGTGGCGGCCGTCTTCGGGGTCTCCCCGAATGACTGCGACGCCGCCGTACGGCACGTGCGCTGTGGCGCGCCGGAGGTGCCCGTGTGGCTCTTTGCCAGTCAAGAGCCGTGGCCTGGAACGGCGTCGCTCTGCGAACGAGTGTGCGTGGAGCCGGATTCGATGCAGTTGCTGGTGGAGGCAGAGAAGGTGCTGTGGAGCCGGTGGGTGGCGCTGTCCGTAGGGACCTGGACCGGCGGGCGTGGCAAGTGGCCGGTGAAAGCCGCCGCGCTGTTGGTGCCGCCGTTCCGCGCCCTAATCATGAACCGGCAGGGCGATTTCTTCCCCGCCACGATCGGTTCCGTAGCGCGCCATCTCGCCCGGACCGCACGCGACCGCAGCCATTCCGCGTGGCACCGGGCGAAGGATGTCCACCGCGCGGCGTGGTTGTGGCTCCTCGGCTTGATGGCGCAGAGGCTGTTGTGGCTCTCGCGCCGCGCCTTCGCTCGGGGGCACGGCAACCGGGCGCTGGCGACGCCGGACTGCCCGCCGGCGGGAGAAGGCGTGGCCGTATACCGCTACCATCCCCGCCAGTGGGATTGGGCTGAGGTGGACCGCTTTGTGCAGGAATCCGGCTGTCGCCACATCCTCTTCCTTGCGGGCGATGCCGAGGACGAGATCCGCTGGACGGGCGGACCGCAAACGTTTGCCGTGTCCCGCCAGAACGGATATCGCGGCTGGAAGCCGTGCCTGTTCCCCATGGCGCCCTTCCGTACGCTTCAGCCGGAGGAGGTCAGCCGTACGCTCGCGCCGGTGTCGAACGCCATCCTCGTGGACCGGGCGAAGCTCGCCGCGCTGGGGGTTCCGAAAACGATCGCGCCCGGGACGGCATGGCTGATGCTTTTTTGGAAGGCCGCCGCAGCCGGCTGGCACTCGTATAGTGTCGGAGCAACGGGTGCAGTTCGGGACACGCCGGATTGGCCGTTCGAGGAAACGGAGTTTGTCGTCCGAACGCTGTCGAAGCCCGGCCTGCGGGCATTAGGCCCGAGGCAGCCGGACCTCTCCCGAGGTACCATCGCGACTTCCGGCGCCGGGGGTTGTGTGCCGGCGCAGGGAGGTAAGCCGCGCGTCCTGGTGGTCTCACCCTACCTGCCGTGGCCCTTGTCGCATGGCGGCGCGGTCCGCATCTGGAATCTGTGCCGCGCGCTTTGCGGGCGGGTGGATTTCACGCTGGCGGGTTTTCGGGAGAAGGACGACGGCGTCGACTACGCGAAACTGCGTGAGGTCTTTCGGGAGGTGTACGTTGTTGATCGTGTCGTGAAGGCCGTCTCCGATTCGGCCCTGCCTTTGCAGGTTCGCGAGCACGGTTCACGCTCGATGCGCGCCCTGATCGCGTCGCTGGCGCCCCGGATGGACCTGCTGCAGGTGGAATTTACCCATATGGCGGCGTTTCGCGACGCCGCCCCGCAATTGCCCGCCATTCTGGTGGAGCACGATCTGACCTTTACCTTGTACCAGCAGTTCGCCGCGCACGAGCGCAGCCGCGCGGCGCGCCTGGAATACGAGCGCTGGCTGGCCTTCGAGCGGCGGTGGTTCGCGGGTTACGATGCCGTCTGGACCATGTCGCAAGAGGACCGTGAAACTGCCGTTCGCGAGGGCAGTCCCGCCGAGCGCACGTATCTGGTCGCGAACGGGGTGGATCTGGCCCGCTTCGTCCCCCGGGACGAGGCCGGCACCGCGCCGGAAATCTTTTACGTCGGCTCCTTTCGGCACCTGCCGAACATCCTGGGTTTCGAAAGATTGCGGCACGGCATCATGCCGTTGGTCTGGCGGCGTTATCCGGAAGCACGCCTGCGGGTGGTGGCAGGACCCGATCCTGACCGTTACTGGAAGGAGTTCCTCAAGGTCGATTACCCTTGTTCCATGGATCCCCGCATCGAAATCCACCGGTTCGTGGCGGACCTTCGGCCGCTCTACTCTACGGCATCGGTGGTGGCGGTGCCGCTGCTCGTTTCGGCGGGCACCAACATCAAAGTGATGGAAGCTATGGCTTGCCGGAAGGCCGTGGTTACGACTCCGGTGGGCTGCCATGGCTTGGGTCTTGAGGATGGGCGCGACGCCGTAATCCGGGAGTGGGACGCGGGCTTCGCGGATGCCGTCATCGACCTGCTTGGCGACCCCGCGGCGCGCGCGCGCATAGCTGCCGAGGCACGCTGCACCGCCGAGTGCCGGTTTAGTTGGGAAGCAGTCGCCGCGCAGGCCTGGGCCAGCTACCAGGCGGTGGCGCGGCGATGAAGGAGCGCATGAAGCGGCTGCTCTTCGCCGCGTTGGGGAAGGATCCCGAGGCGGTGGTGGTCTCTTTCCGTTCGGGCGAGGAATCGCTGTCTAACCGTATGGTGGACGAGGTCCGCGGCCTGGTGCCGGACCGCCGGCATTTCGTGGTCGAGCCGCGCAGCGGTTCTGCGTGGCACGTGTATCGCGAACTGCGGCGCGAGTTTCGCGGCTACCGCATTGCTCTCGCTCCGGTGCTGTTCACGGATGAACCGAACGCACTTCGCCTGGCTGCCTTCCTGCTTGCGCCGCGCAAGATTCTGGCGTACAACGCACGCCTCGAGCGCCATCATTTGCGGCTAAGTACCTGGATTGCCTCGCTGCTGTTCCTGCGCGGCGTTTCCGTCGATCGCATCTACCTGCGCCCGCGCTGGCTGCGCTGGTGGCGGCATGAGGGCACCGTGGCGCCGGCTGAGGCGCGGGTGGTAGCGGGCCGCGCGCCGTCGCCCGAACGACGCCCGATTGCCGTGCTGTCGCCTTACTTCCCGTATCCGCTCTCTCATGGCGGCGCGGTGCGCATCTGGAACCTCCTGCGCGAGGCCGCCCGGGAGTTCGACGTGCACCTGTTCGCCTTCACCGACGGCGACGCCGATTGTGGGCCCGTGGCCGCGTTCTGCACCTCCGTAACGCTCGTCCAAAAGGCGCGCTATCGCGAGCCTCGCTGGTCCACCTTGCTACCACCCGAGGTTCACGAGTTCCGCTCCCCCGGCATGCAGGCCGCGCTTGACGGTTTCCGCCGCCGCTACCCCGGTGCGCCGGTCCAGGTGGAGTACACGCACCTGGCGCCGTATGGCGGCGACGTGCTGGTGGAGCACGATGTCACCTTCGACCTGTTCGGGCAGGTCTGGCGCACGCGCCGGAACCTCACCGCCTGGTGGGACTTCCTCCGCTGGTGGCGCTTCGAGCGCCGTGCCATCCGAGGCTTCCGGCAGGTGGTCGTGATGAGCGAAAAGGACCGCACCCTGCTCGGCCGCGGCGAGGTAATCGGGAACGGCGTGGACCTTGACCGGTACCAGCCCCAGCCTGAATGCCCGGGGCAGCGCCTGCTCTTCATCGGCTCGTTTCGGCACTTCCCCAACGTGGAGGCGTACCGCTTTTTCGTGGAGCAGGCCTGGCCCATGCTGCGGGAAAAGTTTCCCGAGATGACCCTGACGGTGGTGGCAGGGCCCGACCATTTAAACTGCTGGCAGGCTTTCGCCGGTACTCTGGCGCCAATCCCCGACCCGCACATCCGGATGCTCGGCTTCGTATCCGACGTCCGGCCGCTCTACCTGGAGGCGAACCTGGTAATCGTCCCCACAACGGTTTCCGCCGGCACGAATGTAAAGGTACTGGAGGCCATGGCCATGGGCCGGGCGGTGGTTTCGACGCCCTCCGGCTGCGCCGGCCTGGGCCTGGAGCATGGTCGGAGCGTGTGGGTAGCGGAGACGGCGCGGGAGTTCGCCGAAGGGGTGGCACGACTGGTGGAGGATCCCGCTGCCCGCGAGTCCATGGCGCGGGAAGCGCGGCTCGCGGCAGAGCGGAATTTCGACTGGAAGGCCTTGGGGGAGAAGCAGCGCCGCATTCTGCGGGAGCTTAGCGAAGATTAAACTTCTTCATCTTGTAGCGCAGGGTGTCCCGGGTAATCCGTAGCAGGCGCGCCGCCTGGGTCTGGTTCCCGGCGGTCTTGTCGAGCGCGCGGGCGAGCAGCATCTTCTCGTTGTCCTCGAGCGACAGCCCCTCGGTGGGAATCTGGAGCGAACCCCCGTTTTGGAACCCATCCCGGGGTTCGGGGCGGGAGATCGAGAAAGGCAGGCTGGGCGGCGTGATCAGGGTGGTTTCTTCGAGAATCATGGCACGCTCGATGGCATTGCGCAGTTCCCGCACATTGCCCGGCCAGTCGTGTGCCATCAGCAGGCGCGCGGCGGGGTCGGAGACTCCGTCTATGCTGCGGCGGAACTTGCGGTTGTAGTGCTCGACGAAGAAGCGGGCCAGCGGCAGGATGTCCTCGGGGCGCTCCCGCAGTGGCGGGATGGAGATCTGGATGACGTTCAGGCGGAAGTAGAGGTCCTGCCGGAATGCACCCTCTTTTACCGCTTCGCGCAGGTTCTTGTTTGTGGCGGCAACCACCCGCAGGTCGAGCTGAATGTCTTTCAGGCCGCCGAGCCTGCGGAAGCACTGCTCCTCCAGAACGCGCAGCAGCTTGGCTTGCAGCATGAGGGGAATTTCGCCGATTTCGTCCAAAAACAGAGTACCCTTATCGGCCAGCTCGAAGATGCCGCGTTTTTGCGATCGGGCGTCGGTAAAGGCGCCTTTTTCGTAGCCGAATAGTTCGCTTTCCAGCAGCGTTTCCGGAATGGCGGCGCAGTTGATGGCGATGAACGGCTCGGCTTGGCGCACGCTTTGGTAGTGCAGAGTCTTGGCCACCAGGTCTTTACCGGTGCCGTTCTCGCCGTCGAGCAGGATGGTGGTGGCTTCGCTGGCCGCCACCCGGCGGACGAAGTTCAAAACCTCCCGCATGGCCGGCGATTCCGCGATGATTGCGCGCTTCTGCGGGGCAGCCTCTTCGGTGACATCTTTAATGGTGGCTACCACGCCCTCAAGGCGGCCGCTGCCGTTGGTGATCTGGCTGGTCTTCATCACCACCAGCCGCTCGTTGCCGTTTTGGGTGTGGAGCCGGACCGTCGAGAGCCCGTTGCCCGGTGTTTGGTTGATCCCCACCAGCACGCCGCAGTTCGGCTCACAAACGGAACACTGGAACACGTCCTGGCAGTGCCGGCCGACCATATCCTCAGAATTCATACCGAACAGCCGCTCGGCCGCAAGGTTCACTCCTGTGATGATGAACTCCGGATCGTACAGGACTAGCGCGTCCGACAACTGGTCGAACACCGCACGGAGGACACTAGCCTGTTCCCACTCTGGGCTGAGCTTGGACATGCAGGATAAGTCTTGCTTAGGACCAATTATAGCAATTCGTCTGGGGGAATTGGCCCACCTCGCAATGGAGCCGGGGGGTTTCACCCGTGCGATGTGCCGGTAACGGCAGCCTGGCTGCGTTAAGTGCTGGCAAGGATAGAAAGAGTCGCGCTGGCCATCCAATTGCTAAATTTCGACATGGAGACCCTATGTTCAGGATTAAACTGATTCTTCCCGTCATCATAGCAGCCAGCGGCATTCTGGTTTCGACCGCTACCGTCAGCGCCAAACCCGCGGATTCCGCGAAAACCAAGAAGTCCTGCAACTTTTGCCATGTAGATGCCAAGACCAAGGCCAAGGAATTGACCGCGGCTGGCAAGTACTATCACGAGAAGAAGACCCTGGAAGGCTATTCGGAGAAGAAGTAGGCCCCGGGGTGGAGGCGCGCGGCTTTCAGATGATCACCACGGTTCAACTCGCGATTGCCGATCCTGTTTACGCTTCGGCTTTGCGGGAATGCCTGACGCGGAGCGGGCCGTGGCACATCGTCTCGGTGGAGAAGCCTGATGCGCGCCAGAAGGGCGTACTGGTCCTGGACGAGGACGCCCTTGATTGCCTTCCCATGCCGCTGGCTTGCCCCGAGCGGGTAGTTCTGATCACCCGAAAGGACCCGCGGCACCTTTCGCTTGCCTGGGACGCGGGGATCGTATCCGTGGTCTCCGTCGACGATCCTACCAACACGGTATTGTTGGCCATCATGGCTGCAGCACTGCGCGCCCCGAAGCTTCAGGCGGCCGCTGTTACGGGCGCAAATTCCCCCATCCCCCAGCAAACCCCTGCGCCAATTTCCGCAGAAGCCCACCAGTATCCGCATAAGCGCAGTAAAATCAGATAGCTATACCTTAAGAATCGGTGGACTTCCGCGTGCAAGAGGTTCCAGTACAAAGGAGTGCGTGTGGGCCGGTTTTCGGTACCTCTAGAGCCGATTCTCCGCAATTGGGCGGAAGATGCTGCCGGCCTGCCGTGTCGCGGCGACCAACCCGCGTGTAGCGCCCCGGCGAGGGACTGGAGCCGCAAGTCACCGATTATTCATTGGGGAGGCTCACTCGTATGAACGTCAATCTGGTTCCCTTTGCGGTCGTTTGGGCACTGCTGGCGACGGTGGTGCTGATCCTGATCGTCTACCGCCTTCTGGTGTCCAGGCGGGAAGACGATACGTTACAACTGATTCACGCTACCGGCCCAGCCCAGCAGGCGATTGCACATAAGCTCGAAACTATCGACCGCTGGGGCAAGATCCTCACCGCCGTCACGATTCTGTACGGTGTAGCGATAGGCGCGGCGTACTTGTACCAGATGTTTGTCCGGACATCCACTCAGTATTAGGGGTAAGGAAGCTATGAACGGGGCGCGTTTTCTGAACGCCTTTTTTTTGCGTCAGATTGCAGGTGTTGCATTTCTCTTCATCCTGTTGATTTGCTCTGTGGGCTCGCTGTCAGCTCAGGAGGCCGCGAGCTGCGCCGGCTGCCATGACCAGGGTCCGAAGCTGGCAAAGAGTGCCCACGCCGGCCTGAGTTGCGACACCTGCCACGAGGGCCGCGAGAAGTACCCGCACCCGGCGGGTCTTGCGATGCCCGCGTGCGCGACCTGCCATGAGGACCAGTCCCTGGCATTCAACCGCGGCGTGCACGGCCAGGCTGCTAAAAACGGCGGCGCGGCTCCGGACTGCTCCGTATGCCACGGCAGCGCCCACGAGCTGTTGAAGCCTGGATCCCCGGAGTTTCGTGCGGCCGCGCCGGATACCTGCGCCATGTGCCACGCCGATCAGGTGAAGGATTTTCAGGCCAGCGTCCACGGCCAGGCGTTGGCGCGAGGCGTCTCGCAGGCACCGCTATGCACCGACTGCCACGGGGAGCACTCCATCCAGAAGCACACCAGCGCGGCCTCCCCGGTGTTCAAGGGCAACGTCCGGGAAACCTGCGGGAGCTGCCACGATAACGTGCGGCTCTCCCGCAAGTTCGGCTTGCCGACCGACCGCTTGGTCAGCTTCGACGCCTCGTTCCATGGGCTGGCGGCAAAGGCTGGCTCCCAGACAGTGGCCAATTGCGCCAGTTGCCATGGCGTGCACAACATTCTGAAATCGACGGACCCCAAGGCCACCACCAACGCCAAGAACTTGGGCCAGACGTGCGGCTCCTGCCACCCCGGGGCTGGGAAACGCTTCGCCATCGGGCAGGTGCACGTGGTGGAGGGCGCCAACGAGCCGTCGTCAATGCGCTGGGTGCGGCAGTTCTACCTCTTGGTGATCCCGCTGACGCTGGTTTTGATGCTGCTGCACCAAGGCGGCGATTTCGTCCGCAAGGTAATTCGGCTGCGCGCCAGGAACGCTCCGCCTTACGGTCTTTACCGCGGGCGGCAGGTGCGCATGTTCCCGCTGGAGCGGTTGCAGCACGGGGTAATGGCGATCTCCTTCATCTTATTAGTGGTGACCGGCTTCGCCCTGAAGTACCCCGACCAGTGGTGGGCCAGGCCGATGATGGGGGCCGAGGGCTTGATGCGCGGGGTCGCGCATCGTGCCGCGGCGGTGGTGTTCATGGCTGTTTCGATGCTGCACGTCATTTCCCTGATCGCCAGCCGCCGGCTCCGGAACCACTGGAAAGAGCTGCTGCCGAAGGTCAGCGATGTCCGGGAGGGCTCCACCAACATGGCCTATAATCTGGGCCTGCGGAAGACCAGACCGTACCGGTCGGCGCACAGCTACATCGAGAAGGCGGAGTACTGGGCGGTAATCTGGGGCTCCGGCGTGATGATCCTGACCGGCGTCATGCTCTGGGCCAACAACCTGATGCTGGCGATGCTGCCCAAGAGCTGGCTGGACGTAGCCACTTCCGTCCACTTCTACGAGGCCGTGCTGGCTACCGCCTCCATCGTGATCTGGCATTTCTATACCGTGATCTTCGACCCGGAGGTCTATCCGATCGATACCGCCTTCCTCACGGGCACCAGTGTGCGGGTGCACGAGCACGAGGAGACCCCCGCCGAAGTGGAAGTGAAGGCGGAAAGCGCCGCCGAGTAACCGTTCCCATACTATGCCGACTGAAACCGCAACCACCGGACGCGGCGGGTGGCTTTCCCCGCTGGTACATCTTTCGAATAACTGGATCAGCCGTATAGGGGTCATCGTGGTCACGACGGCCACGGTGTTCTGGCTCTTCCTGCTTCCCACTACGTTGAAGGGAGACGCCCACAATCCTTACTTCGGGATATTGGCGTTTCTGGTGCTGCCAGGTGTATTCTTTGCCGGCCTGGCGCTGATCCCGCTGGGGGTCTGGATCCGTCGCCAGCGGGAGCGGCGCAAGGGGTCGTATCCGGAGACGTTCGCCAAGTTGGACTTCCGCAATCCCGAGGTGAGACGCCTGCTGGGTTTCATAGCGGTAACCACGATGGCGAACATCGTGATTGCGAGCCAGCTCACCTATGGCGCGGTCACTTACATGGAGAGCGTTACGTTTTGCGGGCGCACGTGCCACACCGTGATGCAGCCCGAATACGTGGCCTACCAGAACTCGCCGCATTCACGGGTGGAGTGCGTGTCGTGCCACATCGGCGCGGGCGCCTCCTGGTTCGTCAAGAGCAAGCTCTCCGGCACCTGGCAGGTGTTTGCGGTAACGTTCAACACCTTCGAACGGCCCATCCCCACGCCGGTACATAACCTCCGCCCGGCGCGCGAGACCTGCGAGACGTGCCACTGGCCGCAGAAGTACGGGGAGGACCGTCTGCGGGTGATCAACAAGTACGCCGACGACGAGACCAACACGCTCACCAAGACCGTCCTGCTGATGAAAGTCGGGGGAGGGAACCATGGGTTAGGGATCCACGGGACGCATCTCGGGCCTGGCGTGCGGATCCGATACGGGCACTCCGATGAGAGCCGGCAGACGATTCCGTGGGTGGAATACAGCGATGCGAAGCGGAAGACGGTCTATGCCGCCGAGGGCGCCAAGGCGGACGGCCTTGCGTTGCGCGATATGGACTGCATGGACTGCCACAACCGGCCGTCCCACACCTTCGAACTGCCGGAGCGGGCAGTGGATCGTGCCATGTTCGCGGGCGACATCCCGGCCATGCTGCCCTTCGCCAAGAAGAACACTCTGGAGATCCTCAAAAAAACGTACGTCAGTCGCGACGCAGCCGCGCAGGAGATTCCGGCCGCCTTCGATCGGTACTACAAGGAGACGCACCCGGCGCTATACCAGCAGCATCGGAATGAAGTGGCACGGGCAGGGAAGGGCGCACTCGCTATCTGGGAACGGAACATTTTCCCGGAGATGAAAGTGAACTGGGGAACCTATCCGAACAACATAGGCCACACGGATTTCCCGGGCTGTTTCCGCTGCCATGACGGCCGGACCAGCGCGGACGGCCGCAGCGTTTCGCAGGACTGCGGTTTATGCCACAACTTGCTTGCGGTGGAAGAACCGGCGCCCAAGGTGTTGCAGGACCTGGGTGTGGTGGAGCAGTCCGGCAGATAGGAGATAGGAGACGGGGGATGGGGATGGCGTTCGCCCCACCTCCCGTCTCGTATAAGAAAGCTACGCGATTCTGCCGCCGCACTCGGGGCAGAATTTGGTGCCGGCCTCGACTTCCGTATCGCACTGCGGACAGGCCGTTTTGGCATTCAGTTTATTGCCGCAGACCGGGCAGAACTTGCCGCCCTGGGTCTTGGCGCCGCACTCGGGGCAGTAGGCCACCATCTCACGCTTGAGATCCAACTTTTCGGTGTAATCGGTGTCGGCGGCTTTTTGCCAGACCTGGTCTTTGGTGGCCTGTGCCTGGGCGGCCGCGATTTCCTGCTCTACATCGGGCGCACACTCCATGCACAGCCCGCGGCGAACATTCCAGCAGACCTCCGGGCAGACCCACTTGCCACATCGCTTGCACTGGTGGAAGTGCGGCTTGACCTCCTCGACGGCGGCGCGCAGGGCGCGGTCGTGGGCCTGCCCGCCCACGGCACGCTGGATTTCATACGCCCCGTGACCGGCGCGGCTCAGGACGCCCCCGAAGATGCTCCCGGCCGCTTGCAGCAACCCACCCGCCACGCCCGTGACGGAGGTCTGAAAGCTGGACATGTAGCCGTTCCGGCACCGGTCGCAGAAGAACTTGAACTGATATCCGCGGTCGGTCGAGAGATCGTCGTAGTTCTCGGTAAAGCGGATCATGCTGCTCATAGGGTAAGGGTCTCGAACGGTGATTCTACCAGGAACAAAGGGCGTTTCGCGCGTGGTATGGACTGCCGGAAGGCGGTCGAGCCGCGAACGCGGGAAAACGTGGTCCGCCACCGGGCATTTGCCGGCGTGAGCGGGACGTCGGCGGATGATTAGGTATTTGCGGATATCTTTATCTGAGGTCGCTTGAAGCCCGCCGTTGGGTCCGGCGAGCAACTATAATGGAAGTATGGCTAGAGGTTGGGAAAGCAAGTCGGTCGAGTCCCAGCAGGCCGACGCAGCCCAGAGCCGCAAGCCGCAGCCGGAAGCCAAAGGTCCGGACCCCGCATCGCTTGCGTTGATTCGAAAACAGGAAACCCTTCTGCTATCCCGTACTCGGATCCAGAGGGAGTTGGAAACCAGTCAGAACCCGCGTTACAGGGAAATGTTGAATCACGCGCTGGCAGATCTGAATACCCAGTTGACGCAGCTAATGGAGGCGTCCAACAAGGCAAGAGCGGCAGTGGCATCATAGCCGGGGCCGAAGCCCCGGCGCTTGCTGGCAAAAAAGGGCGCGGGCAGCGCGTCCAAAGCTATTTCTTTACCTCGTAGGTAATGGCAACGGAAGTGTTGCCCTCCTCCGTGCTGACCATCACCCCGACCTTGCGGTTTCCGTCCTCAGCACCGATCATGCCGCCTGGGGAATCGCCCGTATCCTGGGTCAACTGGGAGGTGATCTTGAGGCCGGCCGATTTCAGGCCCTGGTTGTAAAACGCCAGCACCTGCTTGGGAGCATCAGCGGTGGTGAACCCGAATGCGCCGGACTCGCCGCTGCCCGCCTGCCTTGAGAATTTGCCTTCCACCTTGGCGCCGGGGTAAACGGGTATCCAGGCGGGTACCTGGGCGTCCGCGCCCCCGCCGAACTGCATGGTTTCCTTGCCGGACTTCAGCGCGAAGCTGCCGTCTTTCCCCTCGCCCTGGGCTTCGAAGGTAACCGCGTCCTTGCCTTCCTCGCTGAAACTGATGCGGCCCTTCTTGATCTGTTCGAAATCCACCGTGGTGGTCTTCCCAGAGCTTTTCTCACGCAGGGTAATCAGCCCTCTGCCCTCATCCACCCGGACCACTTCGATGTCAGGGTTGGCCGCGGCGAGCATTTTGGTGACCGCCAAGGCGGGGTTACTCTGCATCAGGTCGGGATCGAGCCCGGCCTGCCTGGCCTTGTGGACGACGTAGAAACCCGCGCCCACCACGCCAATGCCCACCAGGATGAACAGCCCAACAACGGCTACCAGGACCCATACCAGCGGACTGGTCTTCTTCTTAGCCGGCGGCGCGGCGGCCGTGGCCATTACGGGCCTTTGGGCGGCTGGCGGGGGCACGGCCGGCGCGGGAGCTATCGCCTCAGGGGCTGGCGCTCCAACCGGCGTGCCGCACTTCACACAGAATTTTCCCTGAACATCCGCGCCACAACTGGTACAAAACGCCATATTATCTCCTCCGGACAGTCTACTTGCAGAACGCGAACTTGTCGAGACCGGCAGCCATCAGAGGCCGCGCACGAAGCCGCCATCCACGGCGATCGAGACCCCGTTGATATAGCTGGCGCGCGCGGAGGCGAGAAAGACGACCAAGTCGGCAAACTCCTCCGGACGGCCCAGCCGGCCCTGCGGGATATGTGCCGTCCAACCGGCCTCGACTTCCTGGCGTGAGACGCCACGGGAGGCGGCGGCCTTCTCCAGCAGCGCTTCCAGGCGCGCCGTGGCCGTGTACCCCGGGCACGCGGCATTCACCAGCACGTTATACGGGCCGTACTCGTTGGCCAAACTTTTCACGAGCCCGCTCACCGCGGAACGCACGGAATTGGAGAGGATCAGGCCTTCGAGCGGCTGCTTCACGCTAACGGAGATAATGGCGATGAAGCGACCCCAGCGTTGCCGCTGCATAAGGGGCAGCACTTCCCGGGCGAACGCCACCGTACTGATCAGGTTCAGGTCGGCCGCGGCGCGCCACTCCTCGAGGGTGGTTTCGGCGAAGCTCTTCGAGGGCGGCCCGCCCGCGTTGGCCACGCAAATATCCACGCGTCCGAAGCGCTCCATGGTTTCGGCCACCAGGCTGCGGACCTGGCCCGGATCGGTCACGTCGGTGGGGCGGGCCAGCACCCCGGCACCGGTCTCGCGCCGGATCTCATCGGCGGCAGCGGCGAGCGCGGCTTCATTGCGGGCGCACATCGCGACGGCGGCGCCCTCGCGCGCCAGACCCAGAGCAACGGCCTTACCCAAGCCCCGGCTGGAGGCGGCCACGATAGCGACGCGGCCGCTGAGTTCCAGATCCACGAATTCGGCCTCCTAAGCCCCGTTCAACGCCCGCGCACCATGCGCCAGCGCCAGCAGGGGGAAGTAGTTGCGGTAGAGAGTGTAACGCATGTAGAAGATATTGGGGAAACCGGTGCCGGTGGCCAGATCCTCGTTCCAGGTGCCTTCGGAGGTTTGGGTGGAGACCAGGTACTCGACACCGCGCCGCAGCGAGGGGCTGTCGTGCTTGCCGGCGGCGAGCATGCCGAGCACTCCCCAGGCGGTCTGGGAGGGCGTGCTGGGGGCCGGAACGAAGTGGTCGTGCACGTAGCTGGCGCAACTCTCTCCCCAGCCGCCATCGGCGTTTTGCACGCTGCGCAACCAGTCCCCGGCGCGCTCAATGGCCGCCCGGGTATCGGGGGCGCGGCTGGCGCGCAGGCCGCGCATCGCAAGGAAACTGCCGTAGACGTAATCCACGCCCCAGCGCCCGTACCAGCTACCGTCCTTCTCCTGGCAGGACAATTGATACGCTACGGCCTTCTCGACGGCCGGGTCGTGCATGTCGGACCCTCGGCGGCAGAGGCACTCCATGACGCGTCCGGTGATATCCGGACACGTGGGGTCGAGCATGGCGTTGTGATCCGCGAAGGGCACCAGGTTCAGGATGGCCCAGTCGTTATCCACATCGAAGGCCGCGAATCCGCCGTCGCGCGACTGCATGTTCCGCAGCCAGTGCAGGGCGCGTCGCTCGCAACGCGCTTGTCCGCTGGGGTCGGACGCCTTGGCATGCTCGAGCGCCATCAGGACCATGGCGGTGTCATCGATATCGGGATAGTGCTCGTTCTGAAACTCGAAAGCCCAGCCGGAGGGCTCCAGTTCGGGGCGCTTGTAAGACCAGTCGCCGCGATGGCGCGCCTCCTTGCCGATGAGCCAATCCGCCCCGCGGGTCATCGCAGCGGGGTCGACGTTGCCCAACTCGCCGAGTGCGAACATGGCGATGGCCGTATCCCAGACGGGCGAGAAACAGGGCTGGAAGTAAAACTTGTCCTCCGTCTCGGACAACAGGTCGTCAAACTCCTTGACGGCCCGGACCATGTCCGGATGGTCTTCCGGGTAGCCCAGGGTGTCGAGAGCCATGATGTAGTACATCATCGCGGGGTAGATAGAGCCCAGGCCCTCGCTATAGCGGGTGCGGTCGATCATCCAGCGTTCGGCCTCCCGGATGGCGTGGCCGCGGACGGTTTGGGAGCCCTTATGCTCCCAGAATTTGAAGGCCCGGTCGAGCTGGTGGAAGAAGACCGAGAGCCGTTCTTTCCGTGGAAGCCGGAAGCTCTTGTCGGGTACGGTCAATTCCTGAATATGGAAGCCCTTCGGGACCGGGCGGCTGCCGCCCTTGGCCTGCACCACGGAGAGCGGCACCAGGATGGCGCGCGTCCAGGAGGACATCTCGTAGAGGATGCCTCCCGGCATCAGCACCACTTCCGGAGGGACGGTGGGGACGTAACGCCGCGGGAAGAGGCCGAAGAGGCTGAGATTGATTTTTACGTAGCTGTTGCACTCCTGCACGCCGCCGAGTGCCATGACGCGCTCGCGGGCGCGCCGCAGCGGTTCGCCGTTCTCGTCCTCGCCGGCGAGCTTGAGCGCCGTATAGGCCTTGACCGTGGCGTTAATGTCGGCGGGACCGGCGGGATAGATATTGTATCCGCCGTCGGGTAACTGACGATCGAGAATGGCCCGGCGTGCTTTCTGGATGCGATTCCAGCAGGGCGGCTGCCAGGTGTCGCCGGCGGGTGGATGAAGCCAGAGCTGCAGAAGGATGTAGTCGGATTCCAGTGACGAATCGGCCAGTAGTTCACCGCACCAGTAGCCCTCGGGCTTCTGGAGGGCGACCAGGGCGTCTGACGACAGCAGCGCGGCCCGCTCGGCGGCCTGGGCCAGAGTGCGACGGGCAGCCACTGCGGCCGCCGGGGTGGTGCGTTTCCGGCTTGCCTGCGCACTCTCGAAAAAGGAATAGGACATGTTTCCTTTATTATGATTCGAGAGCGCCCGGGAAGCGAGCGCCCCACGGCGGCGGGGCGATGTATAGTCTGTAGCATGCGGATTATGATGTCTGTTTTAGTGTTTGCCGCTATGGCGTTTGCGCGCACGGAGTTCTGGGCTCCTGCCGTCCCGCCGCGGGCGCACTATTCCATTGATATCAACTACCTCCCCGAGACCTCACGGCTGGAAGGAACCGGGACCATTCGGTTTCGCAACGACGCTCGCCGGCCCATCGGCCGTATTGCGCTGCGATGGTTCGGCGATATCCTCCGTGTCCGGGCCAACGGTGCGGCAGCGGAACGCTCGCCTGGGAAGCAGGCGGTGGCCCTTTTTGATCTGCCCCGTGAGGTGCAGCCTGGTGCTCAGGTAGAGCTTGCGGTCGAGTTCGGCGCTTCCTGGAAGCTCAATCAGGGCACGCAAAGCGCGATTACCGCTTTCCTGTGCCCCCGGCTCTGGTGGGGGTTCGGCACGCTCGATGATTACGAAGTCCGGCTGCACGTGCCCGAAGGGTATACGGTCGCCACCAGCGGACGTTTCGACGCGGGAGCCGGTGTCTACCGGGGCGCGGCCCTTCGCACGTTCGGTCTGTTTGTCGGGAAGGGCTACGAGAGTGCTGAGGCCGACGCGGGTGATGTGCGCGTGCGGGCCGTTTTCAAGAAGGAAGGCCGGCCGTGCGCCGAACTGCTGCTGAAGACGGCCGTGGATGTGGTCGGCTTCTACCGCGAGCGATTCGGCGTTTATCCGCAACGCTCCCTTGCCATTGTGCCGGGAGCGGATTATCCGGCGGGAGGCTACCCAGCGGCCTCCGCGCTGGTGGTGGTACACGGTCAACAGCGGATGCCGGAGCGCCCTGAGGGCTTCTGGCGCTGGATCACGGCTCATGAGATCGGGCACATGTACTGGGGTGACTACGTGTTGGCGCAGGGTTCCGATTCCCTGTCGTGGCTAATGATAGGGCTGGGGATTCATGCGGACCGCGACTACCGGCGGGCACGCGGGATCACGGGCGCCGGTGCGCTGGAGGCCAATTACGTTCGTGGCGTGAAACAGGGACGTGACACCACGATGGACGTAACCGGAGAGCAGGAGGCGTCCATTCAGTGGGACTTCAATAACATCGTGACGCACGGGAAGAGCTCAGCCCTGCTCAATGCTCTCGAATCCGTGATCGGCCCGGAGACGTTCTCAGGCGTGTACCGCCGGTGTTTGAAGGAGTATGCGGGCAAGCAACTCGGCTGGCGCGAGTTCCAGCGGGTGGCGCAGATGGAGAGCGGCCAAGACCTGGGCTGGTTCTTCGAAGAGTGGGTGCGTTCTTCCGAAAGCGCGTGGTATCGCGTTTCAGGGAAGGGGTGTTCACCCGCGAGCGGCGAGTTCGACTGCCAGGTGCAAGTCGAACGAACCGGAGGAATGAGGACGCCCGTCACCATCGTGGCCCGCTTCGAGGACGGCTCGGAGCAGCGCGCCAGAACGGAGCGTCTGGCGGAGATGGACGTACTGCGGTTCCGGGCAAAGTCGGCACTTAAAGACGTCGTGATCGAGCCCGATGGGGCGGTGGCCCTCGTGGATGCCCCATTAACTGGCGTGAAGCTGATGGCGAAGATCCGTGAAATGCCATGGACGGGCGCGGGTGTGGCGGCGCGGGAGGCCTATCGGCAGTTCCTGGAACTGAAGGTGGATGACGTCGCGACCCGGGGCAAGCTGGTGTTGATGCTGTACGACGGCAAGTACTATACCGAAGCGCTCGACCTGATCGCACCTTTGGAGAAGAGCGAGTGGCGCTTTATGGCGCTGGTGTGGCAGGGACACCTGCTGGACCTGCTCGGGCGCCGGGCCGAAGCCGTAACGCGTTATGAGGAGGCCCTGAAGATGCCGGGATCGCCGAGTATGCAGCACGGCCAGTACAACATGACGATCAACAAAAAATGGGTCGAAGAGAGGCTGAAAACTCCGTTTGAGAGACAGTAGCCGGTGAGATAATGTTTTGCGTCATGGAGGTTCTGATGCGCCGCCTCGCTTTCGCCGTTCTCTTCACATGCGGCCTGGTTGCCTGCGCCGCCGGTCAATCGCGCGAAGCCGAAAGCTTCGACCTGAGCGGATTGCCGAAGGCTACGTCCCGTACCGCCCATAGCCAGGCGGAGCGGGAGTTGCTTCGGCTGGCTGGGAGTCACCGCAGCGGGGATGCCGCGGATGCGGCCCGGATCCAGCGGAAGTTGGCAGCCTACTACCGCGAGAAAGGGGATTACGATAGGGCGCGAGCAGCCGAAGAGCGCGCCATCGCCGCGGGCAGAAGTATGCCCGGAGGCCGCGGTGTCCGGATGCCTCCCCGGAAGGGAACGCACGACGATGCGATGGATGACGGCTACGGGGTTATGCCTGTGACGGGCTACGGCGCGGTGCAGACTACGCGCCCACGCGAGGAGAAGACTCCAGGTTACGGCGCGCCGGTGCCGGTACGGGAGGAGAAAGTCCCGGCCGGCATTGCGCCTCCGGCATATGCGCCGGAACCAGGAGCGATCGCCGGAGAGCCCAAGGTTGAGGGAGGTATTTCTATCTATCAACCGGAGAATGGCGCAGCGCCGGCGGGCAGCGCGCCGGGCCGGTTGCCCGAGGTAGAGCCGGCGCCGGTGATCGACGCGACCCCGGGCGCTCCGGCGCAGACTTCGGAATTCTCGGGCCGCTACTACGTTATGCTGGGGCGGACTATGCACAGCTGGGAGTTTCGGCCTGACGGCACCTTCCAGCACGGCTGGTCGTCCGTCAGTGCCAACGCCGCCGATGACGCGCACTTCGAGGCCGGGAAGTTCCTGGTCGCCGGCCCCTTCATTACCCTCATTATCCTGAACGACTCGACCGGAAGCGCAAGGGCGGGACGGCAGGTGAGACGGAGATTCAACATGCGCGGTCAGGGGGGGCGCGACGGCATCCTCCTTGACGGCCAAATGCTGATGCCTAAAGTGGATTAGTCCCGGCGCTACACTGGACGCTTGGCAGCTCTGCTGATTTTCCTCGGCACGTACCTCGTGGTCGCGATGGGGGGCGTGCCGGTGCTGCGCGTGGACCGTACCGGCGCGGCCATCATCGGCGCCAGCCTCATGCTCGCCTTTGACGTTCTGACGGTAGAGGAGGCTTACGCCGCCGTCAACTACGACACGATCATCCTGCTGTTCGGGATGATGATCGTGGTGGCGAACCTGCGCCTTTCGGGCTTTTTCTTGGTTGTCAGCGCATGGGTGGTGGAGCACGCCCACCGGCCGCTCGTGCTGCTGGCATCGATCTGCCTGGTTTCGGGCGCGTTTTCGGCGTTCTTCGTGAACGACACCATGTGCCTGGTGCTCACCCCCCTGGTGCTGGAGGTGACCCGGCGCCTCGAGCGCAATCCCGTTCCGTACCTGTTGGCGGTAGCGATGTCCTCGAACGTGGGCAGCGTGGCCACCATCACGGGCAATCCGCAGAACATGCTGATCGGGAGCTTCTCGGGCATTCCCTACCGCGAGTTCGCGGCGGCGCTGGCGCCCGTGGCGGCGGTGGGCCTGGTCGCGGTGGTAGGGGTATTGGCGGTCGCTTACCGGCGGGAGTTCGCGGAGGAATCACGCCTGGGACTCAAGCACAGGCCGGTACGCATCAACCGCGTGCTGCTGTGGAAGTCCCTCGTGGTATCGGCGGGGATGGTGGCGATGTTCTTCGGTGGCTGGCCCGTGCCCAAAGTGGCGCTGGTGGCTGGCGCGCTGCTGCTGATTACCCGGCGGGTAAAGCCGGAGAAAGTGTATCGGGAGATCGACTGGTCCCTCCTGGTAGTGTTTGTCGGGTTGTTCATCGTGGTGGCCGGGGTGGAGAAGACGTCGCTTGAGCGGGACCTGTTCGCCTACGCTTCGCGGTTCCACCTGGAGCGCACGGCGGCCTTGACGGCCTTCGCGGCACTGCTCTCGAACGTGGTGAGCAACGTCCCGGCGGTGCTGGTTTTCAAACCATTCGTACCGCATCTGGGGGATCCCCGGCACGCCTGGCTGACGCTGGCCATGGCCTCCACACTGGCCGGCAACCTGACGGTGCTCGGCTCGATGGCCAACCTGATCGTGATCGAGCGCGCCCGGCCGCACGTGCGCATTGGTTTCTGGGAGTACGCCAAGGTTGGGGCACCCCTAACGCTCCTGACGCTCGGCGCCGGGGTGTGGATGCTTGGCTGATCGTTTCTGTGCGTCAGGGATTCGTCGTGCTGGTCACGGTCAGGTTGCCCTTGCTAACGGCCATCGTCGCGCCGATGCTGGTGATTGCCGTGCCGGTAAGGGGCGACGTGATCTGTTGATCGATGAGCAGTCCGGTAAAAACGGCGCAGGACTGAGCGGTCCTGCTCCCGTGAAAGGTGGTCGTTCGCGTCACCGGACCGTTCCAGCTCTCGGTGGATACCGTGCCTGTGGTGCGGGTGATAGAACAACCCCGGTCAGCGGGTACGGTCAGGGTGCCCCGCAGCGGCGCTGTCGTGGGGGTGAAGTACATGTACCCATACATCGGGTCCCAGCGCCATGCGGATTGCCGAAAGACACGCAGCAGGTTTGGGATATCGATATCGATGGCCAGAGTGTTCGCGCTTACGATCTTTACCGCTGAGAACGGAGCCAAGCCGGAGATGTCGTAATAGGCCTGCCCAAACCCGCCCCAGGAAACCAGGTAGCCCTCCGTCCCATCCGCCAGTTCCACCGGCTCCAGGCGCACATTGTAACTATAGTCCCCACCCGTGTTGATGGTGAACCCGGCAAGTTTGCCGGAGAGTTTGAAGTCCGTGCTCCACTCCTGCCCCTGGGCGAGGCCGGCGCATAGCAGTATTGTAAATATGGAAACCGCAATCCTGGGCATTCAGCTCCTTTTAGCGCAAAGGGTACGAAGCTCCCGATTTGCCGCCAAGCGATTTTCACCGGCGGACGTGCGTTGGGGCAAGTGCGTGGCCATACGGATCGGGCTCGCTTTGTGATTTGCACGACGTAAAGGATGGCTCGCGGCCGATGCATCGTGGTGAGCCGCCACATGTTATGCTGACACCGGATGTTCAGTCGTCAACATCGTAAAGCCCGCATTTTGTTCGGGCTATCGGATGTAGTCCTGACCACCCTGGCGTTCGAGGCGGCGTACCTGACGAGGACGTCGTTGGACCTGGAACGGGTGTTCTACCTGACAGTCCAGATCAAGGCGCTAGTGTTGGGGTCCGCCCTATTTTCGTGGCTGGTCGTGGGCTCCTGGCTGCGCGTCTATGAAAAGTTGAACGCCGGCGATCCGCGGGTAATCCTGTGGGACTCGGTCCGGCAATGCGCGTATAGCGCCATCGGGCTGGTGCTGTTCGAGTACATGCTGCGGCTGGACTTGAGCCGCCTTTTTCTGCTGCTGTTCTTCAGTTTCGCGTTCCTGTTTCTCTTCCTTTTCCGGCTAGTGGCCGGGCGCGGGTTAGGATTGCTGCGGCGGGAATTCGGCGAAGCGCAGTTCGTGGTCCTGGTGGGCACCGGAGACCGGGCGCTGGGGCTGGCACGCTTGCTCGAACGCTCGGAGCAGTACGGCATCCGGCTGGTAGGCTTCTTCTCCGACGAAGACGACGCCCCCGCGGAGGTGAAGCCGGCTTTCACCACGTACCCGGTTTGGCCGCTGAGGGAACTGCCCGCGCTCCTGAAGCGCCGCGCCATCGACGAGGTTATCTTTTCGGTGGGCAGCGAAAGACTGAGCAATCTCGAGGATGTGTTTCTGGCTTGCGACGACGAGGGTGTGCGCACCCGCGTCGCGGTGGATTTCTTTCCCCACGTGAACAGCACGGTGTACCTGGAGCGGCTGGGCTACATGCCTCTGCTCACGTTCTCCGCGGGACCGCAGGACGAGATCCGGCTGATGCTCAAACGCGGGCTCGACGTGGTGGTAGCGGCCATCGGCCTGCTGGTGCTGCTGCCGTTCATGGCGTTGCTCGCGGTGGCCATCCGGCTTACCTCGCCGGGTCCCGCCATTTTCCGGCAGGTGCGCTGCGGACTCAACGGCCGCCGCTTCGTCTTCTACAAGTTCCGGTCGATGCGCGAAGACGCGGAGATACTGAAGCCCCAGTTGATGCACCTGAACAAGCGGAAGGTTGTCTTCAAGATCCCTGGTGATCCGCGGACCACCTCGCTGGGTCGCATCCTGAGGAAGTTCTCTATCGACGAGTGGCCGCAGTTGTGGAACGTGCTGAAGGGCGATATGAGCCTGGTGGGGCCGCGTCCCGCCGTTCCGGACGAAGTGGATCAATACCAGCGCTGGCAGCGGCGGCGCCTGCGCATGCGTCCGGGCCTTACGTGCCTTTGGGCGCTGGCGGGCCGCGACAGCCTGGATTTCGAGACCTGGATGAAGATGGACATGCAGTACATTGACAACTGGTCCCTGGCGCTCGATTGGAAGATTTTATTGAGGACGATCCCCCGCGTGCTGATCGGGCGGGGGGCACACTGAGACTATCATGCATCTGTTACCAACCCAAGACGAAGTGGTAAGGATTCTGCGCGAGACCGGCGGCTTGCGGGACGGGCACTTCCGGTACCCCAATGGCCTGCACTCCAACGAGTACCTTCAGGTACCGCTGGCCATGCGCTACTATCAGCACGCGCGCACGCTGAGCGTGGGGCTGAGCCGGTTGCTCCGCGCGAATCCGGAGATCCGGGCGATGATCCCGGAGTTGTCGATTGTGGCGCCGGCCCCGGCGGGACTGCCGGTCGCTTACGGCGTGTGCGAGGCATTGCGGGCGCGCCAGGTGTACTGGGCTGAGCGAGAGGATAACGAACCGCTCCACTTTCGCCAATACCTGGAGCAGACCCCTGGCGAGCAGGTAGTGCTGGTGGACGACATTCTGCGCACGGGCAGCAAATTGGGCCAAATGAAGGAGTTGCTGGAATCCCGCGGCGCGAGGGTTGTGGCGCTGGCGGTCGTGATTTACCAGCCGACCCCTAAGACCCACGATTTTGGGGAGTTACCCGTTTACCATCTGGCCAAGATGGACGCCATGTTCTATACCGACGAGGCGCACTGCGATCTGTGCAAAGCCCGCGTACCGGCCGAAAACGTGTGGGTTTAGGCTGGAACTGCCCAAAGTGACTGCGACAGGGCGTCAGGACGTCTGCAAGTTGCTCGTATTTTGGAGCTTAGCCAGCCTGCTGCGCGGTTGCTGTAACAATGTGCAGAGTATCACAAAGGCATTACCGGAATTATGCCTTTTGTACCATGGTGGTCTGTTTTCCACAGGCTTTTCCACATTCCGGTTTAAAACTGCGGAGGCACCGTGCAACTGACGTTCGTGGATTGGGCGATCGTGGCCCTCTACTTCGCCTTCAACCTGGCGATCGGGTTCTACTATAAGGCACGCGCGGGGAAGAATATGGGCGAGTTCTTCCTCTCCGGGAGGAACGTCCCGTGGTGGCTGGCGGGCACTTCGATGGTGGCCACCACCTTTGCGGCAGATACGCCGCTGGCGGTTACCGGGATGGTGGCGCGGCACGGCATTGCCGGCAACTGGCTATGGTGGAACTTCGTCGCCAGCGGGATGCTGACGGTGTTCTTCTACGCGCGGCTGTGGCGGCGCTCAGGGGTGATGACGGACGTGGAGTTCGCCGAAATCCGCTATTCCGGAAAGCCGGCCGCCTTCCTCCGCGGTTTCAGGGCCATCTACCTGGGAATTCCCATCAACTGCATCATCCTCGGGTGGGTCAACCTGGCGATGGTGAAGATCCTGATGCTGATTCTCGGGATCAACAAGTTCGAGGCGCTGGCGATCGTACTGGGGATGATCGCGATCACGTCGTTCATCTCCACGCTCTCCGGGCTATGGGGAGTGCTGGTGACGGACCTCTTCCAGTTCGTGATCAAGATGTCCATGGTGGTGGTGCTGGCTGTGGCGGCTATTTCCGCCGTGGGCGGCATCGACGGCATGAAGGCCAAGCTTGCCCTGGTCGATCAGGCGCGGGCGGCAGCCGGACATGCCGGTTCCGTCCTGAGTTTCGTGCCGGATCTGAACTCGGCCTGGATGCCGATGATCACGTTCCTGGTGTATATCTCGATGAATTGGTGGGCCACCTGGTATCCCGGGGCGGAGCCGGGCGGGGGAGGGTTTATCGCCCAGCGGATGTTCTGCGCCAAAGACGAAAAACATTCGCTGCTCGCCACCTTGTGGTTTAACGTTGCGCACTATGCCCTCCGGCCATGGCCCTGGATTCTGGTGGGGCTCGCATCGGTGATTCTGTACCCGGATCTGGCGGACCCGGAAACCGGCTACGTGCTGGTGATGATCCACCACTTGCCGCCGCACTGGCGCGGCGTGATGGTGGCGGCATTTGCGGCAGCGTACATGTCCACTATCGCGACGCAGCTCAACTGGGGCGCGAGCTACCTGGTGAACGATTTCTACCGCCGCTTCCTCCGCAAGGAAGAGAGCGAGAAGCATTACGTGGCGGTCTCGCAGTTCGCGACGGTACTGCTGACGGTGATCTCGGCGGTGATCACGTTCTACATGGACACCATCGCGGGAGCCTGGCAGTTACTGATCGTGACGGGAGCGGGGACCGGGACTGTTCTGATCCTGCGCTGGTTCTGGTGGCGGATCAATGCCTGGAGCGAGGTTTCAGCCATGGCATCGGCTCTGGTTGTTTCGATTGCGCTGCAGACGGTGTGGGGCTTCGACAGTTCCGATCCGCGCGGTTTCGCCATCATCATGCTGATTACCGTCGGGATCACCACAGCAGTGTGGCTCGCCACCACGTTCCTGACGGCTCCCGAACCCACGGAGAAGCTGGTCAGCTTCTATCGCCGGGTGCGTCCCGCGGCCACCTTCTGGAAGCCCATAGCCCGGCTGACGCCGGATGTAGTGCCTTCGCACGACATGAAATACAACTTCCTGGACTGGATCTGCGGCTGTATCATGATCTACGGCTCGCTGTTCGGCGTCGGCAAGGTGATCCTGAAGGAGACCGCCCTCGGGTTGCTCTTCCTGGCGTTCGCGGTAGCTGCCGGGGCGGTGATTTACTGGGATCTCAACCGGCGGGGGTGGAAGACGATCGTGGAATGACACCTGATAAGCTGGAGTAAGTATGACCAGACGATTTGCCATTGTGGGTCTGCTGGCGGCCGTTTCCGCCGGCTGGGCACAGGATATCGAGAAGCTGGCGCCGTACTATCCGACCCCCGAGACCATCGTCCAAAAGATGCTGGAACTCGGGGGCCTCAAGGCCGGGGAAAAGATGTTCGACCTGGGCAGCGGCGATGGCCGCATTATCATCATGGCGGCCCAGAAATTTCACGCGCAAGCCACCGGCATCGAGATGGACAAGGACCTGTGGCGGCAGAGCATGGATCGCATCAAGAAGCTCGGCCTGGACAAGCGGGCCACCGTTATCAACGGAGACATCTTCAAGCAGAACTACAGTTCGGCTGATCTCCTGACGGTGTACCTGCTTCCGAATTCCAACGTCAAAGTGCAGCCTATTCTGGAGAAACAGCTCAAGAAAGGTGCGCGCATCGTCTCGCACGACTTCGAATTCAAGAACTGGAAGCCGGAGAAGGTGGAGACGATTGATGACGATGGCGAGGGGCGTAGCCATACCCTTTACCTGTACCGTCGCTGAGGGTGCCTGACTGCCGTGACAGCGTTCACGTCTTCGTTTCAGTGGGATCGGTACCTGGGGCACGCTCGCGTCCTGCTCGGTCTCAGCGCACTAATCAGCGAGCTTCTGGCGGCGCAGCGCCCCCGCGGCTTTTTCGCGATGGCTTTGACCGTGTTTCTGGTCTACTCCGTCGTGGTGTCGCTACGGCGGCGCTCGCACAGCCGCGTCTTTGGACTGCTGGCGCTGTTCGGCGACACGGTATTTTTCCTGATTTTGGCGGATCACGGTACCGGCCAATCCATCTGGTTCCCCACCATATTCTTCATGTACCTGATGGTGGAGGCGGTGGCGCTGTTCGGCCCGCGGGAAGTGATTGTGGTGGTAGCGATCGCAGCATTATTCTGCACTGCGACGCGAAAGCCGCATCTTGCGATGCTGGCCCGCATCGTGATGGCTGCCGGTACCATCACAGTGGCATTCTCGGTAAACCGCAAGCGTCTGGAGGGCCGCATCGAGGCCCTGACCAAAGAGGCGGAGACGGCCAGGGAGGCGGCGCTCACCGCCGCCGATACCGAACGCCAGCGCATTGCCTCCGACTTCCACGACGGCGCGCTGCAAAGCTTCATCAGCCTGCAGATGCGGCTGGAGATTTGCCGCAAACTGCTCGATCGCGATCGCGAAGCCGGCATGGAGGAGTTGCAGCAACTGCAGGTTTTGGCGCAGGCGCAGGTACGCGAGTTGAGGGCTTTTGTCCGTAGCATGAGGCCGGTGGACCTGGACGGCGCCAACCTGTTCGCGGCGGGACGGCGGATTGCGGAGAACTTCCACAAGGAAAGCGGCATTCCGGTCACGTTCGTGGGCGGAGACAAGCCACTGGCGATGGCCCAGGAGGCGGCTGCCGAAGTGCTTCAGATGCTTCGCGAGTCACTGAACAACGTTCACAAGCACGCGGGCGCCACACGCGTGGCTGTGGCCATTGAAAAGGCCGATAAAGCGCTTGAAGTTTCGGTAGACGACAACGGCCGCGGCTTCCATTTCAGCGGCAGCTACACCCTCGAAGAACTTGAACTGCTCCGCCTCGGTCCGGCCAGCTTGAAGCGGCGGGCGCGCTCGCTGAACGCCGACATGAACCTGGAGTCTCGTCCGGGGCGCGGTGCGGGACTGAAGTTCCGCATACCTCTGTGACGGTGGGGGCCGGGGGCCGGGGGCCAGCGGCCGGGGTTGGCGCGCTCGCTGCGCTTGCGCTCGCTTTGGCGGGTTGCGGGGGGTATGCGAACTTCACATTGCCGTTGCAGCCTGGCGGGAATGTCTCTTACGTCTTCGAACCGGGATCTGCGCCTGTTCTGACGCTCGGGGCGGCTGGGGAATGGGACTCAGTGGATGTCCTGAATCCTTCCGTGGTGCGGCGGGACGGAGTCTACTGGAACTTCTATTCGGGTTTTGACGGGCGCGTGTGGCATACCGGCGCGGCGGTATCGGACGACGGTGTGCGCTGGACGCGGCAGGGGCGTGTTTTGTCGCCCAACCCGCGCAGTTGGGAGGGCGAGTACATAGCCGCCAATGGCTCCGCGCTGCTGCACGCCGGGGAGCTTTTCTACTGGTATCAGGCGGGTCCGCGGGAGAGTCCGAGCTTGGGGTTGGCGCGGTCCCGCAACGGTCGTCACTGGACGCGGCACGGCGCTCCCGTTCTAGGGCCGGGTCCACGTGGGAGTTGGGATGAGCGGGGCGTGGCCGATCCGTATGTGATCCGGATGGAGCCTTGGTTCTACATGTACTTCCTGGGGCAGGACCGGGCGCGGCGGCAGCGGCTGGGTGTCGCGCGGTCGTCGGACGGCGTGCGATGGGAGAAACTGCGCACCAATCCGGTGGTGGAACTGGGCGAGCCGGGCGCATTCGATGAAGTGGGGCTCGGGGAACCGGCCGTGTGGCAGGCAGAGGGCTGGTGGTGGATGCTCTACACCGGACGGGACCGCCGGGAGCATCGCCGGCTTGGCCTGGCCCGCTCGCGCGACGGCGTGGCCTGGGAACGGCTGCCCGGTGCCATGGCCGGGGCGGAGGCGTGGAACTCGACGGTGCTGTGCGATCCCGCCATCGAGGTGGTGCGCGACGGCGTGCGGGTCTGGTTCGGCGGCGGCGATGCACCTTCTCCGGACGAGAATTTACACGGCCAGATCGGGTTGGGAATGCTGCGTCCCGTACGCGGTGCTAACCTCGATAAGTGAACGTCGGAATTACCTGCTACCCCACCTACGGCGGCAGCGGCATCGTGGCCACGGAACTGGGCCTGGAGCTCGCCAACCGGGGCCATGAGGTCCACTTCATCACCTATTCGAACCCGATCCGTCTGGACCCGGGAACTCCGCGCATTCACTACCACGAGGTAGAGGTTTCGAACTACCCGCTATTCCAGTATCCGCCCTACTCGCTGGCGCTGGCGTCGCGCATGGCGGAGGTGGCGGAGTCGTACTCTCTCGACCTGCTGCACGTTCATTACGCCATTCCGCACTCCATCTCAGCGATGCTCGCGAGCCAGATGCTGGCGCGCACGCGGCGCCTCCCCTTCGTCACCACCCTGCACGGCACGGATATTACGCTGGTGGGGGCCGACCGTTCGTACTTCCCAATTACGAAATTCTCGATCGAACAGTCCGATGGCGTGACCGCGATCAGCGAATACCTGCGGAACCAGACCGTGGAGGTGTTCGGAGTCACCAACGACATCCGGGTGATCATGAACTTCGTCAACTGCGAGCTCTACCGGCCGGACCGGCAGAAGACCAAGGCCAAGGCGTTCGCACCGAATGGGGAGAAACTGATCATACATCTCTCCAATTTCCGGCCCGTGAAGCGTGTCCACGACTGCATCCGGATCCTGGCGGAGGTAGTGAAAAAGGTTCCGGCACACCTGCTAATGGTTGGGGACGGTCCGGACCGCGGACCTGCCGAGCACCTGGCGCGGGACTTGGGAGTCTACGATCACGTCACCTTCATGGGCAAGCAGGACCATGTGGAGCGCCTGCTGCCTTTGGCCCACGTGATGCTGCTGCCGAGCGAGCTGGAATCGTTTGGCCTTGCCGCGCTGGAGGGAATGGCGTGCGGCGTGGTCCCGGTGGCCACGCGGGTGGGCGGGGTGCCGGAGTTGGTGACCCACGAATCCGACGGCTATCTGGAAGCGGTGGGGGACGTGGGCGCGCAGGCCGCGCGAGTGACGGAGTTGTTGAGCCGGGATTCGCTCCACCGCAAAATGTCGGTGGCGGCCCGCCGCGCGGCAGCGGACCGCTTCTGCACCGAGAGGATCATCCCGCTCTACGAGCAGTACTACGAAGAGGTGGCCGAGGCCCGCACTACTGCCGGCGTGCCCTGACGGCGGTTCCCAAGGTTCCGTCCCAGCGGCGGTCGCCCTGGGCGGTGTAGTTGCCGCCGAGCTTGTCCCAGTCCTGGCGGGTGATGCCGTTAAGGTCCCAGACCACCAGGCCATCCCGCACGGTCAACTCGCATTCCAGCTTCCGGTTGCCCTTCATGCGGGCGCCGTAGACGTCCACGAAGCCGAAATCACCCTTCTGAAGCCGCAGCACGGCGACGTCGGCCGGGGCGCCCACGGTCAGGTTCCCGAGTTCTTCGCGCTTGATCTCGCGCGCGGGTTCCCAGGTTGAGCGCTGGATGACTTCGTCGAGCGACATCCCCATGTTCAGGAATTTCGACATGACGTTGAGCATGTCTTTCATGCCCGCGTTCATGCTGCCGATGTGGAGGTCCGTGGAGATCGAATCGGGGATAAAACCCTGCTTCATGGCGGGCACCGCCTGGCGGAACAGGAAACTGCCGCCGCCGTGGCCGACGTCGAAGATCACGCCGCGCTTACGGGCTTCGAAGAGGTACGGGAGCACCTTTCCGGAGTCGTCGATCATGGGGACCATCCCGAGGTACTGGTGGGTATAGATGTCGCCGGGACGGAGTTTCTTGAGCACAAGGTCCTGGAAGGGGCGTTCGGGGCGGAAACTGCCGAAGTCCACCATCACGGGGATGTTCGCCTGGGTGCCGGCCTGGACGGCGCGCTCCACCGGGGCCCATTCCGGCCCGGCATAGTGGGCCGTCTTGATCCCCACGACGATATCCTTATTGGCCAGGGCGTGTTCGGCGGTGGCCTTGGCGTCCATATCTTCGAGGTTCTGCTCTATCTTGCCTCCGCGCATCCCGTTGCCGACGATATTGAGGAAGCTCAGCACGCGGGTGCGGGAGCGGCTGATGATGCGGTCCCGGAAATCCGCGAGGTTGCGCCAGCCGGCGCCACCGGCATCCGCTACTGTGGTGACGCCCGCGCGGAAGGTATGGCCGTCCGGGTAGACGCTGTTATCGCCCGCATACGAATTCTTCTCGCCGGTACCGGCAAAGACGTGGACGTGGATGTCCACGAGCCCGGGCGTCACGTACAACCCGCTCACGTCGACCACCTTGTGGGCCGATGCGGCGGGAATGTTGGCGGCTACCGCGGCGATTTTGCCGTCGCGGATGGCCACGTCCCTCACGACGCTGATCTTGTTTTTTGCGTCGATGACGTGCCCGCCCTTCAGCAGCAGGTCGTACTGCGGTTGGGCCAGGGCAGCCCAGGCTATACAGAGAGTTCCCAGGATGATCTTCATGGCGACCCATTTTACCTTTTCGAAGGCGTCCGGGGCGGCCCGCGGGGTTCACATACGAGCGATTTCTTCCAGCACGCCGGGTGATTTGGGGAGCCATGCGAGCAGTTCGGCGGCGCGACGGCTGGCTACCTGCTGGTCGAGAGCCAGGGCATCGGCCAGCAGACCCAGATTCTTGTGCGCCTCCTCAAGGGGTATGGCCTCGACCTTGCCGCCCGCGCCCGCCGCGCGGCTCGCCGTTTCGGCTACATCACGAACCCGGACGGCCGGACCCGCCGAGGCTACTACCAGCGTGCCGGGGGGCGCGTGGAGCAGCCGGACGTACAGGTCCGCGAGATCGTCCACGTGCACCCACGGCCAGCGGTTGCCGGCATCTCCCACTATGTGGGCGGCGCCGTGCTCGCGGGCCGAATTAACGAACATCATGGCCACGCCGCCACCTCGTCCGTAAACCATGGCGGGGCGCACCACTACTCCTCCGACGCCGCGCGATGCCGATTCGAGCACCATCCGCTCGACAGCCGGACGCCACGCCACAAGCGGGGGCGGGTTGAGCGGGGTGTTTTCGTCGGCCACGTGTTCGCCGGTGCTCCCGTACACCCATACCCCACTGGTGAAGACGAAAGGCTTGCCGGAGCCCTCGAGCGCGAACAGGACCCTCTCGACCATCGCGCGATCCACGTCGCCCGCATCCGGGGTGTTGGGCAGGGCGGTGTGGATCATGGCGTCCGCCGCCCGTGCGGCATCGGCCACGGTTTCGGGCTGGCGCACGTCGCCCCGGGCTACCCGGATGCCACGGTTCTCAAGCTTGACTGCCGATTCGTCGGAGCGGGCCAGACCAATGACCTGATGGCCGGCGGCGGCGAGCGCCTCTGCCACCGCCGTTCCGATGTAGCCTGTGGCGCCGGTGAGCAGCACGTTCATGGGTCCTCCTTCAGAGTATCCGGCGAGTGCCGGCGCGGATAGAGCCGAGGTCGATGCGGTCGCTGCCGGGCACGGCCAATGCTGCCGTCGTGCCCGTCAGAAACTCGCGCCGGTTCATGGAACCTCCGGTCTAGCTCTCTTCTTTCCGCAACAGTCCGGAAGCCGAGAGATTCGGCTCCCACAACGTCTCGGGTGCGTCGATGGCGTGACTGGCCCACCGGCTCCAGACGAACAGGGCATCGCTGAGCCGGTTGAGGTACTTCAACGGCTCGGGCGGCAGGGTCTCCTCCCGCCCCAGTGCTACCAGGATGCGCTCGGCGCGCCTGCAAACGGTGCGGCAGACGTGCAATTCGGCATTGATGCGGCTGCCGCCGGGAAGCACGAACGATCTGAGCGGAGGCACGGCAGAGTTCATGCGGTCGATCTCGCCCTCCAATTGGGCGATATCGTGGTCCGTAACGCGCGGCTGTGCGGGTCCCACGTCCTCCGGCATGGTAGCGAGGATGGAGCCCAGGTTGAATAACTCGTGCTGCACGCGCTTCAGGATACTGGAGAGCTCAGCCAGTTGGGGATCGCCCTCGGCGGTAGCGCGTGCCAGCCCGATGAATGAGTTCAGCTCGTCCACGGTGCCGTAGGCGTTGATCCGGAGGGCATCCTTAGCCACGCGCTGTCCGCCCACCAGGCGCGTCTGGCCGCCGTCGCCCTTCCTTGTATAGACGCGATTGATTGCCATGCGCGGGCCGCGGAAGGGGATTTCGGGATTGCTCATCTCGTTCCCTCCCATCTTACTGCCCCCTCGGTAACGTGAACTTGAGGCCCGCCACAAAGTTCAGCAGCGGAGCAGGGTAACCGTACACTTCCTCATACCGCCGGTTCAGCGCGTTGCGCAGGTGCCCGTAGGCCGTGACGCCGTGCGCCAGGCGTAGATTTACATTCACCCCCATGTTGAAGAAACCGGGGTTGCGCCAGAGGCCCATCGAGGCGCCCCAGTTGGGCTCCACGTCGAGCACGTCACTGCGGAAGTAGCCGGTCAGGTTGCCGGAGAAACGGCCGCGTGTGTAGCCGGCCACGGCGCTGCCCGAGTGTTTCGGTCGCCGCAACAGTTCCTGGCCGATGCGGAAGTATGCGGGCGCGAGATCGACCGAACCGTCGAGCGACAGTATGCGGCTGCGCAGATAGGTGTAATTACCAACGAGCCAGATATTGCGGGCCGGCTGCAGTCGCGCGGAAAACTCGGCGCCCTCGGCGCGGGAATTCGAGAGGTTATCCGAGCGGTAGTTGCTGAGCTGCGCGAGCGAGGCGCCGAGCGAGACGATCAGGTCCGAGTAGCGGTTCTGGAAGTATGTCGCGTCCAGTGCCAGGCGGTTGTTGAACACCCGTTGCGCGATACCGGCATCGAAGCTGGCGGTGCGTTCGGGCCGCAGCGCGGGATTGTTGGTGAATGCCAGGTCGAAGCCGGCAGGGGGACGGATGCCCGTGCCGAAGGAGGCGTGCAGACGCGTCGAGGAACCGAGCACGTAGGCGGCGGCAACCTTGGGATTCACCTTGGTGATGGTCTGGGCGGCCAGGTCGGGACGTCCTGACAACGTGTTACCCGGGATGTGCCCGGTGTGGATCACCTCCGTGCGCAGGCCTGCGTTCAGGAACAGGCGGCGCGCCAGCTCCAGGCGGTTTTCCCAGTAGATGCCCTCCTGGTTCCGGCGCAGCGGGAAGGTGTGGAAGTCGTCGCCCGTGATCCAGGTATTAGTTTCCTGCTCGCGGGTCCACGCGAAGCCGAAGGAAGTGGTGTAGAAGCGGGTAACGCTCACCAGGGTGCGGGTTTCGGCCTGCCCGCGCAGGTCCTGATTGGTGCTGTCGCCGTAGATGTACTTGTAGTAATTGTTGTTCAGAAAGAAGGTACCAAAGAGTTCCTGGCGCACGCGGGGGCCGATATCGGCCTGGTAGCGGACAATGTAATTGGACGAGTTATTGCGGTTTCGGCTGTAGGTGTCCAGGCCGGGAAAGAGCCCCATCGGGTCGGAGCCATAGGGTCCCGTTGCGCCTACATCGTTGTTGTTGAAATTGCCGTGAAAATGGATGCTCTGGCGGGCGAAGGCACGGCTGACCCCGAGCGTCACGCCCTGGTTGCGATAGTTGCTGTTCTCAACCGGACCGTCGGAATCCATCCGGGAAGCCCAGCCGGTGAGCCCGAAGCCCTTGTACGTGCCGGCGGCGCCGAGGGCGAAGCGGCGCTCCTGGTACGTGCCGCCTTCCACCAGCGCGTCGAGCGAGGGTGTCTCCTGCGGCGGGCGTGTCACCAGGTTCACCACGCCGCTGTTGGCATAGGAGCCGTAGACGGCCGATTGCGGCCCGCGGACCACCTCTATGCGCTCCAGGCGTTCCGCCGGGAGATGGGCAAAGTCGAATGCTCCGCCGAACGCGTTCACGGTGACGCCGTCGATCTGGACGAGATTGAAATTGGAATCGCCGCCGCGGATGAACAAACCGGTAGCGGTGCCGCGCGGACCCGCCTGGTTGAGCAGCAGGCCGGGCACATAGCGAAGCAGGTCGGAAGCCAGGGCCTCATTGCGTTCTTGGATCTCTTCCCGCAAGATCACGCTGGCGCTGGCGCCGCTCTCACTCATAGGGACGTCGATGGTAGAACCCACCACCCGCACGGTGTCGGTCTGAGGCGCGATGCCCAGCCGGATCTGAACGTCTGTCGCGGCGGGCAGCGTTTTCGTTTCAAAGCCCGGCGCGGTGACTACCAGCCGCACACCGGCGGCGTCGGCCAGTTTCAGCTCGAAGGAGCCATGCATGTTTGTGCTGGTCTGGGTCAGGATGCCGACGCGGCTCACGGCGGAAACCTCCGCGTCGGGGATGGCAGCCCCGGTGGGGTCCATGACGGTGCCGCGAATGTCTGCGGCGGAAGCGGAAAGAACGGTAAGCGCGATTGAGAAGGCCAGGCGCGACAGCCTGGAGGCGTAGGTCTGCATATAGAGGCTCCTCCCTCGAGAGCCGGTATTAGCTTCAAACCTCTTGCGGTCGGTCTCCTGACTTGCGCTTCAGCAGGCTGATCGGCCTTCCCATCCCCCGTGGGACAGTGGCATCGGTAGATCAGCCCTCCACGCTTACAGTGGCGGGGCCGTGCTGGACTTTCACCAGCTTCCCTTGCACCGAAGAGTTCTGGAACCATTACGAGCGTAGCCCCGCGCCTCGCCGGATGTCAACGGCGGAAGTTCCGGTGATACACTCGGGCATATGCTGGCAGGCTTGGTATTTGTGATGGCGGCGTTCGCCGCGGCACCGGCGGAACCGGGATTCGTTCCGCTGTTTAACGGAAAGGACCTGAGCGGCTGGAAGCTGGTCGGGGGCCGCGGAGCTGGCTATGTCGTCGAGAAAGGCATGATCGTTTGCCCGGCCGACGGCGGCGGCAATCTGTTCACCGAGAAGGAGTACGCCGACTTCATCCTGCGGCTCGATTTCCGCTTGAGCGATGGCGGCAACAACGGCGTTGGCATCCGCGCGCCGTACGAGGGCGATGCCGCGTATCAGGGGATGGAGATCCAGGTGCTCGATCACTACGCCGCGCGTTATGCCAAGCTCGAGCCGTGGCAGCTCACCGGGTCCATCTACAACGTGTTTCCCTCGATGGCCCCGAAGGCGCTGAAGAAGGCCGGGGTGTGGAACACGTATGAGATCACAGCGCAAGGCCGGCACATCACCGTGAAACTCAACGGTACCGTCACGGCGGACGCGGATCTCGACAGCGTGACCGATCCCGAAGTGCTGAAGAAGCATCCGGGCCTGAAGCGCGCCGCCGGGCACATCGGGTTCCTCGGGCATGGGACCAAGGTGGAGTTCTGCAACGTGCGGCTAAAGCCGCTGCCGTAGCCGCTACTTCGGCTCGTCGAACGCAACACTCGATTCCGCGCCGAACCGCTTGTAGTCCGTGTACCGGATGGTCATGCGGGTACGCAACGGTCCGGTGCGGAAGGGTAGCACGTCGTCGGAATAGGTGAAGTAGGGGAACCAGTGTTTCCCATCCACCGGCTTGCGCAGGGTGGTGAAGCGGGGGAAAAGGTTCTCGTTATTTCCGCTGTAGATCCGGGGGACCGCCTGGCCTTCCATCCGGACGATGGAATAATCGGTTTTCGCCACCCAGAGCATGCCGTCGAACAGGCGCTGGCCCTGCAGGGTTTGGCGAGGGCGTACCTGGAGCACCCAGCAATCTACGTCGTCCATCTTCTCTTCGCCGCGGAAGCGCGTCTCGTAAATCCAGAGTTCGTCCGTGGTCATGACGAAGGGCTGGATTTCGCGGACGTCGCGGAAGTCCTCCTCCGTGAGGACGAGGCGCTTCAGGCTGCTGCGGGGCGCCTCAACGATCTGCTCGGTGCGCTCGCCCGCCGGTGAGAAGACGATGTCCCGCACTTCTCGGTACTCGCCCAGCCGTGCACCCCGGGAATCGAGTTCCTGAACGGAGACGGACTGCCGGTAGGTGTAATGGCCGCGGGCGTCGCGCGTGGCGGTCTCCATCTGTGCCACACGGCGGGCCAGGTCCGGTGGCGGCTGCTGGGCGGTAGCCGGAATGACGGATGTTAGAATGAGCGCGATGAACAACAGGCTCGGCGGCTTCCGCGCCACGCTGCTGATCGGTTGGATCGTACTGGGCGCGGCGGGCCTGCTGTATGCTCGTTCGAAGGGCATCCCTGCGTGGGCGGCCGCCCCTATACTGGCCGCTTTCCTCATTGAGTACTCATTCTATCTGGTTCCGGGATTCGAGCAGGTGCGGGAGCGCCTGAAGCGCCCGGGGCTGCCATGGCTGCTGGCGTGTTCCGCCGTCCTCCCGTACCTGGTGTTCGCCCTCGGGACGGGGCAATTCCAGTGGGATGCGGCGGGGAAACTGGCCGCACTGGCGCTCGTGGTGAGCTTCTGGTACGTGGTGTTGCCGCCGGTTCCGCTGGCGGATATCGGACTGCTCGCGCTGCTGGCCTGGGTGCTGCTGCGCAAGTTTTTTGACCCCATCTACCCGATGCCGATCCCGAAGCTCGACGTCGACATTCTGGGGCATCTGGCGCTGATTCACGTCTCCGCTATGGCGCTGCTGATTGTACGGCGGGTCGAGGGCACCGGGTTCGGCTTCCTGCCGCGTCGCGAGGACTGGGCCATCGGGGTGCGGCATTACCTCTACTTCCTGCCCGTGGGCTTGCCGCTGGCATGGGCGCTCGGGGTCTTCCGGTTCGGCGGGAACACGCCGGCATGGAAGCTGGCTGTCACCTTCATAGGGATCCTGTGGGTGGTGGCGCTTTCCGAGGAGTTCTTCTTCCGCGGACTGATCCAGCAGTGGCTCGTGAAATGGTTGGGCAGCGCGCAATGGGGGCTCATACTTACGTCGGTGCTCTTCGGCATGGTGCACCTGGGCTTCCGCGGCTTTCCGAACTGGCGCTTTGCGATCGTGGCGGCAGTGGCGGGTTGGTTCTACGGGCGGGCGTACCAGCAGGCGCGCAGCATCCGGGCGGGCATGGTGACGCACGCGCTGGTAGTAACCACATGGCGCGCGCTCTTCGCCTAGACGGATCGTTCCAGAAGAGTGATTCAACTATGTCGGTTCCTTCAAAGACCGAGGAGTTTATTGATCACGAGTCTCCGGCCTCCCGGGTGGCGCGGGCGTTGAGCGCAGTTCGTGATGGACGGCCGATTCTCCTGTTGGATGACGCGGGCCGGGAAGACGAGGCCGATCTGATTGTCGCAGCGGAACGCCTGACGCTGGATACCATGGCTTTGCTGATCCGGGAGTGCAGCGGGATCGTCTGCCTGTGTTTGACGGAGGAGGCCGCGCGGCGGCTGGATTTGCCTCCCATGGTGGATCACAACGAGAGCCGGTTTTCGACGGCATTCACCGTTTCGGTGGACGCCCGGGATGGCGTGAGTACCGGGGTGTCCGCCCACGACCGGCTCGCGACGGTGCGGGCTGCGATGGCGCCCGGCGCCAAACCGGAGGACCTGGTGCGGCCCGGACACGTCTTCCCTCTGTGTGCCCGGAACGGCGGGGTACGCACCAGGGCGGGGCATACGGAAGGTGCGGTCGACCTGGCGCGGATGGCCGGCCTCGAACCAGCGGCGGTGCTTTGTGAGCTGATGAATCCAGACGGAACGATGGCGAGGGGCCGGCAGGTGCGGCGCTTCTCACAGGAACACGGCTTCCCGATGGTGGCGATTGATGACCTGCTTTCGAGCGGGTTAACATAAAAGCTTGCCCCAGCCACTCGCGCGCCTTCGAATGGATTTGGATTTCATGCCCTCGCCGGTCGAGGACCGCCCGGGCCTGTTCATCCGCGATCCCTACCGCTACACGGACGCCATGGTGATCATTCCGCCGGCGCTCGTCCACTGCCTGGAGTTTTTCGACGGCGAGCAGTCCGACCTCGACCTTAAGGCCGAGTTGGTCCGGCTCACCGGGGAATTGGACGTTTCCGAACTGCAAGCCCACCTGGTCGATACCTTGAGCGCCGGGGGGTTTCTTGAAGACGGGGTGTACGCAGGGATGCGGGAGGCGCGCCAGCGGGAGTTCGCCGCTTGCCCCACTCGCCTGGCGGCACATGCCGGGTCGGCGTATCCGGGGGACCTGGATCAACTACGCTCCACGCTTGGCCGCTACATGAATGGTGCCGTCGGGACCGCCGGCGGTCTCACAGGAATTGCCGCCCCCCACGTCAGCCCGGAGGGAGGCTGGGAGGCTTACCGCGCCGCTTACGGTGTCCTCGGGCCGGAGTACAAGGACCGTACTTTTGTCATCCTGGCGACCTCGCATTACGGTGAACCCCAGCGTTTCGGACTCACCCGCAAGCCGTTCGTCACGCCGCTTGGCGAGAGCCCCACGGACGTGGACTTGGCCTCGCGCCTGGAGCGCGATGGCGGACCGGCCCTTGAGATGGAAGACTTCTGCCACTCCTTCGAGCACACCGTGGAGTTGCAGGTACTCTTCCTCCAGCACGTCTACGGGCCGGATATTCGAATTCTTCCGCTGCTCTGCGGGCCGTTTGTGGACAGCGTGTACGGTGCCGGCATGCCCGAGAAGGATGACGGTGTGCACCGGTTCCTCGACGCTCTGGGGGAGATGAGCGAGCGTGAGGGCGACCGGCTGTTCTGGGTGCTCGGCATCGACATGGCCCACATGGGGGCTCGCTATCACGACCGTTTCGAGGCCGTAGCGGGCGAGGGCATTATGGCCGAGGTGGAAGCGCGCGACCGGGCCCGCATCGAACGCGCCGCCGCGGGCGACCCCGAGGGCTATTGGTCCCTAATCCAGGAGAACCACGACGATCTGAAGTGGTGCGGGTCGTCGCCCCTCTACACGTTCCTGCGCGCTGTGCCGCGGGCGCGCGGGTCGCTGCTGAGGTATGGGCAGTGGAATATTGACCAAGCCAGCGTGGTGAGCTTCGCGGGCATGTCCTTCAGCCGCTAACCGCGCCGTTTCCGGCGCGAGTGTGCGGAAAAGCGCGTTATACTGGAAGTCAACCAAGCTTCGTTCCACACACACGCCATGGCCGATATGAGCGTCATCTGGCTGAGGGTAGCCGCCGCGTTGTATTCGGTAGGCCTCCTACATGCCATCGTTACCCTGATCCGCAGGCGCGAGCAGTTATTCCGCCCGGCCCTGGGCACTTTCGCTCTTGCGACCGTGTTTCACTTTGTCTCGATTGTCGAACAGGGGCTCGTCAATCACCGCTGTCCTATTACCAATTTTTACGAAACGCTGTCGATGTGCGCGTTCCTGGTGAGTGTGCTGTTTCTGTTCGTACACTGGCGCTACCGGGTGGCGAGCTTGGGACCCTTCATTTTCCCGCTGGTCTTTATGATGGCGCTGGTTTCTTCGCTCGGCAAGCCGGTTGGAGGATGGTCGAGTCCGGAGGTGCGTAACGCCTGGCTTACCGCCCACATTGTGCTGGTGCTGCTGGGGTACGCGGCGCTGGTATTCACCGCTGTGGCTGCGCTGCTCTATCTGGTGCAGGAGCGCCAGTTAAAGCGCAAGAAGTCGGGCGGGTTATCGCTCCGTCTGCCGCCGCTCGCTACGCTCGACCAGCTGGTTTCGAAATCCATGGCGCTGGGCTTCGTCTTCATCACCATCGCGCTGATTCTCGGGACTACCTGGGCATTTGTGGAACTGAAGACCGACTGGCTCGGACACCCGAAAATCATTATTTCGTTCGTCACCTGGGGGGTGTACCTGGCGATGGTGTTCTTCCGGGTCACGGCGGGATGGCGGGGCAGGAAAGCCGCGCTGCTGGCGGTGGCAGCCCTGGGCTGCTCGGCGCTGACATGGGCCGCGCACGCGCGGCTGGGGGACAGAATCCTCGGAAAATGAGGCTGCTCGTCACAGGGGTCAGTCATAAAACCGCGCCGGTGGCGTTGAGGGAGCGTCTCGCCTTTGCGGAAGCCGTCCAGCCGGAAGCGCTGCGCAGCCTGAAGGCGCGGGGCGCGGCGGAGGCGCTGATTCTGTCGACGTGTAACCGTGTGGAGATCGCGGTGGCCGCCCCGGACGACGCGGACCCGCGTGCCATCGTACCTGCCGTGCTGGCGGAAAGCGGCGGCGTGACGGCTGATGCCATCGAGCCGCATCTTTACCGTTACGAGGGCCGCGACGCCATCCATCACATTTTCCGCGTGGCCGCGAGCCTCGATTCAATGATCGTCGGGGAGCCCCAGATCCTGGGGCAGCTCAAAGCCGCCTACTGCGCCGCCAAGAGCCAGGGGGCGCTGTGCGGGTGGCTGGAAGGCGTGGTGTCCCGCGCCTTCAGCGTGGCCAAGCGAGTGCGCTCGGAAACGGGCATCGGGCAGATGGCTGTTTCGGTGAGCTACGCCGCGGTGGAACTGGCGCGCAAGATCTTTGGGTCGCTCGAATCGAGCCGCATCCTCATTGTGGGTGCGGGGAAGATGAGCGAACTTGCTGCGCGCCACCTGCGGCGTTCCGGCGGCGCCCGGGTTTGGGTCACGAACCGGACCTTCGAGCGCGCCGTCGAGATGGCCCGGGAATTCGAGGGCACAGCCGTCGAGTGGGACCGCTTCCCCGCTATGCTGCCGGAAATCGACATCCTGATCGCCTCCACCGGTTCCCCGGAGTACATCCTCGGCAAGGCGGATATCGAGCACGTGATCGCGGCACGGAAGAACCGGCCGGTGTTCCTGATCGATATCGCGGTGCCGCGTAACATCGACCCGGCCGTCAACGAGATCGATAACGCGTTTCTCTACGACATCGACGATCTTCAGCAAGTCGTGCAGACCAACATGCATGAGCGCCGGAAAGAGGCTGAGCGCGCCGAGGGACTGGTGGTTCAGGAGGTGGACCGCATGGTGGCCCGGCTGCGCATCCAGGAAGTGGCCCCCACCATCGTCAGCCTGCAGGAGCACATGGACCAGATCCGGGTGGCCGAGATCGAACGCATGCGACGCAAGTTCGGCCCTCTCACCCCGGCGCAGGAAGAGGCCTGGGAGGCGCTTACGCGCGGCATCGTGAACAAGATCGCTCACGGGCCCATTGCGGAGTTGCGCGCCCATGCGGGCCAGCCCGGAGAGGACCACGTCATCCACACCATCCGGAAGATGTTCCAAATTGAAGAGTAGTATGGTGGAGTAGCCTCCGGCTTTTTCATGCTCGTCATCGCATCCCGTGGTTCGCAACTCGCTCTTTGGCAGGCCCGCTGGGTCCAGGAGCGCCTCATGGCCCTCGGCGTCGAGAGCCGTATCGATGTCATTAAGACCACCGGCGACAAGATATCCGATGTGCCGCTGGCCAAGGTGGGAACCAAAGGCCTGTTCACCAAGGAGATCGAGGAGGCCCTGCTCGAAGGCCGCGCTGATCTGGCGGTGCATAGCCTGAAGGACCTGCCCACCGAACTGCCCGAAGGACTATGCCTGGCCGCGGTACCGGCGCGAGAAGACGCGCGTGACGCGATTGTCGGGGCGCGGCTGGCGGAACTCCCCGCGGGCGCGAAGGTGGGGACCAGTTCACTCCGCCGTGCGGCGCAGCTTCGCCGCCTCCGGCCGGACCTGACGATCGAATCCATCCGCGGCAATCTGGACACGCGCTTGCGGAAGCTCGACGAGGGGCAGTACGGGGCCATCGTGCTGGCGGCCGCAGGGTTGCGGCGCCTGGGGTGGGGTGACCGCATCGCAGAGGTGCTGCCGCCCGAAACCATGTGCCCCGCGGTGGGGCAAGGCGCCCTGGCCATCGAAACGGAGGAGTCCGCGAGGCACACCGTAGCGGCCCTCGATCACGCCCGTACGCGTGCCGCCGTCACTGCCGAGCGCGGTGTGCTGGCTGCACTTGGGGGAGGCTGCCAGGTTCCGATTGGAGCCCATGCGGTGATCACCGGCGGCCGCCTGCGCCTGTTCGGCGTGGTGGCGTCGCCGGACGGCTCCGAGCTGGTGCGCGCGGAATCGGAAGGCAGCCCGGAAGACGCGGAAGCCATCGGCACGGCGTTAGGGGTCACGCTGCTCCAGCGCGGCGCGCGCACGATCCTGGAGGCGGTCTACGCCGCCCCACTGCGGGACCCGGGCGTATGAAGAAGGTTTATCTCGTGGGGGCGGGTCCCGGCGACCCCACCCTCATCACCCTTAAGGGCCGGCAGGCGCTCGAACAGGCCGACACGATTCTCTACGATCACCTGGCCAATGTCGCGCTGCTGGATTTCGCGCCCCCAGCCGCGGAGCGAGTCTACGTCGGGAAAAAGAAATCCGACCACCCGAGATCCCAGGAAGAGATCTGCCGCATGCTGATCGAGCGGGCGCGCCGCGGCCTTACAGTTGTCCGGCTCAAAGGCGGGGACCCGTTCATCTTTGGCCGGGGCGGGGAAGAGGCGGAGGCGCTGGCGGATGCCGGCATCCCGTTCGAGGTCATTCCCGGGGTGAGCACGCCGCTGGGCATCGCGGCCTACTCGGGAGTGCCGCTTACGCATCGCGGCATCACATCGGCCGTTACCTTCGTCAGCGGACACGACGTCGAGAGCATCGACTGGGAGCGCGTGGGACACGCCGAAACGCTGGTGATCTTCATGGGACTTACCAGCTTCGACCGCATCGCCGCCGAGATCGTGGCGCGCGGCCGCTCCGGCGAGACTCCCGCGATGGCCGTGCGCTGGGGCACGCGTCCCGACCAGGAGACCCTGGTGGGCACGCTCGCCACCCTGCCGGCACTTATCCACGAGCACGGGATGAAGCCGCCCGCCACCATCGTGGTGGGCGAAGTGGTGGCGCTGCGCGACAGGCTCAACTGGTTCGAGCGGCTTCCGCTGTTCGGCAGCCGTATCGTGGTGACGCGCGCCCGCGAGCAGGCCGGTACCCTCGCCGCCGAACTGCGTGCCCTGGGGGCCGGAGTGGTCGAATTCCCCACAATCGAGATCCGTCCGGCCGCTGATTATGGCCCGCTCGATTGCGCTATTGCCAACCTGGGCTCTTACGACTGGCTGATCTTCACCAGCGTGAACGGCGTCCGATTCTTTCTGGATCGCCTGGACCGCTCCACTATCGACCTCCGGACCCTGCGTGCCAGGGTCTGCGCCATCGGCCCGGCCACCGCGCGCGCGATCGAGCAGTTGCATCTCAAAGTGGATCTGATCGGGAAAGAGTATGTAGCGGAAGGACTGCTTGAAGCGTTCCGTCCGTACGACCTTGCCGGCGCGCGCGTGCTGCTGCCGCGAGCCGCGGTGGCTCGTGACCTGGTACCGAGCGAACTCGCCCGCCAGGGCGCCAACGTGGACGTCGTAGAGGCCTACCGGACCGTGATCCCGGAAGGCGCCGCCGCGACCGCCGCCGCGCTTTTCGGAGCGGATCGGAAGCCCGACTGGATCACCTTCACGAGTTCCTCCACGGTTCAGAACTTCGTTGCCTCTGCCGCCCGGGAGGCGCTCGAAGGCGTGAAGGTGGCATCGATAGGTCCGATTACTACAGCCACGGCACGGAACCTGGGAATCGACGTCACCGCCGAAGCTACGGTGTTCACCACCCAGGGACTGATCGACGCCTTGCTGGCCTCACTTAGCCGGCAATAATACCCGGAAAACGCTTCCGCTTCCCGGAGTGCTGGATACCTCGATCGAGCCGCCGTGCGATCGTACAATCCCGTCGACGGCGGAGAGTCCCAGGCCGCGGCCCACGAACTTGGTGGTGAAGAACGGGTCGAAGATCTGATCTCGGGTCCGCTCGTCCATACCGCAGCCGGTATCGGACACTTCCAGGAATACCATCCCGGCGGGCTGGACACCGGTGCGAAGCGTGATCGCGCCACCTTCCGCGCCTATGGCCTCCGCGGCATTCAGCACCAGGTTAACCACCACCCCCTGTAGCTGCCGGCGATCCGCTTCCACCACGGGCAGCCCCGTCGGGAGTTCGTATCGAAGGTCGATATGCTGGGGGACCGAGGAGCGCAAGATGTCCCCCAGGGCGTCCACCAGGCTGGAAAGGTCCACCCTTTCGAGGATGAAGCGGCCCTTGCCAGCGTAGTCCGCGAGCTGGGTGGTGATGTGCGCGGCACGCTGGCTGCAATCGAGGATCATCTCGAGCATTGGGCGCGCGGGATCGAAGGGCCGCATGTTTTCCAGGGCAAAGCTTGCCCCACCCATGATGCCGGAGAGCAGATTATTGAAGTCGTGCGCAATGCCTGCGCCAAGCCGTCCGATGCTCTCCAGGTGCGCGGCGTGGTGCAGTCGCTGCTCCAGCAGTTTCTGTTCGGTGATGTCGATGCATACCCCGGTCACGCCGGCAATCTCGCCCTTTTCCCGCAGAGGTTCGGCGTACATCTCGTAGTAGGCCGGCCTGTTGTTCACGCGCAGTGTGAACTCCCGGCGCGCGCCGCCGCCACTGGCGATTACGCTCCGTTTGAAGTCCGCCAGCTGCGCGCCCTGCTCCGGCCCGAACAGGTCGGCGTCCGTCTTGCCCAGCACGCGCGCGGGGTCGAAGCCGCGCGGGTTGTAGCCCCACGTGTAGCGAAGTTCGAGGTCCTGGCTCCAGACCGCAATGGGCGATCCCTGGAGTGCCAGGCGGAAGCGGTCGTTGCTCAACTGCAGCTCGGCCTCCATGCGTTTTCTGGTGGTCAGATTGACCGCGAAGGAGACCCAGTCGGTCTTACCGTCGTAGTTGGCGCGGGCGATCAGGACGGGCACCCGGCTGCCGTCTTGGCGGAGGTACTCTTTCTCGTAAGGCGCGCAGGCGCCGCGCTCCTCCAACTCCCGTGCGGCCTGGACATCCCGCTGGTGGTACTCGGGTGGCGTCATGGCGACCCAGCTTAAGCGGCCGGCGGCGAGGTCCTCGCGAGTGTAGCCGACCATCTCCAGAAACACGTCGTTCGCCTCGACGAAGAGATCGCCCTCGGCGAAAGCCACACCGATGATGTTGGAATCCACCAGCCTGCGCAACCGGTACTCGCTCCGCTTGAGCGCCTGTTCCGCACTACGCCGGCCGGTCACGTCGTAGCAGACGGCCACCGCCGCTTCGATGCGGCCCGCGGTGTTGCGTACAGGCCCCGCGTTGACACTGACGAAGGCGCGCGTGCCGTCCAGGCGCTCGAGCGCCACCTCCTCCTCGACGATCTCACCGGCTGCCGCACGCGCCAACGGTTCTTGCGGAATCCAGTCCCGGACCGGCTTCGAAGCATCGTCGCAGTAGATGATCTCGCCTGACGGCGCGTCTGCGATGATGACGGTTGCCGGCACATTGGCGAGTATGGCGGCCAAGCGGCTGCGCTCGGTTTCGAGTTGCGCCCGGATTTCGCTTTCCGCGGTGATATCGGCCATCATGCTCATGGTGCCGATTGGGGTGCCGTCGGGATCGTGCAGAGCTGTGCCGGCAAGGCGCACCCGGATCACCCGGGCATCCGCTCGCCGCATCCGGAACTCCACCACCTGCATGGCACCTTCGAGGGCGCCGGCGCCCAGCGGCGGCAGCCTGCCGCGGTCTTCCTCCAATACCCAGTCGAAACACAGGGTGCCGGTCAGTTCTTCCGGTGTGCAGCCGAGCATCTCGGCGAGCCGGCTGTTGGCGTATAGAATGCGCCCGGCAGCGTCCGTCACGCCGATACCCTGTTGCGCCAATTCGATCATCCGGCGGTAGTATGGCCGCCTGAATGGCTCCCGTGGGGCTGCAATGCGCATGAGCAGCCCAACGGTGGTGATCAGGACCTGCGGATCGACAGGCTCGGGGAGGCTGGCATCTGCCCCACACCCGTCAGCTTCCGCGGTCTGAAGCACCGCAATTTCCCGGGTGGCGGGATCCGTCTTGAGCGTGCGGCAGAGGCTGGCGGCGCCGCCTTCGGGCAGCGGTCCAACCACGATCACCGCGCCGCCGGGGTGTCCCCGCGCCCAGTTGAGGGCGTCGGCGCTGTCGGCGGCTTCCGAGGCGGAGTATCCGGCCTGTTCCAGTCCCGTTCGCCGGGCTTGTCGTCGGTTCGCGTCATGCTCCACTACGAGCACATGCCCGTAGCCGCCACTTCCCATAGTAGGTGCCGAACATATCAGGATAAACTTATCGGTGCAAGCGAAAGTTGCAGTATCTCCATTAGAACGACGGCCCCGACGGTATAATCGGAGTGTGAAGCTGGCAGTCGTTTTCCTCGCAACGCTCGTCCTGGCGGGCTGCAATCGTGGCGGTATCGAAAACAAGGAGGCCGTCCGGCAGGCGGTGATCGACTACCTCGCCGCCCGCAGCAACTTGAATATCGGGTCCATGAACGTCGACGTATCGTCCGTCACCTTTAAGGGCAACGAGGCGGATGCCACGGTCTCGTTCGCTCCGAAGGGCGGCGCGGCGGGCCAGGGTATGTCGATGCGTTACGCCCTGGAACGGAAGGGCAACCGCTGGGTGGTGAAGGGTCGCGGAAACGGCAGCGGCGCGCACGGTATGGGAGCAGATTCCGCCAGCCCGCACGGGGGCATGCCGGCGATGCCGGGTGGTCCGGGAGCTGCGAGCCCGTCCGGCGAAATGCCGCCCGGACATCCGCCCGCTGCAGGTCCCGGGAAAAAATGAAGCGGGTCGCGATTCTGGGAGGGGGACCGTCCGGCGCTTTTGCCGCCGAGCGGCTTGCGTCAGCCGGAATCGAGACTTTTCTGTTTGACGAGAAGCTTGCCTGGGAGAAGCCCTGCGGCGGCGGCCTCACCTACAAAGCTTACAGCCAGTATCCTTTCCTGATCGACAACGATACGCCGAAACGCCTGGTCACCGAAACCGTACTCACCGGTTCCAGCGGCACCTCCGCCAGCCTCAGGATGCATGAGCCCCTGGTGGTCTACTCGCGGCTGGACCTGAACCGCATGATGCTGGCCCGAGCCGAACGCGCTGGAGCGCATCTGGAGAAGGCCCGGGTGCTCGATCTGAAACGCAACGGGCGCTGGCTGCTGCGCACCTCCGCCGGCAGCCTCGATGCCGACTTCTGCATTGTTGCCACCGGCGCGCGAAACCCCCTGCGGGAGGTGGGCACCCGGCTTACCGCCGCCGACACCATGACCGCCCTCGGCTACTACGTTCCCGGCGATCAGCAGCAGATTGACATCCAGTTCCTCGCCGGGATGGAGGGGTATATCTGGGTATTCCCGCGCTGTGGACACCTTTCCGTGGGGATTTGCGGGAAGGGTGTTCCCGCCTCCGAGCTGCGCACGAACCTGGAGCGGTACCTGTCCGAACGCGGCATCGAATGGCAGGGGGCTACCTTTTATAGCCACCTGCTGCCATCGCTAGGGGCCGAGTCCTGGAAGGGAAACCGGGTGGCGGGCGACGGTTGGCTGGCTGTGGGCGATGCCGCCGGACTGGTGGACCCCGTCACCGGCGAGGGCCTCTATTACGCGATCCGCTCCGCGGACTTGGCCGCCACCGCCCTCCTCTCGTCCGGTGAAGCCTTGGGCGAGCGGTCCCAGCACTACCGCCGCCTGTTGGGTGAAGACTTTATCCCCGACCTGGAACTGGCCTCCCGCCTGGCCAGTCGCTTCTTCCGGGGCCGTTTCCTGTTCGGTTCGGTCACTGGGCGTCTGGTTGAGATTACGGCGCGCAGCCCGCATTGCGCTACTATCCTGCAGGACCTGTTTGCAGGCACACAGCGCTACCAGGGACTCAAACGCCTCCTTCTGCGCAACATAGCCGGCACCCTATACGATCTTCTCCTGAGCCTCAAACGATGAACCACACCAACTCCGAAACCCTCTTCGCACGAGCGCAGCAGCGCATTCCCGGGGGCGTGAACTCGCCTGTCCGCGCCTTTCGCAGCGTGGGCCTGACGCCGCCATTCATCGCGCGTGGCGCCGGCTCCCGCATCTGGGATGTGGACGGCAACGAGTACATTGATTACGTTTGCTCCTGGGGGCCATTGCTGCTCGGCCACTGCCATCCGGCGATCATCGAGGCGCTAGGCCGCGCTCTTCAGAGCGGTACCAGCTTCGGCGCGCCCACCGAACAGGAGATCGAACTCGCGGAGGCTATCTGCGACGCCGTGCCGTCCATTGAGATGGTGCGGCTGGTCAACTCCGGCACTGAAGCCACCATGGCGGCCATCCGGCTCGCGCGCGGCTTCACGGGCCGCGAGCTCACCATCAAGTTCGAAGGCTGTTACCACGGCCATGTGGACTCCCTACTGGTGAAGGCCGGATCCGGGATTGCCACCTTGGGGCTTCCCGATACCCAGGGCGTGCCGGATGGATTCAGCCGTACCACCATCGCCCTGCCCTACAACGACCCCGAAGCGGTTGCCGAAGCGTTCCGCGCCCATGGCGACCGGATCGCGGCCGTGATTGTCGAGCCGGTAGCCGGGAACATGGGCTGCGTTCCTCCCGCCCCTGGTTTCCTGGCGGCGCTCCGGGAGCTGTCGACACGCTACGGCGCGCTCCTGATTTTCGACGAGGTGATGACTGGTTTCCGCGTGGCTTATGGGGGTGCGCAGTCGCTCTACGGCATTCGCCCGGACCTCACGACACTGGGGAAGGTGATCGGAGGGGGCCTCCCGGTGGGAGCGTACGGAGGCCGCGCGGATATTATGCAGAAAGTAGCGCCAACGGGCCCTGTTTACCAGGCCGGCACCCTGTCCGGCAACCCATTGGCGGTAGCCGCGGGGCTGGCCATGCTGCGCTATCTGAAGCAATTTCCGGACGTCTACGACCAGCTTGAAGTGCGCGCCGCCGCGCTGGCGAACTCGGCACCCAAGGGAGTCACTGTGAACAGGGTAGGCTCCATGTTCACCTTCTTCTTCACCGATCAACCGGTAACGGATTACGAATCCGCCAAGCGCGCCGACACCAAGCGTTTCGCCCGATTCTTCCGGCTCATGCTGGAGCGAGGTATCTACCTTGCCCCATCGCAATTCGAAGCCGCCTTCGTCTCCGCTGCCCACCATGAAACGGACATCATGAAAACGATTCAAGCGGCGGACGAGGCGTTCGCCCAACTCTAGCAGGCTGCTGATAAACTCGCGCGTGGCCGCGCAGCAAGGAACTGCGTTCGCCAGCGAGGCGCGAGGAGGAGGCGATGGGGCTCATCGTTGACGACGAGAAACGATGCTGGCGAACGCAAACCCTTGCTGCCCGGAGGGTTGCGGCGGCGCCGGCTGATCTGCCGCGTCGCGGCTCGTCCCCGATGTCCCGCATCGCCCTCCTCGCCGCTCCTCGCATCTCGGCCGGCGGCGCTCGCAACGCGGCTCACGGGAGT
>DATMYF010000108.1:0-24597 GCA_035561075.1 Bryobacteraceae bacterium
GCTTCGACTTTGCTCATGGCCTGGTGCAGGTCGTCGGTCGAGACGATATTGTAGCGGTCGAACACGGACCGGCTGCGGTGGCCGGAAATCATCATGGCCACCCGCTCCGGTACGCCGCTGCGCACCAGGTTACGGATGCCCGTGCGCCGCAGGTCGTGAAAGAGGCGGCTGGGCCGTCCCCGTTCATCCACCAGACCGCACGCTTTCGCGGCAGCTTCCCATGCACCACGGAAGTCCTTGATCCGTTCTCCCCGCCGGCAGAACACCCAACAGCACCCTGGCCAATGCCGATCCCGCAGGCGTTTCTGCTCGGTGAGAATGGCGAGCAGTTCGCGGGACAGCGGCAGGATCCGCCCTTCCCCGTTCTTCGTTTCGCCTGCCTCGAGCCGCACCTCTCCGGCCTCCACGTCCACCTGCGGCCATCGCAACCCGAGGATCTCGCCTTTGCGGCAGCCGGTGTAATAGGCGAAGGTGATCACCGGCTGCATGTAGGCCGGCAACCCCGCCCGCATCGCCAGGAACATCTCCTGCGTCAAAAAGCCCTTGCGCACGCCGTTCTCCGCCAGCTTAGGGATGTGGATGCCGTTCGCAACCCTGGGCGGCGTACTCTTCAGCGCCATATTGAAGGCGCGCCGCAAGATTGTGAATTCGCGATTGATGGTGGCGTTCTTGACACCCTCCCGCCGCCGCTGGGCGATGTAGCGGTTGAGGTCCGCGCTCGATACCGCTCCCGCCTTAATGGCGCCGAAGAAGGGACGCAGGTGCCCATCCACGATGCGGGCCCAGGCGAGAGACTTCTCGTTGATCTCGTAGTTCAACAGCACGTCGTCCAAGAGCTCCGCGACCGTGACGTCCGTGCTCTCCAGAACTGCAGGCACTCCCGCGCGGGTACCCAGCTTCCGCGCCAATAAGAGCGCTTCCGCTTCTTCGTAAACGGCACTCTTGCTCGACTCGCGGTAGCGCTTCCCATGGACGTGGTAGTCCAGCCACCAGATGGAGGTCTTCTTCACCGTGCCGTCCGGCCTCTTGATCACCGGCCGATAGATTCGTCCCAGGTGCATGACTGACACGTTACCTCGCATGGCGCTTATGTCTTTCGATGCAGCGGTCGAGATCGGCGCGGTCGAAGAAACGGCGCCGATCGATGCGCACCACCGGAACCTTGCCCTGCTCGACCAGGGCATGAATGGCGCTTTTGCTGCGTCCCAGGTATACCGCCGCTTCCTCCACGCTGAGGAGGCGCTTGGGAATCGATCTGGTGGCCGCCAAAAGGGATCGTAGGCGACCGGCCAAGCGCTCTGCGACCGCATCGATTAACGGCTCCAGATTCGTCTTTGTCACGTCCAACATGGTTTTCACTCGATTGAGCAGCGGCATCCGCCGCAGGTCACCCCCCTTGGCCCGGCCGGCGTAGCCGAATGCGTGACCCACGGCTGACTCCGGCCCTTGATTCCGCGTATAGAACACGACGGCACCGCTCCTTGGCTATTTGAAGGTACTCGGGTGAAATGTCGATCCCCACGGACTTCCGCCCCAAACGGCACGCTGCCACCATCGTCGTCCCCGTGCCGCAAAAGGGATCCAGGACGACCCCATCCCTCGGACATGTGGCGAGGATTGGGAGCTTACAGAGGTCCTCCGGATACGCCGCGTAGTGAATACCGCGGCCGTGCCTATTCTCGGGCATGATGTTCCACACGTCTCCCGGTTTGCCGCCGTTGCGATACTTCATGAAATAGAACCCGCGCTCGGCAAGTTCACGCGCCCTCCCCGAAACGGCCGCCGAAGCCGAATGCGTGACCCGCTGCTGACCCCGAATGATCATACGGAAATCCAGGTACTTGCCTCGCCGGACGTCGGTGAGCATGTTGCCGAGGGCTTTGAGGGCTCCTGCTTTTTCCTCGTCGGATAGGGCCGTCGAACACTCAATTTGCCTCCGGTACCTGACGCCGCTGACCCCACTCGCCGACACCACGGCGCCGTTCACCACTTTGGTGGTTGCCGCCTTCGAGCGGATAAGATCGATGTCATAGAAGTATTTCCGCGATTTCACAAAATGAAACACGTACTCATGGCTGTTGCGCAGCCGATCCCGGGCGCTGTCGCAACCAACTTTGACCTTGCTCCAGATAACCACGTTGCGGAGTATCCATCCCTGACGGATTATCTCCAATTCGATACGCGAAGGGATCCCCATCAGCGACTTCTGGCGGTAGGAATCTGCGATATCAAGCCATACGGAACCGCTCGGTTTCAGAACCCTTCGGATTTCCGCCATGATGGCGCAGACGTTTCGGACATAATCCCCGAGGTCGGCTTCGAGGCCGATACCTCCGGCGTTGTATTCCCGCTGCCCCCAGTACGGAGGAGAGGTCATGACGCAGTCGACCGAACTGTCCCGCATCTTCTGTAGCACGGATAAGGAATCGCCACAGAACAACCGGACAGGTACTTCCTTCGGGACGAAATGCTCGGCCTTCCGAGCCCGGGGTATCACTCGTGCTCGAGGCCGCATTCTCGCGCGGCGCTTGTTTGCGGCACGCTCGGGGATCTCGTTGTTTTCGTTCATTTCTTCTCCGGCTGGGCGTTCCGAACCGCGGTCTCGTACCGGCCGCCAGCCCACCGCCGTATCGCCGCCGTGACGTAGAAGCCGTAGCTGTTGATCGTCGCCGTGTCGTATCGCCGCAACAAGGCTTTCAGGAACTCGGCAAACTCTTGCCAGGACGAGAAGCGGTTCAGTATCTGTTTCGTGATCTCCGGGTCTGGAAGAGCCCCAATCGCGGTCCTCTCAACACCCTCACGGCTGAGGGTCCGGTGGCGAGCCAGCTCCAGTTGGGCACGGTCTATGACCTCCGCCGTAATCCACTCCTGAACGGCCTCAATCATGCTCCTGCGGGCCGCCAGCGCCGTGGGCACCCCATCTCCAAAATCCTCCCGGACAGCCGTGTGTACACCGCCCCAGGATTGGAACCTGAGAGCCCTTCCGTCCGCAAGCTTTTCCCGGACAAACGAGAAAACGTCCTGAGGGCCTGCTTCCGCCTTGAAAGCCGGGCAGCATTGAGCAGGTTGACGCAGGTCCTATGATTTGGGGGCTCGAGCGGGATCTGCAGTGTCCTGACCAACTCACCTAGAGTGGACTGCAACGCCTTGACGTCCTGATCCGACGGCGTCGGTCCCGCGGCGATCGCCGGCCTCGGCCTTGATCGCAGCGCCGGCCGTTGTGGGTTACGCGGGTTACGCTTTTCATTGCCAGGAGAGTCGGCACCTCGAATTCCTATCCGCTGCCGACCACTCCGCTGGAACTGGGCGACGTGGTCGAGGATGCACTGCTCGTTGAGTGTGTAAGTTGCCCCCCTCCAATCACCTGGCAGCCGAGTGATACGGACAAAGCCGGATCGCTCAAGGCGAGCGGTAGCGGTAGAAGGGCTGCGAGTACTTCGGCCGGTACCGCGGTTCAGGTTACGAACACCAAAGCGCTGCTGTTTGCGCGTCATCGTGTCGCTGAGCTTTCCAAAGAGTACCGTCTGGCGCAAGATCATGAACCCCAGTTCCGTGTCTGTCGGTTTCAGGTCCGGATGGTTCAAAAGAAAATCCATCCCGGCACCTAGTAGGCGCTCCCGAGCCGGGTATCCGAGCCGAAACCGCGCCGGAGTCGTCGCCTGGCGCACCTCCGGACGATTATCTGATCTGCGGCTGTTATCGTTGCCCATAATTTCGTCTCTCCCTCGATTCCGGAATCACGCATTTGCTCAAGCTTCAACCCGGCCGCTTAGGGCCTTTTCGGGCCCTTAACCCTGGAGATCGAAGCGCCCAATGGTGCCGTTACTTCATGCGCTCCAGCGTGCGGATCAGCTCGTCGATGAACCCAGCACGCTGGCCGTCGGGTATGTCTTCAAGCACGGCGTCGATAGGGCCCATGGCGGTCTTAAGGGCTTGCTCCACATCAAACAGCGTCTTCTCGTCCTTCGTCCGCTTCGGGGCGCGGTCATAGCCTTTGTGACCTTCGATTTCACGCGATTATGGCGGTTCGCCCTAACCCGCTTCTCCGCTTCTCGCAGCCGGATGGTGCCGCGAGCTACCTCGTTGAGGGCGGCCGGGTCAACCTTGTGGACGTTCATAGCCTGCTGCACCTTGTGTTGGGAAACGCCGATCTCCTTCGCCAGCTTCGCGCGTGTGTCGCCCAAATCAGGCGCTTGGGGTTTCTCCTGCGGAGCGGCCGCGAGCGTCGCCGCGGCAGCGCCGGGCTCAGAGTAGCTTCCCGATGAATTCATCGGGAAGCTATCCGCCTTGGGCCGCCCGTTACCAGCTGTTTCGCCTCCCTGCTTCTGGCCCTCCGCCTTCCGCTGGCGGGCTGCTTCGCGTTCTTCCCACCCGCGCACGAGAATGTGGGCCGCCACTATCTGATCTACCGTCATATGACGCCGCTCCGCGTTGACACTCCAGATCCAGCGGGCCAGCGTCATGGGGCCGTGATACGTCTCACGCCATTCAACGCACTGGGGCTCTACCCCCGCCTTCCGGCAGGCCAGGAGGCGGTTGCGGCCATCGACGATCTGACCTTCGTGAACCACGATGGGCTTCACCTGGCCGTTGGCGCGAATGTCCTCAGCCAGTTTGTCCAGAGTCCCCGCAGGCATGAACGGAAAGAGGTCACAGACCGGATGGACGGACATACCGTATTCAGGCTGGTCGGCAGACCCACACGCCACAGCTGCGGCGGGCTGCTCGGGGTGCTCGTCCTCATGGGGTCGATCATCAGTCCCTTCGATCACGGTCTCGGGGGACAGGATAATCGGCGGTTCAGCGTTCACTGTTTTCCATCCTTTCCGTCTCGCACTGCCACGCGGCATGGGGGTCGGCCACCCGGGGCCAGTTCACGGGCGGGCGAGTTCCGTCGTTTGCTCGGCTGCAGAAGGTCCGGTCTGCGATGTATTCGCTTTCATTTCGATGCCATAATCGGGTTGGCCCATGACTCTACCCGTCGGACTTGCCTGCAGAGGCCCTCGTGCCTCATAATTCATATAGGCTGAGCATGTCCACTTTTTGGACATCCGAGGACTAGAGTATAATAGACCTCTCGTGGCGTTGCAATAGACTGATCGAGTCTACACGCAATTTTTTTTTGATGTCAGCCGGCGCCCGGCTCGAGAAGGTGTGGAAAATGTCGATAGTTCCGCAACATTTACGTACCGGTCCTGATCCCGAAGAGATCTCGGCGGCAGTGCGCGAATTACGTGCCGCTTTCGACCAGACGCAGAAAGAGTTTGGTGAAACTCTGGGCGCTACCATTCGGACAGTTACCCGTTATGAAACGGATCGCCCCCCGCGTGGAAACGCCCTCATCCGGCTGTGGGAACTTGCTCAGGCCAAAAAACTCGATGCCGTGGCCGACGTGCTGCGCCGCGCTTTCGTGCGAGATCTCTGGGTCGCTGTGGACAACTCGGGGTTTATAGATGAGTTCTATAAGCACCTCGAGAAAGAAGTTACCCAGAAGTTCGAGTCCACAATACGACAAAAACTCTGTGACGAGATCTCGGCCGACTTCGCATCGCGTGGAATCGCAGTGGATCTCTCCGGGGACGAGCAAGCATTTCTAACTGCGGCGCTTCAGGCGTTTCGCAACAGCGATCCGGATCAGCGCCGCATGCTCTCGGATATCGGCAGACTGATTGAGCGGGCGAACTGGATGCGGGAACTAGAGGAGAAGTTCCGCCGAGCCAATGCAGAGGAGCGTGTTTCTGGTCCGAAGGACGTGCAAACTTCGCCCCGGTTTTGAGCCACTCGATCGACTGCTTCAGGTAGCGGACATGGTATTGCGCTTCAGCCCAGTTCCGGATGGGCGCTCCGTCGCGGATCACGTATACCGGCGAGGGGTGGGCGAACACGGTCCGAACGCTGCCCGACGAATTTTCTTCGTGGTTGACCGGCGCGTGATCGTGGATGAGGCGGCGCGATACATGGGCGCATTCGCCCATGCAGTCGATCGCGTGCTGTTCGACAGTGGACCAGGTGGGATCGAGCCTGCTCTTCCGGGCCTATGGGGTGCGGTCGTCTGCTATGGGTGGGGAATTTTCACCGGCGGGATGGGGAAATTTCAACCGGCGTTGACACGTTCATTCAGGCAAGGCCCAACTAGGCTTTTCTAGGCCCACCCGGGGAGCACCCGCAGGCGCCATGTAACTCCTTATAATGCAACGCCCAGGGTGCTCCGGGAGCTAGGCCCGGTGCGCGAATCATTTTGCGGCTATACGGGTGCGCGTCCAAAGACCCCCGAAAGCTACCTTCGGTAGCTTATATACAAAGCTCTTACGAGGCTAGCTGCGCGCCGAGGGCAGGGAAGGAGTTGTGGCGGCGAACATGCCCCAAGCTTAATCATCCCAGTTCCGGATGGGCGCTCCGTCGCGGATCACGTATACCGGCGAGGGGTGGGCGAACATGGTCAATGTTTCGGATCTACTGTTGCGAGGTACGGCTATCGGCAGCTGGCTTTACCTAGCCGTTGCCGAACTCAGGGCGCCTCTCTCCGAGGTCACAGTGGCAAGACATCATTTGCAAAGACGATCTATCGCCACCTCCAATCTGAGTGCGGCCTAGTGGGCCTGACAACCATTAGTCCACGCTTCTGTCTTCTCATCGCCTGGAACCCTCGGGGCGGTATTGTTAGACGTCGCTACCTTTTCCGCCGCTACCAAGCGCGCGCGAACGGCATTTCCTGCTCCATTTTCGCGCCTCCGTATCGCCCGTTAGGCTCCATTAGGCTCCCCCGCGTTCTCTATCCGGCCGCGGCGGTGAAAAACACCCCTCCAGTGGCGATAGCTTCCTTGAGCGGGATGTCCCGGCCGGGAGTGCCAACCTTGGTGAAGCCAAGCTCCGTTCGCCTGATATCGCTTAGCACCTTCACAGTCGGGTAAAGGCCCAGGTACTCCTGCCCCTTGAACTCGTGATCGGATTCTTCAACAACGGGGAGAATCCAAATGAGGTGCTGCTTGAATCCGTCAAAATAGCCAAGCTCCCAAGGCATCCAGGCTGAGTCTTTCGAATTCGCCGAGTGGGCATAAACAAGGGAGCGGCACGATTTCATCCGTGCCCTCAATAGGGCGGCAGTCGCAACGGTGACACATTCTCGATCGAGAGTCGGGTCTTCGACCCAATCGACGTAAACGGTGAGGTCCAATGCTTCAATCAACCGTTTGACGCCAAGAATCAGAACCGCGTCCTTAAAAGAGTGCGACAGGAATACGTCGTATGTCTTGGCTACGGAGTAGCTCTTCGTTTCGAGAGCCAACTTCTCCTTCGCACGCCTCTCGTCGTAATCTGAGGCGACTCGGCCCCAGGCGCGCGCGGTTGACGATCGAAGGTAAGACATCGGACCGTATTATCCCAGATTACGTATTCACATTTTCTTTTCGGGGCCGACGGGCAAACTGTCGGCCTCCACGGGACGGAGGTGGGAACCTCAGCGGCCGGCCCCGCCGCGGGTTGCCGTTCACGCCGGCAAACATGAGGCCACCGCGAAGGTCATATCCGGACAGCTGAAGCGGCAGCTTCGCGCGTGTGGTTTCCAGTCGCGCCTCTCGGGTGGGCTTGCATGCGAATCTTCGGTTCATCTTCGGCGAGGTCAGCGCCCTACGCTTGCCACAGCCTGACAAGTGTCCGGAGGTTCCGTTGACGGGGTCACACTTCGGAATTAGGTTACGGCAGCTTCGCAATTCGGTGCAGCGCTTCTTCGGGTCGAGCGCTACGGCAGATGCCGAAATGCTGGTCCGGTGGGTACGCGCCTACGACTAGGAAATCGCTGTTTGCCTCAATTCTGCAATGGCCCGTACCGGCCGGTAGAACGGCGACATCGCCGGGCCCGATACGCCTACTCCGACCCTGGGCCCGCGAAGCCGGAGTTCCTGCGTCATTCCGATCCAATTCCTTTACCTGCCTTGGAAGCTCTGCGGCGAGAGCGAAACGCGCATCGCTGCGGGTGCGCCTGTCTTTCAATAAGATAGTGGGTTTCCGCCGTACGAATCGGATTTGTGTACAAATATCGCGCGGCGGTCGCGCAGCCAAATCAACCGACGTCCCTACGAGCGACCCACATAGTATGCTCGCGAGAAATCGCGTTCTCGGCGTTGGCCACAAAAGCGGAGAGCTCGTCTTCGTTGCTGACGTGCTGCGCCTGAACCTGTATTACGCCCAACTCGTGCGCGGCTAACGCGTACGCTTGCGCGAGATCCTGATAACGCTTCATCTGAACCCACGCCATGGCCGCGGCGGCAATTGCGGCGAACGCCCCGGTTGGGTTGATGGGGCTCGCTGTGGCGGGGATCATCAGAATCGCGGATATAAGGGCTGCGGCTTGTGGTAACGTCGCTGCCCAGAACCACCGCAGATGAAGATTCCTGCTCTCAGCCGCCTTGCTGGCATACCAATGGCGCTGGTCTTCCAGTCTCTCCCGAAGATACAAGGTCAACCGGTCGACCGTGCTCCGCCGGCGGCATTCGCGCATCTCGGGGGGAATCTGTGGCGCGTCCGGCACCTCCACCGCAAAGTTCCAAGCTAGGTTGCGCCGTTCCTGGAGGATTGAAATCAGTTCTCCCGTGAACTTCATGTCCGCATCGTGCTCCGGCAAATCGAGCCCGTAGGGCGCACCGCCGACGGAGTAGCGCCACGACATGGATTTGACTGACTCGGCCACTGCACGTGCCCCAAACCACGCCCTCTCGGGCGACATGATCTTGAGCGTACTGCTGAGAAAGAAACTGATGCCAAGCAGGACGGCGCTCAGGATTTTCGATGCGTGCTGCCAGCATTCGGACGTCACGGATACCGATCCGAGGAGAGCACCAAAGATCAAGAGCAAGAGGGTGCTTCTGAAGAACCGGAGATAGGTCTTCTGTGCCTTCCCGGAAGCCGTATTGGCGGAGTAATAGAGCGCGGGATATTTGAGGGCGCTCATAGCCCCAGGTTTTGGTAAACCGTGGTTGGGTAGTGCCGCGGCCCCTGGCCGTCGCTACGGTTGGCATGCTCGGATGGGAAACGATCCAATGCGTACTGGACGATGGCAGCTTTGAAGGGGACGTGAACCACATACTCATCCCGCAGAATCGGCGGGCAGCGGTCCGAGTCCATGCCGCGCGCGCCGTTCAGGTTTACCGCAATGATCGGCAATCCCAGATCAAGGGCGATCTCAATTTCCCAGCGCACGAATTTGTGGAGGTGCTTCGTGTGCTCGCCGATGATCACGATCACCTGCTTTGCGTTGGAAAACCGCTCACGCAAGCGCCGATAAATGGTTTCATCGGAGGCGCGGTCCGTTAGGGGCTTGAGATCATGGGCGTCGTGGAAATTGAAATCGACGTTTTCATTGCTCTTCCAGCCCTTCATGTAGGCATACGCCCACATGTCGTTATCCCCGTCGAAGATGACGTAGGTCTTGTTCCTGTACGCCATAGACTACCCTCCCAATGCCCGATCCACCCGCAGCCAGCAAGTCGGCCGCTATTCCGCCAGTGCGTTACGACGGATTGCGCTAATGATCGAAGCCGAATTCCATCCAATGATCTCGTCGGCACCTTTCTGCACAGCAATGGGCACGACGGTACTGGCCCAAGGCCGGATGCCGATGATGGGCCGGCCAATGCGCCTCGCGAAATTGATCTCGTACTGAATCCAGTCGCTATGGGCCACGTACATCCCGCTGAGAATCAAGAACACGTGCGCGGAGCGCATCTGGTTATGCAATTCCTTCGCGAGCCCGTCGGAATCCAGAATTGGATCGTGCCGCGGGACGCTGAGGTTCGTCCAGACGAAGTTCGGCGCCTCGTTCAGCCACTTTTCGAGGCGGTAATAATTCTCGTCGTACGCCCAGGCATGAGTGATGAAAACGTTGTAGTTGCGCAGGGCCGGCATACCTTTCTATTATCTCACGGGAGTGCGATTTCGCACACTCCGGATGGTCAGGGGCGCGGCTTTGGGCGGTCGGACGCGGACATGGCCGGGCCGGCGACGGCGACAGTCGCGGCAATCTCGATGTCACGCAGCGCGGGAATCAGAAGCCTGAGGACAGCGTCCTGCTCCGTGAGGCGGGTTGCTGCAGGAGCTTCTGCAGCGTCTCCAGGGTAGGCGTAATTCTCGGACGTTCGACCGTCGGTTCAACACCGCCAACTTCGAGCGCAGCACTCGCCCTTCGTGGCGAGCCAGTTTGGGGATTTCCTTCCCTCCCCCGACCGGACTGGGCCGGTTTCATGAGGACCGTTTGCCGTGATCCCGCACCTGACAGCCGCAGACCCCTCGCCGGGAGGCTGGCCCGGCCGCGACCTTGTCGCGCTCGACGATGCCCTGGATGCACTCGCGGCCATGGACCCGCGCAAGGCGCAGGTGGTAGAGATGCGCTTCTTCGGCGGTCTGGAAGAGAAGGAGATCGCCGAAGTACTGAAGATCTCGGTCGATACAGTGCAACGCGACTGGAAGGCCGCCCGGGCGTGGCTTTACGGCGAACTGCGGCGGCAGAGGTGACCGCTCAAAACGGCGATCCACCCAGATCCGCCCAGCCCCGTCCACGAATCAAGCTTTTCATCTGATCTCCACTCGTGCGATTCGGTCAGTTGCCGGAATACGTGGCTTGACGTAATGCCGGTCTCCCCTGCGGGGTTTCTTCCTTAAGTATCTTGCCGTCGTGCAGCGTGATCACACGGTCAGCGGCGTACCCGAACACCGGATTATGGGTCGTGAGGAGAATTGCGAGCCCTTGCTCGGCCGCGAGGCGCTTGAACAAATCGATGATGGACTGCCCCGTGGCCGTGTCGAGATTTCCCGTGGGCTCGTCGGCTACCAGAATCTTCGGATCGGCAATCAGCGCGCGCGCGATCGCCACTCTTTGCATTTGCCCGCCCGAGAGCTCTCGTGGCAAGTGGCTGGCGCGGTCCGAGAGGCCGACCCTATCCAGAATCTCACGCGTCCTTCGCGGGTCGATGCGGCGATCGAGAAACATCAACGGGAGTTCCACGTTTTCCGTGACGGTCAGCGTGGGCAACAGTGCGAACTGCTGAAAAACGAACCCCAGAACACCACGGCGGACCTCCACAAGCTCGTCCTCCGCCAGACCTGCGACGGACTTCCCCGCCACGAAGAGGGTCCCCTCGGTCGGAGCATCCAGACAAGAGAGGAGGTTGATCAGTGTCGTTTTGCCCGAACCGGAGGGACCGAGAATCGATACGATCTCGCCAGCCCGAATCGAAACGTCAACGCCATCCAACGCCTTGACCGTTTCGCTGCCGCGGTCGTAATACCGCTTCAATCCATGTGCCTCAATGACGATGTCTCGCATGTTAAGCTCCCTTGCTGATCGCTTCGACGGGACGCATGGAGGAAGCCCGCCACGCTGGATAAAGCCCGCCGAAAAAGCCCAGCACAACCGCCCCCAGCACCGCATATCCGATAACCGCCGGCGTGATATTCACGACCGAGCCGGAGAGCCCAAGGTCCGCGACCGACTTAATTGCCCTCTCCACCAGCCCTGACCCGACGACGGCTGTCACCGAACCGGCTATGCCGCCGGCCAGGCAGATAATCACCGTCTCCAGCCAGATCAGTTGAAAGATCGCGCCGCGCCGGGCTCCCAGGGCTTTCATAATGCCGATTTCCGAGGTTCGCTCGTACACGCTCATCAGGATGGTGTTGATGACGCCGATCAGCGCCACAATGACTGCGATAACGGCAACGGCCGCTATCATGGTCTGAGCTGTGGCCACCAGGCTCACCAGCGTATTCTTCACTTGTTGGAGCCCGACCACCTGAACCTCAGGCAGTTTCAGCCAACGATTCTCGAATTCCCGCATCTTGAAGGCATTGAACTGCTTCAGTTTGATGCCGAGAATGGTCAGTTCGTCCGGACGGCCGAAATACTCGCGCGCCACCTCGATCGGCATAAAAACAGTGCCGTCATCCTGGGTGCCGGTCCGGTCCAGCACGCCGACCACCTTGAATTGGTGCATTGTGGCGTCGGGTTTTCCCGCGGGTGTGATCGAGGCATAGAACATGTCCCCCACCTTCCGCTGTTCGTACTCCGCGGCTTCAAACCCGAGCACCACCTCGTTCCTGGCGCCAGGAGAAAACCACCTGCCGTTTTCGTAACCCGGGCCTTTCTTGAACCCGATCCACGGCTTCATCACCTTATAGCTCGGCACATCGATTCCGCTGATGATCGAGAAGTTGCTCGCACCGCCGTCATCACGGATTGAGCTACCCTGCTTTTCAGCGACTCCGACGAAGATAGGCGTGATGCTCTCGATTTCCGGATCGGTCTTGACCTTCTCATACGTTTCCGCGGGCAGGTAGAGCAGGCCCGTGCCTCCTTTGAGCATCATGGTTGCGGCCTCGTACGGGCAGCCTTTGGCCATGATCATGACCTGAAACCCAAGCATGTCGATGCTCTTGTCAATGGCGCCGCTGTAGCCGAGCATGAAGCCGCCCAGCGACACCGCGACCGTAACTGCCAGGGCTACTCCCGCCACGGTCAGTCCGGTGCGCACGGGCCGCCTGCGAAGATTCTTGATCGCCAGCGCGGCGTACCGCCGGAATACGTAATGGTCCCTTCGGATGTCGTTATTCATATCTCCTCACTGGAACTCCACTGCGCTCGCATAGAACTGGTAGCCGTCGTTGAAGGGAACCATCTGGCCCTCAACGCGCGCCGGGCGGCCTTCTCTCATCGGCGCGTGCATGGCGACCTCCTGCAGGTCAACTCGCAAGCCCTCCTTCCCGGACCGGAAGGTGAAGAAGCAGCCCATCGCCTTGCACTGTTCCGTGATGGTGCCTTCGATCTCGACCGTCTTGCCCAGAAAGGCCTTCGGTTCGGCAATCAACGTTGCCACCTCGGCCCTCGGCGCCCCGGTGAACGTTCCGAAGCGGCTCGGCTTTGCGGTTGTGCGCCAGATGAACACCGCTGCCACAACCAGTGTCAACGCGCAAATCGTAAATATCTTTTTCATGGCTTTTGGTTTGGACTTTTCGTTTTCTGCGCAGCCTGCTGCGCTCTTTCAAAGAAAGGCTCAAAGCGACTGCCGTATACGAAGTAATCCAGCAGGATCAGGTTCTTTCGAACGCCGCGCAGAGCGGCGTTGTAATCGGGCCGTCCGCCCGGATCGATGGCCGGCGGTTTCACAGTCGCCAGTTTGTCCGCCTTTGCCCCCGGATCTGCCGCGGCGTAGTAATCGTGCTTGTAGAAATCGGCCAGCGTGAGCCCGGCGAACTGCGCTCGAAATTCCTTGCTCCTCAGTTGGCGGGCGGCGGGGCTCTCCAGGCGCTGGAAGAAGAAGCTCTTGATCTCCGCCGTCTTCGGGTCGGTAGCGAGAAAGACCTGAATCACGCCGCCTTTTCCGGGAACGTTGACGCCGTGAACGACGCCGATTTTTGCGGACCCCTTAAAGACGCTGTAGACCGTGTAGGGCGTCTCGTAGGTCTCGTATATCGGATCCAGGTCGCTTCCGAGCCGGGCCCGCAGGCCCTTGAACAGTGCAGCGCCATCCTTGAGCTTCGGGAACTCCTGCAATTCTTCTTTAAACGTGGTCATTTCGGGATACAGATATCTGAGGTCCTCGGCCGGGTTGCTGAGCGTACAACCGATGGCCGCGAAGACCTGGTGCGGCAACGCCGCAATCCCTAATGCCAGGAAGATAAATACACGAATCATGCGATCTCCTTAGCGGTAGAAGTAGTATTGGAGCGCCACCACCGTGTGCGGCGGCCCCGCGACGCTCTGCAGTTTTCGTTCGACGTTGAGCTTGATCCAGTGCGAGTTTGAGTTTCCGACGTCGTTGCGGAAGTACCACGAGAATTCACCGATGATCGACGAGTTCGTCCCACGGCCCTCCTGGTGAAACCTCCGGAACTGCGTAGCGACGCCCCAACGCCGCGAGCCGTGCAGGTACTCCGCCTCATGGAGCTGAGAGTAGACGGGCTGCAGCGCGTCGCGCCCGCCACTCAGCTCTGTGGTGAATGTCAGAAGGCCTCGCGGCGCGGTGTGCCTGTAGCGGGCGTCTATGCCGATTCGCTCGGTTTTAAGCGGAGCCGGGTCTGACCCAACCATCTCAGAGCCGCTCCCGCCCTCGTGCATCGACGAGGCGAGACGGCTGCCCGCAAGAACCGAAACGCCGCCCTCGAGACCGTACTCCGAACTGTACTTGTTGGCCAGGCTGATGCGCAGCGCGCCGAGACCGCCCTGCCCCTTGAACTTGAGATCGTACCCGGAGCCGGCGAGGTAGTACGCATCATAGTTCAAGTGCTTATTGATGGCGCCCCAGAAGCCCGCATACCAGTCGCGTTCGAAGCCGAAGTTGCTCTCGTTCGACAGTTGGAGCAGCGTGCCGTGTGTGTCCGTCTGAAGATTCAGGCCAAACGGAACATAAAACCGGCCGACCCGGAAGTTGAACCGGCCGACGTTGGACGACCTTGCGGCGTCTTTCATCAATGGGTTGAAGACGTTGTAAAAATCCAGGTAGAGGTTGTGGTATTCGAATGCCCAGCCAACGCGGCCGGAGCCCTCCATGTCGTTCAGGACGGGCACGAAGCGGTCGCGACGGACCAGGCGCCCCTGGAAATCAAAGCTGGCGACGGTGGACGTCGAAGTTGAGAACTTCTTCAGGACCTCGAAGCCAAGCGATTGCCGGCTCGCCCCGCGGCCGTCGTTCGTAACGAACTGGGACATGATTTCTTTCCGGAAGCCGAGGTTCTCGCTGAAGAACCTTCTCGTCCAGGCGTCAGGCCGCCCCGGTGCCTCCGCGAGCTGCACCGCCTCGCTGACACCGGCAAACGGGTCTGTAGTGGATGTGCCGCCACCCGATGTCTGAGCGGCGGTGTTCGGCGGTGTCGTACGCTGATCTTCGTTGTCCCCGGCCTGGAGGGCAGTCGCGATGCCTGCGATCCAGAGGATCAGCCATAAAATCCTTGGGGGTCTCACACACATCTCCTTTTCATAAATTCACTTCTGCCGGTTCCGCAGTCCCGCAGCGCACCATGCGTAATCCGTCTCCGGAGGGCACGGGCATGGGATTCCGAACGGAGATGGTTTCAGAGTAGAAGCTGGCGATACCGCAAGAAGCGTTCGTCAGGGGCCGGGGGAAAAGGTTCAGTTCGGCCGGATTCCCGCGTAGGCCTTTCGACCGCAGCGACCGTAATCACCTCCGCCTGCGCGACGGCCTGCCAGTGTTGGCTCAAGGGCAAGGAAGGCCAGGCAACGTTCCCGTCACTGCACACACACACCGGATCGGTCGAGTGCTGCTGAGGTGCCGCTGGCTTTGGGCAGCAGGGGTGGGCCGGCGGGTTCGAAGCCGCGGACCCGGCGCAAATGCTGGCTGGACTGAAAAGAAGCAGCAACGCGATGGCGAAGATGGTCAGTGCGAACCTAGTTGTGGCGATCCGTTGCATACGCTTCGAAGTACGTTATTGCACGTCGGTTGCCAGAGATTCGCACCCTAAAGCCTTGAAATTCGATGTCCCGACGGCCGGAATTGGCGCATTTAGGCCAGCGTGAGATGCAGGGTGCCTTAAATCCGCCACTTTCGGCTTGACATTACGACAAGCGCACGGTCGTGGACCAGTTGAGTCGCGAGGTTCTCCTGGCTCTCTGGAAGGTCCATATCCTCCACCATGCTGCGGAACGCCGCGTTTATGGCCAATTGAGAACGCCGGAGAGATCATCGGCTTCAGCGAAGGCATGCGAATGGACAATAGCTACGCGAACCGGCGCTCAAACAGGCGTTGGACCCGGGTTACAAGGGATTCCAGAATTGCGCCGTCTGCCACATCTGGCCGAACAGTTGCTATGACGAGCGGTATCACACCTGCGTCGCCAACCTCGTCCTGCTCCCGAGTGCCCTCGCCAGCCTCACGGATTTCGATCCCCAAGTACGCGCCGAATCGCTCGACGGCATCGAAAAGCGCGCCATAAAGGGCGGCCGAGCTGAGCTATTCTTCGCCAAGTCCGCCATTGCCCGCCTGCTCCCGAAACGCGGTCATTCGCCGCGAGCTTTGAGGTAGAGGACTGCGTCCGCCTCGAACGGCGCTTTCACGGTGCGGTGAGCCCCACCCGAGATCGCGGGTGCTGTCGCTGTGGCCCCGGTGCGCGGGTTGATCCGTATCGTGGATAAGCACCTTCCGACATCTCAGGATCTTCAGTATTCTCGGCATTTCACGGACTCAGTCGCGTGCCAATCCCATGGGCGACTTGAGAACCGGGCTAGTCGCCACCCGGAAGGCGATGGGAGATATCGTGCGCTTTGCGGAGAAGATCAATCTCGCGTGCCATGACGCCTCGCGACGAGCTTGCTTCGAGCGGCTACTGCCATTACTGATGGTACCGGGTGCCGAGTCTGTTCCGACGAACTCGGAATGGGGCATCCTCAGGCACGAGTTGACGAAAAAGAAACGCCACATGCCGTTGCGTGAACTGATGGGGCGCATTCCTTCGGTCGTCACCACACTGACGCCGTGTCTCCTCACGAGTCCGCTATCAATTGCGCAGTACCTCGCCGTCTCGACCGCCGCTTTCGATGTCGTGGTGTTCGACGAAGCCTCTCAGATTACCGTTTGGGACGCCATCGGCGCGATCGCGCGGGCAAAACAGGTAGTCATGGTGGGCGATCCGAAGCAATTGCCTCCGACAAACTTCTTCAACAAAGCGGATACGGAGGAAGATTTGAGCGACGATGTTCCCGAGGATTTGGAAAGCATTCTCGACGAGTGCATCGGGGCGAGTCTGCCGTCCATCCAGCTCTCATGGCATTATCGCAGTCGGCACGAGAGTCTGATCTCGTTTTCGAATCGGCGCTACTACGGTGGTGGGCTTGTCACCTTCCCGTCGCCGGTCACCGACGACCGGGCCGTAAGCTTTCATCACGTTAACGGCGTGTATGAGAAAGGCGGACCCCGCACCAACCCGCAGGAAGCGAAGGCGGTCGTCCACGACATTGTGGCGCGACTCACGTCGCCGGGTTTCGCCGAATCACGTCTCTCGATAGGAGTGGTGACGTTCAATGCGGAACAACAGAAGCTTATTGAAGACCTTTTGGACCTGGAACGCCGAAACAACCCCGCGATCAAGCCATATTTCGGCGAAGGACGGCTGGAGCGGGTGTTCGTAAAGAACCTCGAGAGCGTGCAAGGCGACGAGCGCGACCTGATGTACTTCTCTATGACATACGGACCGGATGTCGCCGGCAGAGTATCCATGAACTTTGGCCCGATGAACCGCGATGGAGGCGAGCGGAGGCTGAACGTCGTGATCACTCGGGCGAGACGGGAACTGCGGGTATTTTCGAGTCTCCTTCCAGAACAGATCGATCTATCGCGAACGCAGGCTACCGGCGTATCCGAGTTGAAGCATTTCCTGGACGAGTTCGCTCAACGCGGACCGCGCGCGTTTGCCGAGATGGTGACTGGCAGCACTGGTGCCTTCGACAGTCCTTTCGAGGAGTACGTAGCGACGTCTCTCCAATCCCGCGGGTGGACGATTCACACACAGGTGGGAGCCTCCGCGTTCCGCATCGATCTCGGTGTGGTTCATCCCGATGCGCCCGGCAGCTACCTTGCCGGTATCGAGTGCGACGGGGCGACGTACCACCGGTCGGCGACCGCGCGGGATCGTGACAAGCTGCGGCAGCAGGTTTTGCGGAACCTCGGTTGGGAGATTTTGCGTGTCTGGTCAACGGACTGGTGGATCGACCGGGAGAGCACGTTGAACCGACTGGATATGCAGCTCCGTACCGTACTTGAGGAGAGCCGGCAGAAGCTATCAATCGTACGCGCTCCGACGTCAATAGCTACAGACCTTTCGGAAGAGGACCTGCCGGTGGAAACTCGCGAGCTAGCCGCGACGGTCGGATGTGGCGGAGATGGCGAGTACCGGCGTAACCAGGCCCAGCCGCAGCCGCCGGCCGCTGGTGACCACCATCCCGACGCAGAGAACTTCTTTGACCGATCTTACGACGCGGAGTTGGCCCGGATGGTCGCAGCTATAATCGAGACCGAGGGTCCGATCCTCGACGAGGTGCTCGCACGCCGGATAGCTCGTGTTCATGGATGGCAACGGACGGGGCCTCGTATCACGGAGCGCGTGACGCGCATCGCCTCGAGGACATTCAGAAAGACGAAGGAGGACGTGGGCACCTTCTTTTGGCCGCGTAACGTCGAAACCGGTCAACCAGTGCCGTTTCGGTTAGGGCTGGACCGCTCCGTGGATGAGATTTGTGTTCACGAGTTGGTATCGCTCGCGTTAAATGTGCTCGCAACGGGAAAAGTGGGGGAGGAGGCCGTTAGCGCAATGGCCAGAGCAGCCGGTCTGCAACGTGCAGGCGCGACGAGCCGTCCCCGTCTTGCCGCGGCTCTCGCTCGTGCGAAGAGGCGATTAGAAGCGGAACGCCGGACTCGATTAGGCAATGATCTTGTTTGATGTGGCGCCACCTGGTAACGCTGGCCGATACGGCTCGTCGGACGTTTGGAGGCAAGAAGGCCCTGGAAGACCGAACCGCTGAAGACAGCGGATCGGCCGAATGATTAACCGGATCGCCACCTTGACTCAGGCCTTCCACCGCGTCTCCGGCCGCTCCGGTACCGCCTGCCGCTGGAACTCCTCCCAGCGGCGTGCAGCTTCATCGTCCCGGCCCCCGGATACCGTGGGAATAGATGTCCGCCTCACGCGCACGGAGGAGTGCCCGAGGCGCTCGGAGACCGTGATCTCCATTCCGGCCGCTAATAGGTGCGAGTTCGAGCCCGGCCGCCCCCCAAGCACCATCCGGATCCAGTACCGAGCCGAAACCGCCAGACTACTGCACGTTCCGCGAAACGCGGGGCAGAATTTCGTGTCGTGGTGTGGGTTATCGGTGAGCATCTTTCGCCTCACGTTACGGACCCCGTACTTACCGTACATACCGTTCCACCCACTCGAGATGCCGTTCCATGACATCCAACTGCGCTGCGGGTTCATCAGGACCATGGGCCATGCCCGGGTAGACCACAAGTTTCGTCGTGGTCCCTTGCCGCTTTAGCGTGTTGTACAATTCGTACGCCTGAGAAACCGGCACGCGGAGATCGGCTTCTCCGTGCAGAATGAGGGTCGGAGTTGTGACGCCCTTCACGTGATACATGGGGGAGTGTTCCAAATACTCCGGGAGTTTGTCCCACACTTCTCCCGAAAAGTAGTACGGCAGGAAGCTGATAACGTCAGTGCTGCCTGTCATACTCCACAGGTTGACCGGCCCCGCGCCCACCACCGCCGCTTTGAACCGTCTGGTGTGTGTGATGGCCCAGGCAGTCATGTAGCCGCCGTAGCTCCAGCCCATCACGGCCATACGCTCCGGGTCGGCGACACCGTCGGATATCAACCGGTCGACGCCGGCCACCAGATCCTGGTAGTCGTTTCCGCCCCAATCGTTCACATTGGCAAAGCGGAAGCTCTTGCCGTATCCCCCGGATCCGCGAATGTTGGGCCGCAGAACCGCATAGCCTCTCGCCGCGAAGGTCGCCAGCGGATAGATACCGGGCGCCCCAATGAAGTTCTCGTTCCACCAGCCCATCGGCCCGCCGTGGATCACCACCAGCAGGGGATACCGCTTGCCGGCCAGATAGTTTACCGGCAGGGTCAGGAGCCCCTCGATTTCCAGGCCGTCCGGGGAGGTCCAGCAAATCGATTTGGTCTCACCCAGCGGGAGTTTGGGCAGATCGGCGTTTATCTTGCTGACCTGGACCGGCCTGCCTGCCGGGAGAGCCATCACGAACGCTTCGGGGGGTTCATTCGAGCTCTCCTGGACGAAGCCCACATGTGTCCGGGTGGCGTTCAGGGTGGCGCCGTGCAATACCCCTTTGGGAATGTAGACTGCTTGGGTCAGCCCATCGACGGCGACGCTGTACAACACGAAGCGGGTGCGCTTCTCACCGGCAAAGAGCAACCGGGTCGAGTCGGCGGACCATCCCACCACTACGCCCATGGCTTTTCTCGGCAACAGGCCACCGGGAACCAGTGATGGGCCTGCATCGAAGGTATCCGGCACAACCCGGTGGGCTCCGCCCTGCCGCGGCGCCAGCACGATGTTCTCCTCGCCCGCCCAACTCGCCCGATCGGCAGTGCGCAAGTATGCCAGGAATCGTCCATCGGGAGAGTATCGTGGTTCGCCCTCCGCGGCGGTGCGGTCGGCCACGGCTTTCACTTCGCTGCTGGCTATTTCGACTTCCGAGACGTCGCTCTGAGGCCACGAAGTCTCGCCCGAATCCGGCCAATGCTCGAAGGCGATGTAGCGGGAGTCCGGCGACCAGTCAAAACCGGCCACGTGATAAGGAGCATCGAGGACCCGGCGCAATGCTCGCTGGCCCGAACTGTCGGGTTCCGCAGGAAGGACCCAAAGGTTATGGTTCGTGACACCCTCACCTACAACCCGGGCAACCCGCCTGCCCGCCTTTGCTTTCCTTTCTTCGCCGGTAGGGTCATGGCCAGCCAGGGCGATCCACTTCCCGTCTGGAGAGAGCCGATATTCGCCCAACGCCCCCTGCCAGTCAGTGAGCCTCTCCGCTTCGCCGCCATCGACCGGAATTCGCCAGAGGTTCGGTTTACCGGACCGTCTGGACACGAAATAGACGAGCCGCCCGTCGGGCGAAAACGAGGGCGAACTTGCCCCCGCCTCGTCCCGGGTGAGTTGCACGGGGCGCGAACCGTCGGCGCGCACCAAGAATAGCTCAGCGGAGCGACGGCTCATTCCAACCTCCGGGCGCGCGCGGTGCACACAAGCGACCACGCGTCCGTCTGGGGATGGCACGACCGACCCAACTCCCTGAACTTGCAGCGAAACTTCAGGGGTCCAGGCACTTGGCTGTATCTGGGCCTGCGCGGCCATGGCGAGAAAGGTCGCCCCTCCGATCACACTTGCGAACTTAACTAGCAGAGTTTGCATTTCCAATTCCTTCATCAAGCGCACATGAATCGCAAGTTCTCCGGCGCGTGCGCGCGGAACCCGGGCTTCCATCCGCGGTGCAGGTCTAATCTTCCTCCAACGTGCTTCAGCGCTTGCCGGGCTTCTTGAGATCTTCGACAACCCTGCGAACGGCGGTGTTTCGTTCGCCGGCTTTTGAGGTGTCGGCAAACTAATCCGTCAACACTGATATCGCCAGCACCAGCCCGGCCGAACTGTGCCGACGCGTAATCCTCTCCACGGACGCGATCACACCGTGGAACCTCGATGTGAGCGCTTCCACTGCCGGCGCGTGGTCTCGTGCCTCGCAGAACAGCACGCTTCGCGGTGCCACCAGGGCGGCGATGTCCGGGATGTCGGCGTGTTTCAGCGCGGACGGGATTACATCATTGGAAAACGCACCACTAATCTATTCGAGTCTCGAGCGCATATCCGAGCCATTCCAAAAGGAGTTCTGCGTTGAGTGTCCGGCCGGGCTCATACCGCACGAAATCCCGCTCCACGGACGCGATCACACGGTGGAACCTCGATGTGAGCGCTTCCACTGCCGGCGCGCGATGGTCTCGTGCCTCGCAGAACAGCACGCTTCGCGGTGCCACCAGGGCGGCGATGTCCGGGATGTCGGCGTATTTCAGCGCGGACGGGATTACCGACCCGAGGTCGATGTCATCGTCCTCCGCGTGGATTCGCCCATCGACCTGCGCGCTGTTCCAGAGCTGTGGCATTTCGCTGCGAGCGTGTGGCGCCATGGTCCTCATCTGCGAGACGAAGCTGTGGAAGTATCGGGCCACGGCGACACGACGGAAACGGGTGTCGCTCGCGGCAGCCAGAAGTGCGGGTAAAGCGTCGTCGCCCAGGCCGACGACAACCACCTCTCTGAAGGCCAGATCCTTGCGCAGCCCCAGGTAGTCCACGGCACGCACCAGGTCGAAGGCCCGTCGGCCCGCCAGCGGACGGCCAAACAGAACCTGATTTGCCGTCAGCCGGAAGTTCCCATCCCGGCCCTGCCTGACGCGCCCGCTGATCTCCCCTCGCCCGCGGAGGTCGACTGAAAACACAGCGAACCCGGCCTGAACGAGCGGTTGGACGAGGCCGGACTCCGCTACCGCGCCCTTGCCTCGGTCGTCCACCATCAGGACTACCTCGGCGGGCGAGCGGGGATGGCTGGGCAGCCAGAGCAGGCCGGGAATGTACTGCCCGTCCTCGCTGATAAACGAAATCTTCTCCAGTCTGCCGCCCGGCACCGGGATGGTCTGAACGGTGTGCGCTGCCTGGTAATGGGGGAGTGGTTCCGGAGGGGCAGTCAGTTCGCGCATCCACCACCCGGCGGCATCGCGCGTTCGTTGCGACCGTGACGCGGGGAGCTTCGAGACCGCATCGATAGCTTTCCTCCGCGCGAGATCCACTACGGAAGGTGACTTGGCCAGGATCGAGCCGTCGGGATCACACCGCAGCCGTGGATCATCTTCGCGGAGTGGCTGCAGGTTGCCCTCGGGAATGGGTTCGCCACTTCCCTGTCCCAGCAAGTGGCGAGTCATCCACCCGTACATCCGCTCCCGAAAAGGACACGAATAGGCATGCGGCTGCTCCGCCAGCTCACTAAACTGTACGTGATCCGATCGTCCGAGCAGGGCGTAAAGCGCCTCCGTGTTATGGCCGGCTCGCCGCGCGCCGCTGATGGGAAAAATGCTGTCGTTCTCGCCCTGGAGCATCATTAGCGCTCGCGGGGCAATGAGACCCGCAATCTCAAACCATTCCATCGAGCGAAACAGCCCCGGAAGGTGTGTGCAGGAGCAATGCGCGCCCCCATACTTGAGCCAATTGCCAAACTCGAACGTGTAGCCCACAACCACCGCCGCTCTTACACGACAGTCGAGCGCCGCGGTAAAAAGCGTGTTCAGGCCACCTCCGGAGTTGCCGGTGACGCCGATACGCTCGCGGTCAACATCTTCGAGGGTAAGGAGATAATCGATGCCCCGTATGCTGTCCCAGACCATCCACCCTGCGATGGTTTCACCCAGAGGCAGCAGCGCATAGCCTCCTTCGTGGTGGGCGTTGCCGCGGGTCATCCGCTCGCCTTGCCCGATGGCATCGTAGACCAGCACGATGAAACCCGACTGTGCCAGCCGGATGCACCGGGCTTGCACGTCGAGAGTGGCCTTGCCCTGGGAGAGGTAGTGCCCGATCGGGCAGAGGATCGCTGGGCGCTTCTTGGACGATGGTGCCTTCGGCCGATACATGTTGGCCGTCACCGGAAATCCGGGGCGGCTTTCGAATACCACGTTCTCGAGCAGGTAATCGCCCATATTATGCCGGGCCACGACGCGCGCGTTCAGCGGCGTTCGCTCAGGGGGCTCCCGCAACCCGATTGCCTCCCGGAAAGCGCGTTCGACCTCTGGCCGGCGCCTTTGCCAGCCCTCCGCATCGCCGGGCAGTTTCCAGCGCGAGACGTACTCGGCGGCGTCACCGAGCGACTTGATCAAAGCCGGCGATTCGGGCACAATGTTTGCGCGCTCCAACAGGCGCGCGGGCGACTCGACAACCCATTCCTCTTTAGCCGCAGGCGTCTGGGCAAGGACTGCCGCCGGCGTCAGCCATAACGACACGGCTGATGCAGCGACCGAGCCGCGCCATGCATTCCTCGTCATTTCGCGCCCCCCGCGCTGCCAACGTTGAGAACGGCAGGGGAAATGCGCGGGCGGGGCGGGAACACGGCTTTCACCACGCGCAACGCATTTCCACCGATAATCTTCTGTATGTCCAAATCGCTATAGCCGCGCTGCACCAATCCGACAGTGAACAGAGGCCAGTTGGTCCAGGCCATGGTCTCCTGTTCGGACGGGTAGCTGGCGATGGGGGTGGGCCAGAATGATTCCCAGGCGGCGCGGAGGCGGCGGCGTACCGGAATTTTCCCGTATTCCGTCCCCCTGGCTGTCGAACGGTACGAGTAGTCGGTGGCGATAGCCACATGATCGACTCCGAACTTGCGCACGGCGTAGTCGATATGATCGAGCATGGCCCGCAAGTCCCGCGACCGGCCGAGAAAAGCGGCGACCCCGCAAATTCCGATGAACCCGCCGCTGTCGGCGATCGCCCGGATGACTTCGTCGGGCTTGCCCCGAAAATGGGAATGGAGAGCCGCGCAAGAGGAGTGGCTGGCCACCACCGGGCGCGAGGATGCCCTGGCCGCCTCCAGGCTGGTTCTCCAGCCCGAATGCGACACGTCCACAATGATCCCGGTGCGGTTCAACTCGGCGACGACGGCCCTGCCGAAATCGCTCAGGCCCGCATCGGAGGGCTCCGCGCATCCGTCACCGATCATGTTGCGCCGGTTGTAGGTGAGATGCATCATGCGGACGCCCAGTTGGAAGAACGTCCGGATGAGACCCATCTCGGAGGGGAGGCTGCTCCACTTTTGCTCCAGGGGCACGCCGTTGACACTCAGTGCCAGGGCGCCCCGATTCTGCTTTTTGGCGGTGAGAATGTCCTCGGCGTCGGTGACTCTCACCAGGAAGTCCCGGAGCATGTCGAGCGCGAAGGTGAAGTATCCCAGCCGGCGCAGTAAACACAGCGGGTCCTGGCTTTCGCGGCCGGCGTTTTGGAAAATGCAGGTCACGCCGGACGCCTTCCAGGCCGCCAGGAACTCGTCGCG
>DATMYF010000109.1:0-88833 GCA_035561075.1 Bryobacteraceae bacterium
GCACGACATCGAGACCCTGATCACGCACTTCCTGAACGTGAGTTGGGGTCCGGTGATGCCCGCGGGAGAGGTGCTGGCGGCGGTCGAGAACACCAAGGGGAACAACGGCTATTACCTGGTAAGCGACGGCAGCACCAGTTCCTATCGCACGCGCATTCGCACGCCCTCGTTCCCCCACATGCAGATGCTGGCGCAGATCACCCGCGGCCATATGATCGCTGATCTCCTGGCCGTGCTCGGCGCCATGGACTACGTGCTGGCCGATGTGGATCGTTGAGGAGCTATGTTGACGCCCGAAGAGCGACGCGAGATCGAGGCCGAATTTGCCCACTACCCGAGCCGCAAGGCGCTCTCGATCGACGCCATGAAGATCGTGCAGAAGCATCGCGGCTGGCTCTCCGATGAGAGCCTGCGCGACGTGGCGGAGCTACTCGGCATGTCGGTGGCGGAACTCGACAGCGTCGCGACCTTCTACAATCTGCTCTTCCGCAAACCGGTGGGCCGTCACGTGGTGATGGTCTGCGACAGCGTCAGTTGCTGGATTATGGGGTACGAGCGGCAGCGCGAACATTTGTTCCAGCGGCTGGGGGTCCAGTTTGGGGAGACCACGCCCGACGGACGTTTTACGCTGCTGCCCATCGTCTGCCTGGGTTGCTGTGACCGCGCCCCGGCCATGATGGTCGACAGCGATCTCCACACCGGCCTCACCCCGGAAAAGATCGACACGATTTTGGAGCAGTACAAGTGAGCCCCGCCGAAACCAAGCCGCTCACCGCCCGCATGCGTCCCGATGGCGCTGCTCTGGAGATGCGCGAGTACGAGCGTGCCGGCGGATACCAGGGATTGCGCAAGGCGCTCGCCATGACGCCCCAGCAGGTTACCGAAGAGGTGAAGAACTCCAATCTGCGGGGCAGGGGAGGGGCCGGTTTTCCGACCGGCATGAAGTGGAGCTTCACCCCGCTCGGTCCGGACGCGCCGCATCCGAAGTACGTGGTCGCCAACGGCGACGAGATGGAGCCCGGCACCTTCAAAGATCGGCTGCTGCTTGAACAAGACCCGCACCAGCTCGTAGAGGGCATGGTGATCGCGGGCCACGCGACCGAAGCGGATATCGGCTACATCTTCATCCGGGGCGAGTACACCCTCGGTATTGAGCGTACCCGCAGGGCCATCGCGGAGGCCTACGCGGCAGGCTATCTGGGGCGCAACATCCTGGGCTCCGGCTTCTCCTTCGAGCTGTACGTCCATGTGAGCGCCGGCCGCTATATGTGCGGGGAAGAAACCGGGCTGCTCAACGCACTCGAAGGCAAACGCGCCAACCCGCGTGCCAAACCGCCTTTTCCGCCGGTGGTGGGGGCCTTCGGACAACCCACCGTCATCAACAACATCGAAACGCTCTCCTCGGTGCCGCACATTATGGCTAACGGCTCGGAGTGGTTCTGCGGCCTGGGGAAGACCAAAGATGCCGGCACCAAACTCTACGGCGCAAGCGGCAAGGTGAAGCGGCCCGGCGTCTGGGAATTGCCGATGGGCACCACCATCCGGGAGATCCTGTTCGAGCACGCTGGCGGCATGCAGGATGGGCTCGCCTTTCGCGGCCTGCTGCCGGGCGGAGCCTCGACGGATTTCCTGGTGGAGGAGCACCTGGACGTCCCCATGGACTTCACCTCCGTGCAGAAGGCCGGCAGCCGCATGGGCACCGGCACCATGATCGTGCTCGACGACAAGACCTGCCCCGTGGGAATGGTGTGGAACCTGGAGCAGTTCTTTGCGCAGGAATCCTGCGGCTGGTGTACTCCGTGCTGGAGCGGCCTCGGGTGGGCGGCGCGGCTGCTGCGTGCCATGGAAGACGGGGCGGGGGTGGACGGCGACATCGAGAAACTCGCCGGCATCGCGCGCTTCTGCGGCCCCGGCCACACCTTCTGCGCGCTGGCCCCCGGCGCCGCCGAGCCGCTCCAGAGCGGCATTAAATACTTCAGGGAGGATTTCGAGCGGCACATTCGTGAGAAGCGCTGCCCGTGGAGATAGCATGGCCAAGGTCTGGGTGGACGGCAAGGCGTACGAGATGAACAGCGGCCAGAACCTGCTGCATGGCTGCCTGTCGAACGGACTGGACCTGCCTTATTTCTGCTGGCACCCGGCCATGGGGTCGGTGGGCGCGTGCCGCCAGTGCGCCATCCGGCAGTACAAGGATGAGACCGACACCACCGGCCGCCTGGTGATGGCCTGCATGACCCCGGTCGCAGAGGGCGCCCTCATTTCCATCAAGGACGAAGAAGCGTCAGCTTTCCGCGCCTCCGTCATCGAAGGGCTCATGATGAGCCACCCGCACGATTGCCCGGTGTGCGATGAGGGCGGGGAATGCCACCTTCAGGACATGACCGTGATGACCGGTCACACCTACCGCCGCTATAGTTTTCAGAAACGCACCTGGCGCAACCAGAACCTGGGGCCCCTGATCAACCATGAGATGAACCGCTGCATCCAGTGCTACCGGTGCGTGCGGTACTACCACGATTACGCCGGCGGCAACGACTTGCAGGCCTTCGGGCTGCGTAACAACGTCTTCTTCGGACGCCACGAGGACGGCACGCTCGAAAGCGAGTTCAGCGGTAACCTGGTGGAGATCTGCCCCACAGGCGTCTTCACCGACAAAACCTCTCGCTGGCACTACACGCGGAAGTGGGATCTGACCTTCGCACCCTCCGTCTGCGCACACTGTGGAACCGGGTGCAATACTTCACCCGCGGAGCGCTATGGCAGCCTGCGGCGCATCATCAACCGCTACAACTCGGAGGTGAACGGGTACTTCCTCTGCGACCGCGGCCGTTTCGGCTACGAATTCGTGAACAGCCCCGAGCGAATCCGTGAGCCGCTGCTGGGTGGCGTACCAATCCCGCCTGAAGCGGCGCTCGACAGTTTTGCCGGATTCCTCAGCGCCGGCGAGGCAATCGGAATCGGCTCGCCCCGCGCATCGCTCGAAGCCAACTTCGCCTTGCGGCGGCTGGTGGGCGCGGAGCATTTCTATTCCGGGATGGACGACGCAGAACACCGCGCGATGGCCGCCATCCTGGAGATCCTGCGGGCGGGACCGGCGCGCACGCCATCGGTGCGGGAAATCGAACACTCCGATGCCGCGTTGGTCCTGGGGGAGGACCTTACCAACACCGCGCCGCGCCTCGCGCTGGCCCTGCGGATGACGGTCCGGCAGGCGGAGTTTCGCATTGCCGAGAAGCTGCACATCCCTCCGTGGCTCGACAACAGCGTGAGGGAGGCCGCGCAGTCCGTCCGCAGCCCGCTGTTCATCGCCACACCCTCAGCGACACGGCTTGACGACGTAGCCGCCCGCACGTTCCACGGCGCGCCCGATGAGATCGCGCGGCTCGGGTATGCAGTGGCGCGCGCGCTCGATCCCGCGGCTCCGGACGTCCCGCGGCTCACCGAAGAAATGGCCTTCCTCGCGGGTTTCGTCGCGGAGGCTCTGCGGACGGCGCGGCAACCGGTCATAATTGCCGGGCCGAGCCTCCGCAACGAGGCGTTGGTCCGGGCCGCCGCCGCGGTGGCGCGTGCGCTCCACGCCGCAGGCAAGCCCGCGCTGCTGGCTTTCACCGCGCCCGAAGCGAACAGCATGGGGCTCGCGATGATGGAGCCCCGGCCGCTCGGCGAGGCGTTCTCATCCGGCGCCCGAACCGCCATCGTGCTCGAGAACGATCTCTACCGCCGCGCGCCCGCCGACGACGTGGACGCCTTCCTCGGTGCAACCAGGCACGTGGTAGCGCTTGATTACCTCACCAACCCCACTACCGCCAAAGCCGAGCTGGCGCTACCCGCGGGTACATTCGCGGAATCGGACGGTACCTTTGTCTCCAATGAGGGCCGCGCGCAGCGCTTCTTCCAGGCTATGCTGCCGGCAGGGCTGGTGCAGGAAAGCTGGCGCTGGCTGGGATCGCCGGTTCTCAAGAATCTCGACGATGCCGTTTTGGCGCTCGTTGAAGCCATGCCGCAGTTCGCGGGCATTGTTGACGCCGCGCCGCCGTCCACCTACCGGGTGGCGAATGCCAAGGTCGCGCGCGCACCGTTCCGTTATAGCGGCCGCACCGCCGAACATGCCAACGTCTCGGTGCATGAGCCGCCGCCGCCCGATGACCCGGATTCGGCGCTGTCGTTCTCCATGGAGGGTGCGTCCGTCAATCCCCCGCCTTCGCTTATCCCCTTCTTCTGGGCGCCTGGATGGAACTCCCATCAGCAGGCGCTCAACCGCTTCCAGGAGGAGGTGGCGGGGGTGCTCAAGGGAGGCGTTCCGGGCGCGCGCCTGATCGAGCCTTCAGGCCTGCCGCAGTCCGCTCCGGAAACCGTGCCCGCTCCGTTCGCTCCGCGCGCCGGCGAGTGGTTGCTAGTGCCCCTGTATCATATCTTCGGCTCGGACGAGCTGAGCGAGCGTTCCCCGGCCATCGCCTCCCTCGCACCGCAGCCGTACGTGGCGTTGGGTGTGGAAGACGCCGCGCAGCTTGCCGTGAGCGCCGGCCAGGAGGTCTCCGTAGCCGGCCGGCGCCTGCCAGTGAAGATTATGCCGGAACTGCCGCGCGGCGTGGCCGGGCTGCCCGCGGGCCTGGCGCCGGGCATCCCGCCGCTACCTGCATGGAGCGTGATCGCGCCATGAGCACCATCTACCGGATTCTCGTCGTTTTCGGGGTGCTGATAACCGCCCTCACTATGGCCGCAGGGCTGATCTGGTTCGAGCGCCGCCTGCTGGCACTCTGGCAGGACCGCTACGGCCCCAACCGCGTCGGGCCCTTCGGGCTCTTCCAGGTGATTGCGGACTCGATCAAGATCTTCTTCAAAGAAGACTGGGTGCCGCCCTTTGCCGATAAATGGGTCTTCATCCTGGCGCCGGGTATCGTTATGGCGACTGTGCTGTTCAGCTTCGCGGTAGTGCCCGCGGCGCCCGGCATCGTGATCGCCGACCTCAATGTCGGGGTGCTGTTCTTTCTCGGGATGTCCTCACTGGGCGTGTACAGCGTGGTGCTGGCGGGCTGGTCGTCGAACAATAAATATGCCCTCCTGGGCGCCATGCGTGCCTCAGCCCAGATGCTGAGCTATGAGGTCTTCATGGGCCTATCCCTGATGGGGCCGGTAATCCTGGCGGGCTCTTTCAGCCTGGTGGATATCGTGGAGGCCCAGCGCGGCATGTGGTTCGTGGTGCCGCAATTCCTGAGTTTCCTGCTCTTTCTGGTGGCTGGCACCGCGGAGTTGCGGCGTCTCCCGTTCGATCTTGCGGAGGCGGAAAGCGAACTGATCGCCGGCTACCACTCCGAGTATTCGGGGATGAAATTCGGAATGTTCTTCGTCGGGGAGTATATGGCCGTGGTGCTGATTTCCTCGATGATCACGGTGATGTTTCTGGGCGGCTGGCTAGGTCCGGTGCTGCCGCCGGTAGTCTGGTTTCTGCTGAAAGTTTTCCTGGTGATCTCATTCTTCATCCTGCTGCGTGCGGCGCTGCCGCGTCCGCGCTTCGATCAGTTGCTGGCCTGGGGATGGAAACTGCTGCTCCCGCTCACCCTGCTGAACCTGCTCGTGACCGGAGCGGTAGTGCTGGCGAGGGGACAATGAGGGGTTTCCGGATGATGGGTGTTGGGTGTTGGGGTGATTGCGCAAGACGCAACAGCGGCACGGCCGCAACATCCATAACCCAGCATCCAACACCTCGACCCAAGGGGGGCTCGTGTTAAGCATCGTTCGCACCATCTGGGAAGTGTTTCTGCACGCGTTCCGGAAGCGGTTCACGATCCAATACCCGGAGGAGAAGGTGCCGCTGCCGCCGCGCTGGCGCGGACGCATCGTGCTCTCGCGCGACCCGGACGGCGGCGAACGCTGCGTCGCCTGCTACCTTTGCGCGGTGGCCTGCCCGGTGGATTGCATCGCGCTCCAGGCCACAGAGGACGACACCGGGCGCCGCTATCCCGAGTTCTTCCGCATCAACTTCTCCCGCTGCATTTTCTGCGGGTATTGCGAGGAGGCCTGCCCCACGTACGCCATCCAGCTCATCCCGGAGTTTGAAATGAGCGAATACCAGCGCAGGAACATGGTTTACGAAAAAGAGCATCTGCAGATCGAGGGCACCGGGAAGTACCCCGACTACAGCTTCTGGCGCGTCGCCGGTGTCGCCATCGGCGGAAAGGACAAGGGCGAAGCCGAGCGCGAAGATCCGCCGGTCGACGTGCGCAGCCTGCTGCCCTGACGTATGCTGATCGCCTTCTATGTCGCGGCCGCGGTGGCGCTGTTCGCCACCGTTATGACGATCTCGCGGCTCAATGCCGTGCACGCGCTGCTCTATCTCGTGGTATCGCTGCTCGCCATGGCGGTGGTGTTCTTCACGCTCGGAGCGCCGTTCGTGGCCGCGCTGGAGGTAATTATTTATGCCGGCGCCATCATGGTCCTGTTCGTCTTCGTGGTGATGCTGCTGAACATGGGGGACGTGGCTATCGCGACGGAGCGGCGCTGGCTTAGTCCCGGGATCTGGAGGGGGCCGATGATCCTGGCCGCGGTGCTGATTCTGGAAACGGCCTACCTGGCCACCGGCACCGTGGGTGTGCGCACAGGCCCGGCGGTGGCCCCAAGGGATGTCGCGATTGCGCTATACGGGCCCTATGTCCTTGGGGTGGAGTTGGCTTCCATGCTGCTGTTGGGTGGATTGGTGGGCGCTTATCACCTGGGTACGCGCAAGCTTCCCAGGCCGGAGGTCGGAGATGACATTAATACCGGTGAGAGACGGGCTTATTTTAGCGGGGATGCTGTTCGCGCTGGGGATGACCGGGCTCCTGGTGCGTCGCAACGTGCTGTTCCAGTTGATGTCCATCGAGATCATGCTTAACGCCGCGGGCCTGGCTTTCATCGTGGCGGGCGCGCGCTGGGGACAGCCGGACGGCCAGGTGATGTTCCTGTTCATCCTGACCGTGGCTGCCGCGGAAGTCTCCGTCGGGCTGGCCGTGGTGCTGCGGCTGTTCCACGGTTTCGGCTCGCTCGACACCGACCAGGCCAGCATTATGAAAGGGTGACATGCTCGAGCTGCTGTGGCTCATTCCGGTACTCCCGTTCGCCGGCGCGGCGTTCCTGCTGCTGTTCGGTCCGCGCCTCGGGCGCGCGGCCGTAGCGGCGGTCGGATGCGGGTCGATTGCGGCCTCCGCGGTGCTCGCGTCGTTGATCGCGGTGCGGTTCATCGGCGCACCGCCCGCGGGCAATGCCTACCAGCAGGTGCTGTGGACGTGGATCGGGGTGGGGAACCTCCGCCCCGATATCGGCTTCCACCTGGACGCCCTCTCCCTGGTGATGACCCTGGTGGTCACGTGGGTGGGGTTCCTCATCCACGTCTACTCCATCGAGTACATGGCGGGTGACGAAGGCTACAGCCGGTTCTTCGGCTACATGAACCTGTTCGTCGGCTCGATGCTCACGCTCGTGCTGGGCAACAACCTCCTGCTGCTCTTCCTCGGGTGGGAGGGCGTCGGGCTGTGCAGTTACCTGCTGATCGGCTTCTGGTACACGGTGCCTGCGAACGGCACGGCCGCGCAGAAGGCCTTCATCGTTACGCGCGTGGGCGACACCGCTATGACGGTGGGGCTGTTTATCCTGTTCTACGGGTTGGGCACCCTTCACATCCAGGAAATGCTGCGGCGCGCGCCCGCCGAGTGGGCATCCGGTTCGGGCATGGCCATTGCGGCGGCGGCGCTGCTGCTTGGCGGTGCGGTCGGGAAGTCCGCGCAGCTTCCGCTGCAAACGTGGCTGCCGGACGCCATGGCGGGCCCCACCCCCACCAGCGCCCTCATCCATGCCGCTACCATGGTCACCGCCGGCGTGTACCTGATTGCCCGCACGCACGTGATCTTCACCCTGGCCCCGCCGGTGCAGTTCGCAGTTGCGGTGGTGGGGGCGCTCACCCTGCTGATGGCCGGTTTCAGCGCCCTCACCCAGGACGATATCAAGCGCGTCCTCGCCTACTCCACCATTAGCCAGATCGGCTACATGTTCCTGGCCCTGGGGGTAGCTGCGTGGTCCACGGCCCTGTTCCATTTCATGACCCACGCCTTCTTTAAGGCGCTGCTCTTCATGGCCGCGGGGGTGGTGATCGAGGCCATGCACCACGAGCAGAACATCTTCCGCATGGGCGGCCTCAGGACTTCGCTGCCCATCGCCTTCTGGATTTTCGTGATCGGAGGTGCCGCACTCTCCGGCGTTCCGTTCACTTCCGGCTATTTCAGCAAGGAGCTGATTGTCTGGAGTGCCTGGGCTTCGCCCATCGGCAATCAGCTTCTCTGGGGTGCTGCCGTTGCTGGGGTGCTGCTGACGTCGCTGTACACGTCCAGGCTCATCTTCCTGGTGTTCTTCGGGAATGCGCATGGCCATGTTGCCAAGCGCCCCGGCGCGGCGGAGACCATTCCACTGTTGGTGCTTGCAGTCCTCTCGATCGCCGGCGGATATATCGGGAACCGTTTCCTCGCCTTCCTGAACACCGCGTTGCCCGCGTTCGAAGAGACCCACCCGCCGCCGGTTACGGAGGGTGCCTCGGGCATGGTGGCCACCGCGGCCCTGGTGTTGGGCGTGGCCCTCGCATACCTTTTCTACCTACGCAACCGGGGTTGGGCGGAGGCCGCGGCTTCGGGGGGGCTCGGCCGGGCGCTGCACCGCCTCTGGTATACGGATTGGGGCATGGACTGGTTCTATGACCGCGTCTTCGTGCGGCCTGTTCAATGGGCGGCGCGGGTCAATAAGTCGGATTTCGTGGACGCGTTTTATGCCGGCCTGGCCTGGCTCGGGCGGCTCGCCTGGGGCATCCTGGGCGGCACAGAGACGGGCCGCGTCCGCTGGTATGCCGCGGGCCTGGCGGGCGGCGCCGTGGTGCTCGTGGCGATTACGTTGCTCTTATGATCCTGCTCTGGTTCATCGTCATTTTGCTGGCCGGGGGCGTGGGGGCCTGGATCGCCGCGCGGTGGAGCGCCAACGCGGCGCGCTGGGTTGCACTGGCCGCCGTGTCGCTTGATTTCGTCCTGGCGATCCAGTTGTGGATAAGTTCGCTTGGGCAGTTCGATCTCTTCCGCCGCGCCGTCTGGATCCGCGAGCTGGACGTCCCCTGGGTCCCGCAGTTGGGCATCCACTTCCACCTCGCCATGGACGGCCTGAGCCTCCTCATGGTGGTCCTCACGATGTTTCTGGGAATCCTCTCGGTGCTAGCCTCCTGGCGCGAGATCACCGAGGGCGTGGGCTTCTTCCACTGGAACCTCATGTGGATCCTGGCCGGCATCACCAGTGTCTTCGTCGCCATCGACCTGTTCCTTTTCTACTTCGCATGGGAGTTGATGCTCATCCCCATGTACTTCCTGATCGCCATTTGGGGACACGGAAACCGCACCTATGCGGCGCTGAAATTCTTCCTCTTCACCCAGATCAGTGGCCTCCTGATGCTGGTCTCCATCCTGGCGCTTGCCTTCCTGCACCAGCGGGCTACCGGCGTTTTCAGCTTCCAATATGAAACCCTGCTGGGTACCGGAATCGCGCCCTCGACGGCGCTGTGGATCATGCTGGGCTTCTTCGTCGCCTTCGCGGTGAAGATGCCGGTTTTCCCGTTCCATCCGTGGTTGCCGGACGCCCACACCGAGGCCCCCACGGCAGGCAGCGTGATCCTGGCCGGCCTGATGCTGAAGACCGGTGCCTACGGCCTGATCCGCTTCGTCATGCCGCTGTTCCCGGATGCCGCCCGACAGTTCGCCCCGGTGGCCCTGGCGCTTGGTGTAGTGGGCATCCTTTACGGCGCCCTCCTGGCTTTCGGCCAGACCGACCTCAAGCGACTGGTGGCGTACACCAGCGTGAGCCACCTCGGGTTCGTGCTGGTGGGGATCTTCTCCTGGAATGAGCTGGCGCTTCAGGGCGCGGTGGTCACGATGATCGCCCACGGCGTCAGTACCGGCGGGCTCTTCGTCCTGGTGGGGGCCCTCCAGGAGCGCATCCACACCCGCGAGATGGCCCGCATGGGAGGCCTCTGGGCCACCATTCCGCGCCTCTCGGGTGCGGCGATGGTGTTTGCGCTGGCCTCGCTCGGGTTGCCGGGGCTGGCCGATTTCGTGGGGGAGGTCCTGGTGCTGCTGGGCGCCTGGGAGAACCACCGCCTCGTCGCCGTGCTGGCCACGGTCGGGATCCTGGCGGCCACGCTCTACGCCCTGCGCTTCATCCAGCGCGCTTTCCACGGACCGAACATCCACCAGTGGCAACTCCCGGACCTGCACTTCAGGGAAGCCGCCGTGGTGGGGAGCATGATCGCGGTACTGCTCTGGCTGGGGCTTTATCCCCGCCCGGTGCTGGACACCTTCGCGCCCACTTCGGAACGCCTCCGCCAGACCAACATGTACGTCCGGAGATAAAAACGCATGACGGCTACGGATTTCAGCGCTATCCTGCCGATGATCCTCATCGCCGCCGCCTCCGTTGCGGTGATGCTCGCGGTGGCGGTGCGGCGCCATCACGCGGTTAGCGCCGCCATCACCCTGTTGGGGCTCGCCTTGGCCTTCGCCGCGCTCTGGCCGGCTTCCGCGGTGGTGCCGCGCCAGGTGACCGCCCTGCTGCTGGTGGACCGCTTTGCGCTGTTCTTCACGGGGCTGGTGATCGCCGGCACCCTCGCGGTGGCGGTGCTCACGTGGTCTTACCTCTCGCGTCGACAGGGTGACCACGATGAGATGTACATCCTGCTGCTGGTTTCCGCACTCGGTGCGGTCGTGCTCACTTCCGCCAGCCATTTCGCTTCGTTTTTCCTGGGGCTGGAACTGCTGAGCGTGCCGCTCTACGTGATGATCGCTTACCTGCACGCGCGGAAGCAGTCGGTTGAGGCGGCGCTCAAGTATATGATCCTGGCAGGGGCGGCTTCGGCCTTCCTGCTCTTCGGTATGGCGCTGGTTTATGCCGAAATGGGCACCCTGGCGTTCGCGCACATTGCCGGACGGCTGGCCGGGTCTGCACAGGGTGGCTCCCTGGTCCTGCTGCCCGCCCTGGCCCTCATCCTGGTGGGGATCGGGTTCAAACTGGCGGTGGTGCCGTTCCATATGTGGACGCCGGACGTGTACGAGGGCGCGCCCGCCCCGGTCACCGCTTTCATCGCCACGGTATCGAAATGCGCCGTGTTTGCCCTTATGCTCCGCCTTTTCGAGGGCACCGGGGCTGGCGAGTTACCTCAGGTCTCGGCGCTGTTCGACATCCTGGCGATCGCCTCGATGGTGGCCGGCAACGTCCTTGCGCTGCTCCAGAGAAACGTGAAGCGCCTGCTCGCCTATTCGTCGATCGCTCACCTGGGCTACATCCTGGTGGCTTTTCAGGTGGGTGGAGACTTTGGCATGAACGCGGTGGCGTTCTACTTCGTGGCGTACTTCGTGACGCTGCTGGGCGCATTCGGGATCGTGGGGGCGCTCGCCGGTCCAGGTCGCGATGCCGACCAGATCGACGACTATCGCGGCCTCTTCTGGCGCCGGCCCCTCATCGCCGGCGTCTTCACCGCCATGCTGCTCTCGCTGGCTGGCATTCCCCTCACGGCGGGCTTTCTCGCCAAGTTTTACGTGGTGGCGGCCGGCGCCTCCACTGCGCTCTGGCTTCTGATCCTCACCCTTGTGGTCACGAGCGGTGTCGGCGTCTACTACTACCTGCGGGTCATCGTGGCGCTATATGCGACCGAAACCGCCGCCGGTCCGATGCCCGCCGTTCCCACGGGAGCCGGCGTTGTCCTGGGTGTCCTCACCGCCGCATTGCTTTTTCTGGGAGTCTATCCGGGGCCCTTGCTGGACGTGATCCGGGCAACTGTTCGATTCTGAAGCGCGGCCTAATTCCGCTTGCCTTCCAGTTCGGCCTTGAGCGCCCGGTAGGCCCTCTCTTCGTAGTCCGTCTTCAGCCGTTCGAGGCCGCCGCTCTTGGCTTCGGCAGGTCGCGGGCCGTCCTTCTTCAGCGCACGTCCCAGGTAAGTGGTGGCTTCGGCGTCTTCTGGATTGCGTTCCAGTGCGGCGCGGAAGCTCTCCACCGCGGCGTCGAACTGTCCGGCCTTCCAGCGTGCGTATCCGATGTTGAAGTGGTAGTCGGGATCGGCGTCGTCGCCTTCCAGCGCCTTCCGGAAGCTCTCGATGGCCTCCCCCCGGGCTTGCCGTGCCTGCGCGGCCCCCAGGTTGTTCCACACCTCGTTAAGCGGTACGGAAGCGGCAACCGTCCGGAAGCACTGCTCGGCGCCGGCGAAATCGCCTCCGTAGTACTTCGACAATCCCAGATAGAATTGCGCCTCAAGATAGTGGGAATCGGAGCGCCGCACGCCTACGAGCCACCCCGCTGCGACCCGGTACTCCTTCTTCTTCCAGTAGATCTTGCCGAGCTGGTAGCGGGGCTGCGAGAAGCGTTCATCGAGCCGCGCGGCCTGAGTGAAAAACCGGTGCTGCTGTTCGGCGTTTGTGGCCAGCAGCCCACGAACGTAATTTTCCATGGCATCCACCCGAACCGGGGGGCGCGCGCTCAGGAATTCCTGTTCGGAAGGAGAGGTGTGCGGAGCCAGGAATTGCAGGGTCTGCCATCCCAGGCGCGTCTCGATGGCTCCCAAGTCTTCGAGTGCCCCGGATTCCACGTACTCCGGCCCGCGCCGCATCTGCCGCAGGTCCAGCAGCCGGGCATTGACGCGCAGCGATCCGCGGGAAGCTGCTGCCGGTCCGCCCGCGCCCCCCTCGGGCGGCGCCAGTTCGTAATACCCCCACACCACTTTTGAAGCGTCCAGCCCCTGCCCCGCTTTGATGATGGTGGCCCGGGTCAGGATGGCGTTGGGCCGCACCGAGAGCCTCCGGAACACCTCCAGCCGATCCTCGCGGTCGATCGTCAGCAGCCCCTCGGAAGCCAGCGCCTCCCCCACGTTTTCGGCGATGCTTTCCCCAATCCAATCCAGGTTTGCGGATTCCGTCTGGTTGAAAAACGGCAGCACCAGGACCGTGTCGGCGCGCAGCAGAGAGGCGCACACGAACGCCAGCAATAACGGCAACATCCGCTTCATGAATTCCCAGTGTAACAGGGCGTCAAAAGCCCCCAGTCTCAGGCTGTTCCTCGTGCGGGAGCGTTCGCCCCAGGCGCGGCAGCATGGCGGTTCGCAGCGCCCGGCACTGCCGATCTTCGAAGCGAAATTGCGGCGAGAGCAGATCCCGCGGCGTGTAGCGGGACTTCCCGACCCCTACCTTGGCGTGATCCATGGTCCTGGCCAGGACGTGGTACAGTTCGTGCGCCAGCACGCGCGCCATAGCCCGGCCCATCAGGGTCTCGCGATCCTTCTGTTCCGCCCGGGCGACCAGGGGTCCGATGAATCCGCGGATGCGGTCGCAATCCATCGCGGTGAACGGGAGCACATCCCCGTCGGTGGTGTGGGTCCACCCGAGGGCGCCGGTGCCGGTGCGCCCACCCGAGAGGTCCTCGATATCGCAGGATCCCTTGAATCCGGCCACTACCAGGGTGAACACCGGTTCTAAACTGCGCGGGGAGTCGACGGGGCGCCATTCAACATCAAGTCCGGCCGGTTCCATGATCTCCGCCAGTTCCCGCGCCATGGCGGCGACAGCAGAATCCGGGCAGGGCTGCTCGAACTGCGTGTAAATCGTAATGGGGGCCGCGGAGCCGCGGCGTTCCTCGATTTCCCCTTGTAAGGCAACGCTGGACAGCGCCGCGAGGAAAAGGGCGGCGGAAAAGTGGCGCATTCAATTGGACGCGGCTTCGGAAGCCGCGTATCAGGCATTTCTGGAAGTGCGGTCTACCACCAGCTCAGGATGCTGCCGGACGAACGTGTTGGTCACCAGGCACGTAAAGCAGACCGGCTGGTGGCTGGCCAGGGTCTCATCGATCCGCTCGGCGGGCACTTGCGCCCAGTCGATGGTCACCCGTTCGGGTGTCATCAGGCCCGGCTTGCGCGTAGCCCAGTCAATCTCCCCAATGGGATTGCGGCAGAGGGTGCAGCTTTTGCCCTCGTACCATTTGGCCAGGATGTTGCGTACCAGGCAGGCCTCGCCCGCCTCGGCAATTTGAGCCAGACACTGCTGGCCGCAGTTCTGTTTCTCCGGCCAGCGCGTGCACGCGTTGAGCTTGAGATCACGCCCCAACGCCGCACGGCCCGCATCCACTTCCACCCCGGCCTTCTGGTGGTTTTCGGGACACGTTACCACGCGTGGACCCTTCACCTGGAAATACGAACGAGCCATCCGCACCGCGAAGTACACCAGCGCGAGTGCGATGGCAGCCGCAACGAGCAGACCTGCTGACGGCATACCGATACTTCCTTTGCTGCTCTGTATAGCACGACGCCGCCCAAATCTACTGCCCTCCATCTGCGCCACTTGCGCGCGGATCGCCGCCACCGTGGGTGCTATGACCCGCGCGCCATCGCGCCCCTGGGCGAAACTCCGCAACGAGGGCAGCCGCTTCTTCGTCGTATGGATTATGACCAGGCGTCTGTTGCTCGCGCTGCCGCTGGCAGTTGCGGCGCCGCTCCGAAGCGCGCAGTCCGACTATGTCTCCGCCAAGAGAAAGCTCGAGCAGATCGAATCCGACCGCCTCAAGCCCGGCAGCCGCGTTGCTTTCACCCCCCAGGAGATCAGCGCTTACGCCCAATACGAGGGGCAGAAGGCCTACCCGGGTGGAGTCCGCAACACTTCCATTCAACTCGGCTCCGGAGTGGCCACCGGCTCCGCCCTCATCGACTTTGGGAAGATCCGCCGTGCCCAGGGCCAGGCGCCCGGGTGGATGATGTCTCGTCTGCTCGACGGTGAGCGGCCCGTGAACGTCACCGCCAGTCTGCGTTCCTCGGGCGGCTATGCCACGGTGGACGTACAGAGTGTGGATATCTCCGGGTTCACCATCGAAGGCGACGTGCTCGATTTCCTCATCCGCAATTACCTGCTGCCCAACTATCCCGACGCAAAGATTGGGGAGCCTTTCCAATTGCGTCACCACGTGGAAAGAATCGAGGTGCGGCCATCTGTGGTGAACGTCTTCATCGGGCAATAGCGGGGCGTCCACAAAATCCCGTTGTATCTCGAAAGATATGGGCCGTCGGGACCGGGATGGCGTTATGCTGTAAGGCAGAAGCTGTCTGAAGCACTATTCCAGGGTCACATGCGATATCGCGGACTTCTGCCGTTAGCGATGGGCGTCGCAATTCTCGGGCTCGGATGGGATGGCAGTCTGCGCCGGCCCGCTTATTTTGAGCCCTCCGAACGCCTGAGTGGCATCGGAGTGGATCGTGAGCAGCTTTCGGAACTCCTGCTTGCCGCGCGCGCCGAGGCGATGGTCGACTCCCAGACGTTCAGCATCATGCGGGAGCCCCAGGCGCTCGCCGGAGCCCAGCGCATCACCTCGCCTGGCCTCCAGGCCATCTTCGAGAAGGCAGCCGGGCGCAGCGGTTTGCCCGTCGCGCTGATCGAGGCCGTTGCGTACCTCGAAAGTTGGGGCGACCCGCACGCCGCCAGCCCTACCGGGCCGAAGGGCATCATGCAGATCACCCAGGGGACGGCTCGCAGCATGGGCTTGCGGATCGGCTACGCGACGCGTTACCGGGTTACGACCCAGCGCGTGGCAGTCCGGACGAAGCGCAAAACCAGGTTTCGCACGGTCCGTAAACGGACGCCCTATTCCGTGCTGGTGCGCGACGACCGCCTCAATCCCGCCCTCGCGATTCCCGCCGCCGCCGCATACCTGGCCCGAATGGAGCAGCGCTTCGGCGGCCGCGATTGGGCCATCTTCGCGTATCACTGCGGAGAAGGCTGCGTTTCCGAGATGATGGCCCTTACCCGGCAGGCAAGCGGGGCAACCGACCCGCCCACCGTGGCGCAAATGTTCTTCCTCGGCAGCCCGTCCCGCAATCGCGAACTCTATCGTGCCGTGCGGCGGCAAATGCAGCGCGATTACTCCCCCACCTACTGGTTCCGCGTCATGCGGGCGCAACAACTGCTCCAGATCTGGCGTGACGACCCAGCCGGATTCCGCGCCCTCGCCGAGGAGTACCGCGGCCAGTTCGGTAACGCGCTTCGCGCTCCTCACCGCCTGTCCGTCTGGCTCAAGGGCGGCGCCGTGGTCCACCACACCGTGCAGGACGGCGACGTGGGCGACCGCCTCGTCATCGCCCCTGACAACCCTGAATACCTCGGCTACACGCTGCGCGTTGAGTCCCCCGCGGCGGCTGTGCATACGGAAGCCTATCTCCGCGCGTCACCGGCCGCCCTCGGCGCCCTTGCCTATATTGCCTTCGAAACGCGCCGCATGCTGCAGTGTCTCGATCCGGGCGGGAAGTTTCGTCCGCTGGAAGTGGTTTCACTGGTAAAGCCCATCGAAGAGCACGACCGACTCGGCGGTGCCAAAGATCCCGAGTTCCTGGCTCACGCGACCGGCGAAGTGTTCGATATCGACGCCTCCCCCCTCTCCAGTACAGAGCGGGAGGCCCTCGACTTCGTGCTCGACGACTTGGGCTGGAACGGTTACCTGGGCTTCGTCCAGGAATCGCCCGGCAGCAACCGAATCCACATCGGCCCGTCACCCGCCAGTCGCGAGTTCTTTACGCGCGTCTTCGAGGAAGCTTCCGGCGGCTCCCAACCGCCCCTCTCCGCCACCGCGCCGGGCTCCCTTTCGCCCGCGAGTACCTCCCAGCGCGACTGACGTCCCAAGCTAGTTTTTTGTCAGCTAATTACATGCGGCAGATCGGGATCTGCCCGGGGTTCCCCCTGGGCCGGGAGGAGCTATCCGCAATCTGAAAGCGTCGAACCCACTTGGGCGCGGTTGTCCTGAGACTTCACAGCTAGCCCACCTTCCCAGCGATACCCTTCAACCGGGACTTAAGGCGCCGGAACTGATCCTTACTCATTCCGGCTGCATTCTCTGACTCCACATTGGTTTGGCCGTGAACGTAGAAGTTTATCAGCGCAGAACGCTGTTTCTCATTCAAGTCCATTAAGCATCGGGGGAGTGCGGCATGGGGTTTCTTGCGTCGCCGTTTCGCCCCTTGCGCAGCTTGCGTAGTGACGTGACGCGCCGCAATTGCCACAATGCGCGACGGCCACGCATCAACTGATCGCCGTCTTGCTTCACGCAAGTCCAGGAGAATCGCTTTGGCGAGATCGTCGTCGTGCCTGTGTAGATGGTGATAGATGTAGGCCCGTATGCCTGGGAGTGAGACAAGACGATCAACATCGCCGGATGCGTCCGTACTGGCCGCAACCCCGTCCCTATCCCTCACCTTCGCGAACCGCGAGGCACTGGGTGAATCGGAACTGAACATCAACTGGGAAGTCCTTCACGCGCGCGCGGAGCCGCCTGAAATATCGGACCGAATTACAACGTAACTTCGGTAGAAGATGCGAAATGCATTCGCATTTTATAAAGCAAGGCTCTCATACTCCCCGGAGGTACTGCAACCGCTCGATTCTCCACTAGTACTAGCGGTACTCTTCTTGGAAGCGGCCGGATTCCCCTTGCCCCAACCCCGTCCGGCACAGGGTCTGTCTTCCCACGGCGGCTGGCCGCAAGAGCAACCGGGTCATGCGCAGGATGCGAGCAAGGCGGTATTGCTGACCGGCGTTTGCAGGCGCCGCTTTGGTGTGGCGGCCCGGCGCTGAACCTTGTCAGCGAGGCGCGCCTTGGCGCGTGACTTCAACAGCCGGAACTGCGTGTCGGTCAGTCCCATCTCCGCGCAAATTTCCTCTTTGGTTTCGTTCCTCAGATAAAACCTCGACAATATTTCGCGGTCGCGCGCAGAAAGTTTCCGCAAAATTGCCATCAGCATCTCAACACCCTGGCGGCGGATCAGATCCTGCTCGATACTGCCCGTTTTGTCAGGAACCGTCGTAAGAAACTCTCCGCTGCTGCGAACGCGAACGGCTTCCCTGATGTATGCGGCGACTTTGCGGCGGAGCACCGTCCGGATATAACCCATCAGGTACTCAGGTTGCCGGATGCCGCCACGCTGAATGGCCCGCACAACAGTTACATATGCGTCCCCTAATAGATCATCAACGTTCGCGAAGCCGACTTCTCGACCGAAGTACCAGCGGGCATTCGTCATCAGTGCGTGGAGCGCCTGCAACCCCTCGGGATCGCCCCTTTCTACTTTCAAGGCGAGAGCAGCGAACGGAGAGCACTGCGAGTCGCTTCCAGCATCGTTGGCACCGGGTATCATAAACCTTCTTGCTCTGTGGAAACAGGTTCGAGAAGATCTATTTTATAGAGCCGCCGGAATAAGAAAATAGCAGGCATTTCAAGAAAAGAATATCGTAAAATGCATTCGCGGGAAACTGGAGTGGACGGTGTGCGAGGAGTAGTACTTCTGGTACTGTGTTTGTCCGCCTTTGCTTTACGCGGGGCGTCGATCAGCTACTTCTCCTTCTCAAGCCGCCTCAGTGCATCCATAAGCTGCCGAGTTCTAACGACTTCCCCAGCGCACCGTGGGCAAACGAGGTAGTGTTCTTCAAAAATCCGGACTTCCTCCGGTGAAAGCTGATTCCGGCAATAGTCGTCCACAATCTCGCCGGGATCGGAGGGGCATCGGTCGGGGGAGAGTTGATAGTTCGCCATGTTCTTAATTCAAAGAAACATTTCGACAAATTTTAACTGAAACTTCTGTTCCGAATTCAGAACGAGTTTGGTTCTTTTCGGTCCGTTGCGTCGGTTGCGCTTTTCTTGCAACAAAAGCATGTTGTCGGTCCTGCGTTCCGTTTCCGGAACAGAATCAGGCAATTGGTCGGGGGGTAGGACCGGATCCATCATCTCATCAGAACCCAGACATGCGCAAGACAAGGCAGGTGCTGTCACATTAACAGCCGCGGCTGTGCCGGGAGCGATGCCGCATCGTGGCGCCCCACCCCTGCCAAAGGCGTGCGTCGGGTGTTCTCGATGCCGAACATTTTAGAGAGACGCTGAACACTATCGCCGTACTTGTACAAACGATGGCTTCTTTGATAACGCCGCGCACCGTCACCGCGACTCGGTTCCTGCGCAAGTTGCGTGGTGCCAGCCAAGCGCATCTTCTGCAAGCAGACGATGGCTCGTGCTATGTCACGAAATTCCAACAGAACCCACAGGGGCGGCGCGTCCTGATAAACGAACTGCTTTCGTGGCTTATCTTGGAACAGCTCGGCATTGCCTCGCCCGAGGCTGTGTTCGTCAATCTGACAGAGGACTTCCTGTGCGCCCAATCTGATGTGTATATCACTCTCCATCGTGGCCGATCCGCGGTTTATCCGGGGCGTCACTTCGGCTCTGCATTCCCTGTAAATCCGTCCAGCGATCCCGTCTACGATTTCCTGCCGGATGCACTGCTTCACAAGGTTCATAACATATGCGAGATTCTGGGCGCTCTGGTATTCGATATGTGGGTGTCGAATAGTGACGGTCGCCAAGTCGTGTTCTTCAGAAGCGAGGCACTGTGGGGTGCGTCAGCGTCCGAGGTCAGTGGGTATTTATGCCGTCTGATTGACAACGGGTATGCGTTTCACGGTAACGAATGGGCATTCCACGACTGCCCAGGTGGGCTGTTTCCCCGGCGCGCGGTCTACAGGTCGGTCGAGTCAATCAAAGATTTCGAGCCGTGGCTCGATCTGGCGATGAGCCTACCCGAAGACCCCCTTTGGCACGCTCTGGATCAAGTCCCACAGGAGTGGTTGAGGGAGGGAGAACCGGAACAACTTCAGCACCTAATATCCAGGCTGATCCGGCGCCAGTCAAGATTATCCGAATTGCTGGTTAGCGTCCGTGCTTGGCTGCCCGACGTGTTCCCAAAATGGACCGAGAAGACTGCGGTCGCCGTAGGATGATCCAGAGGCGTCGGCAAGCGGACTGCTTTACTGGAACCACGATCCGTGCCAGTTCCTCTCGACGTAGAGGCGTCAATCGGGCATTCTGATGGATGTCCACTCGTACCCCCTTGAACTGCTAAATTCGCCCTAACTTCAGCATCCAAGGTTCAGATCGAGTGGACAACCTCCGAGATTTCAGAGCTAGATCAGAGCGCGGCGGTCCGTTCCGCCGCGCTTCGTCCCATCCGGATGCAGTCCGGAATTCCAATGCCCTGGTAGGCATTGCCCGCCAGCGCCATGCCTGGAAAGCGGCTCATCCGCGACTCCAGTTCCGCCATCCGGCCGGGGTGCCCCACGGTATATTGGGCCATCGACCGCGGCCAGCGGTATACGCGCGCAAAACGCGGCCCCGACGTGAACGGCACGATTTCCCTTAATTCTTCCACCACCGCCGCGATCACCATCTCGTCCTGTTCCTCCAGGATGGCCGCGTTCTCCATGCCTCCCAGGAAGCAGCGCAGCAGGGCTGTGCCCGGCGGAACGCGGTGCGGGAACTTGGTCCCCACCCACGTAGCGGCGATAAGGCGCTTGCGTTCGCGCCGGGGCACCAGGAAACCGAAACCGTCGAGGGGCTTGGGGAAGGCCTGCTCGTCGAAGCCGAGCGCCACCGTCATAGACGAGCTGTAGGCCACCCCACCCAGCAGTTCGGAGATCCGCGCGTCGATACCGGCGGCGAGCGGCGCGGCCCGGTGCGCCTCGCAGGCCAGCACCACGCGCTCAGTCTCCAGCCACTCGCCTCCGGCCCGCACGCGATAGTGGTTGCCCGACTTCTCGATCGCCTCCGCTGTCGCCCGCACCCATTCCATGTGTCCGGAAGTCGCGCCGGTCACCGCCTCTACCAGTTGCCCGAGGCCGCCCTTCATTGTGCGGAACAGCGGCATACCGCTCGATTCCCGGCGGGCCGCCTTGCGCTCAGCCAAGACCCCCCGGGTGAGGCTGCCATGGCGCGTCGCCAGGTCTACGAAGCGCGGCAGCACGGCTCGCACGCTCAGCGCGTCCGGGTTGCCACCGTAGATGCCCGAGAGCAGAGGCTCGGCAAGGTAGTCCACGGCCTCCTGGCCGTAATGCTCCCGCACGAAGTCCGCCACGGATTCGTCTTCGGTCTTGGGTGACGGCGATTTCAGCAGTTCCAAACCCATCCGAATCTTCGTCGGCCAACTCAGCAAACGCGAGGCCGCCAGCGGCATGACGCGGGTGGGGACAATCATCATCAGGCCGTCCGGCAACGGCACTAAGCGGCCCCGTTTCCGCACCCACGTCTTCCGCAGGTGGTCGTTGGAGCCGATCACCTCGCCGGCTAGCCCGAGTTCCCGGATCAGTTCCATCGCCGCGGGTTTCACGGAAATAAAGCTGTCCGGGCCGGCCTCTACCACGCAGCCTTCCACGCGCTCCGTCTGGATCACGCCGCCCAGGCGCGGACGCTGCTCGATGATGGTGGAGGGAATGCCCCGCTTTGACAGGTAGTAGGCGGTGGAAAGTCCGGAAATCCCGCCCCCGACGATGATCACCCGAGGCATCGTTCCGCCACCTCGGCCAGCGCCGCGGTGAGTTCCGGCGAGCCGTTCAGCGATTCCGGCCGAACCAGCCGGATACCGCGGCTCTCCGCATAGCGGCGAAACAGGATGTCCACGTCATAGAGGATTTCGATGTGGTCGCAAACGAAGCCGATGGGAGCCAGCGCAACCTCAGCCACACCCGCCCCGGCGTAGCGCTCAATGCAGGCTTCGACCGTCGGCCCCAGCCACGTGTCGTCGGTCATCCCCTGGCTCTGGTAGGCGAAATCCCAATCGGCGAGATTGAGCCGTTCGGCGACCGCGGCCGCCGTGGCTCTCGACTCGGCAGCGTACGGGTCCGCCTGCTCCAAAATCTTCTCCGGCAGGCTGTGGGCCGTAAACAGGACCTTGCGGCGATCCGCCACCGGCGCAAGCCTCTCCGCGAAGGCCTCGATGAGCCGCGGATGTTTGTGGAAGCTCTTGGCCCAGACGATCTCGGCGCGCGCGCCGGCCTCCTGTTTTGCTTCCTGGGTGCGGCGGAAATAGAGCCCTACACTTAGTTTTGAATACTGCGGGGCCATGCAGACGGCCGCCAGCCGCTCGATACCGTCGGCGGCGACCCGGGCCATCGTCTCCCGGATGAACGGGTGCCAGTTCCGCATCCCGTAGTAGACCGGAATTCCGAGCGCCTTTTGAAGGGCCTCGGCCTGCACGCGGGTCCAACGGTGGAGCGGGGAAGAGCCGCCGATTTCCGCATACCGCCGCCGCACCTCATCCACCACCGCCGGCGCGGTCGGACGCCCTCCCCGAACGTACTCCAGGTACTCCGGGACGTCCTCAATGCGTTCCGGCGCGCCGTGCGCCAGCAGCAGGACCCCGCGCTTCATGGACGGAATTCGCGCACGAGCTCGACCACAGCCTTCACGTTCTCCACCGGAGTCTCCGGCAGGATGCCGTGGCCTACGTTGAAGATATGCCCCGGCCGCGTGCCGGTGCGCTTAAGCAGTTCCGTTACCTTCTGGCGCAGCTCGGGCAGCGGTGCGAACAGCGCTACAGGGTCCAGATTGCCCTGGATAGCGGAACGGTAGCTGATGTCCATCCAGGCCTGGTCGATATTGATGCGCCAGTCCATGCCCATCACGTCCCCGCCCGCCGCGTGCAGTTCTTTGAAGAAGCCGGACGCCCCCGTGCCGAAATGGATCACCGGTACGCCGGTAGAGCGGATGCGTTCAATCAGCGCGCGGGAATAAGGCTGCACGAAGCGCACGTAATCGTCCGGACCGAGCGCCCCCACCCAACTGTCAAACACCTGGATCGCCCGCGCCCCGGCGGCCACCTGCAGTTGCGCGAAGGGTGCCAGCACGTCCACGATCTTGCCCATCAACCGCCGCCACATCGTCTCGTCGCCATACATCATGTGCTTGGTGCGGATGAACCGGCGAGAAGAGCCGCCTTCAATCATGTAGCTGGCCAGGGTGAACGGAGCCCCTACAAACCCGATCACCGGCACGCGGCCCGCCAGCGCCCGTACCACCATCTGAATGGCTTCTCCCACGTAACCCAGTTCGTCCGTGTTGGCGGTTGAGAGCGAGTCGATATCCTCTGACGTCAACACCGGGTTGTCAATCACCGGACCTTCCCCGGGGGCGTAGTGCAGCCGGAGACCCATGGGCTCCACCGGCAACAGCAGATCGGCGAAAATGATAGCCGCATCCACATCGAGCAGTTCCACCGGCTGCAGCGTCACGGTGGCGGCCAAATCGGGCCGCTTACACATTTCCAGAATGCCGTGCCTGGCGCGGATTTCGCGATACTGCCGGAGATACCTGCCTGCCTGGCGCATAAACCACACCGGTCTCACGTCCGTGGGTCTGCGCCGGCACGCATCCAAAAAGCGGCTTGTCATTGGAGCCACGCGCATGCCTGTTCCGTCCTGTCTTCGCAAAGAAACGCGCGATAACCTTTAGGTTTGTGTTGAGCCGCCCACCGGCGGCCGTTGATGAAGATGGGTTTTGTCCACGCCTCGCTGTCGAGGGTGCGGGGCGCCACCACCGATACCGAAAGCATTCCCAACGCAGGATAGCCGGTGCGCGGATCCATTACATGGCTCCACACGCGGCCCTCGGCCCGGAAGAACTTCTCATAGCTTCCGGAGGTGGACAGCGATTCATTTTTGAGGTAAACCGTGGCAATGGTCCGGCGGGCATCCTTGGGATCCCGAATCTCGGTCTTCCAGCCTTTGGGCTCCGTGGGCGGCGCACCCAGCCCGTAGATGCTGCTGCCCGCCCCAGACACCAGGGCGCTCGCGATCCCGTGCTGTTTCAGTACGTCGGTCATGCGGTCCACTGCATAGCCTTTGCCGATGCCGCCGGGGTCTATTTCCACACCCTTGCGTGCAAAATGCACCGTCTGCGCGGCCGTGTTCAGCTCCACATTCCTCCAGCCGACGCGGGTGAGCGCCGCCAGCACCTCGGCCTTGTGCGGCAGCCGCCCGGAGCCCTTGTAAAATCCCCAGAGCTTCATCAGCGGCCCCACCGTAATATCGAAGGCGCCCTGGCTTGCCAGGTTGTACCGCTGGCATTCCTCGAGCAGCCCGAACAGCTCCGGCGATACCTTCACGGGCCCATCCGCCGCCTGCCGGTTCACCCGACTCCATTCGCTGTCCGGCTTGTAGTTGGACAGCAGTTCGTCGAGACGTTGAACCTCGTCGAAAGCCGCGTCCACAGCACGTTCCATTCTGTGCCGGTCCTCGCCGTAGACCGCGATCGAGTAAGTGGAGCCCATGGCTTCCACACTCTTCTCCAGCCGGAGCGTCTCCGCCTGTCCTGAAGAATGCAGCGCGGCGCCCGCCAACAAGAACAAAACTAGCACAGAATGTTTGATTTCATGCCTCGTTTTCGGTCCGGCCGCGGGTTTTTTTCGCCCGTTTCAGCAGAATGGCGAGGCGGTTGTCCGCTTCATCCCACCGGTCGACCTCGAAGTGGAGTTCCGGTGCCATGCGCAGGCTGAGGCGGGCCGCCAGTTCGCGCCGGAGGTAGTGCCGGGCATGGTCAAGGGCCGCGAGCGCCTCTTTCTGCTCGGCGTCGTCGCCTCGCAGCACTACTTTCACCCGTGCATGCCGTGAATCGGGGCTCACGTGGACCGTGCTGATACTGACCGGGCCCACCCGCGGGTCGTCCAGCTCGAATCCAATAATCTCCGCGAGTTCCTCCCGCACGGCCTCCGATACCCGCTGGGAGCGTCGTTCATCCATAAACGAAAAAAGGTGTTGGGTGTTGGGTGCGGGGTGTTGGATCCGGAGGTTCAGTGGACGGCTGCCCGTTCTTGCTACACCCGAACCAACACCCAACACCCAGTACCCAACACCCCCTATCTATATCCATTCCACCGTCGCGCCCGCCAAATCGGGCCCCAGCAGGGAAGCAGCTTCCGCTTCTACCGAATGAAGCACCCGCTCGACATGGATACGGTCCGCCGATACCGTGACCGCGGCCACGGCCGAGCGTTGCCACATGTCCTGATAATCGATCTCCGCCACCGCCACGTTGAACTTGTTTCGCAGGCGGTCCTTGAGGCTCTTCACCACCTGCCGCTTGTCCTTCAGGGAATGGGAGTTGCCCAAACGCAACTCCAGAGTCAACACCCCGATGACAGGCATTCACGCACCATGTCAGGCGAACACTTCGGTGGCCACCCTCTCGGTGACGAAGCCCTCGATCACATCGCCCTGCTTGACGTCGCTGTAATTCTCCAGCGTAATGCCGCACTCCTGGCCGCTGCGGACCTCCCCGACATCGTCCTTGAACCGGCGCAGCGAACTGATTTTGCCGGTGTAGACCACCACATTGTCGCGCAACAGCCGCACTTCGCTGTTCCGCGTCAGTGTGCCGTCCTGTACGATGCAGCCCGCCACGCTCCCCACCTTGCTGATGTGGAACGTCTCGCGAACTTCCGCCCTGCCCTTGTAGACTTCCTTGAAAACCGGGGACAGCAGCCCGCTCATCGCGCGCTTGATCTCGTCGGTCAGGTTGTAAATGATGGTGTGTAGCCGGATATCCACCTTCTCCTGTTCGGCGAGGGCGGATGCGTTGCGTTCGGGGCGTACGTTGAACCCGATAACGATGGCGTCGGAAGCCGAGGCCAGCAGGACGTCGGTCTCGTTGATCGCGCCCACGCCGCCGTGCAGCACCCGAACCTTCACTTTGTCGTTGGAGAGCTTCTGGAGCGAGTCGGTGAGGACTTCGGCCGAGCCGCCCACGTCGGTCTTCAGAATGATCGGTAGTTCCTTGACCTCACCCTCCTTCATCTGTTTGTGCAACTGTTCGAGGGTAATGCGGCTGCTCTTGGCCAGGGCGGCGTCGCGTGCCTTGGCTTCGCGGTAGAGCACGATCTGTTTGGCTTTCGCGGTATCGGTCACCACCTGGAAATCGTCACCCGCCTCGGGCAGCGATTCGAGACCCAGCACTTCCACCGGAGTCGAGGGTTCGGCGTCCCGCGTCGGCTGCCCGCGGTCGTCGAACATGGCGCGCACCTTACCGAACACGGCGCCGCAGATGAAGTAATCCCCAACCTTCAGAGTCCCGTTGCGGACCAGCACCGTCGGAACGGGGCCGCGGCCGCGGTCGAGCTTGGCTTCGAGCACCGTTCCCATGGCCGGCCGGTTCGGGTTGGCCTTCAGGTCCTGCATATCCGAGACCAGCAGAATCATCTCCAGCAGCAGGTCCAAATTGGTCTTCATCTTGGCCGAGACCGGGACCATGACGGTGTCGCCGCCCCATTCCTCCGCCAACAAGCCGCGGTCGGAGAGTTGCTGCTTGATGCGGTCCGGCTGGGCGTCCGGCTTGTCGATCTTATTGATCGCCACGATGATGGGCACCTTGGCGGCCCGCGCGTGGTCGATCGCCTCCAGCGTCTGGGGCATCACGCCGTCGTCGGCGGCCACCACCAGAACCACGATGTCCGTCACCTTGGCGCCGCGGGCGCGCATACGGGTGAAGGCCTCGTGGCCGGGCGTGTCAATGAATACGATCTTGCCCTTGGCGAGTTCCACCGTGTAAGCGCCAATGTGCTGCGTAATGCCACCGGCCTCGCGACCGGCCACATTGGCTTCACGAATGGCGTCCAGAATCGACGTCTTGCCGTGATCCACGTGGCCCATGATGGTGACCACGGGGGCACGCCTGTGCATGTCCTTGTCGGATTCCGCCACCTCCACGTGCTGCATGGCCTCCTCTTCGAAGGTCACGGTGTTGGTGGAGGCGCCGAAATCGCGCGCCAGGTCCGTGGCGAGCTTGGATTCGAGCGTCTGATTGATGGTGGCGAAGACGCCGCGGTCGAGCAGCTTCTTAATCACCAGGTTGGCCTTCACGTCGAGCTTCTCTGAGAGCTCCTTTACCGTGATGCCTTCCGATATCGTGATCGCGCGGTTGATGGGCGGCGGACCGTAATCCGCGGAGCGCCGCGTCGGCCGCAGCAGCTTTTCTTCTTCGGGCCGTTCACGCTGCGGCCGGGCGCCGCTGCGCTGTTGCGGACGGCGCTGGTCCATGCCCGGAGGCGGCGGACCGACCGGCGGCTCCATGCGCCGGGAGGTCGGGTGCATCGGGCGCGGCCCGGCTGGCCTGCCCGGCATCCCCGGACGCACTCCGGTTTTGGCCACCACGGGCTGCCCGGGCCGGATCGGCCCACGATAAATCGGTTGCCCGGGAACCGGCGACGACGGCGGCTTCATCGGCACGCCCGGGCGCGGGGGCGCCGGCGTACCGGGCGTCGGCGATGCCGGCGGACGGCTCTGTGCAAGTTTGGCCGCCAGGTCCGGACGCGGCGGAACCACCGGTCGCGCAGCCGGCTGCCCTGCAAATGGCCTGGCTTGCGGAGGCCTGGGGGCTCCCGGCGTCGGCGGTGCCTGCTGTTGTGCCGGCGGCGCCGCACGCTGCGGTCCCGGAGCCGGCCGCGATATCGGCGGCCGCGGCATGATCGGCGCACCCGGCGCGCGAACCCCTTCATTAAAGCCGGACGGGAACGGCTGTCTCGGTCCGGAGAGAATCTGGCCCGGTCTCGGTGTTGTGGGCAATGGCTTGGGTCCCGGAGGTACGGGGCGTCCCGGCGCGATCACGGCGGCTGGAGGCATTTGTGGCGCCGATGGCGCTGAAGGGGGAGCAGACGGAGGGGTTGCCGGAGCCGGCTGTACGGCCGGTTCCGTTGGTTCCGGTGCCGGCGGCTGTGCCGCAACCGGTGCCGGGGTCGTAGGAGGCGGTGCCGGCGTTTGCGGTCCGCCATGTGCCAGAGGTGGACGAATGGGAAGCACGGGCCTTACCACAGACCGTTCATGCGGTGGCTGGTCGGCGGGAGACACCGCTTCCTCCGCGCGCGCCCCGGTTGGGGGAGCGGGCTCGGCCTGCGCTTCGGTCTCCGGTGCCGGTTCGGGCTTCTCCGGTTGCGTTGCCTCCCGATTGGCCTCCGGCATCTCACGCGTGGCCGGCTCCGCTTCTTCCGGCTCCGCGGATCCGAACGCCCGTCGCAGCAGCACCGCGACATCCTCGTCGATCGAGCTGGAGTGGGTCTTCTTCTCGGTGACCCCTAGCTCGGGAAGCTTATCCAGGATCTCGTGCGCTTTTACTTCCAGCTCCCGCGCCAGCTCATTGATTCGAATCTTCTTCATAGAATAAAGCTACTTGCCCGTTGCCCCCGCGGGAGGTCACGACTGGCCTTCCTGCTCGTCCCGCGCACTCCTCTCGTCATCCGTCTGGCTGTCTTGAGATTCGGGACCCGCGTATCCTATCGTATCAGACTCCGCCGGAACCGCATCAGCATCTGCCAGCGCGGAGCCGGGTTCAAAGCGTTCTTCCGGCGATTCCGGGTCGTACAAGTCGGACGGCCCGACTCCCTCCGGCGGCGCCGCCGCATTCTCCGAGTCCAGATCCCCAACCCCAGGCTCAACCGCCAATTCCCCGGTTTCCACACCTTCAAACTCCGCCAGGTCCTGCGCGATGTCCGCCATATCGGCCGAAGCCGGTTCTGCCGCGGGTAGCGCTTCCTCCCCGGCGGCCACCACGGCCGGCTCTTCGAACTGGTTGTAGTAGGAATTCACCGCCTGCTGGATCTGCTCCACGGTGTCCGGGCCGATCCCCTGGATCTCCTCGAGTTGCTCCGGAGTCATGGCGCCCAAGTTCTCGATGGTGCCGATGCCCGCTTCCACCAGGCCTTCCAGCACCTTCTCCCCCAACCCGTAGTCGAGCAACACGGAAACCGGCGCGCCCGGCGCCACCAGTGCAGCCATGGCGCTCTCCACTTCCTGGCGCTTCTCTTCCTCGCTCTTGATATCGATCTTCCAACCCAGCAGCTTCGCCGCCAGGCGCACGTTCTGGCCCTTCTTCCCGATCGCGAGCGAAAGCTGGGAGTCGTCCACGATCACTTCCATGTGCTTCTCGAGCGGGTCGAGAACCGTTACACGGCTGATTTTGGCCGGGCTGAGCGCGTGCGTTGCGAAAGTCACCGAATCCTCGGAGTATTCGATGATATCGATCTTCTCGCCCCGCAGTTCCCGGATGATGGACTGCACCCGCATGCCCTTCATCCCGACGCAGGCGCCCACGCTGTCCACGTCGCGATCGCGGCTCTGTACCGCGATCTTGGTCCGCTCACCGGCTTCCCGGGCGCAGCCCTTGATCACTACCGTGCTGTCGTAGATCTCCGGCACTTCCTGCTCGAACAGGCGCATCACCAGTTCCGGCGCGGCACGCGAGACCACCACTCCCGGTCCCTTGCTCGATTTGTCCACCAGTTTAATGACGCAACGGACCCGGTCCCCCACGCTGTAGCTTTCCAGGCGCGACTGCTCTTTCTTGGGCAAGCGGGCTTCCGTTTTTCCCAAATCGAGCACATAATCGGGGCCTTCCACACGTTTGACCGTGCAGTTCACCAACTCACCCGCCCGGCCTGAATATTCCTGGTAAACGGTTTCCCGCTCGGCTTCCCGCACCTTCTGGAAAATCACCTGCTTCGCAGTCTGGGCGGAGATGCGGCCCAAGGCTTCGGTGCTCTTCTTGATCCGGACTTCGGAGCCGATTTCGGCGGCCGCATCGATCCGTTTGGCCTCGGATAAAGTCAGTTCCCGCGCCGGATCCTCTACCGCCTCCACCACTCGCTTTACCGCGTACAACTGTAAGGCACCCGTCTTTTCGTTCAGCTCCGCGACGTAATCCTCGTTGGTACGGAAGTGCTTGCGGGCGGCGATCAGCATGGCGTCTTTGACAGCATCCATGACGATCTGCGGATCGATGCCCTTTTCCTTGCTCAGAATCTCAATGGACTGAAAAATCGTTTCCAAAGCGTTCCTCGTATCCTCTTTGTCGCTGGGCTTATTACTGCGGGCAGGCTACCACTCGAACTTCAGGTTGGCCTTGTCCACCTGGTCGTGGCGGAAACGGACGGTTTTCCCGCCCTCCGCTTCCAGGCTGATTACCCCGTCCTCGAAACCGGCCAGGATCCCCTCCCAGTGGCGCTGGTTATCGACTGGCTCCCGGAGGGTTACCTTAACCTTCTTCCCTTGGAACCTCTCGAAGTCCTTTGGTTTAACTAGCTTTCGCTCCACCCCCGGGGAACTGACCTCAAGCGTGTAGTGACCCGGGATTACCTCTTCGACATCCAGGATGGTGCCCACCTGATGGGAGATCAATTCGCAATCGGCGTGGGACACGCCTGCCGGTTTATCGATGGAAATGCGCACAAGCCGCTGCTTGCCCCCCCCGAGTACCTGGACCTCGACTAATTCGATGCCCTCGGACTCCGCCACGCGCTGGGCAATTTCCTCGACTTTTTCCGAAACCGGCTGACGCATCTGAAAACGTTAGAAAACCAACAAAAAAGTGGGCTTGCGCCCACTCATTGGTTCGACACTCCAAGCTCCATTCTAGCGCGTCTCTGGAAAAACGCAACAACAGTGGGAAACATTGAACGGGTGTGGGCGGCGGCTCACGTGCGCTAAAATTCGGTTATGCTGCACATGCTCGCGAGCTGGTTTCTCAGCGCGCTGGCCTTGTGGCTGGTAGCCCACCTTATTCCCGGCATTTACGTCGCCGGCTTTGGGACGGCCCTCATCGCCACGCTGGTGATCGCGCTGGTGAACGGCACGATCGGGCTGTTGCTCAAGGTCCTTACGCTTCCACTTACCCTACTGACGCTGGGGCTGTTTCTGCTTGTCCTGAACGCTTTGCTTCTCAAATTGTCATCCTTGTTCGTCCCCGGCTTCGGGGTGCGGGGATTCCTTTCGGCCATGCTCGGCTCGGTCGTTCTGACACTATTGACGGCCTTGCTGCGCTACTTGGCTTTCTAAGCACGATTTACAATGGTTTAAGAAGGTTTAATGCGTACCCGGGTCTTCCGCGCTCTCGACTATAGCGGGGATGTTGCGCTCTTCGCCCTCCGGATCCTTCGCGAAGCTCTTCGCTCCCCGCGCGAAGGCGGCGAAATCCTCCGGCAGATTTTTGAGGTTGGGTATCGTTCTCTACCCCTGATTGCGGCCGCCGGCCTTGCCGTGGGGGCGGTCCTGTCGATGCACACCCGGTCATCGCTCGAGCGGTTTGGTGCCGAAGCCCTCATCCCCGCCGGCCTCGCCCTGGCGCTCATCAAAGAAACCGGACCGCTGGTGACGGGTCTGTTGCTCTCCGGCCGCGTCGGCGCCGGCATCGGGGCCGAACTGGGCGCCATGCGAGTCACCGAGCAGATCGATGCGCTCGAAAGTCTCGCCGTCGATTCCTTCAAATATCTGGTGATCACTCGTGTGGTGGCATGCATCCTGGTCTTCCCCATCCTCACCACCGTGATGAACTTCACTGGCATCCTGGGGGGCTTTATCGCCGAAACCGTCATCAGCGGCATGTCCCTGACGCTTTACTGGGACCGCGCCTGGTCCCTGATCAGCTTCTCGGACTACATTCCGGCGACGCTCAAGACCTGCGTCTTCGGCTTCATCATCGGGACCATCTCCTCGTACCTCGGCTATAACACCACCGGTGGGACGGCCGGCGTTGGCCAGGCCTCGACGCGTAGCGTGGTCTTTGCCTCAATCCTGGTGATCACGAGCAACGTCGTCCTGGTAAAAGCCATCTTCTTCTTCTTTCCGGGGGGCGGATGAAGGACGCCCAAGTGGCGGTGGCTTTTGAGGGCGTCACAAAGTCGTTCGGCGCGCTGAAGGTCCTGGATGATATCTCCTTCGAGGTGTTCCGCGGGACGGCGTTCTGCCTTCTAGGCCGTAGCGGCAGCGGCAAGAGCGTCACCATCAAACAGATGATCGGGCTGCTCAAGCCGGACCGAGGCCGCATCTGGGTGGAGGGCGAAGATATCGCCGCGCTCGACTCCGCCGGCCTGGCGCGGGTCCGCAAGGAGATAGGCTTTCTGTTCCAGTACTCGGCCCTGTTCGATTCCATTTCGGTGGGCGAAAACGTGGCGTTCCCGCTGCGGCGCCATACAAACATGGGCGAGGATGAGATCCGGGACCGCGCCACAAAGAAGCTGCGGCGCGTTGGCCTTGAAGGGATTTACGACAAGATGCCATCCGACATTTCGGGCGGCATGCGCAAGCGCGTCGGCCTGGCGCGCGCACTGGTGCTCGAACCGGCTTTACTGCTGGCCGATGAGCCAAGCAGCGGTCTGGACCCCATTACCTCGCGCGAAATTGACGAGCTGTTCCTCGACCTCAAACACACCGAGGGCACCACCATGGTCATCGTCACTCACAACATTCCCAGCGCTCGGAGTGTCGGTGACGAATTAGCGGTTCTGCACCAGGGTCGCATTCTGGCCAGCGGGTCGCCGGCCGAACTCGATCGCAGCGAGCACGCCGTGGTGCGCGAGTTCATGCAAATGCAGGGAGGGGTGTAGGGATGTCGAAAAACCGTAAGGTTGTTGTAGGTGCGTTCGTCCTGGGCGGGGTTTTGTTATTCGCGGTAGGGCTCTTCTGGATTGGCAATCGACGCCTGCTGTTCTCAAAAAACATTACGCTCACGGCCCAGTTTCAGAACCTGAGCGGGTTGAAGGTAGGAGCTCGTGTGCTGGTGTCGGGAATGGACGCAGGGGAAGTGCTCGAAACCCGCGTGCCCGGGCGCCCCGGAGCGAAATTCCGGGTCGATTTCCGGGTTCTCGATAAATTCCAGCCGATGCTGCGCACCGATTCGATTGCCGCCATCCAGATGGAGGGCCTGGTCGGCAGCAAGGTTCTCCAGGTGGAGGGCGGCACCGAACAGGGCGCCCCGGTAAGATCCGGCAGCACCATCCAGAGCCGCGAGGCGACGGAGATTTCGGACGTCCTCGACCTGACGGTTGAAACCATTCGGAAAGCCGGCAACGCCGTCGATGAAGTGCAGGGACGTGTGGTGAATGCCGTGGACATTGTGGCGGACGTGGGCGAGCAGACGCGCAAGATCGTGGTTGACGTCGGCGCCGATATTGACGACGTCCTGGTCACTGGTAAGAAAGTCGCCACAAATGTCAACGCGGTGGTGGAAGGGGTACGGGAGGGCCGTGGAACGGCCGGTAGGTTGTTCAACGATGAGGCGCTGTACAAAGATATTCGGGGCACGGTCGGGCAGCTTCAAAACACCGCCGAGAACGCGCGGAAGACTTCCGAGGACGTCCGCGCGATCGTCGCCGACCTGCAATCCCGCAATATCGGGGAAAACACCGAGAAGACCCTCGCCAACCTGCGGGACGTCTCCGCTCGCGCCAAGGATGCCTTGGGCGGGCTGCTGCCGCCAGGCGGCCGCGGAGCCGGCGCCCCCGGTCCCATGGAGGAGATTCGCGCTACCCTCTCGAATACCCGGGAAGCTACCGCCGACCTGGCCGACAACATGGAAGCTCTCAAGCGCAACTGGTTCTTCCGCGGCTTCTTCCGCTCGCGCGGCTTCTACGACCTGAACGCCGTCAGCCTGGAGGATTACCGCGGCGGTAAGGTCGCCCCGGAGCGTGACCGCGAGCGCGCCTGGCTGCATCGCAATGAGATCTTCACCGTGGACCCGAAAGGCGGCGAAATTCTCTCCGAAGAGGGCAGGGCGGCGCTCGACAAGGCGCTGGCGCCCTACCTGCGTTATGCTCCGAACACGCCCTTGATGATCGAGGGCTATTCCGGCGAGGGCGACCAAACGGAGCAGTTCCTGCGATCGCGCGACCGTGCGCAGTTGGTGCGAAGGTATATTTTGAATCGCTTCGGCCTGAACCCCAAGTACGTGGGGTCCATGCCGATGGGCGGCGTTTCCGCTTCCGGGGTGGGCGCAAAACTGTGGGACGGGGTGGCGGTGGTCTACTTCCCTGAGAAGCAGAGCAGTAAGAAATAGGGGATTCATGCGGCCTGGCGGCCTGGTGCTTCGAATAGTCGTATGCCTGGCGGCGTTGCCCGTCGCGGCGCAGCAGGGCGGCGGCTTCGCGCCCATTCTCGGCGGGCTTCCCCCGAGTTCTGGGATCGCGGGCGGGGTTGAATATCGCCACCCGTCCCTGGCGCGCGGCGCGGCGAGCCTGAATGTACGGGCCATCGGTTCCGTCAACCTCTACGAACACCTGGATGTGCGGCTGGGGTTGCCTCCACTCGAATCGCGTCACTTATTTGCGGAGCTGCGGCTCCGGTACCGCAACTATCCCGAGGAGGGTTTCTGGGGCCTCGGTCCGGACTCCCGCAAGGACGACCGCACCAGCTTCCGCAAGGAAGACGTGGACTATAGTGGCGCCTTTGGTGTCCACCCGGTGCCGTGGCTGCGGGCCGGCGCCATCGTGGGATTCCTGAACGTCAATACCGGCCCTGGCAAGGACACGCCGGAGCCTTCAACCGAAGAACTCTTTCTGCCCGGTGATGTCCCGGCGCTCGACAGGCAGCCGCACTTCCGCCACACAGGCGGATTCGCCGAAGTGGATTACCGGAAGGGACCGGCAGGCGCCGTCCGGGGTGGGTTTTACACGGTCAACTGGACCAGCTATCACGACCGCACCCTGGGCCGCTACGATTTCCGCCGCTGGGACATCGATGTGCGGCAGTTCCTGCCCTCGTTTCAGCCCACCGCTACGGTGGCCGCGCGTTTCAGCGCCGCCTTCACGGAGAAAGATCCCGGCCGGCAGGTGCCTTTCTTCCTTCAGCCGACCGTGGGGGGCGGCATCGACCTGCGCGGCTACCGGCAATACCGCTTCCGTGACCAGAACAGCGCGGCCATGAACCTCGAGTATCGCTGGCGCGCAAACGAGTACCTGGAGGCCGTAGCCTTTACGGACGCCGGCCGGGTATTCGCCAACCCGGGTGATTTCGGCATCCACGGTGTGCGCACCTCCGTCGGGGTAGGGGGCCGGCTGCGCATAACTGAACGGCTACTGGTCGGCCTCGACGTGGGCTGGAGCCGCGAAGGCCTGTGCTTCTGGTTCCGCGGCTCGGAGATGTTTTAGTCGGGGCTCAATCCCATCCGAAGATAGAGTAGTAAGGTACCTTGATAGTCCCTTCGTATCTCAGGTTGAAGATTACGGAGTAATTGGTCGGGCGCGCGTGTATCCACTCACGACGGAACTCCTGCAGGTTGATCTGGCCGTAGAATCCACCGAAGGCCTTGACGTCGTCCGGCCTGGTTTCCTGGAAGGTCGCGCCGTACTCGGCACAGCGCCGAATGAAGGTCTCCACACGTTCGCGGTCCATCTCCAGGCCTTTCTCGGCAGCCAGTTCGAGTGCATCGAGCGCCGTCAAACCGCTGACGTAGAGCCCGGCCGTATTTCCGGGCACCAGGGAGCCGTTCTCCCGCTGGATGCCCATCAGGTAATCCAGGCGCCTTGCGGCGACATCCCAGTAACGCTTGTCACCCGTCTCGCGATAGGCGGCCAGCAGTGTGAGGCTGGCGAAGTCGTCATTGTTGGCTTTCGTTTGGGAGAGCCCTCCGGTCGAATAGAACGTCGTAATGTTATTCTCCCGACCGACATTCGCCAACAAGCCTTCGGCCAATGGGATGACGCCTTTGTCGAAGTAAATCCGCTTTCCGGTTACCTTGTAAAGATGATAGAAGAATAGCCCGCTGCCTGCCTGAAAGGGCGCCGTCCTCCGATCGGAAGTGTCGGCTGGGGTGCCATCCAGGGGTACGGACCAGTATGGCCAGTTTGTCGATGGATTGATTGCGTTCTTTAGAAACCAGTTCGCGAAGAGTCCGGCACGCTCCAGATAATCCTTTTCTCCGGTTACACGATACAAAGCCAGGTAACCGCCAAGCGCACCGGTGGCGCCGTCACGCGGAAAGATGAAATCGCTGAGCTGGTCCATCTCCCGGAGAGCTCCGTAAGTGAGCCCGTTCCGGGAGTCAAGAATTTGGAGGCTCTTAAGATACCGGGATGCCCGCTTCATGGCGTCCTTGTATCTTGGGGAGCCAAAGCGCTGGTCGAGCAAGGAGAGTGCCATGATCCCGGTTCCCGTTGTCCAGCAGACGCTCCCGCGCCAGGTGCCTTCCTTCGGCTTGTACTCGTACAACCACCTCCCATAATCACCATTGAACGGCTGGTTGCCGAGGGTGCGCTTTTCCTGGTTGTTCACCAGCCAGTCGCCCGCCAGCGCGGCGGAGTAGAGCAGTTGAGCCTGAAGCTGGCTGGGGATTGGGCGCGAACGAGCCGGTAGTGGTCCTGCCTGCGCAGCCAGAACGAACGACAACGCGATGGATGAGAGTGGCATCAAGTGTGGCATAGCTTCGGTGGTCCCGGCATCGTTATAGCGGGCCCTATCCGGTGTGTCAACTGGGAGCATCCTCGGCGGCGGGTGGCGCATCCAGAGCACTGGAGGGATTCACCATGAAGACATTCGCCCTATTTGTACTCGGGCTCACGTTTCTGGCCGGGGGCGCCCTGGCCGAGGAGTTCAAAGGCTATATCGCGGATTCGCACTGCGCCAAAGAGGCCAAAGCCATGAGCGCGGACCACGCCGGTTGTGCGAAGGCCTGCATCAAAAAAGGCGCGCAGGCCGTGCTCGCAACCGAGGATGGGAAGGTCTACAAGCTCTCCGACCAGGCCAAAGCAGTCAAGCACGCCGGAGAGAAGGTAACCGTAACGGGCAAGCTGGAGGGCGATACCATCCAGGTCGAAAACATCAAAATGTAGCGTCCCGGGGGAGCGGCGCTACTGCAATTTGCCTCTCCCCTCCACCTTCCACACCCGCTCCACCTGGTCGCCGCGGATGCCGTACATTTGCTCGTGCAGGTTCACGGCAGCGCAAATGTGGATGGGGATCATGTGCACCCGGTCCCCGACGGCAAATTGTGCCTTCACGCGGCTGATATCGACGTAGCCGTGCTCTTCATTCATATTGTGGAAGTTAGCCTCGGGCGCCTCCACCAGATGCCCGAAGGAATGCTCGCCTTTCACCACGCACCGGTCCGATGAGAAGGTTTTGCTTCCACCGTCTACGATCATTTGCCCTTTGCGCGCCGTCGAAACCACCGTCACCAGCATCGAGGCGGCGCAGTCTTCCATGCCGCAACCGCCCGACCGCACCGTGTTGATGTCGTTGTAGACGTAGGTGCCGGGGCGGATCTCGTTCAGACCGGGGAACTCGTGGGAGTGATAGAGCGCCGGCGTGGACCCACCGCTCATGACCTTCACCACCAACCCGGCGCGCTCAACGTCGTCGACCATCTGCCGGATCACGCGGCGCAGTTCGGCCATCTGGGCCAAGCCCGCCTCGCCGTTATCTTTGATATGCCCGGGGTAGCAGGTGATGCCCTCGAAGCTCAGGCCGGGCAGCCCCGCGACGCATTTGGCCAGTTGCACCAGTTCCTCGCCCGGCACGACGCCCACGCGATTGAGCCCGACGTCGGCCTCGGTCAGCACCCCCACTTCCACTTGCGCGGCGCGGGCGGCATCGGATAGCTGTTGCGCGGCGGCGACGCTGTCGAGCGCCACCGTAACCCTTGTCTTCCGCGCCACCGCCATCAGGCGTTCCAGCTTGCCGCGCCCGATCACCGGGTAGTGCAGCAGCATGTCCGGGGTGCCGGAAGCGAGCATCACCTCGGCCTCCCCCACTTTCGCGACGGTCAGGCCGGCTGCGCCGAGATCGAGCTGCATGCGCCCAATCAGCGGACTCTTATGGGTCTTCGTGTGGGGCCGCAGCCGCAGGTCGTGCGACCGGCAGTAATCGGCCGCGCGGCGCAGGTTGCGCTCCATCACGTCCAGGTCTACCAGCAGAGCCGGAGTCTCGATTTCGGAAACGTGCATACCCTATTCTCACCCTTCCCGCAGGATCTTTTCCATCACCCCGCAGAAGATGTCGATCTCGTCCACGGTGCTGTATATGCTTGGCGTTACCCGCACGCCTTCGTACTGTTTTCCGTGCGCTATAGAACTGACCAGGATGCGGTGCTTGTCCCACAGCCGGTTGGCCAGCACGCCCCCGTTTATGCCTTCCACCGAGAACGTCCCAAGGCCGCAACTCTCGGCCGGGTCCCGGCTGGTAAGCAGGCGCACCCTTGGATGGGCCTTCAGCCGGTCCTCCCACAGGCTGCGCAGGTACCGCAGTCGCGCCGCCTTGCGCTCGCCCCCGATGCTTTCATGGAGCGTCAGGGCCTCCGCAATGGCGTTGTGGCTGGCCGCCGGATGGGTCCCGAACTGTTCGAATTTGCGGATATCCTCCCGCAGCGAGTCTTCCGCTGCCAACAGGGGCCAAAGCTTCGCGATCTTCTCCCGGCGCACGTAAAGGAAACCAGTGCCGTGCGGGGCCACCAGCCATTTGTGCAGGCTGGTGCCGTAGTAATCGCAGCCCAGGTCTGAGGCGCGGAAGGGAAACTGCGCGAAGGCATGGGCCCCGTCCACAATGGTCTCGATGCCCCGTGCCCGCGCCATTTCGCAGATGCGCTTAACCGGGAAGATCTGGCCGGTCGTGAAAGTGATGTGGCAGAACAGGATCACCCGGGTCCGTGGCGTAACTGCGCGCTCGAACCGCTGATAGAGGTCGTCGAGCGACGGTGCGGGCACCGGGAACTCCACGTACTTCACTACGATTCCGTCGCGCCGCTCCCGCTGCCTCCAGGCCGTCAGCATCCGGGGATAATCCTGGTCTGTGGTGAGCACCTCGTCGCCGCGCTTGAGATCCAGCCCAAGTTGGCAGGTCTCGAGCGCTTCGGTGGCGTTGCGCGTGATGGCCAGTTCCTCCGGGTCGCACCCGAAGGTTCGGGCCAGGCGCGCCCTTACATTTTCCAGCTCCGGTTCGAGCACCCGCCACATGTTGTGGGCGGGCGCCATATTGCTGAACTCCTGGTAGCGGCGCACGGCGTCCTGCACCACGCGCGGCGACGGGCTCACCGCGCCGTTGTTCAGGTTGATGATGTTGCGGTCCACCGCGAAGGCGGCTTGGATTTCCCGCCAGAAATCCTCATCATGGGCGGCTTCAGCCGGCGGGGCCTTATAGGCGGCCGTGGACTGTGCGCGCGCAGCCCAGTCGGACCGGAGAACAGCGGCACCCGCGGCGGCAAGAAATTGACGACGAATCATCGAGTGATCCCGTTGTTGGCCGTATTGTACCGTGGCCCGCGCTACGACGAGTACTTCTTACGCCACGCTGCCAGTTCGGCGTTCAGGCGGTCGCGCGTGCTGACGAACTGCTGGTTGTCGTACTGGTTGGTGCGTTCGTTGGGATCGGTGCGGAGGTCGTAGAGCTCATTCGGCCCCTTACCGTCGTTGCGCACCACCACTTTATAACGGAAGTCGCGCACCATCCAGGTGTTGCGGAACTGGCCGAATACCAGGTTGCGCCACGGTTCCTTCTTGGGCAGGGGCTTGTTGGCGGCCACGGCCAGGTAGCTGCGCCCTGCCAGGTTGCGATTCGCCGGAGCGGAAACACCCGCGGCCTCGCACACGGACGGCAGGAAATCGCAAAAATCGATCAGCTCCGGCCGCGTATTGTCGGCGGGCAGGCGACCCATCCAGCTCCACATCATGGGGACCTGCATGACCTCTTCGTACATATTCGGCGGGTCCGAGGCGAGACCCTTGCTCCACAGCCCGTGCCGTCCCAGCAGGTAGCCGTTATCGCTGGTGAAGATCACCAGCGTGTTGTCGAGCCCCCCGGTGCGCGCCTGAAGCTTCTTAAACAGCGCTGCAACCTGGTCGTCCAGCGCCGTGGTGGCCGCCGCCGCCCGCCGGATGTTGGCCACCGGGTCCTTCATCATCTCTTTTTCCCGCAGGGCATTCGCCGCCATGGGCTGCCACCCGACGGTGTCGAAGGCGGTGTTGGCGTACATGTCGTAGTACTGCTGCGGGTGTCCATCATACGGAGTATGGGGATTCAGGTAGCTCACGGTGAGGAAGAACGGCCGCGAGGCATTCTGGCGGTCCAGGAATTCGGAGGCACGCGCAGTGATGAGGTCTCCCAGGTAGCCCTTTTCCTGTACGCTCTTCCCGTTGAGATTCATGGCCGGGTCCTGATAGGGGCCCGAGTCGCCCGGCATGGTGTACCAGAATTTGTAACCGTGCTGCGGTTCCTCGGCGCTCCCCATGTGCCACTTGCCGGTATAGCCGCACTCGTAGCCGGCGTCTGCCAGCACGTCGGAGATCATGACCTCGTTGCGGAACGACGGCGGCGGCGCAGCCTGCCCCTGCGCCGGGTTGGCAATGGGTTCGGGCGTGAGGAAGTCGTGGATTCCGTGTTGCATGGGGGTGCGCCCGGTGAACAGGGTGGCGCGGCTGGCCGAACAGATAGGCGTCACCACGAAGCTGTTAATGAAGCGCGTGCCCATGCGGGCCAGGCGATCGATATTCGGCGTGCGGATTTCCTTGTTCCCGTAACAGCCGAGCATCCAGGCGGCGAGATCGTCCGCCAGTATGAGAACAATATTGGGGCGTTGAGGCGTGGCCTTCCGCTGGGCGGCAGCGGGCAAAGCCATGCTGCCCATGAAGAAATGACGCCGTGTGATGGGGGGCATGAACTACCAGTATAAGGAACGTTCTGATACACTGGGGAAGAACACGCGGCGGCGTAGCTCAGTCGGTTAGAGCGACGGTCTCATAATCCGTAGGTCAGTGGTTCGAATCCACTCGCCGCCACCAGTGGCGTCCACCTACTGCTTCTTCCTGGTACTCTTTTTCCGCGCCGGCGCAGCCGACTTCAGCATCTTATCGATCTCGGCGCGAATGCTTGCGGCTGGAGTCTTGAAGAACGCATCTTCGCCCGCATATTGCGCCCGAATTACGCCCTCCCGGTCGATAAATGCCATTTTTGGCACATAACCCGGCACCATGACCGGGATCTGAAGGAAGTCCAGCGCTGCATCGCGGTCGTTCCAGCCAACCGGGTAGCTGGGACGGAATCGCTGGATGAAAACCGGCACGTGCACGGCTGCGTTGTCGTCCATCGCGGACATGACCACCTGAACGCCCTTCGGGCCATACTCCTTCTGGATTTCCGTGAGCGCTTTAGTGACTTCCTGGCAATGTGGGCAGTTGGTGTTGATGAACGTCATCGCCACCACCTTGCCGCGGAACTGCTTGAGCGGCAGTTTCGAGCCGTTCGGCAGATTGATGCTGAAATCCGGGGTCGCGGGGCGGGGAATCGTCGCTGCTCGCGCGGGTAGCGCGGCGGCCGCGCTGAGTAACAGGAAGTGTCGACGTGATAACGACATAGCCACTTCCTTTATACTACGGATTGGATGCAAGATTTTGTCCCCCTCTTCGCCGGCGGGCATGTTCAGACGCTTGCCAGTCACTTCTGGAGACGTCCTCTCGATACGGTTGCGTTTCCGGTCACGCGGCGTCTTTACCGGACTGAACCCGAGGTAGAGGTTCTGGTGGAATCCCAGCGGCCGCGGGGCGCTGCCCGGGGCGAACTCGTAATGGTGCACGGCCTCGAAGGCTCCGGGGAGGCCGGCTACATGCGCGGGCTCAGCCAGGCGGCCCTCGACGCCGGTTTCGCCGCCCACCGCTTCCATATGCGCACCTGCGGCGGCACCGAGCATCTCTGCCAAACCCTCTACCATTCCGGGCTCACCAGCGACCTTCTCGCCGTCCTGCGGGAGATGGCGGCCGACGGTCTGGGGCCCGTTTTCCTGGCAGGGTTTTCGCTCGGTGGAAACGTGGTCCTGAAACTCGCCGGTGAATTGCGGGAGGATGCCCCCGCCCTGTTCCGCGGGGTATGCGCGGTCTCAACCCCCATTGATTTGGCGGCATCGTGCGACCGCCTGGCCAAATGGGATAATCGCCTTTACGAATGGCGCTTCATCCGCAGTATGCAGCGGCGCCTCTCGGCGACCGGGCGCTATCGGGCGGAGGATTTCGCCGGGGTGCGCTCCATACGGGACCTGGACAACCGCATCACCGCGCCCGCGTTCGGCTTCCGCGACGCTCTGCACTATTACCAGTCACAGTCCGCCGCCCTGTACCTCGACAATATCCGGGTACCCGCCATGCTCATACAAGCCCAGGATGACCCCATTATTCCTTTTGAGAGCTACCATCACCCGGCCTTCGGAACCAACCCGAACCTGACGCTCCTGGCGCCCGATCACGGGGGCCATGTCGGCTTCGTGGCCCGCGGAAATCCCCGCTTTTGGGCCGAAGCGGCGATCATAGAGTGGATTTCTTTCGAGATCGAGGGAACAAACACGGCGTCCACGTCGTCTTCCCATTGAAATGCAGACCCAACGTGCGTCCTTTTGGGAGGCCGTGACGGGCGCGGCGGCTTCGCTGCGCTCCAGCAAGCTGAGGAGCTTTCTCACCCTGCTTGGCATCATCCTGGCGACCACCACCCTCATCGCGGTAATGAGCGTGATCAATGGGATGAACGTTTATGTGGCGCAAAATGTTTCGGATATGGGCGCGGACGGGTTTCGGGTGATACGCATCTTCATGGCCCAGTGGGACCCCAAGAAGTTCCTTGAGATGCAGCGGCGTAATCCGCAACTCAGCCGCGAGGAGTTTCAGTTCCTGAAGAGCCGCTCCACGCTGGTGAGGGAGTGGGGCATCGAGGCCGGGCGTCGCGTGAGCGTTGGCTCCGGCAAGGAACAACTGGAAAACGTCAGCCTGGGGGGCGTGACCGCCAACATCGGGGTAATTAATAACGTCCAGCCCGCGGAGGGCCGCTTCATTGGGGAGATTGACGACCAGCGACGCCTGATGGTGGCGTTCATCGGCAACGATCTGAAAGACAAGTTCTTCCCGGGCGCCAACCCCATCGGCAAGCGCATCAGCGTGCAGGGCCGCCCGTTCGAGGTGATCGGGGTGGCCAAGCCCAAAGGCTCGGTGTTCGGCAATTCGCAGGACGCCTTCGTCTACATCCCGGTGGAGACCTATTTCAAGCTGTACGGCTCGCGCCAGGGCATGGCATACTGCGCCAGCGCCATCGATCACGAGCATCTTTTTCGAGCGCAGGAAGAAACCCGCATGTTGCTACGCGCCTACCGGCACCTGGGGCCCAAGGCGGACGACACCTTCAATATGCTCTCCTCCGATTCCCTGGTGCAGATCTGGGACCGGCTGACCGGCGCCATCGCGGCCACTGCGATAGGGGTGGTTTCGGTGTTCATGGTGGTGGGCGGGGTGGTGATCATGAATATCATGCTGGCCGTGGTCACGGAGCGCACCCACGAGATCGGCATCCGGAAGTCCGTGGGGGCGCGCCGCGTGGACATCCTTAACCAGTTTCTGGTGGAATCCTCAATGCTTTCCGGGATTGGCGGATTTATAGGGGTGATGCTGGCGTGGGTGGCGGCGGTGCTGGTGCGCAACTTGACGCCGGTGCCCATGGTCTTGCCAATGAGTGCGGTGGTCATCGGGGTGGTGCTGTCGGCTGCGGTAGGGCTGTTCTTCGGCATCTACCCGGCGCAGAGGGCTGCGAAGCTCGATCCAATCGTGGCCCTGAGGGTGGAGAAATGACGAGCGGAGCGCTTCGCGCGGGTGTGCAGATCGCCCTCGCCACCGTGCGGGAGCACAAGATGCGGTCGTTCCTGACCGTACTTGGGGTGGTCATCGGGACCGGGGCGGTGATCGGGGTGGGCTCGATCGTGGCCGGCCTCGATACCGCCATCACCAACATTCTGCGCAGTTTCGGGCCGGAAACCATGATTGTGCTCAAGGGTAAGGCAATGGGCGGCTGGACTCCCGAGGAGGTCCGGCGCAAACCGCTGACGCTTGAGCATGCCCACGCCGTTCAGGAGCGCTGCCCCTCGGTCGAGCATGCCAGTCCCTACCTGTTCCCCGCCCGCGGCATGCACAAGGCGCGGTACAAGGGAAACGACGTCTACAACGTCGAGATCGGCGGCACGGAGGAAGGCTACGCCGCCGGTGGCACCACCATGCGGGCCGGCCGCTTCTTCACCGATATGGAAAGCCGCCGCCGGATGCCGGTAGTGGTGGTCGGTGAGGCCATCGGGAAATCCTGGTTCGCTAATGTGAACCCGATCGGGAAGTGGATCGAGGTGGACGGCCACGCGGTGGAGATCGTCGGGGTGATGGACAAGCCGGCCGCGTCCCTGCCCGGTCACGAGGACCTGCGAATCCTGTTCCCCTACTACAGCATGCGGAAGATGTTCCCCAGCGCCCGGGAGCACATGCTGGTAATCATGGCCAAACCCGGCCTGCTCGCCACGGCGCAGGACGAGGTGCGCACCATCCTGCGGCTCGAGCGCAGGGTTAAGCCCGGGCAGCCGGACAACTTCTCCATTTCGACGGCCGAGCAGATGATCGAGGAATTCCATCGCGTAACCAGCACGGTGGCGCTGGTGATGGTGATCCTGAGTTCCATCGGGCTGCTGGTGGGGGGCATCGGGGTCATGAACATCATGCTGGTCTCGGTGACCGAGCGGACCCGCGAAATCGGGGTGCGTAAGGCCGTAGGAGCGCGCCGCGGGGACATCGTGCTGCAATTTCTGACCGAGGCCGTGGTCCTGACGATGTTGGGCGGCCTGCTCGGGATGGCGCTGGGGTGGATAATCTCGCGGATTGCGGGCCTGGTCTTTCCCTCGCTCCCTACCGCGGTGCCGTTGTGGGCCGTGGTTTCGGGCCTGATGGTGTCTGTGGGGGTGGGGCTCTTCTTCGGCATCTGGCCGGCCACCAGGGCGGCGCGGCTCGACCCTGTGGATGCTCTGCGGTACGAGTAAGGCGGCGTGCTATACTCCGCCTTGAAACTTCGCAGACCCTACCTGATTGGCATCGCCGGGCCTTCCGGCGCAGGCAAAACCACGCTCGCGGAAAGGATCGCCCGCGACCTTGGCGCGCCCATCCTGTCGCTTGACTGCTACTACCGGGAGCTTGCGCTGCCCCTTGAGGAACGCGCGTGCATGAATTTCGACGAGCCCGATGCGCTCGACCGGGGCTTGCTGTTCGCGCAACTGTCGCAACTCGCCGGCGGCACCGATATTCTGGTCCCGGTCTACGATTTCTCGCGCCACACCCGTGCCCCCGAAACCACCTTGCTGCGCGCCGGAGAGTTCATCATCGTGGAAGGCCTTTTCGCGCTCTATTGGGAAGAAATACGCGCGCTCTTCGGCACCAAGGTGTTCGTAGCGGCGGAGGATGGGCTGTGTTTTGAGCGGCGGCTGGAGCGTGATACGAGGGAGCGCGGCCGATCGCAGGAGTCGGTGTTCGAACAGTACCGGCAGACCGTGCGGCCCATGGCTGAGCGCTACGTGTTGCCTACCCGCGCTTTCGCGGATGTGGTCGTCGCCGGCACGGGTTCGCTCGACCTCTCCGCGGCCGCGGTGCTGGACCACGTCGGGCAGACCCGTGCGATTGCGGCCAGCGCTTAATACACTCGAATCCTGCCGCTCCCTCGCGGCCTGGAAGTGCGACCGCGAGGGAGCGGCGCCTGCCTAGAAAGTTACCTTGGCCTGTACCTGCATCCACCGCTTCAGGGAGGTAGATGTCGTTACACGGCCGAAGTCCGTCGAGGTCGGGGTGGTGTTCGGTGCGTCCATAATGGTCCGGTTTAGGGCGTTCAACACGTCCCACCTGACCTGCACCTTTACCCCTTCCTTCACCGTGAACTCCTTGGCGAGGTTCCCGTTCAGCACGCTGTAGCTGTGTGCCCGCAGATCGTCGATCTGCACCGGGAAGACGCGACGGTGGAAGCCTGCTGGACCCTTGGCCGCAACCCGCTCGAAGTTGGCGGTGTTGAACCAATTCTCGAACGTCTGCTCGCCGCTGGTGATGTCGGCCAGGTTCCCGTAGTAGAACAGGTTGCCGAAGCCGACGATGGCGCCCGGCTGGTACTCATAGGCTACGCTGAGCTGCCAGCCGCCAACGAGCAGGTTCAACGGTCCACCGGTCTTCAGGAACGGCTTGCCCTTTCCGAACGGCAGTTCCGCCACGCTGGTGGCCACGAACCGGTGCGGGCGCGCGTTGTTGCTCTTCCGCCAGCTTGGCTCGGTGTCCCAAGTGTTGTAGTAATAGTCTTTCGCGTTCACGCGCAAGCCCGTATAACCGACGTAGAAATTGAACCCATCGGCGAAACGGCGCTCGAAGGTCACCTCAATTGCATCGGTGCGGACCTTGCCCACCGGCTCGGTGCCGGTCACTGTCCCCATGTGCGGGAACGGGTAGAGCAACTGGTATTTCCGGATCGTCGAAGAGGTGAAGAACGACTTGGTCGCGAGGTCCTTGTAGAGCAGCGGGTTGCTGGTCTGCAGGGAGGCGAAATTGGCGATGTTAAACGGATTGCTGACGTTGAGGTTCAGGTTGGTGGCAATCGCGTCGTTGCGTACGAGTCCGTCGGCCCAGTACTGCTCGGGCACGTTGTTCAGCGCATGCGCTACGCCCACCTGGTCGCTGTAGGATCCGGCATAGGCCACATCCAGCATCATGCTCTTGCCGAACTGCCGCTGCCCACCCACGCGCCAGCGCTGCTGCCGCGCGCGCGGGGTGTCGTAGTACATCCCGGACCAGCTCCCGCCCAGCAGGGACTGCGTGCCAAGCTGGTTGCCGAGCGGAGTGTCGAAACGCGTGCCGTCCGCGCGCACAGGGAACGGATCCTTGATCGGAGATACACCGTTCACCGGGTCGCCGATCAGCCAGTCCATGCCGAAATTGTTGGTGAGGATAGGACCGGTGCTGCGGCTGTAGTTGAGCTGATTCGGCGACAGGTTCAGTGCGTTGATGGTGTCCTGGAAGATGCCGTAGCCGGCGCGGATTACGAGTTTCGAGTTCACCGCGTAGGCTGTCGAGATGCGTGGCAGCCACATGGTGGCGCTTTTTACCAGGTTGCGTGGCGCGTTCTGGCCCGCGTAGAGGGCACCGCCCGCGATCTTGAAATTCGCGGCGGCCAGTTCCGGAATCGGCTTGGCCGCATAAGCCGCCTGTGCCGCTCCGGTGATAGGCTGTTGTACGGTCGGATCGAAGTACGTCAGCATGCGATCGAAGCGCTCCACCGGCCCGGGTTCGTGCTCGATGCGTAATCCCAGGTTGATGTTCCACTTGCGATTCACGCGCCAGGAATCCTGCAGATAGCCGGCGTAGTAAGGAGACTTCAGCGCGTACGTATCCAGCTTGCCCGCGCTCCAGGAGCCCAATCCCATCATGAACGACGCCCAGGAGTGTCCCAGGTTGGCGGCGGGAGTCTTGCCGTCGTCCTCGCGCCGCGTGTACGCGTTGCTGAAGCTAAAGTAGCCGGACGGGTAACCGTTGGTGCCACCGTTGCGGTTTGTCATCCGAACGTCCACGCCTCCCCGTAGCGAATGCCCGCTGCGGATATGCGTGACATCAAGCTTAGTCATGGACGTCTGCCCGAACACCATGCGCTCGCTTACCAGTCCCATGGTGTTGTATCCGGAGGCGGTCACGAAAGGCAGCATCGTGTCCGTGCCGGCGAAAGCGTCCATATACGCGGGCAGCCCGACGTCGGTGGGCTTAAACTTGCGCGCGCCCGGAGCCGAGGTGGTGACCGAATCGTAGCGATGGAAGGATGCCGACCAATCGATAACAGTGCTCGCGGTGGGGGTGTACACCCAGTCGAACACGCTGCCAAGGTTGCGGCGGATGCCACCGGTGGTCTGCAGGCCGCGGACAACCTGGTGGGCCCAGTCGCGCATATCCAGGAAGTAGTCGTCCCAGGTCCAGCGGCCGAACATACGGTGCTTGGAAGCCGGCTGGAAATCGAGCCGGTTAGTCAGGCCGTCGTAGGTAGACATGGTCGGGACATCCACGCCCAGGTAGTTGTTGGTCGGTTCGCGGGTGGGGTCCAGCGGTTCGTTGTTGGGTGTTGGCAGCAGCTTGGCGTAACTCGAATACATCGGGTTGGTGATGCGGCTCTTGGGCAGCACGTTCCCGGGGATCGGGGTCCGGACGTAGTGGCCCGCGCGCTCCGGATCGCTGCGGATGCTGAGCGGATCGTAGATCTGGTAATAGCTGGTGTTCACGTTGAGCAGCGACGAGAAATCACCCTCGCGGTGCGCCATGCTGGGGAAGGTGTGGTTCAGTTCGTAAGAGGGCAGCGTGGTGCGCCAGCGGTCTCCCGAGTAGCTCAGGAAGAAGAACAGTTTATTACGCCCGTCGAAGATCTTCGGCAGCACCACGGGGCCGCCCACGGTGGCCGCGAACGTGTTGCGCCGGCCGCTGGTCTGCTTGTCCTTGGCGCGCATCGCGTCGGCCGCCGCAGTGTTCCCCGCGGCTTCGGCTGCCGCAATGTTCTGGTAATACAGCTTGCGTGTGAAGAACGGCGTGGCGTTCCAGCGGTTCTGGTTATGCACGCTGCTGGCGGACCCATGCAACTGGTTGGTGCCGCCCTTCGAGAGCATGGTGATCACGAGCCCGGAGGTCTGCCCGATGGTAGCGTCGAAGCCGCCGGTCTCAAGCTTCATCTCGGCAATCGTGTCGCTATGCGGCAAATGGCCGCTGATGCGGTTGATGCCGCTGGTGAGCGCCCCGTCAAGAGCGAACTGGTTGCCCCCCACATTCGCCTCGTTACTGACGTTGGTGGACGTGTTCCCCTGCGACGCGGTGTCGTACGGGTACAGGACGCCCTTGTGCTGCACGCCCGTGGCGAAGCGAACCACAGGCAGCATCTGTCCGAGCGACATCGGCATGCCGGCCTGGGTTTTGTTATCCAGCGTCCGGCCCGATAGACCCGACTGCGTATCGAGCAGCGGCGCTTGCTCCGTGACTGTGATCGACTCGCTGACCTCGCCCACCGAGAGGCTCATGTTTACCTCCACACGTGCACTGGTCAGTACCACGATGCCGCTCCGCAAGGTCTGCTTGAACCCGGCTAGTTCGGCCGTTACTTTGTAGGTGCCCGGAACCAGCAGCGCGGCCTCGTAATAGCCGGTTGCGTTGGTGGTCAAGCGGCTGGAAATATTGGTGTCCTCATTGACGACCATGACGCTGGCGCCGGCAACGGCCGCCGACGTCGAATCCAGCACGCGGCCAAAAATCATCCCGCGCGTCTCTTGCGCGGCCGCGATGCACGATAGCACGAGCATTAGCGCGACTAATCGCGATCCACTTCTCATCAGATCGGTTTCTCCTCTTTACGACAGAACTGCAACCGCTTTGCAGTGTGTTGCAGACAACAAGACCCTATTTGGGGATCTATCTTATCACCGCCTACTGCCGACAGCCTCCAGCCGAGTTGCAGGATGGAAGAATTGATTCAGCGAGATCATCGTGATATCATCGTGATGTCACAAAAGGAGTCCAATGTCCCGTGAAACCGAGATCCAAGCCTGGTCCGGATGGCTGATGGTCTTTCTGCTGACGGCGGTCGTGGCCGCCTCTCTCTCCGCGCTGGCCAAGATCCCGGAGCTGTGGATGGTCTGGCTACCGATACTGGTAGCGGCCGCACTCTGCTACGCCGGGCTGACGATCGTCAATCCCAACCAGGCTGGGGTGCTCACCTTGTTCGGCGTGTACAAGGGAACCGTGAAGCAGTCGGGCTTCTGGTGGGTTAACCCGCTCACCACCCGGAGCCGCCTCTCACTGCGCATTCGTAATACCGAGAGCGGCAAGATGAAGGTGAACGACCGGGACGGGAACCCCGTCGACATCGCCGCCATCGTGGTGTGGCGGATCGTAGAGACGTTCGAGGCGGTGTTCAACGTAGAAGACTACGAGCATTTCGTCCACGTGCAGACCGAATCGGCGGTCCGAACCCTGGCGACCACCTATCCCTACGATGCCCAGGACGGCCATACTTCGCTGCGGCTCTCGGTGGCAGAAATTGCGGACCGGCTTCGCACCGAGATTCAGGAACGGCTGGCCACGGCCGGGATCGAGGTTATAGAGGCGCGCATCAGCCACCTGGCCTACGCCTCGGAGATTGCCGGTGCCATGCTGCGCCGGCAGCAGGCCACCGCGATCATTGCCGCTCGCCAGAAGATCGTCGAGGGTGCGGTTGGGATGGTCGAAATGGCACTCGACGAGATCAGCCGCAAGCATGTCGTCGAGCTGGACGAAGAGCGCAAGGCCGCCATGGTGAGCAACCTCCTGGTGGTCCTTTGCAGCGAGCGCGGGGTGGAGCCGGTGGTCAACGCCGGCACGCTGTACCACTAGGGATGGCGCAACGCAAGGCATATCCGCTGCGGCTGGACCCGGCGGTCTACGAGGCGCTCCAGCGCTGGGCCGGCGCCGAGTTGCGCAGCGTCAACGCGCATATCGAATTTCTTCTGCGGCGCGCGTTGCAGGAGGCCGGCCGCCTTCCGAAAGAGGCAGCTCCCGGTAGGATAATGAAAGACGCCGATGAGTAAGACTGCCCAGGATCCACAGCACCTCCAGGCCGAGTTGATGGGTGCGACGCCCCGGCCCGTGCGGCTGACGGGCCTTGGTATCTTCGTCGCCGGGCTGGCTTTCCTGCTGCTCGCAGGAGCGGCGCTCACGCTGGTCCTGTTGCCGCCCGTGGCCGCGCGTGCGTTCGAGCAGGTGGCACGCTTCGAACGGGAAGCCGTGGCCGGGGTGGCGGAGATCGTCGAGATCGGACCGGACCGCGGCAAGGAGCGGCGCCGCACCATCAAGTACCGCTTCGACGCCGGTGGTCAAGTCCGGGAAGGGCACGTGACTTTGAAGCGCAGCCGGTCGAGGGACTTAGCGGTAGGGGCGCGGGTGCCGGTCCGCTATCTTCCGTCCGACCCGGAAGTGAGCTACATCCTGGGCCGCGGGCCGAGCGGTCTTCCGCTGTGGGCGGTGGCGCTCGTGGCCGGTGTGTTCGGGTTGGGCGCGGCGCTCACCGGCTGGAGCATCCGGCGGCAACGAGCGCTTCTCGCAGAGGGGCGACCCGCGCTCGCTACAGTTACAGCCTTGACCCGCGGGCACAAGGGCGTCTTCAAGGTGGAATTCGAGTACCCGGTGCTGAGCGGGGCGGTCCTGCGGGGATCGCAACAGGATTCGAACACGCCTTTAGGGCAGGGCGACACACTGGTGGTCCTGTATGACCGGGACCGTCCGGAGCGCGTGTCGTGCTACCCGCTCTCGCTCGTGAAACTCGAGCGGCACTCGTAGCGCAAATGCGGATCGGTCAAAGCGGCGCCGTGATCGCGTGCCTCAGCCTCCGTGTGGCGCTGGTGTGCGCCCAATCGGAAAATCCCGCCACCGTCCCGTCAGGCTCATCCTGGACCCCGGCAGCGATTTCCGGGAAGGCGCACCAGCAGTGGAAATGGTTGCTCGTCGCCGGCGAACTGCGGTCGCGGGCGGAGGCGCCGGCCGCCCTGGAGTTCCGGGAAGGCGATGATGACGTTTACCTGCTGACGCGGTTGCGCCTGAGCACGCTAGTGACCGCCAGGCCCTGGCTGAAGTTTTTCGGTGAGTGGCAGGACTCTCGGGCACCCGGGTTCAACCGACCGGTCCCGGGGTCCATGGACAACAGTCTGGATTTGCGGCAGGCATATGTTGACGTTGGGGCCACGGAGGGACGGGGCTGGGGTGTGCGGATGGGACGCCAGGCGCTCAAGTTCGGCAAGGGCCGCATGGTCTGGGACCCCGATTGGGCCAATACCGGCCGGGCATTCGATGGCGCCCGGGTGAGTTTCGGCGGCCGGCACGTCCACCTGGATGCCTTCGCAACCACGGTGGTGGTTCCGCGGAACCGGTTTTTCGACCGCTCTGATACCAGCAACATGTTCTACGGGTTGTATGGGGCGGTGGAGCGCTGGGGAACGGCGCTACGGGTGGAGACCTACGTGTTCCTGAAGAGCAATGCGGCCGTCCGTAACGAACTCGGCCGGACCGGAGCGCTCGATCTGTACACCGCCGGATTCCGCGGCGCGGGCGTGTGCGCCGGGACCCTCGACTGGGAGGTCGAGATTGCCTCGCAGTCGGGACGCTTGGCTGGCCGCCGTGTCCGCGCCGTGGGCGGGGTATGGGTGGTGGGCTGGAAAACGGGCACCGGAGCATGGCATCCCCGAGTCTCCGCGGGCTACACCTACGCGTCCGGGGATAAGAATTCGGCGGATGGGCTGAAGGGCACTTTCGATGCGCTCTTTCCGACTATTCACCTGCGCAACGGCGCGACGGACCGGCTCGGGTGGGCGAACATTCACGATGTAATGCTCCAGGCCGATTGGAAGCCCTCGCGCAAGCTGAAGCTGAACACCGGCTGGCACGACTTTCGCCTGGCGACGACCACCGATGCTCTCTATGGCGCGGGCGGCGGGGCGCTATTTCGCAACGCGCGGGCTTCGAGCGGCCATGTAGGGTTTGAGTTTTTCGGCACGGCCGAGTACTCGCTGACCCGCACACTGAGCTTCGGCTCCGGCTATGCTCACCTGTTTCGCGGGGCGTTCCTGCGTGAGTCTTCACGCGGTTGCGCGACTCAGCCCTATCTGCTCTTGACGTACCGATTCTGAAGAAGGGAGTTTGGACGGGCAAGAAGAACCGGCGTGCTCACAGGGAGCGCGCAGCTACCTGTCCCGCGCCGCCCGAGAGTTTCTACGGATGTGCCGGGAGGAGTATCGGGGGTGACGCTAGGACGCGCCGACTCTGCTTGATTCGTTTACATCAAAGACAGCGGTCATCTGGTTCGCCCCGTTTCGCTGTGGCGTTTGCGGTTGTTTGCACGGAAGCACACTTACAGGTCGCGCGAAACTCCTCCCTAAGTGGAGGCGACTGGAGGAACCACTCCCGCCGATGTTGAGGCAGTTGCCCGAGGAAGTCACCGAACGAGGCGGTCATTTCGTTGCACATGTCCAAGACTTTCCATCTTTTCTGGTCTTCCCGGTCGTATGGCAGCCTCGAGTAACTCAAGTGCGCTCTGCCTTCAGCAGCTTGGGGCGAAGAAACGCCCGCAGGTTCCGGAAGTGCATGAGAAAAGACTCGAGAAAGACGTCCCTCTCTTTTCCCTGCGGCGGAACCGCTGGAGAGCTATGGCCATAGTCCAGGTATCTCACCCAAAGAGCATGGTTTCGATCTCATAAGCGACGTGGCCGGCCGCGGCCCTAAGTTCGTCGTCGGTTCGCAAAGCTCTGCCCATACAATTCACGAGTTCACATGGTCACCCGGTGCGCGCCGGCCGCGCGTTGGTGTCAGCGGCCTGCCGGATGCGGCGACGCGCGAACGGCACGTTCGAACGCCCAAGCTCGAATGTGACTGATCTGCTCCTTCATGGTCCGCGATAACGGAACAAGCTTCGCAGCAACGCTGATGAGATCCTCTTCGGTGATCTCGCGGTCCGCCAGCCGTGCCTTTGTCACGGCCGAGATCACGCACTGCTCGATCTCGGCGCCGGTCCAGCCGTTGGTAAATTGCATCAACTCTCGCAGGTCGAATCCAGCCGCATCCACCCCTCGGCGGCCCAGGTGAATGTTGAAGATCTCGATCTGTTCCTCTGCGAGCGGTAAGTCCACGAAGAACACCTCGTCGAAACGCCCCTTGCGAATCATCTCGGCGGGAAGGAGATCGATTCGGTTTGCCGTGGCGGCGACGAAAAGCCCGCGCGCTTTCTCCTGCATCCAGGTCAGGAAGAACGCGAAAATCCTGCCCTGCTCACCGCCCGAGTCCGCCGACGTGACACCCATCTCGATTTCGTCGAACCAGAGGACGGCCGGCGCCATGTCTTCCATCATGCGGCAGGTTTCGACGAAGGCCCCTTCGGGCTTGCCGTGCCGCCCGGAGAAGATCTCGATCATATCCACCCGATAGAGCGGAAGCTGAAAAGCGGAGGCGATGGCCTTGACGCAAAGGCTTTTGCCGCATCCCGGAATTCCCATTATGAGAACCCCCTTGGGCACGATTTCGGCGCTCAGTCGATCGCGTAAGTGGAAGAGCTTTCGACGTTCCAGCAGCCACTTTTTGAGCCCGTCGAGCCCTCCGACCTCTTCGATTCTCGTCCCGTCCGCCACGTACTCGAGGACACCGCTGCGGCTGATCAGGAGTCGCTTCTCTTCGAGCGCCGCCGGCAGACACTCGGGTCCAAGATGTTGACTTGCGGCGAGGGCACGGCGCAACGCGTACCGCGCTTCGTCCAGTGTCAACCCCTGCAGGGCCGACGCAAGCTGCTGTAGGATAGCCTCCCTCGCATCGCCGCTCTCATCCGTTCGCGAGATGGCCTCGGTTTCGCCTCGCAGGAACTCTATCAGTTCGACCAGATCGGGCGGTGGGAGTTCCAGGAATATAATGCTGCGCTCTATTTCCTCCGGAATGAATCGGACCGGCGAAGTGATGACAACGAACTTACGTTCGTCTAAACATCTGTCGTACACATCTCGAAGCCGGCGTCTGGTCTCCGCACATTCCCGCAGCGGCTCGTGAAAGTCCTTGAGGTGGAAAATGGCGGCGTCGTTGTGAGCGGCGATGAAGTCCAGGGCTCCGCGAGGAGTCTGAGTACCGGCCTGGGCTGGTTCGTCATCCCGACGCATGCCCTCCGTAAGGCTCCAGGTCCAAACCGGCACCGGCGCGGAGTTGAATCGGAGGCCTATCTCGCGCAGCAGCCCTCCGACCCGCTGCTCTTCCGCGGAACGGATATACGTAAGGGGCCGTCCGGACTCGAAGACCTCCCAAATCATCTTTACGGCCCGGCTCTCAGGACGCAGGCGCTGATCCGGATCGCTGTCTGGAGTTTTTGGCACGGAATGGTTGGGGGCTGGTTGGGCGTACTGTCCCATTGACTTAAGCTCTCATTATAGCCAGGAGTCGGATTTCGGCGTCGTGGGCGGAAGCCTGGCTGGTTGTGGGGTTGTCGATCTGCTCGACCGTCGATCGACTTTAACGTAGGGACTGTCAAACTCACGAGGAGACATGACAATGCGATGCATGGTACTAGTCAAAGCCAGTAAGGATTCCGAGGCGGGCGTTATGCCGGGCAAAGAACTGCTTGCCGAAATGGGGAAGTTCAACGAAGAACTGGTGAAGGCCGGCGTGCTGCTGGCCGGCGAGGGGCTCCAGCCCAGTTCAAAAGGCAAGCGCGTCCGGTTCTCGGGACCGACCCGGACCGTTATCGATGGACCGTTCACCGAAACCAAAGAACTGATCGCCGGCTTCTGGCTGTGGCAGGTAGGGTCCATGGAAGAAGCAGTCGAATGGGTCAAGCGCTGCCCGAATCCAATGGAGGGCGAGTCTGAGATTGAGATTCGCCCGGTGTTCGAGGCGGACGACTTCGGCGCCGAGTTCACGCCTGAGCTCAGGGCACAGGAGGAGCGCCTGCGTCAACAGATCGCGCGGGAGAAATAGCCGCCTCCCCCGCCGACCGTGTCAAGGCGCCGCTTACGGCCTGCAGGTGGCGTTGTAGTATGCCGGCCCGGAACTTACGGTCTGCGGACCGTGCTTGCCGTTCTCGTCCTCCATCGCGGCGATCATGGAAAGCTGCGGAACACTCGGTGTCCTCACATACTCCGCGGCCAGCTTTACGGTTTGGGTTCCGGCGGCGCCGAACTTCACCCGCCCTTCACCTGGACCCTTCTTCCGGACAGCTCCGGCCAGGAACTCGTACCAGACCGTCCCCGGTCCGTCGGTGGTAATGTCGGCCACCAGTTGCACCGGGCTCGGGCACGCTCCCGAGAATCTCTCGGGAACCACGCGCAGCCGGACGGCTGTTACGTTCCCGCGCGCGGCGGGCGGAGCGCTCCCCAGGTCATGTGTCTGTTGGACGGTCGCATCGATCTGGGCTTCGGCGTGGCCTCCCGTCGCCGAGGTCACTCCCCCTCCCGGCGTGCAGTCCGCCGGCAGAGTGAATAGGGACACGGGCGACGGCGCATAGCTGATCTGCCGGATCTCGTACACGACCCGTTCCGGTTTTCCTTTAATCGTAATCGTCTGCTTCACCGTGAACCCGTGCTTCTCGTCCAGCCAGAACGTCATCTTGCCCTGGACTTCGGGGAAGACGGCTTCCGCCACCCTGGTGTTCATTCCGTTGACGGCCTCGGTCCGCAGAATCTTTGGCGGATCTTTGGCCATCTCCTTCCTCATCTCATCCGCGCCCCCAATGGGATCGAAGTTCATCGGAGCGAATGCGGAAACATACGTCTGAATGCTGCAGCGCTTCGCGGCCAGGTCCAGGTTGTAAAGCCGGTGCGCCTGGAAATCATAGAGCTGGCGCATATGCATATCGCCGGACTGGTTCCGCCATTCGATGAGCTGCTTGGGACCGTTGCGGTTGATCTTGATGCTCAGCGGGCCTCCCATCTCCCCGGTTGCCACGACCGAGTAGGTATCCGGCAGGGGCTGCGCCTGCGCGAGAATCGCCGCCAGTATGCATCCCAGCACGGCCGCCGGGTGAGTTCGGTTCGTCATTGAAGTCCTCCAATCCGCGAGAAGACAGGATATCAGACTCGGATGTCTGGATCTCGGTCGAATCACGGGCTACACGGAGGTTGGAACGCGGTCCAGCAACGCAGCTCCGTGTCGTGAATACCGGCGCTGGGCGTGATTTGCGGGACAGCGGCAAATCTCACGCTTCGCCATAATGAATAGAGGGCGCACTTTGCGAAAGAACGCGGCACTTGATAACCTTGCACGACTTCCCTGGGCTTGACGCGGCTGTGGCGGATCATCAGTCGTTTGCGGCCGCTTTCCGATTTCGGAAAGGTCGCTGTGATGGGGTATTACGAAGAGGAGGCGGTTGTCGGTGCTTGCCCGAGGTCTGTAACTCTATGAAAACATGGTAGCGCTAACGGGAATCGAACGTGCCTAGCGCCAGTTCAGTACGGTCCAGTTGGGTCTAAGTAGCTGTGTTTTCAGTTCAGTTCGTACGGCCAGGATGGCCCAAAAGGCGCTACGAAGGCCTGTGGTGGTCACCCGGTGGTCACCCGCGGCAGAACGGAGCCGCCATGGCTGAGTTCCTGATCCCGCGCACTGTGCCCAAGGTCGCCGGCGCGCCCGTCACCGCCCTCGACCCGGATGACCTGCGCGACATCCTGCGCCACGCCCGTGGCGACCGGCTGCTCGCCGCCGCCGTGGAACGGGAACTGCGCCGCCGCACGTGCCTGGCTCGGAACTGCCAAGCTCACGTCGCTCAAGTCCATGGTCATTTGCCGCTTTTTTCGATTCTACCCTTTGTGGGTCAGCAGATCTCTAAGCATAGGGATCGACGCACAACAGATTGCCCCTAGCATCGCCGCAGGCTGCATATCAAACGATGAGAAGAGCAATGCACAACTAAGGAAAATTCCAATAAAAGACAGCCGCTCCATGGCTTTGAAACTTCGGTCATTTGCCTTTGCTGTCAACACAGCAGCTGCGAGCATGGCCAGTGTCAAAACAAGACCCATGGGGCGCGCGACAGGTGTTCCGGGCGCATTCAGTGCGTGTCCTTGCGCTGTAATGATCGAGCCATTTAGCGCGCCGCAGGCGAAGACCGCGGGCAAAACCCTTCTCCAAGTGCCTACAGTGGCAATTCCGATAGCAGTCGCAATGATCATTACGATCGCACCCACCACCCTCGGGCGAGTTGGATCGATGAAGACGACCGTCGCACCTACCCCGGCGAACGCAGCACACCCGAAGAACAAAAAGATCGACACCGCAGCGTTCAGCCGAAGTCGCAGTGAAGATCGCCTTGCGGCAGCGGGCTTCATCTTGTTCGACCGTAGCAATATGCGGCTTCCGCTGCTGCAAAACCCGCATCAATTGCGAATTTGACCTCGAAATCAATACCTAGGCCCAGCCATTTTCCTGCGGTGCTTAAAGCCGACTTAACGCCCGCCGAGGATGCGCGAAGCGACAATGGCACACCGCCTTTACCCGTAATGTTGATGGCCATAATGGTCGTGTTCCGTCTGCCGTATGATGTGACCGTACCCATTGCAGCAGTAGTAATCGTTGGTGCGAGCGTGACCCCAGTACCGGCGGCATCAACAGCCGAACCATAGAACAGACTGGTTATGGAGTTCCCAGCGAGGGCACCGAGCACCACATTATTCTTGTACGTGTCTTGTAGATTAAAGGCAGCGTTAGTGGCTGCATTTGCAGTTCCCAAAATACTAAAGTCGTTGGCGTGTGCCGCCATACACTGATCGAACGCCAGCTTGCTCCCGTTGTTTGGCGGAAAAGCAACCGGTTGTGACGGTGGCGGCAGCGGTGGTGGCGTCGTCTCCGCCTGCTCACCCCGTGCCGAACCCCAGCGCAGGCCAAGGAACAGCCAACACGGGTCGATAGACGGCGGAGGACTAGGCGGCGGAGCTACGCACCCGCCGGCTGGGCAGAACAAGCCGAAAGGATCTGTATTCACGAGGGGATTGTTCGCCACGTAGTTGTACGCGTGCCAGGTCTGGGGGTACGTCCCAACGGCTCCAATGTTGAGCGGGTCCGGCTGCATGAACCGCCCCAGGGCGGGCGCGTGGTGGCGAGCCCGGAAATAGTCGAGGCCGGTCTCGATTGTAGCCAGACCGTGAATATCACTTCGCTGATAAATGATTGCTCCAAATGATAGCAGCAAAGGCGAACACTATCCCCAGTGGTACACATATGATGGTACTAACCAATGGCCAACCAGGTGCACCCTGCTCCTTAATTAGTCTCTTATATCTGACTTCGGTGGATCGCGTGCGTATGTTGTTCAGCTGCGACCTACCGATGATAATGTTCATGTACGTTCTTGTTAGTGCGCCGATGCAAAACAGACACAGACCGACAATCAGCATCACAACGCAGCGATATGGCATAACTATGGTTTCCCGCAATAGGTGCTAAGTGCCTTCGGCACAAAAGTATAGCCGACCGAACCGACAGCCGCCCTCGTGCCGGCTCCTCGGCCGACGGTAGTTGTCAGTGTCGTCGGCCCCCACTGTGCAGGCCCTGTCCACGAAGCGAACGACCTGGAAATGCCAACGTCAATGGCTGGACCAGCGCCCACGCTCACATCCCCCGCTAAGGACCAGCCCTTTAGCCCGAAAATGCTCTTGCTGGTCGATACTGAGGCCTGTCCACCACCCATTGCACTGGCGCCAAATCCAACGAATCCGGGATTGAGCGTTATTGCGATTCCCAACCCTCCCTTTGGATCCGCGACGGCCTGGACGCCGATGGCCACCGAACCCCCTAATCCGGCGAGGACCCCGGCGCTTCCACCTAGGCCGACGCCGACGGTCCCGTTCGCGCCGTAGGCTCCTCCGAGCAAGGGTGCAGCAATAGCGAAGACAGCTGCGTGCCAGAGGCCTTGGTTGGTTGGAAGTGTAGGGTTCTGTGATGGCGGCGGGAGCGGCGGAGGTGGTGCTTCCGCCTGCTCACCCCGTCCCGGAGCCCAGCACAGGCTCGGGAACAGCCAACACGGGTCGATAGACGGCGGAGGAGGCGTCGGAGGAGGCGTAGGCGCCACGCACCCACCGGCCGGGCGGAACAAGCCGAAAGGATCTGTGTTTACCAGGGGATTGTTTGCGACGTAGTTGTACGCATGCCACGTCTGCGGGTACGCCCCAACGGCTCCGATGTTCAGCGGGTCCGGCTGCATGAAGCGGCCCAGCGCGGGCGCGTGGTGACGAGCACGAAAGTAATCGAGGCCGCTGGCCATACCCGAACTCGCCAACTCCCAATCCCGATACTGGCCCGTGAACAGCACGTTGACCCCTGGTTGGGTATCCGGATTCAGGTAGCCCTGCGCCGTCGTTCGGCCGCCTACCCCGGCCAGCAACTCGTCCCCGAACGGCGCATAATCATGCCGCTCCTTGACGTTTCCTTGCGCGTCCGTCAGCACTCGCGTGCTCCCCAACTGGTCCACCGAAACATAGCACGTCGTGCAGGGAGTCAAGGACCTAGTTATCCCTGCGGGAGCCCGTTGCGCCACGCACCAACACGAGAAGGGCGACGGCTGCTGATACCGTCCACATCAAGGACTTAGCGCCCTCAATAACTAGCGCTGCATTCGGTCCTAGAGGTGCCGTTCCCGCTATGGTACTGAGCAGAAAAGCGGCGGTAGCGGCGCCAAAAGCGACTCGGTCCACTGAGAGCGGGGATCTATATGCAACGGAGCCCATGATAAACGTCGCAAACAAGAGTCCTCCAAGATAGATGGGATCACGTCGCAGATAATGCGCGGTGCTGATCGAAGCCCATGACCATGCGCCAAGACACGAAGCGAGAATGAAGATAGCCAGAGCGCTTCCGCGACCCTGAAGCACGCCCGTGCGGACCCTAGTCATCTTGGCCCTCCGGATTAGCCCCACCCTCAGTTGCTCCGTTGGCACAGTAGAAGTATGTCTCTCCGACCATGCCAATATCGTAGAGAGTCGCTGCCCCCACATAGAGCCAACCCGGCCCAGGCAACAGACTCGCAGCCGCCTTTGTCCCAATTTTCCGCAGCGCAAGACCAGCGGCGATGTTCACGGTTAGTGTCACTGCTGTCGTATCATCATCGCCAATGAAGTTGTGAATGAGTCTTGCAGAAATGCAGCCGGCCGTTGCCTTCCGAGATTTCGTCGCTAGAGGCTTCGGCGGTGCCACCGTGATTATTCGGACATTGTTTGCGGGAACTGTTACCGGCTGTGACTTCGGCGGCAGCGGCGGGGGCGTTGCCTCCGCCTGCTCACCCCGTCCCGGAGCCCAGCACAGGCTCGGGAACAGCCAACACCGGTCGATAGACGACGGAGGAGGCGGCGGAGGGCTGGGAGGCGGCGCCACGCACCCACCGGCCGGGCAGAACAAGCCGAAGGGATCTGTGTTCATCAGGGGATTGTTTGCGACGTAGTTGTACGCATGCCAGGTCTGGGGATATGCTCCAACGGCTCCGATGTTTACCGGGTCCGGTTGCATGAACCGGCCGAGGGCTGGCGCGTGATGGCGGGCGCGGAAGTAATCGAGGCCGCTGGCCATGCCCGAACTCCCCAACTCCCAGTCCCGATACTGGCCCGTGAACAGCACGTTGACCCCTGGTTGGGTATCCGGATTCAGGTAGCCCTGCGCCGTCGTTCGGCCGCCTATCCCGGCCAACAACTCGTCCCCAGACGGGGCATAGTCGTGCCGCTCCTTCACGTTGCCTTGCGCGTCCGTCAGCACTCGCGTACTCCCCAACTGGTCCACCGAAACATAGCACGTCGTGCAGGGCGCGGTGGAAGTCCCGTACTCGGCCGCCAAGTTCCCCATGGCGTCGTAGACGTACGTCGTCGTCTGCCCGCCCGAGGTCTTCGTCGCCCGCTGCCCAACTCCATCATAGCCGTAGGTGATGGTGGCTTGTCCGATCTGCACCGTCACCAGCCGGTTCTCGCCATCGTAGGTGAACCCATAACCGCCAAGGCCCGTCATGTTCCCCCGGCCGTCGCTATACTGACCCGCCGTCAGTTGGTTCAGCGCATTGTACCCGCTCGACGTGGTCGGCATGAAGGTGCTGAGCGGCAGCAGGCCGGAGTTCAGGGAGACCCAGCGGTTCGCCCAGCCGTTGCCGGGCGGATCGTATCCGTAGTTCTGCGAATTCGAACCCTCCTGGAACGACGCGAGGCGGCTCGCGTGGTCGTAGCCGGCCACCTGGTCCACGCCGGGCGTCGCTGGAGTCACGGTCAGAAGGCTGCCATTGTTGGTCGAGCACGACGCCGCCTTGCCCGTGCAGTAATAGAGGTTCAATCCAAACGCGGAACCCACCGTGACGCCGGAGGGCTGCATGCGGGAGTTGTAGCTCCAGGTCTCCGTGAGTTGGTCGCCCCGTGCCAGCGACTTCAAGGCGCCTTGTGGCGCATACTGGATCGAACTGGCGTAAACCGTGGTGCCGCTGCCGCTGCAGGTGTACGGTGGGGCGGGCGGCGGCGATGCCGTGGTTCCACCGACGCTGCATAGCCGTCCCGCGGCGTCGTATCCGTTCATGACGGTACGGCCGGAAGGATACGTCTCCTTTGTCAGGGCTCCCGACAGGTCATACGCGTATTGAAACGCGGGGTATTCCACCCCAAAAGTCTTTTGAATACTGGCAGTTACCCGCCCGAGTGGGTCGTAACCGGTGTAGCTGGTCGTGGAAACGGAGGTGCGTACCTGTGTCAACCGGCCCGCGGCGTTGGTCGCCGAGCCCGCAACACAATTCCCGTCCGAACTTCCGAACACCTTACCGTCGTAGCAGTAGGTCACCGCGGGTGTGCTGATTCCTGTGTAACTGATCAGGGTCACGCGGTTAAGGGCGTCATAAGTATAAGTCGTGGTGACACCGCCCGATGTCCGCTGCGTAAGGTTTCCGTTATTGTCGTAGGAAGTGAAGTTGATGGTCCCGCCTTCAGGGGTGGTGAGGACGGTCAGCCGGCTTCGGGAGTCGTAATTGAAGGTTCGTGTTTGCCCACCTTGAGTGACCGTCTTCAGATTGTCGAGTGCATCATGCGCATATGTGGTAGAGTTGTTCAGTCCGGAAGGATCTTCCACCACTTGAGTCAGGCGGCTCAGCGCGTCAGTCATGCGGCGCCGTTTATTCCCAGCCGGGTCCGTCACCTCCGCCTGATCTCTCATCGCGGTCTGATCGAAGGAGTAGCTGAACGTTGTCGTGGCACCATCGCTTGTCAGCACGCTTGACGGACGGCCGAGCGCGTCGTAACCGTACGTGGTGGTAAAGTTCAGCCCATCGCCGCTTCTTGAGGGATTAGTGGTGGTGTATACCCGGCCTAATGCGTCGTATGAGGTCGTGCTGGAGATGTATTGGCTGGCGCCCTCGTACTGGCGGGCCTCAACTTGTCTTCCAAGACCGTCGAACACGGTATCGAGCCGAATCGCGCCATCACTTTTCGTATTCTGATCCTGGATAACCGAAATGCTTGTCGTGGTCGGATAGCTGAAGCGGGTCCAAGTTTCCGCCGCGCTCGATACGGCGCGCTTGATAGCGGTTAACCGATCAAGAGGATCGGTATAGCTGTAGCTCGTCGTAACGTTATTCGCATCGGTGGATTGGATGGGCTTGAGGATGCTCTGATCGTAGGTGAACTGTTGCGTCTGGCTCAAGGCGTTCGTTACCTGAGTTGGAGAGACGTGGGCGCCATCGCCGTACGTGAAGCTTGTTACATTGCTGTTGAAATCGCTATAGCCGACAACACTGCCAGTGGTGTCGTACGTATAGCTTTCACTGGGTGACGTGCCGGTCGAGCTCTGCCAAACCTGATGAGCTGTAACGTTTCCACGTACCGTGTTGCCCGTTCCATAGTTCACGTCATCATGGCCCGCCAGGCCCGACGCGGACTGTAGCGCAGAACCGTCATAGATCCAACTTTCCTGCGATGCCTGGCCTCCAGAATCGTTGTAAACAGTCCTCGAAATCGGCAGGCGCACGAGGTTCACGGCCAGATATCCGCTGTCGTCCTTGTAGGCAGCCACCGTGTGCCGTGCGTACCCGTTCGCTATCGGCAGAGTTGGGCAACTCGCGCCGATTGACGGTGCCGACCCATAGTCGAACTCGTACACATCAGTGGAGTTGCTGAACTGGTCGTACCCAAACACAAGGCCGGAGGCGTAAGACGCCTGGGTCGAATCGAGTTGTGTATTCGCCTGGCACACCTGCGGATCGTGTGGCCGGGAACTGTCCGCCTGCGGGTCACCGAACCAGCAATTCTCGCTCCCGCCGCACGGGCGTTGGCGCCACAGTCTCTGTTGTACTTGTAGCGTCGAACTTGCGGCACCGATCTCCGTCTTGAACTCGATCCCATCGGTCCAATTTGGGTAACTCGTATCGGGAACCGGCAGAGAACTCGGAGAACTGGGGTCACCATAGAAGTAGTGGGTTTCGCGGCGAAGGAGATTGGTCGATAAGTCCTCGAAGTCCACCTGCACCTTGGTGCCACTACGTGTGGGGTGGTTGGGGTCGATAGGGCTGGGCGATGCGGGTACTGCTGTGGCGGTGAACACGGTGCGCGCCGATACCGTACTGCCATTCGCAAGTTCGTCCCGCTCCACTAAGCGCCGATAAATGCTGTATTGTGCGCCTTGATTAACGCTGATCACACCGCTGGCGCCGCTCGTGTCATTGCAACTCGCGGCCGCCGGATACTGATACGTGTATGCACCGCCCGTAGGCAGTCCTAAGCGCGCCAATTCTCCGTAACTGTTGTACTTGAACGTATAGGAGCTCTGGTCTGCAAGAACGATTGATGAAATCACCCAAGGGTTGAATTGGGTCGTGGCCGAGCCGTCGAGTTCAGGGAACAGGCATTTGCTGGTCTTCAGGGCTTCGCCTGAGTTGAGAACATTTTGAAGCTGGTCATAGTTAACGATAATTTGACCGCCATTACCAGGGTACGTAATTATGTCTTGATGAGTATTAGCCGGATCCTCGGTAAAAGTAATGGTTTCCGTTCGGCCCGCCGAGTCGCTGATTGTATACGTCCCGCCGCTCGAAGTCAACTGGAACGCGTACGTGATGCGGTTCCCATTTCGATCTACTACGCCTGTAATGAATGCTGAGTCGATTATGTAATGAGTGCCGTCGGGAAAATACAAAGTGCCGCTTATAGCGTAGTTGCTTCCTGGCAGATAGGTGTCCAGGACGTCTTGTGACGCAACGAACATCAGATTCGAACCATCATATGCCTTAAACGTCCTCCCGCGGTTTGCAGGCTGGTAAGTGTTCAATTGTAAGCACGAGGTAATCGAGGCGCTCTGGGCCTGACCATTATAGGCGGTATCAACCAGGACGGTTTCCGATCCATCGGCACCGTGCCACACGAGCCAGGTCAAGTATGGCCCAAGTCCGGCCCAATGTTGTCCGTTTTGGTCGTCCACAATACAACTGTCCGGGTTTGCACTGGAAGCCGACCGCGTGAGATAGCCGGGAGTGTAATTGACGCCTACGTACCCGAGACCGGCGGTTGTTGGCACGTATGAAACGACTCCGTTAGTGTACACCTGTTGCACCCGCCACTGACGGTTAACCGGCACAGACATCGCCACGGTGGCGTTGCCACGGCCGCCGACGGTGGTCAGCGGAATTCGAACACTGAGGTTTCCGTTATAGTAGTTAACCCTGTCGAGGCCGCCCAGAGCATAGGTGGTATTTGCCGCAGCCAGCGCCAACGAAGGCGACAGCGGGCCGGAGGCGTTCGACTCCGTGTAGGTTTGGCCAAGCAGGGAGGGGCCATGCACGAGGAGGGTTAGAATAATGCAGAGATGTTGTGAGCGGATCATATCGGTCCCCTACTGAATCGTGATCTTCAGAAGTACTCTGCCGGTTGCCTGGGACTTGAGGTGAAGTTCTCCTGTGGGCAAGTCAACCAGTACTGCGGCTTTCTTAAGCCGCTGCAACAAGAGCAGGTTCAGCCCTCGGCCCACGGTATTGACTTGCGCCGCCGGGATGGTCGGGGAATCGACGGCGAGCGTAGGCGGTCCAGCGACGGATGTACTGTTCAGGATCAGAAAGAACTTGCCGGGTCTCCGCCTGATCTCACTTGGCACCGCGGCGGATCGTGATATCGTTACGACCTCGGTCTCCACGCGCGTGGCTTTGGCGATTTCCGAGCGTGTACCGCCCGGTCCAGCGCCGGACTGCGCGCTCGTCCGTGGAAGGCAAACCACCGCCAGCAGGGCAAGTGATATCCGGGCTGTGGAAAATAGGTGCCTCTGACAATACAGGTTCATTTTCCTTGCTCCTTCGTCCAAGCTTGGGCGGCGCCTAGAAGTGTGCCTCGCTTCTTCATTGAACATTCTCGACGGCGATTACTCTGTCACCTACTCTGATGTACTCACGCCGCGTGCTGGTGGCGCCTTGGATTACATAAGCGGCTGAAGCAACACTGCTCTCGGTCATTCCCGACTTGTACCCGATCGCTTTAATCGTCGCCGTGCTCTGAACGGATACCGGGCCGGTGTAAAGGGGGCTGCTTGAGGTCGGGGTGCTACCGTCGGTCGTGTAGTGGATCTCGGCGCCGCTGGTGTTGCTGGTGATCGTCACCGTCTGCGCAGACAAATATGTGCCGGCGGCCGGGGTAAGACTCGGCGCAGCTACGACTCCCAGCGTGATCGTGTACGTGGCTGAGGTGACGGTGCTATCGGTCATCCCCGACTTGTGGCCCATTGCTTTGATTGTCGTGGTGCTAGACACAGATACCGGTCCGGAATACAGCGGGCTGGTTAGGGTCGGGTTTGTGCCGTCGGACGTGTAATGGATTTCAGCCCCAGTGGTGTTGCTTGTGATCGTCACCATCTGGGTAGACGAGTATGTGCCCGCAGCCGGGCTGAAGGTGGGCGCGGCGACCACCATCGTATACGTGGCCGTCGTGATAATACTGTCGGCCATTCCCGATTTGTACGCGATCGCTTTGATCGTCATCGTGCTGGCCACTGCGACGGGCCCCGTGTAGGGCATGCCGGTTGTAGAGGTCGGTGTGCTGCCGTCCGTGGTGTAACGGATAGAAGCGCCGCTCGTTGTCGTCGTGATGGCTACGTTCTGCGTGTTCGAGTACGTGCCGGAGACCGGGCCGAAGGACGGTGCGGCAACTTGAGATAGCCGCGTAAAAGTCGCCGTCACGCTCTTGTAGGAGTTCATGAAGACGTACCCAGGCGAGCCGCCGGTCAAGTCGCCGCTGAACCCCGCGAACTGGTATCCAGGGCTGGCGGCTGCCGTGACCATGACCTGCGTACCGGCGTTGTAGAAACCACTCGGGGGATTGATGATACCCCATCCGCTTGGCGATACCGACGTACTCAAAAAGTACGTTTGTTGCGATTGCGCTACCGCCAGGTATAGCGTGAGCTGGTGCGATTTGCCCCCGCCCGACGCATACACCGTCGTAAAGTAGGTATTCGGCATCGGCTCGTTACACGACATAGTGAGCGTGGTTGTCCAGGGCGGGCCGGACACCTGGGAAGGGTTGAAGACGGCGTACCAGCAGCCGTAGAAGGGTGTGGCGCTGAAGGACACCGGGCTGTTGAAACCGTTTTGCGGCGTGACCGTGACGGTATAGGTCGCCGTCGAGGGACCGAGCGGCACGCTGTAGGTATTCAGCGCGGTTGTCAGATCAAAATCGGGCGGGGGCGGCGCCGGAACCGTCCAGGTGCCCATCTGCTGCCATTGCGAATCCAGGCCCTCAGTGTTGTAGGCGATGACATACTGGTTCTTCGCTCCCGCGAACGCGCCCTGAAATGTTACCGGCACGGTCACGGACAACTGCGTCCCCGACCCGGAGACCGAAGCTCCGCTCCCGCTGATGCTGCAGTACGAATTGCTTGCCGACCCGGCACTCCCCGGCGCAAAGCCGCCCAGCCAGGCGGTGCCGGAGTTGTCGGCCAGATAAAGCGAAGTCCCGCTATACCGGATGTAACATCCGTCGGCGCCGGAAACCGTCGTGTTCAAAAGAAACTGCACCTCCGTCAGATTGGCATAGCCCGACGGACTGGAAGCCGTAACCGTGAACACCGGATTCATGCCGCTGCTGCCTGAAGGCGAAACCGAAATGATTGATGGCGCCGTTTCCACCCAGGCATGAAACGTTGTCGGCGCGGCGCCGGGATCGGCGGCCTCGGCGCGGAAACCGGGTCCGAGGTGGATAGACTGGCCGGCCACGAAGTTGACGCTGGCGCTGCCGTTGATGGTGACTCCGGTGGCCGTCAGCGTTCCGTTGTTCGAGTAGCAACTCGTGCCGGAGCTTATGGTTTGATTAGGCACCTGGGTGACGTTGGTGCACTGGGCCGCCAACGCCGCGGCCAGCAGGTTCGTAGCGCATACCCAGAGTGCCGGCCCCACCAGGGCCTTCGCGATCACCGCGAATCTCGGTGCCGTTTTCATCTGGTTCACCTCACCGGCCGGGTGCCACGCCGCCGTTTGCTGATTCGCGGTTCCAGTTGCGCCACGCGCTCCCGAAGTTCCTGGTTCTCCTTTTCCTGTTGAATGAGGTGAAGCGTGAGCTCCTCGACTTTGGCCAGGAGCTTGGCCTGCATGTCCCACAGGCTGACGCCCTGGGCCTTGACTTCCGCTTCTGTGGGGATCTCCGGCAGGTGGTGGTGCTTCTGGATGAACGCGTTGACTTCGCTCAACGGGCGCAGGCAGTAGCCGGGCCGGAAGACGTAATCCGACCAGCCGGTGTTGGTGACGATGATATCCTGGGCGCCGATATTCCCGTTGACCGCCAGCTTGTATTGCGGGTTGGTCGTCCCGATGCCCACGTTGCCGGTGGCTCCGACGACACGCATCAGTTCCGCACCACTCCCATTGAGGAATCTCGTGTCTGCGGCGCTTCTAAAGCGGATGTGCGTGTTGGAGTATAGCCCGGTATCCCAGCCGCCCGTATTCTCCAGTTCTATGTAGCCATTTTGACCCCCGCCCGCGTCGTTCACCCTAATCACACCATTTACTACAAGCTTCTGGTTGGGGCTCGCCGTCCCTATCCCGATGTTACCGCCGTTGTAGTAGATGGGACCGGTCGGTCCGCCGGTCCATTGGCCGCATAGCGAACTGGGCAAGAGGATTATGAGAAGGGCCGCTGGCATCAGCATCTTCGCGGCGGGCGCGCGCCCGCACCCGGGAATTAGCTTGAGAGTCCTCATTGATTTACCTCTCTGGAACCGCCGGCTGTTGTGGAACGCACTACTCTGGCCAACTGCGCTTGAACCTCACGGATCTGTTGCCGCAACTCTCGATTCTGCGCTTCCACTTGATTGTTCCTGTCGTGCTCCTGGATCATGTGCAGAGTGAGTTCCTCGATCTTCGCCAGCAGTTTGGCCTGCATGTCGCCCACACTGATCCCCTTCTCCTTCACTTCCGCTTCGGAGGGTATACCCGGCAGGTGGTGATGCACCTGGATATAGGCGCTGATCTCCCTCAACGGTCGCAGGTGGTAGCCAGGACGGAAGACATAGTCAGACCAAGGGGCGTTGGTGACAATGATGTCCCGGGCTCCGACGGTCCCCTCTACGGCCAGTTTGTAGGAGCCAGGGTTTGGCGTGCCGATGCCCACGTTGCCGCGGTCCAGTACGAGCGTGTTGGAGTAGAGCGCACCATCATTTGTCAAATCGAATGCATACTTGACGATGCCCGTCGATACATTCTTCCGGAGCAAGAGGGAATACGCATCCTCCGCCCATTGATAGCTCCATCTCTGGACACCGCTGTCCCCCAAAACAGCTGCAGTGGTAATCTGAAGCGGAACCGTCGGGCTCGTCGTCCCGATCCCCACGTTGCCGTTATTGTAATAGATGTTGGAGCCGCTGGTCTGCCATTGTCCCCACGCCGTCTGCGGTGCCACCGCCATCGAAAGCAAGGCCAAGCCGGTCATCAACACTCCTCGGTGATCCCTCAGATATGAGCATGTACGAATCATTTCTGCTTTCCTCTCGACTTGGATTCATCCCGGTCCGCCGTTAAGCCACCGGCCTGGGCCAAACTCCGCAAGGTGCGAACGAAGGTAACCTGTTCGCGCCCGCATCGAGCGGCCTGGAGATTCGCATGATTACTGCTGCTTCCAACCCGACAAATACAAAACTGGAACGGAAACTCGAAGCGTTTGCCGAGTATCTCTGCGCCCTGCGCGGTCTCACAGAGTGCACCATCCTCGGATACGTCAGCGCCATCCGCCGGCTTTACCCCACCATCGGCCTGAACCCCGCGCATCAGGTTCTGGATTCGCTGATCGTCAAAGTGCGCGAGGCGGGTGCTTCCTATAGCCACGTCGTCAACACCTCGCTCGCCCTCGAAAGGTACACCGAATTCATCGGCAACCCGATCCGCCTCGGCCGCCCCAAGAAACCCAAGCGCATGATTGGCGGTACTCTTTGTGAGGCGGAAATCACCCTCATGCTCGCCGCCACCCGCAACATCCGCGAGAAGGCCATCTTGACCTCGCTCGCGTATTCCGGACTGCGAAACAAAGAGCTGTGCGGGTTGAGAATTGCCGACGTCGATGTCGCCTCGCAGGTGATCCATGTCCATCGCGGCAAAGGGCTGAAGGACCTGGACGCTTCCATCGCGGCGCCCTGCGCCGGCGTGGTGCTCGAATATCTGCATCGTGACCGGCCCGGAGCCGGCCCCGAGGAGCCGCTGTTCGTGACCCTCCAGAAGGGCAACCCTTACCGGCCGCAGGACTTCCGCACGCTTGTCCATGTCGTTGCCAAACGGGCCGGCATCAGCAAGCGCGTCCACCCGCACCTGTTTCGGCACTCGCTTGCCACGAACATGCTGATCCGCGGCGCGCATATCCTGGCTATCAAAGAGCAGCTTGGCCATGCCTTTGTCGAGACCACCATGGTGTACCTGCACGCCGCGCCCATCGCCATGCAGGCACAGTACCGGTTCTTCGCGCCCAGCTATCTGTGAGTCGATCAGCGGCATGGGCCTGGGCTCAGGGCAGCAAACCCAGCACGAAAAACGTAAAGCTCTTCGGGTTGGCATCCCCAGTCGCATGTTGGAACGTCTGCTGGCTGGCGTTGGCGGGGAGCGCGACGCCGGTCGAATCGCCCAACTTCAGGTCGCGGCTGGCGATGTAGAGCTTCAATGCGGTGTTGCGCGGCACGGCAAGCTGATAGCTGTAAGTCGTAATCCCGCCCTGGAGGCCTCCGGCCGCGGGCGGGTTGCCAGCGAGGCGGGCGGGATAATACAGCCCCCTTGATCCCCATACGCCGAGCGTCAGTTCCGGGCGGCGGCCATCTTTGGTCTTTTGGCCCAGGACCTTTTGTGCATCCTGCACTTGGACATTCAGAACCGAGGCGGGCGTAAGTGCGATCTTGATTCCGGCCACCGCTTGCCCCGAGGTCAGGACGACCCCTGTGGGGCCGCCGTTCCATTGGCATGGGTCCAGGTATTGATCACCGGCCTGCACACACAACGAGTACTTGCCATCTACGAGGCCCTGAATCTGGAACGCGCCATCGCCGCCGGACTTTGTGCTCTTGGCCGATGGCGGAGTTCCCAACCGGCTTGCGACCACCAAGGCGGCCGGTACGGGCTTTTGCGTCTTGGCATCCACTACCGTTCCTTGAATGCTTACCGTCTTTGTTTGTCCGATGGCCGCCGAGGCCGTAAGCAGTAGAAGCAAGGAAAGGGCTGTTCCGGTGTGGGCACGACTCGCGGTGCCGAGGAGAAACGGCACCGCTTCAGCGCGAAATGCCTTGGGCATGTGCGACTCCGAAGTTCAGCAATATCGCAGAGTAGAAGCTCCGAAAGTAGAGCATTTACCGAACGCTGTCAAGAACTAATCGTGAATAATCTTGAAACTAACGGAAAAAATACTGGTGGAGATTATCGAGGGGACCCGAGTATTTTGGCGGGTCGAGAATAGGTGTCCGCGGCATAATCCGCCGGATTACGCGACACCCTGCGCAAATGTGATCCCCCGGCTCCCGGCCAGCACCGGTTAGGCGCGTGATCCGGTCCGGCTATCTCAATCGTTGATCCGAATGTACACCGAACAGCAACTTCAGGCGCTTCGCGCTGCGCTGGCGACCGGGGTGCGCCGGGTGCGCTTCGGCGACCGCGAAATCGAGTACCGCACCATTGACGAACTGAAAAGCGCGATCGCGGCGGCTGAGGCCGATATCGCGAAGGCAAGCGGCACCCCGCAGGTCCGGCAGATTCGCATCTCCACGCAGAAGGGCTTCTAACGTCTTGGGCTTCTGGAAACGGCTGTTACATGCTGCCGCGCCACGCATTGGCGCCGCCGCAGATTACGACGCCGCGTCCGGCACGCGCCGGGTCGCCGGATGGGCGCCGGTGACGAGCGACGTCAACACGCTCGTCTTCCGCAACGCCGACACGCTGCGGTCCCGCGCGCGGGATATGGTGCGGCGAAATCCTTGGGCGACCAACGCTCTCGATGCCTTCGTGGGCAACTGCGTTGGCACCGGCATCAAGCCGCAGGCGCTCAATCTGGATCCGCGCATGAAAGAGCAAATCCAGGCGCTGTGGCTGCGCTGGACCGATGAAGCCGACGCCAGCGGCGTGACCGATTTCTACGGCCTTCAGGCGCTGGCCTGCCGCGCAGTAATGGAGGCCGGGGAGTGCTTCATCCGGCTGCGGTCGCGCCTGCCCAAGGACGGCCTCTCGGTCCCGCTGCAACTGCAGTTGATCGAGGCGGAACACCTGCCGACGGGAGAGACCCGAAAGCTACCGAACGGGAATTACATCCGGGCCGGAATCGAGTTCAACGGCATTGGCAGGCGCGTTGCCTATCACCTTCATCGGGAGCATCCCGGCGACGCACTCAACCCCATGTTCTCGACGGAGTTGGTGCGGGTGCCGGCCGATTACGTGCTGCACCTGTTCCGTCCGTTGCGGCCCGGCCAACTACGCGGCCAGCCCTGGCTGACCCAGGTACTCATCAAACTCTACGAGCTGGATCAGTACGACGACGCGGAGCTGGTACGGAAAAAGACGGCGGCCATGTTCGCCGGCTTCGTCACGAAGAACGCTCCGGAGGACCAGATACTCGGCGAATCGTCGCCGGATGCGAACGGCGTGGTGTTGAGCGGCCTTGAGCCTGGCACGCTGCAAGTTCTGCTGCCCGGCGAGGACGTGAAGTTCTCAACCCCCGCCGACGTCGGCGCCAGCTACGAGACTTTTATGCGGGTGCAGTTGCGCTCGATCGCCGCCGGCATGGGGATCACCTATGAGCAGTTGACCGGCGACCTCACCGGCGTGAACTACTCCTCTATCCGAGCCGGGTTGCTCGAGTTCCGGCGGCGCTGCGAACAGTTCCAGCACCAGGTAATGGTCTTCCAGATGTGCCGCCCGATCTGGCAGCGCTGGATCCGGGACGCGATTCTCAGCGGGGCTCTGAAGCTTGCGGCCGATCAGTCCGGAAGTCTCGAAGCCAAGTGGATTCCGCCCGGCTTCGCCTGGGTCGATCCGCTGAAGGACATCAAGGCGCAGATCATGGCCGTGCGGGCGGGCTTCAAGAGCCGCTCCGAAGTCGTTTCCGAACAGGGCTACGACGCCGAGACCATTGACCGCGAGATCGCGGGTGACAACGCCCGGGCCGACGCGCTCGGGCTGGCCTACGAGTCCGACCCCCGAAAGGAAAGCAATGAATCATCTACCCCATCTGGCAACGCGGATCTTTGATACCCCGCTGCTCATCGCACCGCAGAAGCTCGACGTGATCCTCTCGGTGCTTGCGCCGCGGCTGGGGCTTGGTGCGGCGCCGGTGACCGCTGCGGTGACTTCGGAACGCACTCCGAGGAAGCCGTACGAGATCACGCCGCATGGCATCGCCATTATTCCCATTGAGGGAACCCTGGTGCACAAGGGGTACGGCCTCGATGCGCTCTCGGGTCTCCGTTCCTACGTGGAGATCCAGCAGGAGATCGAGGACGCCGCCACGGACCCGGCGATTCGCGGCATTCTTCTCGATGTCGATTCGCCGGGGGGCGAGGTGGCCGGCGCCTTCGATCTGGCCGATACCGTGTTCAGGGCGCGCGGCGCCAAGCCGGTCTACGCCGCCGCCAACAATGACGCTTTCAGTGCGGCGTATCTGCTGGCCTCCGGGGCTGAGCGCTTGTACGCAAGCCGCACCTCCGGCGTGGGCAGCATCGGCGTCATCGTCAGCCATGTGGACGTTAGCGCCAGCGATGAGAAGCTCGGCTACAAGTACACCATCATTCACGCGGGCGCCCGCAAGGCCGACTTTCATCCTCACGCCCCGCTGAGCGAGGAGGCCTATGGCGTGCTCGCCGCCGAGATCGAGCGCACTTACGGGCTGCTCGTGAGCACGGTGGCGCGCAATCGCGGCGTGGCGGAGACGTCGATCCGGGAGACGGAAGCCGCGCTTTACTTCGGCGGCGACGCCCTCGCGGCGGGACTGGCCGACCGGATCGGCACGCGCCAGGAAGCCCTGGCCGATCTTCGCGGGACTGTAAAGGCCCGCAACACGTCAATCCATCTCCAAGGGAGAACCAGCATGAACGAAGAACAGCATGCGGCGGAGCCTTCCGCCGTGGATATCGAAGCCATCCGCACGGAGGCTCGCCGGCAGGGCTATGCCGAGGCGCGGGAGGTCGTGGAACTGTGCGCCTTGGCCGGCATGCCGGCGAAAGCCGCCGCGCTGTTGGCGAACCAGGTCGCCCCGGCCGAGGCCAGGCAGAGCCTGTTGGAGGCCCGCACCGCCGAGGAGCCCCCGGAGATTCGCTCGCACGTGATGCCCGACACCGGAACCGGCGCGAGTGCCAAGCCTGAAGGCAGTCCGGTGATGAAGGCCGTCGAGCGGCTCGCCGGGAAAGGAGCAAATTGAGATGCCTGTACAAGCGGAAGGCAAGTATTTGGGCGACTGGCTGAAATTCGAAGCGGAGAATCAGTACAGCCGCGACGTGGTCACCATCCTCGCAGGCAGCGGCGCCGCACGCGAGTTGCTCACCGGCATGGTTCTCGGCCGCGTCACCAAGGGCGCCGCCGCGAGCGCTGCCGTGGCCGGCAACACCGGTGACGGCGCCATCACCGCCGCGCCCGCCGTGGGCGCCGGCGCCAAGCCCGGCGTTTACCGGGTCGTCTGCATCGAACCCGCGGTGGACGGCGGCAAGTTCGCCGTCGAGGATCCGAATGGAATCCTGATCGGCGTGGCCACGGTGGGCATCGAGTTCACGAACCATCTCACCTTCACGATCGCCGATGGCGCTGCGGATTTCGTTGCGGGAGACACTTTCACCATCACGGTGGCCGCGGGCTCCGGAAAGGTGAAGCAGATCGACTTCGCGGCCACCGACGGTAGCGATGTAGCCAGCGGCCTCCTGCTTCTCGACACGACTGCGCCGGACGGCGCCGATAGGTCCGGCGTGGCGATTGTCCGCAACGCCATCGTCTCGGACAATGGAATCACTTGGCCGGCGGGAACCACCGCGAACCAGAAGAGCGCTGCCATCGCGCAGTTGAAGACGGCGGGCATCCTCGTCCGTCAAGGAGCCTGATCCATGATCCTTAACCCCTTTTCGACCGACGCTTTCAATATGGCGGCGCTGACCGCCGCCATCAACAAGATCCCCAACACCTACGGGCGTCTGGAGCAGTTGAACCTGATGGCGCCGCAGGGCGTCCGCACCCGCACGATCATTATCGAGGAGATGAGCGGAGTGCTGAACCTGCTACCCACGCAGCCGGTGGGTGCGCCCGGCACGCTCGGCACGGTGGGCAAGCGCAAGGTGCGCTCCTTTGTCATCCCGCACATCCCGCATGACGACGCGGTGCTGCCCGAGGAGGTCCAGGGTATCCGCGCTTTCGGCTCCGAAACCGAGATGGACGCCCTGGCGAACCTGCTCGCGCAGAAACTCCAGAACATGCGCAACAAGCACGCCATCACGCTGGAGTACCTGCGTATGGGCGCGCTCAAGGGCGTGATTCTCGATGCCGACGGCTCGACGCTCTACGACCTCTACACGGAGTTCGGCATCACGGCGAAGACGGTCAACTTCGCGCTGACCACCGCGGCGACCGAGGTGCTGTTGAAGGTGCTCGAAGTGAAGCGCCACATCGAGGACAATCTCAAGGGCGAGTTTATGACGGGCATCATGTGCCTGTGCTCGCAGGGCTTCTACGACGCCTTCACCACGCACGCGAAGGTGAAGGAGGCGTTCACGTACTATCAGCGCAACCAGCAGTTGGGGAACGACTACCGCACCGGCTTCACCTTTGGCGGCATCACGTTCGAGGAGTACCGGGGCCAGGCGACCGACGCCGCCGGGAACGTGCGGAAGTTCATCGCCGACGACGAGGCGCATTTCTTCCCGCTCGGGACGGCGAACACGTTCCGCACGCATTTCGCACCCGCCGATTTCAACGAGACCGCGAACACGCTGGGACTGCCGCTCTACGCCAAGCAGGAGCCGCGCAAATTCGGGCGCGGGACCGACCTGCACACGCAGCAGAACCCGCTGCCGATCTGCCTGCGGCCGGAGGTTCTGGTCAAGGCCACGAAGGCGTAGGCGCCATGTCGAACTGGATCTCCCAGGCCGGCGCGCTCAACGCAGGTGTGCTGGACGCGTTCGGCCAGGAGGTCGTCTATTCGCCGCGGACCGGACCGGAGGTCAGGGTGTGTGCGGTTTTCGAGGAGACGCGCGAGGCACAAGAGACTGCGCTAGGCGTGTACGCCGTAGCCTTCCTTCGCGCGTCGGATCTTGCCGCGCCTCCCGAAAACGGTGACGAAGTGCGGGTGGACGGCGTCGCGTACACGGTCTTCGAGATTCAGGCCGACCACGCGGGCGGCGTCTGTCTGCGACTGCGGCAGGTATAACCATGGCGTCGGTCCGAATCTTCCATAAGAAACAGATCCGGTTGGACCATCTCAGCTTCAAGCAGCACGAGGTGTTCAAGATCGGCAACGTCGGCGTTGCCACGGTAAAGAATCGCCTGGCCGCAGCCCTGGGCCCGACCGATGGTCCCGCCAAGCGGCTCAGCAAGTACTACGCAATCCGCAAGACCAGGATGGGCAAGGGCAACCGCCGCAACCTAATGCTCACTGGCGACATGCTGCGGAACTTCCTGGTGCGGACGGTGAGCGAGAAGACGGCGAAGGCGCGCAACTCGACGCGCCTCGACCGGGCGAAGGCCAACACCACGAACAGGATCGAGCCCTGGATCGTCTTCTCGCCCAACAACGAGAAAACCGTCCGCGCGTTCGCCGGGCGGGTATTGACGGAGATGGCACCGCGCCTGGTGATCGAGCGCAGTCTCGGTGGCCGACAGCGATGATCGACACCTCGGTCCTGGTAAATAACCTAGTCGCCATACTGCGCGACATTCCTGAACTGGTCGTGGAGATGGGCGGCGAAGAGAGCCGGATCTATGCGTACCATGATCAGTACCCCAAAAACATCAGCCTGACGCACGCGATCCACTCAATGCCCGCGCCGTCGATCATGGCCGTGTGGCAGGGTACTGGTCCTGGCTCGTTCGGCGGCTTTGACGTGTGGAAGCACCAGGTGACGTTGTTCCTTCGCGCGCGCGAGACGTTGGCGGGCGTCGGCGCGAAGCATCTCACTCGCAATATCTTTCACGGCTTTTCGGAGGACGTACCCGGCTCAAACATGTTCGAGCAAGTGGTGACAGAAAGGTACGACAGCCTGCTTTTCGTGGAGAAGACCACGGCGGCGCGCCCGAATGCGAAGTTGGAGTGAGCCAACATTTTGCGCTGGGATTCGGGCCAGTGCAATTCCTAAATCGAGAACCTATCCACGATGAATGCCTAGCTCCGGGTCTGGCTCAATCTACGGCCGGCGTATCGTGGATTGAGCGGTGGTAAATCACCACTGACGCCGAAGCGTTTAAATCCAAGTTGACGGTTTGTCGCCATTTCGGACTTGTGCCGTCCCAAACGGCGTTCTGGCATTTTCCGCGCGCCGCAGCCGGTCGCGTCGACGACCATGCCGGGAGTTGCCGCCAAGATGGCGCTAATCATCCAGTACGGCGGCACGCGCGCCAGGACCGCCCGGACAACGGACGGCTCGACGTACGACCTCTTCTTGATCGAATTCACCTGCTCGGGGTTCCTTATCGTCCTCTACGCCGCCGTCTTGCGCGGCGCGAGGATGCCTTTTTGCGGTGCGAAGCCGCCCTCCGCTTCAGCTGTGCTTGGCCTAGTGCTTCACGCTGCCTCCTCCGGCTTCCTGCGCGCGGCCATCTTCGCCCGGAACGCCCGAATGCGCTCGACCATCTCCGGGATGGTGATGCCGCGCTGGCCAGCATACCTCCGGATGTTCTGGCAGTCGCTCTTGCGGCCACCGATTCCGCCGCAGACGTACTGGACGCTGGCGCCGGTGCGCGGCCGCACGATAGTCTTCTGGCAAACCGGGCATTGGATCGGCTGGCGCGGCGGGCGATGCCGCTTGCGGTCGCACTCCTCGCCCGACTGGAGCAGCGGGACCACGATTCCCGCCATGCTGGGCGGGTCCATCTGCAGATAGAAAGGCTTGGCCCTCCTCCCGCCCTCGAACAGCGTGCTGACGATGTGCAGGCCCTCCGAGGAGCCGTAAACCGTGGCCATGACCTCTCCGCCGCGTACCACCTCGACAATCACATCCTCCTGGCGGTCCGGATGCACGTGCGGGTGAGCCTGGACCCGCAGTATGCAGCGGGGCGGGTGTGCGCGTCCTTCGCTATCCTCTGGTTCGGTTCCCATTCCCGCTTCCTTTCAACGCAACCTTTCGCCAGATCGTCTGGCGCTTGCCGATGCCTTCGGCCTCCTTCACCAGCTCGCCGCGCTCGTAGAGCGTCGTCATAGCCTGCGCAATCGCCGATCGGACGCGCAGGCGCTCCTCCCCGTCGATCTGCCGGCCGCCGCTCATCAGGCTGAGCACGTCGTTCACTGTGAACGTGTTATCGAACGTCTGCGTGGCCGCTAACACGAGTTGTCGCGTCACCTGGACTCGCTCGGTAATCTGCTGCGGTGGTTCGGGCCGCACCTCCGGCGGTAGCGGCGAAGCCACCTCGATGGCTGGCAGGACTGCGCGCAACACCTCCTCCGTGGCCGGATCAGCGGCGAACGGCAGCAGCGCCCGGAGCATTGCGACTCGCCGCTCGATCTGCTGTGCCAGGGCCAGCAGCTGCTCCTGCTGGCCTTCCTCTCTGGCGACCGCCGCCTCGATACGGTGCTTCAAAGCTTCGATTTTCGGTGTTTCGTGCGCCGGCACCGGTACCACCGGCATTTGCTCGATACGCATCTTTGGTTCTCCTTTCGCCTCTGGCGCCGCGCGCAAGGTGCCGAGTGCGCGCCGAAGGTCGCTCAGGCTGTTCTTCGCGGCCCGGTCCGGGTCGCTCGACGTTTTGGCTGCGACGAAGTTCTTCCCGTTTGGCAGGCGGTAGACGAGGTGATTGTTCTGGCGAACTAGCACCGCGCCGGATTCCTCCAGCAGCCGGTCTATTTCGTGCTGTGCATTCATAGCGCTGTGCTCACACTCGAATTCAGAGTTCCGCGGGCGCTTCACGGCCGAGAGCCATCGCTCTGTCAGCCACTGCGCCGAGTATTCCGGTGCTTGCGCTTGCTGCCCCGAGCGCGGTCCTCCCTGCTGGCCGGCTTGCGGACGGCTTCAAGGCTCTGCCGGAGTGCGTCCGCGATGTCCACCACCGAAGCGCGCTTCGGCTGCTCCTGTTTCGACTTAACCAACACGGCCGAAGCTGCCCGACTGTGGATCAACGCCTGCAGCCGCTCGTCGAAGGTGTCCTTCAACTTTTCCGGGTCGAACGTCGCCGCCTTTGCATTGATCAGCATCTTCGCGAGCTCCAGTTCCTTGGGCGATACCAGTTGTGGATCGGTCGGGTATTCGTCGCCCGATCTGACCTCGCTCGCGTGGAAGAGCGTGTGCAGGATCAGCCCGGAGTTGCCCGGGCGGATCGCGGTAGAGTGTTCGCGCCCGTGCATGGCGAGTTTTCCGAGGGCCACGTACCGGCTTTCCTTCAACGCCGTGTACAGGAGCGCATAGGGCTTCTCGCCGCCAGTGTCGGGAACCACGTAGTACGAGGCATCGAGGTAGACCGGGTCGATCTCGCTCAACCGGACGAACTCCGTGATCTCCAACTCCGTCGATGTGCGGGTCCGCAACGCCGCCAGTTCGGCCGGCGAAACTACGACGTAGCGGCCCTTCTCCAACTCGTAGCCCTTCAGGATGCGGGACTTCTCGATGGCCGCATTCTCGTCCTCGCTGACCGGCTGGTTGTGGACGCGCATAACCGGTTCCAGCTCCGGGTCCGTGGGGCCGGCGGGACGTGTTGCGCTCGCCGGGAACCGCAGTACATCCGGCTGATCGGAAATCGGCTCTTCGGGCTCAATCGAGTCCCGACGGCCTTCGGTTGGCACGTCGTTGACACGAAATACCTGGTGGAACCTGGTCCTCTCTCTCCTGGCCGCCGTGTAGAGCCGCACGGGGATCGTGACCATCCCGAAGCTCAACCTCCCTTGCCAAACAGTCGAGGGCATCACCGTGAGAGAACGCATGTCATTTCCCATCGCGTTCTTCCCGACGTGCTAATGGGGCGACACTGCCTCGCCCCTCTGGCGTGTGATGCCGCTGCTGCCTCGGCACCTGCTCTTCAATCGAAAGAACAATTCGCCGGGCCTGTAGCCCCGTGAGCGCGTACTCCAGAACCTCAGCCCTTTTCATAGTCACGGTCTCGTTCCTCCATACAGTTGAACCCTCATCTGATCGCGCTTCACGCACCTCTCCCGTCGCCTTGCACACGGTCGAAAGGGCGGGCAATGTGGAGACTACGGGAACGCCCTGGGGGAGAATGGGAGGAGAGAACGGTGGCCCCGGTGGTACGGTCTGAGAGACTGCTTGGGTTCCCCTTTAGCGTCTGAACATTGCTCTCCGGATCTGGTTCACGCTGCCTGGATCGATTATGGTACAGTTGAACCAGGGCGTCAAGCCCTTTGGGAGACGGCACGTTTATGGCGAATGAGCGCAGGATCAATCTTCGGTTTCCTCCGGAGCAGTTCGACCAACTGGATGAAAAACGCTTCAAAGCGAAAACCACGTTCCAGGACATCGGCGTTCAGCTCTTCGAGCAGTGGCTGTCGGGCGAGCGACTGGTCGAACTGCATCCGATACCGAAGAAGCCCGCACCCGATCCGCTGCTGGAGAAGATCGCAGTGATCAGGGCCAGCGGAGACAAGGAGATGATCGCTCTGATCCACAAGGCGGTCGATGCTTTTTATGGAGTCCTCAAGCATTCCCTCACCACAGAAGAGATCGAGCAACTTAAGGCGGCGTCCCATAGTGACGCAGGCGTGGTTGCAAGATATCGCAGGCCTGGAGCTGTCGGGGAAGACGTTCCGGGCGCGGGCAAAAAGAGAACTCGAAAGAGTGCTTGAGGCGATTGCCGCGGGTGCACTTATCGAGCCCGGGCCACACAGGCTTCGCATCAGGATGAAGGTCCGGGGCATTCCCTCACCTGTGACCAACCCGCGCGCGGTGGAGCGACCGCCGATGGTGACTCAAAGCTGGCTGCAATCTATTGCTTTCCTGGATGAATTTGGGAAAGCCAACCTGGCCAAGGCTAGGAAGGAACGCGAAAAAGTGCTCAAGGCGATTGATGCCGGCGCGCCGGTCGAGCCTGGGAAGTACAAGGTTCGCATCAAGACGCGGTGGCGGCGCCGTAAGATTGCCTAGCCACAGCCCTCTAGACCCGCATTGCACTCGTCTGTGGCGTTCGGCGACGCGCGCACGGTCGGGCTCTTCGTCGAATCCCAGTGGTACTCCGAAGTCGCTTGCAAGCTGAGGGGGTGACCACTCACGACCGGCGTGTACACGTACTCCGTTCGGCTCTCCACACCTGCCCCGGCTACCTCCCGCGATTTCACTGCCGCTCGGTATCCCTGCACTGCCGCCGTGAAATAGGCATTGGTTTCCTGCCCCGGGGCCGAAGGAAACTCGTACGTCATCGCCGTGGTCCGCACGGGCGCCAGTCCCCCCACGATGCCGTTCGGCATCCCCATTGCGTTTCGTGGAATCGCGGCCAGCCCGCCAAGGAACGGCCCGACCGTCGCCAGGATGCATTTGCGTTCGGCGCCTAACGGGAACGTCCCGTCTGTGTGTCCCCTGGCTTCCCCCCTGGGTTCCCCTGGGTTCCGGGCATGCCGTCATCCTCCCGCCGGCCGAGCCGGCGCCGTTTCGCCCAAGATTACTCCAGTTTCCCGTGGCTGAGTTTTCGGGTTTTGGGTCAGAATCATTTACTGATTCTTCCGTACAGTGCTTGATCTGATTCGCGCCGCACATCTTCTGGAAGCTGACTCCAGTAGAATTCCACAAATGTCCTCGGTTGATTGCCACGAGCGGGCACTGGCATCACCAACTCGATTTCCACTCGCAAGAACCACTCGCGAGTCACGTGGTTCAAAGGAACACTGAACAACAGATCCTTCTCCGGTGCGATTGCTCTTGAGTTCCCCACGTCGGGACTGCCGTACCCGCTGGGCTTTGTCAGTAATGGGCGGTGACCAGAAAGCGGCCTCACACCCGCTAACTCTTCAATGACTTCGTGAGGTACGAGAAACCCAGGGTTTCCGCGGTTCCCAGGCAACACTCGGACTTCTATCGGGAGCACGCAATTGTTCCGGAGTTTCAGCCACAATCCTTGCTTACCTTCTCCATCGAATACTGGAACGCGCTCTCCCGATCTTTCGAAGACAATCTCGACATAGGGGCGGGACTCATCAAGAGAGATCGATCGTTGACTACCTCCTTGAGGTGCGGCCCCGACCATTGTGACGGCCAAGAACGTTAGCATTACGAATATCTCCACCAGGTCACCTCCGCCGGACCATATTTTGGGGGTCAAAAGCGGGCAGGTTCACCCATGGCGCATAAAGCGGCGACGTTCGGACGAATTTGTCAAGCCGCCCCGGATTCAGGAACCCTGGAGCAACCAGAACTGCCCCGCCTCCGGTGCCCAATTTGTATGGCGCAACTCCGAATGCACCTTCAACGCTCAAATTGACAAAATAGGCACGTAATTCCGTTGCAAAGAGGGTTGGGTTAGCCGCGAAGCCCGATGTGACCCATGCGGATGCATCAGCAACGTGAGAACCCTCGTGCGTAAGCGCCGACGCAAGATCAATGCCTCCTCGCGCCACCTGAGTCCGACTGAGCGTAACCAGAATATTTTGACCATTTGGGTTGTCGGCGGTGCTAGGGCCCAGATTGCCACCCGCATCAACATTTGCGGCAGCTCCCTTACCCGCCGCCCCGACCGTGACCGTCACTCCGTTGTCTATGCCTGGTTCACCATAAGCGTCTATTGCTCGTTGGGCGTCAAGGTACTGCTGCGAACTATCTCCGTGCCTCGTCCGCAGTCTCTCAGCAGCATCAACGGCCCTCCCGCGTGCTTCTTCAAATCCATGGCAATCCTCATCTGACATGTTGGCACCACAGACGTAGGAGCCACTGGGATCGGTATACAGTAGAGGATTATTCCTTCCATAGGCATAGAGATTCCAACTCTGAGGATCGGCCGGATCCTGGTCCGCAAACGGCGCATCCGGGCTGGTAAACCTCCCGTGTGCCCCCGAGAAGTACCGAGCCCCGAAGTAATCGAGGCCCGTCTCCACGTCCCGTTCTTTGCCCGTAAACTTCACGGTCACCTGATCCCGGCCGGCTGTGTACCCCATCGCCGTTGTCCGGCCACCGTCGCCCGCGTACAACTCCTCGCCGTACGGCCGGTAGTCGTAGCGCCGGATTCCGGTCGTGCCCGCCAGCATACGCGTGCTCCCCAGGTGATCCACCGTCACGTAGCACCGCGGCTCCCCGCACCCGGACTCTACCGTCGGCCCATACTCCGCCGCCAGTTGACCCAGCGCATCGTACACATACGTCGTTGTCCCGTCCGGCCCCACTCGCCGCACCCGACGCCCTTCTCCATCATACCCATACTGCACCACCGTGCCCCCGCGCGTGTGCGACACCAGCCGGTTCTCCCCGTCGTAGCTCATCGCCGCCGCTACCGTCAGCCACGGCTCCTTTTGCAGGTTCCCGGCGCCGTCGTACGTGTCCGCAGGCAGGCTCTGCCCGTTGCTCAACTGCACCAGCCGGTTCGTTGCGCTGCTATACTGCTGCTCCTGCGTCGGCGTCCCCAGGTCCGGAGAATACGAACCCGATGCACGCCAGACGTTCCCGAACGCCCCATAACCGAAGCTCGCGTTCCAACTGCCGCTCGCCCCGCTCCCCGCCCCTTCGTTCACCATCTCCAGCCGGTTCAGCCGGTCGTACCCGTAGGTCTGCGTGAACTCACCCAGCCCCGGCACCGTGATCGTCTGCCCGGCCACATTCCCGTTGTTCTGGTTGGGCGAATAGGAAAGGCTGATCACCAGCCGCCCCGGCACCTGCAACTCCGTCGGCTGCCGCTGCGTATTGTACTGCCACGTCTCTACCTGCCCGTTCCCCATCACCGCGTGCCGCAACGCCCCCAGCGCCCAGTACTGGTTCTGCCCCGCAACCGGCTTCAGGTACTCCACCCCGCTGCCCGCCACCGATTGCGGCCGCCCGGCAGCATCGTATGCCGTCGTCACTTCACGTCCGGACGGATACTTCATCCACACCAGTCCCATCGCATTGTAGTTGTACTCAAACCCGTACGCCGGCCCGCTCCCGACCTTCTGCTCGCTCTTCAGCACACGTCCCAGCTCGTCGAACGCCCCATACGTCGTCGCCGCTTCTCCATTCTGCACCTGGGTGAGCCGCCCGTGCGAAAGAGGCATTGCCGTCGCAGACGTCACGCACTGCCCCGCATCCACCACCTTCCCGTCATAGCAGTACCGCACCGTGCTGCCCACGCCGCCCGTGTACGCGACCGTCTCCGGCCGGTCCAGCCCGTCGTAGGTGTACAATGTCGTGATCGACCGCCCGTCCAGCCGGCTCTGCAGCTTTCCGTCATCGTAATACTGGTAGCTCAGCAAGCCGCTTTCCGGTTGCGTCGCCGTCCGCAGCCGGCCCAGGCTGTCGTAGCCGAACGTGCGGCTCTGCTGGGGTGTTCCCGCAGTTCCGTACTGCTGCACTGCGATTAAGTTGTCCCGCCCGTCGTAGCTGTACTCGGTGCGGTAGTTCAACTGCCCCGGATCCTCATACACCGACCGCAGCCGCCGCAGGCCGTCGTACACCAGCCGCCGCTCCTTCCCGGCCGCGTCCTGCGTCTGGTCGTACAGCCAGTTCGACAAGGGTTGCTGCTGGTCATAGCTAACCGTGCTGTGCGCCGTGTAGCCCCCGACGCTGCCGCACCCCGGCGCTTCCATCGCCGGCACCTCGTACTCATCCACCACTCTCCCCATCCGGTCCAGGCAGGTCAGCTTCCACCCGCGCGGGTCATCACCCGTCGGGCGGTACGGATTCGAAACCGCCACCGAGCGCCCGCTCGCCCAGACGCGATGCTCCGTATCCGTAATCATGCCGGTGGCGTTCGATGCGGTTGCCTCACCAACACTGCCCGTTTCTAACAGGCGGTTCCGCCACGGCCGCCCCGCACCATCGAAGTGCTGTGCCGTCACCCGCCATGAAGGCTGGCTGCTACCGGGTCCATATACGCTGCTCTGCGTGACAATGCGCCGCTGCTGCAGCGAGTACTGCGTCAGGGTCTGGCGTTCCGCTGGCGTGCCCACGGCTTCCTGGACCGTCTGCGCGCGCCCAAGCGCATCGTACAGGGTCTGGGTCCTTATCGTGGGATGGGCAGTATCCGGGGTTACGAACTGCGGCAGCCCGGTCCACGCGTCGTGGTTATCGAAGAACGACTCCATCAACACGGTACCCGTGGCGTCCTTAATTCTCTTGTAACGTATGAACGTCCACGTGCTGTCGTATTCGTACTCCGTAAAGCTGGTGCTTCCGGGAGCCTTCGTCCTCCAAAGACTGCCGAAGTTGCTGTCGTACATGTGCTCCGCGCGGACCGCGTTGGTCGCGTTCAGCGATGCGGGCACGGTCGGGCTCTTCGTCGAATCCCAGTGGTACTCCGAAGTCGCTTGCAGGCTGAGGGAGTGACCACTCACGACCGGCGTGTACACGTACTCCGTTCGGCTCTCCACGCCTGCCCCGGCTACCTGCCGCGATTTCACTGCTGCCCGGTATCCCTGCACTGCCGCCGTGAAATAGGCATTGGTTTCCTGCCCCGGGGCCGAAGGAAACTCGTACGTCATCGCCGTGGTCCGCACGGGCGCCAGTCCCCCCACGATGCCGTTCGGTATCCCCATTGCATTTCGTGGAATCTGATAGGTGCCGGCGTTAAACCAGTCGTATTCTGAGACCGAGGTGGCGTTGCCGTTCAGGTCGTAGTCGTAGACCTTCATGCTGGTCCTTCCCGCGACCGTCCGGTACTCCGCTCGTATGTAAGGATTGTTGAAATTGTTGCTATCGTTCACCACGCCGCTTGGCGGGTTGGCTGCCCAGTAGCGTTCCACCAGGCTTCCATCCGGGTACTGTACCTTCCAGGCCAAGCCTCGCTTTTCAGTGGATGAATCCACCCAGGTAGTAGTCGCACCGCCGTCAGGAGCGACAACCGTGCTCCCACCCGCGAAGTTGTAGCTGGTCTCTTCAGCGCCGCTCGCGTAGTCTCGGGGGATGGTCAAGCGCCGCGTCGACACCCAGTCATTGAGGTACTCGTCATACGTGTACAGGTAGCCCGTGCTATTGTCCAACCGAAACGTGAACTGCGTTTGCGCTCCCAGGGGCGTAGTCACGGAACTGATACTCGCCAGTCCTCCGCCGTTATTGTCGGTGTTGTATGCGAACTGGTATTGAAGGGTGCAACCCGTGCCGCCATCGCAATACTCCTGCGGAAGCCGGATGTAGTCCACAACAGAGGCGGCCGGCTGAAATGTACAACGCTGAAACTGGCTCGCGGTACAGTTATACTCTCGTGACACCCCTACGGCATCGCGCCAATGGACGATCCACTTCAGCTCAGCGCTTCCCGCGCCCGGGGTAATGATCCAGTCCTCGCCGTCCCTCTCCTGCACGGTAAGCGTGCGCCCGGCATCATCGCTGATGTAATGCGTGGGATATCCGTCCGTCATGGCATTGAACATGCTGATCCCGTTATTGTTGCGGTCCTTCAGCGTAAACGGGGAACGCGGAGCCATACCGACCTGGTGCAACACCCCTCCGTCCGGAAAATAGAGAGCCCACTGTAGGTCCTTCGTCGCAACAGGTTGCCCAGCGATATCCACCTGCCCCGTTGCGATCGCCACAGAAAGGTAGGTGCCATCGGTGGTGTAGTAGGTGAGCGCGCCACTCAGGTTGTTGCCCGCTGGCCCGCAGCCCACAGCCAGGGTTCCGAGCGGATCGTAACGGTAATACCCATCCTTGGAGTCATCGATCGTCGGCAATCGTAAACGCAAGAGGTGGCGGCTGCCGTCCGGCAGGACCAGCGTCATGCGGTTAGGGTGAGTGGATTGATAGTACTCCTCGGAATTTCCGCAGTTGTAGGTGTTGACCGGATTTGGACGTCCCTCAAACTCCAGCGAGTACTCGAAACTGTAGCGCCAGTTGTTGTTGCTGGATGGCTCCAGGTTATAGGTCAGTTCCGGATTCCCATCCTGGTCCTGCCGGCTGTAGTCGAGCCTCACATCGTAATGCGCACTGTTAGCGGCGAGCGCCAAATCGAAGCCGGCTGCACCACCGCGGTTCGTCGAAAAGGCAGTAATCGGGATGCGTAACGCCACCGCACCGGTGTTGAGATTAACGGTGTCAAGCTCGCTGGTCCCGAAGAGCCCCGTCGGAGCAGTGCCGCGCGGAGGGATAAGGTCGCCCGCTTCGCGGATCTGCGCCGTCAATCCGACACAACATATCAAGAGACAGGACAGACCGAATGCAAGGTTCCCGAACCCGCCCCTGTCGAACCGCGATGTGATTCTGGTTGCTTGCCGCACAATACTCTCCCGATCAGAATTCATTTTCCGAAAGCGTTGTCTTTCGCCGCTGGCGTCCAAATCGCGGAGTCCACCGTAATCCGTAAAGTTTCGACGCCGTTCTCCTGGCGCGTGATGGTGGATGCAAACACCTGATTGCCGAATCGTTGCCACCCGCTGAGGAACGTCGTCACGCGAACGCCCGGCGCACCGCCAGTACGGTACGCCACCCGATCGAGCAGCCGCGTTGCGGAATCGAAGAAATAGGTCCGCTCGCGCGGGATTTCCTTGCCCCCGGCATTCAGGCGATCAAACAGCCTAAAGATATCGAAGTACCGGCCGCGGTAGTCCTTGCTCTTTCCGTCATCGTCTCGAAACCTATTGCCGATGATTCGTATGGGGAAGCCCTCTACCTGGGCTGTAAAAAGGCGTTCTGCGCAATCGTATAGCAGGGTCTCCACCAGGGCCGTATCCAATTCCGCCGGGGTACCCGCTTTGCTCCAGACCTCGCGGCCGTCGTGACCGGTTTCTCGGGTGCCCGCCGCTCCTTTTTCGGTGATTCGAATGGCCCCCAGAAGCGGCTCCGCGGTGACGGTGAGCACCGAGCTTTCCGACTTGCCGCCGGAAGTCCGTTGCAGCCGAGCGGCCAGCGTCAGACGCTCACTGCCGGAGGCAACGAGCCGAGTACCGTATACCGGGAGGTAGTCGCGCAAATGGGACGACACTCTCTTTAACTGCGCAACCGAGACACCCTGCTTTAGCTGTCCGGCCAGAGCCGTTTGCGCGAACGCAGGGCTCCCCATAACAACCGCCAGAAGCGGAACCGCTGGTATCACTTTCCGGAACATCATGAGCTCCTTCTTTTGCCGCCGTCCTTGCCGCGCATCAATACAGAATCACCACCGCTTGCTGGCGCCGTGTCGGATCCCCGAGCACCTGCAAAACATGTTGGCCTGGCGTCAACTGCACAAACAGCCGTGACCGCGCGTTGCCCTTCGGCGCCTTGGTGGCGGCGACCTTTGCGCCTGCGCTGTCCTTCCACACCAACTCAATCTCACCCAGGACATACGTATTTATCAGGGTCACCGCATAGCGGCCTTCCGGGACGGTCAGTCTAGCCGGTACCAGGCGGTTGCGCTGAAGCCGAAAGGTCAGCATCTGAATTGGCGTCGCTGCGGTCAAGGATTGTTGGCCTCGCGCTCCGACAGTTGCCGCCGTTACAGAGAACAGGATCCCTAGTCCCAGCACGCGTAGTCGTTTCATATTTCCCCTTCTATCGCTGCAACGCTCGCACTCTCTTCCCGGCGCGTTCATTGCCCGTCCTCAATCGCGATCACGCGGTCTCCGAGCCGGATGTACTCCCGCCCGACAATCGAGAAATCTGCGGTCCCGTTTCCATTCACATCAGTCAGAGTGATCGAACCCGGGCTCGTCGCCCAGTTGGCGGGTCTCACGGTGTACGTCCCCGGCGCTAGACCGTTAAAGGTATAGTTTCCGTTGTCACCGGTTGTGGTCGATTTCGTCTGAGTACCGCTGCTTAGGTTTACCGTTACCCCGATAACGCCCGCGCCGCCGAGGGTGATTCTGCCGCTGATCGTGAACGTCGCAGTCGTGGTCGCAGTGAAGTCAGCGGCCATTTGGTTTTGGCTCAGGTTGTTGTATACACGGGGTTCCGGCGTGAACGTGAATCCGTCACGCGACGGCGTCACCGTGTAGTTGCCCGGGGGAAGGCTAATGAACGAGTAGTTCCCGTTGGAATCGGTTGCCCTGGACTCCGTCTTCGTGCCGCCGAGATTCAGTGTAGTCCCTTCGACACCGGCGCCCGAACTGTTCGTTATCCTGCCGCTAATCCTGTACAAGGGGGACGCGCTGAAGTCCGCCGTCTGGTTCGCGCTTACGCTGTCGAATGTGCGGAACGTCGGCTCAAAGCTATGGTCGTCGCTCTTCGGCGTCACT
>DATMYF010000110.1:0-117659 GCA_035561075.1 Bryobacteraceae bacterium
GAAGCGCCTCATGCGGTGGTTTTCCCGCTAAAGATCTGCGCGGCGCCGAGTTAACCCTGGGACGCGCTGCCTGCAGCCGCGCGCATGTTAGCGCATGTTCGCAGAACGGGCACCGCTGGAAGGTTCTTGTTGAAAGGAAAAAGGAAGGAAGTTGGCGGGGACGACGGGGTTCGAACCCGCGACCTCCGACGTGACAGGCCGGCGTTCTAACCAAACTGAACTACGTCCCCGCTTGCGTCACGTGACATCAAAATCGTAGCATGTTCCCGACCCGGAAAGCAAAGCCCGCGGCTAATACTTTCGGAATGCCAGCACCGCGTTCAGCCCGCCGAACGCAAAGGAGTTCGACAGCGCCCATTCCGCTGCAGCCGGGCGCCCCTGGTTGGGCACCACGTCGAGCCCGCACTCCGGGTCGGGTTCGGTGAAATTGACCGTGGGGGGCAGAATCCCGTCCCGCAGCGCCAGAACCGTCGCCGCCGCCTCAAGGGCCGCAGCCGCGCCCAATGCGTGCCCGTGCATGGATTTGGTGGAACTCACCGCGAGGCGTTCCGCATGCCCGTCGAAAACGGCCCGGATAGCGGCCGTCTCGGTGGAATCGTTCGCAGTGGTGCCTGTGCCGTGGGCGTTAATGTACCCCACTTGCTCCGGCGCAATGCCCGCGTCCCGCAGGGCACGTCGCATCGCCCGGGCAGGCCCTTCCCAATTGGGCTGAGTGATGTGGGAGGCGTCCGCGGACATCCCGAACCCCACCACCTCGCCGTAGATCCTGACGCCGCGCGCCAACGCCGCTTCCAGCGGTTCCAGGACCATCATTGCCCCGCCTTCCCCCAGGATCATGCCGCGGCGGTCCCGCGAAAACGGCCGGCAGGTGTCCGGCGCCACAACCCGCATGGCCTCCCAGGCCCTCAGCAGGCCGTAGCTGAAAGGCGCCTCACTGCCGCCCGTGATGGCCATTTCCGCCGAACCCGAGCGCACCATCCAGAACGCCTGCCCGATGGCATGGGCGGCCGAAGCGCAGGCCGTTGACATCGTGTACGCCGGCCCCGTGACCCCCATCTCCATGGAAATGTGGCTGGCGCCCGCGTTGGCCATAGTCTTTGGAATGGTAAGCGGATGGACGCGCATGGCGCCCTTTTTATATACCTCCACGAAGCCCGCGTCCTGCGCGTCCTGCCCGCCGACGCACGAGCCCGTCACGATGGCGGTCTCCTCACGCAGTTGCGGGGTCCACTCGACGCGCGCGTCCGCCACCGCCTCCCGCGCCGCGATCACCGCGAACTGCGCGAAGCGGTCCATGAAGTCGGCACGACGTTCCTCAAAGTAGTCTGTGTGGCTATAGCCCCGCACCTCGGCCCCGTTATGGAAGCGGAATTCCGAGCAGTCCACGGCTCCAATGGGGGCTATCCCGCAACGCCCCGCCTTCAGCGATTCCCAGAACTCGCAGGTATTCCGGCCCACCGCGCAGACGACGCCCAGGCCGGTGATTGCGACGCGCCGCACGCTACTCGCCCGTGGCCTTACCGGCAGCCTTCGCGGCCACCAGTTTCGCCACACCCTCAGCCATGTCACGCATGCTCTTTACGGCCTTGGCCTGCTCATCCGGAATGGACACATCGAACTCGTTTTCGAGCGCCCACAGGATTTCAACGGCATCCATTGAGTCGATGCCGAGGTCCTCGAAGCTGCTATCGAGGGTCACCTTTTCGAGCGGCAGCCGCTTGGTGGCGGCAATCACGTTCAGAAATCGCTTGCTGAATTCGTCGGACATAGTAGCTGGGTCACCGTTTGAAAGTCGAAACCGCGGTCGCGAAGCACGGGAATCAGGCGGCTCACGGCTTCCACGGTTTGCCGCGCGGGCGGATCGGGCGTCAACTCGCGGCCGTCGTGCAGGCACACGATAGCACCATTTCGCACCTTGCCCGCCACGCGGCGCGCGATGTGATGGGCGGACAATTTCCAATCATACCCAATCACGGTCCACATGATGCCCAAAAGTTGCAGCCGGCGCTGCGCCCGTCCAATGCCCGGCCATCGCACCCCGTAGGGCGCCCGCATCAGCCGCGGCTCCGCGCCCGTGGCACCGGCGATAGCCTGCTGTGCACGCGCCAGATCCGCCTCCATGAACGCCGCCGATTTGAAATGGAAGTACGGGTGGGTATGGCTGTGGTTCCCGATTTCGTGACCCGCCTCCCGCACTTCCCGTGCCACCCCCGGAAGTCGCTCCACGTTGGCACCCACCTGGAAAAACGTAGCCGGCACGCCTTCACGCGCCAGGACGTCGAGCAGGTAAGGGGTCGCTTCGCTCGGGCCGTCGTCGAACGTCAGGGCGATCGCCCGCCGCCCGGGGTCGCCGCGCCACGCCGAGGGTCCGAAGACCGCCGATGACCGTCCCCGAACCGCCCACGCCATGAATGCCACCGCCCCGCAGGCCACGCCAGCCGCGGCCGATACCCTCGGCGTCATTCCGATCCCCCCGCCGCCGCGCCCGCCGATCGCACGCTCTCTCCTTCTTCGGGGCGGCGGTATCGCGGGCCGGACCGGATCCACAATGGATCGATCAGCCGCAGATGAAACAGCAGCACCGCCCAACCCACCAGGCACGCCGCCAGCGACAGCGCGCACTGGCTGAAATGGTTCCGGTATCGCAGCCAGCGCGGCAGCGCCCACATCTTCAGGAGCACCAGCGACGCCGCCGCACCCGCCACCATTGCCGCGCCCCGGCCCGTCAGGGAGAAGGAAAACACCGCCGGCTCCGCCCAGTACCGGCGGCACAGCAGCGCCACCGCCAACACCAGCGCCGCCGTAAGCCCATGCGAGATATAGCGCAGCGCCGGCGACATCTTCCATGCCTTGAAGGACAGGCACGCCGCCGCACGCAGGACTTCTTCGAGCGCCGCCAACTCCGCGCTGGCCCCCGGGTCGCCCGCGATGGGCTGTAAATCGCGGAACCGCCACTGCGTCTCTGGGCCGGACGGCACGGGGAAGCCCTGGATCGATCGCGCGAACTCCGTGCCGGTCATCTTATAGCCGCTGAGCATGAGGGCATCGGCCTCCACGTCGGAGAACGAATCGAGGTCCGTCCGAATACCCGAGATCAGCGCCTGCACATCCTTCCGGATCCCGTACCGCGTGAGCAGCGCATGGCGCGGCGGCGCGGACGGGTCCGGGCACCCCACCCAGTCCAACGGGCGCGAATCCAGGTCCTTCTTAAGATGCACGTACATCAGCCCGGACAGCACCGAGGCATCCCGCAGGTGGGCCAACAACTGGAACTGCGCCTCGCGCACGCGTGCCATCAGTATGCTATTGGCCCGCGCAGGCACGCCCAGCCGATGGTCGGGCGGGTCCTTCTCCATGCCCGTTTGCCCGCTGGCATCGCTCACCAGCAGCACCGTGCAATCCTGCTCCAACAGCGAGGCTACGCCCTGGTTGTCGTACACGCCCCCGTCTACCAGGCGGGTGATGTAGCCGCCCTCGTACATCCCGTCAAAGAGCAGCGGATCGAATAGCCCCGGCACGCAGGCCGAGGCCGCCACCGCCCACCCCAGCCGCAGTTTCCGGAACGCGGGCGGCGCTTCCTCGTGGTACATGCGGCGGAAACGATGGTTGGCGTCGATCTCATTGTCGATCCCGCGCGCCGGGGGCTCCCCCATGTAACTGGCGGTGAACTGCCAGCTATGGCACGTGTTGAGCGTGGCCGAGTTGAGCACCAGGATGGGCACTTTATTGAGGCGCTGCCAATTGTCGTACTTGGGGCGGAACTCGCCCGCGCCGAAGGGCCGCACCATCAGGTCGGTGAGATAACGCGGGCCGCTCGTGCCGTCATCGATGCGCGAATAGAGCTCACGCTCGTAGATCTCCCCCAGACGCTCGCTCGCCGGCGGCCGCCGCGAAAAGAGCGACTTCAGATTCGTCCCGAACTCCAGCAGCATGCGGTTGCGGATGTTCCGCTGCACCCCGGCCAGGAAGTTGCGCTCGATGCGGCGCACCAGCGCCAGGTAATGCTCGCGGGTGATTTCCGCATCCGGCCTGGTCTCCAGCAGATGCTTGAGTTCCAGGTAGTAATACGCCCCCAGGATGGAGCCGCCCGAAACGCACGAGATGACTTCCACATGCCTCAGCATGTCGAGTTCCGCCAGCTTGGCCAGCACCCCGATATGGTAGAGCGACGCCCGGAAGCCGCCGCCCGAAAGCGCCAGCCCCACCTTGCCCCGGAAGAACGACAGCGCCGCGGCGGTGTTCCCGCCCAGCAGCGCCTCCACCACGGTCCAGGCCTGGGAGCGCTCCAGTTCCTCCGGCGGAAGTCCCTCCTTGCGGGCCTCCAACCGCGCCAGGTGCGCCAATTGCCGGGCGGCCGTCTCGAGCTGCCAGCCCTCCATCCCAATGGCCGCCGCGGCGCGCACCCACTGGCACGCCTTCTCGTGGCGCCCGGTTCCCAGGTTGGCCTCCGCCAGGGTCAGGGCGAACCAGTAGCGTCGGCCGTAATACTCATCGCCCTCGAAACGCGCGAGGCTGCGGATCACCTCGTCGCGGATGCCCTCGGCCTGCGCCTGCATCTGGCGCGCGGTCGGGGTGGGTGCGCCGCTCGGGTCGCGCTCCTGGTCGGCCAGCAGGTCGAGGGTGAAAGCAGCGTTCACCGCGGTGTAGCCGAGGTCGCTCTCGATCCCGAGCCGGTAAGCCTCCAGGTAGCACGCGCGCGCCGCCTCCAGTGCAGACTTCAGCGCGTGAACGCTCCACCGCTGCTTGTGTATCGACCCGGCGATTCCCAGTGCCTGCTGGCGCCTCTCGGGCGGCAGTCCAGGGAAATCTTCCAGCACCGCCTCCACCATGGCCAGCGCGCGATTGAGGCGGTCCGCCAGCGGCAGGTCCGGGTCTTTGTAAGTGCACAGCGCCAGCTCCAGCCGGATGTCTACGCGCTCCGCCGCACCCGCCCCGCCGGCGCACTCCAGCGCCGCTTCGAGCACCTTCCGTGCCCAGCCGACCTGGTTGTCCTGCCGCAGCCGTATCGCCAGTTCCAGCAGCCGCGCCGGCTCCCCCGTCCCACGGGATGCAATGGCGATCCGGGCCTGCTCGATATCCGCGCTGGTTCTCGGCATGGCGCCATTGTACCGGAACCCCAGGCGCCCGCGCCCGCCGTCACGGATTCGCCTATCGACCCTCGCCCCCTACTGAACGGGCGGCTGCCCGCTCCTGATGAACTCGTGGAGCCAGCCGTTGATTGCGTCCGTCTGCTCCGGCACTCTGCCGTGGCCCGTTTCGAGCGCCAGAACGAGTTGTTTCGGCGCGCGGATCACGGTATAGGCCGCATACATCGACGTCGGTGGGCAGGTCTGGTCGTTGTACCCCCACGAGTACATACCGGGCGCCTTCAAACGGCGCGCGAAGTTCACCACGTCGTAGTAAGCGGCCGTAGCTAGTTTTTCGGGCGTCCGGTGGGAGCCCTCTCCCGCGGCGCGAAAGACGTGCGGCCACCCCCCGGCACGGCCTTCGGTGTATCCGGCCATATCGGAAAGCGCCGGGTACGATGCGGCCAAAGCTTTGACCCGTGGATCCAGTCCGGCGGTTACGATTGACAGCGCACCGCCCTGGCTTCCGCCGGTCACGGCCAGATCGCGGCCGTTCCACTCCGGTAGCGACACCAGGTAGTCGTTCGCCCGCACGCAGCCGAGATACACCCGGCGGTAATAGTAGCGGTCGCGCGAATCGAGGTTGTAGGCCCAGTATCCGTTGAGCGCGCCGTTTGCAAGCGCGGCATAAACGTCGGGGTCGAGCGTCAGCGGAATCCCGTGAATACCGATGGCCAGGGTAATCGCACCCTTTTCCGCCAATTCGATCATCGGTCTGATCTTGTGGACACCGGCGCCCGGCACACTCAGGATTGCGGGGTATTTTCCGGCGGCCTTAGGCAGCGCCAACATACCGAAAACGCGCGCGCGGCCGACGTTCAGCAAGCTCACGTGATAGACGTCCACGATTGCCGTCGAGAGTTCGGGGATGAGGGTTCGGCGCGCATTTAGCGGCACTTTGCTGAGCTCATCTTTGGCGGACGTCCAGAACGAGTCGAAGTCCTTCGGGTCGCGCACCACCGGCTGGATCTTCTCCGGCGCGAACGCAGCCGTCGCGATTCCCTGGTACGTGTAGCCGCCGTCCGTCACCTTGGCGATGCAGCGCAGGAAACCCGCCGTCTGCATGGTGCCGCCCTCAACGCGCAGGCCGTCGCGCCCCAGGGCCGCTGTCCTGGTCGCCTGCGGCGGCATCATTTCGGGACCCACGGAGTAAGTGACCTCCACGCCAGTAACATCGATACCGTTACGGACCGCCCGGATGAGAAACGCCGCCTTCTCGCCCGGTGTGTACTTCCAATCGGGATGGTCCGGCGCCACCAGCACCTCGATGCGCCCAACCTGCATTTCTGCCCAGGCAAGCATGCCCGTGCAAATCAACGCCGCCAACATTCGTTTCATACCGCTCCAGTTTCTCACGCCGCGCGTGCGTCGTCACCTGAGTGGCGTTTCTGAGCATTGCTTTGCGAACTGCGGTAAATAACACTGTTCCAGGCGAATCAGGGCCATATCGCGACTGCCCCGGCACGGCATCGACCATATAATCGTTTCAGGATCGGAATCGAAGGTCCGATAGGAGGGTTTCACGTGATCGCGAGAACCGTGCTTGGGGTGTTTGCAACGATGGCGATGGTGTGTGCCGCGGCCGACCAGCCGCGCTACACAATGATAGATCTCGGAACGCTCGGCGGCGAAGCCAGCAGGGCGACCGGGATCAACAACCGCGGACAAGTGGTTGGCTCCGCATCCTTGCCCAACTGGGAGGGTCACACGTTTCTCTGGGAACAGGGTCACATGACGGATCTTGGAACGCCGGGCATCAACAGCGGCGCATTGGCCATCAACGGTGCGGGCCAGATTGTCGGTACCGGCACCAACGCGAACGCGCAGCCATATGCTGCTCTTTGGGATCACGGTGCGACTATCAATCTCACTCCAAATGCGGGTCCTAGCAGGGCCGTGGCGATCAATGAACGCGGCCAGGTGCTCGGCTGGACGGAAACGCCGGGCTGGAGCGGTCCCTTCCTGTGGGATAACGGCACCCTTACCAACTTGACGATCAACACCTCCGGCTCCCGTCCCTACGCCGTCCATGGGATTAACGCGCGCGGACAAGTCGTCGGTGTGTACGCTTACGTGAATAGCGCGACGACCCCTGAATGCCGGAGAATGCTGTGCGCGTCTGCCTTTCTGTGGGATAAGGGGACAGTGATCGACCTCGGCAGTCTGGGCGGCGTGTTCACAGAAGCAACTGGGATCAATGACCGGGGTCAGGTAGTAGGCGGGTCGACTGATGCTGCCGGGGTGCAACATGGGTTCCTGTGGGAGAACGGTGTTATGACCGACCTGGGCACTATGGGTGGCCACAGTTATGCCACCGCGATCAATAATCAGGGTCAGGTCGTAGGGGAATACTTCGGCTCCGATTTCAGACTTCATGCGTTCGTGTGGGATCGCGGGACCGTGACGGACCTCGGCGCGCTTGCTGGATTTTACTCGTCAGCCGCGGCAATTAACGAAAAGGGCCAGGTGGTCGGTTATTCATCTGTCGGGCCAACAACGGTGACTCCCTCGCACGCCGTCTTGTGGGATCCTCAGTAACAGGTGAAGCTCGTAAGCCCGGTTCTTTCGCATTGCCTATAATGGGTGTCGATGAAAACCTGGGCGATGGGCGCACTCATACTGACAACCCTGGCGTGGTCTGGGCCGCTGACCGCCGTCGATGTCGGCACCTTCAATAACGACGGCGGCTGGTGCTGGTTTCAGGACGAACGCGTCGTGGTGGATGGGAGCAACCTTCTCATCGCCTCGGTGGCGTCCGGCACGCGCGATCCTTCGCGGCAAGGCGACATCGAAGTAGTGAGCTACCACCTCGAGTCGGGTAAGCTCACGCGGTTTGAACTCCACGACCGGCTGTTGCTGAACTTTCGTGGCAGAACGGCGCAGGACGATCACAACGCACCGGCGCTGCTGGTGCGTCCAGACGGCCGTTATCTTGCCGTTTACGCCAATCACGGCCGCGACAACCAGATTCTCTACCGCGTTTCCACGCGACCGCATGACGCCACGGCTTGGGATCCCGAGCAGATCCTGGTGCCCAGCGACATCTCCCGCGTCACTTACTCGAACCTGCACTTCTTGTCAGGTGAAAACGGGCGCATCTACAACTTCTTCCGCGGCTATAACGCCTCGAATAAGCCTTCCTACGCCTGGTCGGAAGACCAGGGCGCCACTTGGAAGATCGGCGGCGTGTTTCTCGACGTTCCCGATATGACGCCGTGCCGCCCCTACGTGAAGTACGCCTCCGACGGGCGCGACACCATTCACATGTTCTATAGCGAGAGCACGCCCTACAGCTTCGATACCAGCGTCTATCACGTGTATTACCGCAAGGAGATGCTGCACAAAAGCGATGGCACGCCGATTCGCGCGCTCTCACCCGGATTGCGCCACCCTGACGAGGGCACGCTCATTTACCGCGGCAACAGCCAAAACGTCGTTTGGATGTCCGACATCCACGTCGATAGCAAGGGGCGGCCGTGGGTAGCGTACACGCTCCGAAAAGGCACCTTGAAAGACCCGGAAGGCCAGGTGGGCGCAGATCACCGCTACCGCTACGCCCGCTGGAGCGGCAAGCGCTGGCTGGACCACGAAATCGCCTACGCCGGCAGCCAACTCTATCGCGGCGAAGACGACTACACGGGCCTCATCACTCTCGATCCTGAGGATCCCCACACGGTCTACATCTCGACGAATGCGCACCCGGTCTCCGGCCAACCGTTGGTGAGCAAGGTTGATGGTAAGCGCCACTGGGAGATCTTCCGCGGCGTCACCACGAGCGATGGCGTCACCTGGAAGTGGACGCCCGTCACCAGGGACTCCACCGCAGATAATATCCGCCCCGTAGTCCCTGTCTGGAAGGACAAGCGCTACGCACTGTTGTGGCTGCGCGGTACACTCCGCACTTACACCGATTACGACCTCGCCGTTGTAGGCTTCATCGAAAGACGGTAGTCGAACTGGTCTGCCTTGGGGCGGACATCCCGTCGCAAGATCTGCCTGCGAACCTGATAGAATCAGCAACCTATGGTTCGTCTTCTGCGAATCTTGTTCCTTCTGGCCGTCGTGGCCATTCATGTACCGGGTGCCGAACGGCTGCCGTATCGTTTTCTGCTGGTCGTGGGCGATCAGTGGAAGGACCCGTCCAGCAAGCTGATCGAAGCGGGCGGTGAGTTTCCGGTAATCGTTGGACTCCTGAAGACGTGGGGCTTACCGTTCGATATCTTACGGCTCGACCAGCAGCGATTCGACCGCTACTACCTGCTCGACCGCGAAGGCCGCCCGCGGTACGGCACCATCATCTGGGATGCGGATGCCGGCGCGGCCGATCCCAAAGACATGGGACTGCTCACGGCCCTGGTGCGAGACTATGGCCTCGGCCTGGTCTCACTTGGCGATACCGTCGCCATCCCGGAGATCGCTGCGGCCGCAGGCCTGGAGTACCGGGGGCCATACCGCCTCTCAGACGGTTTGGCCATTTCCACCGGCCACTTCATTACGCGCGGCCTCGAAGGCAGGGACAAGGAATTCCCCCCGGTCGATGGCGGCTCCATACCGGGTACCGGCGTGGAGGCGAAGAACTCCACGGTGCTGGCGCGGCGTGGGCGCATGCCGTTCCTGACCGCGAGCGGCAGGTGTATCTGGCTGGGAGCCGACCGCGGAAGCGTCCAGATCGGGCTGCAGATTGTGCGCGATCTTTTTAAGCGCGCGCTAATCCACGCGCAGGGCTACGCCCTTTACGCGGAATACCCCAAGAGCGTGCTCCTGTTTATGGACGATTTCGGCACCTCCGACCGCACTTACCTGCCCTATTGGCACTACCGCACGCTGGACGAGAATACGATCCGTAAGGGCCTGATTGAACCCTTGAAGCGCCACGGCGCCGTCCTCATGCAAGACGTGATCAGCGGTTATGTGGACCGCAAGAACCGGCGCATCACGAGCCCTTGGACGCAGCAGGTAACCGACGAGATCGACGGCCGGACGCAGCACGATTACGTGTCCGCCAAGCGCGGTCTCGATGCGGGAGTGCGCGAGGGCGTGTTCGAGATTCAGTGCCATGGTTATACGCACATGCTCCCCGACCTGGAGTCCGCGCCCGGACCGTTCTGGGACGCGCCCATGGACGGCGCCGGAACTCTGGGCTGGGACGAGGAGTTCGGTGACAAGCTCCGAGGCAAGGACGTGCCTGCGATCACCCAGCGATTTCTCATGGAACGCGGCCTCGAGTACATCCGTCGCGATTTCGGGGTTGTCCCGTTGTTCGTGATCAACGGGGGCAGCGGGAAGTCGCTCTCCTATCCGCACCACAGCGCCCGGCTTGCGGCCGAAATGGGCTTCGGCCTCGGTCATTTCAATGCGGTGTGGTACTTGGGCCAGGATATGGCGCTCGGCATGACGCAGGTCGCCCACAATGCCGGTTGGGCCCACGACCGCACGTTGCCGGAGATTCAGTGGACTACGGACGCACCGCAGTTCCTGATTTTTCACGACCGCGATATCTCCGTCGATATCAACGCGGCGGAGCGGCTGTTAACGAGTCTCGGCCCGGGCATCCGCTACATGACGGCGAACGAGTACACCGGGTACCTGCATGCTCAGGTTGAACGCGACTCAGAAGCGGACCAGCCCGTTTCGCTGGTCGTCTCTTACGACCCCCACTATTGCCAGTACTTCGCCTCGCATGAATCCACCTGGACTCTACACCTGTCCGACGAGACCCGGGGGGTCATAAAGAAACCGGTTCCGGAGAAGCAGCCAATCCGTATTCCCAAAGGCGTGGGCAAACACGTTGTGCGGGCGGGGGTCTAAATGTCGATACAAACCACCAAGCCTGTCTCGGAGAAACAGATCGAAACCGAAAAAGCCGCTCCGGCTTCGGGGCGGCTACTCTCTTTAGATGCCTTTCGCGGCTGGACGATGTTCTGGATAGTCGGCGGAACCTCGTTGATGTTCGGCCTGGAGGCATTGGGCCACAATCCGATTCTCGACGCGGTCGTTTACCAGCTTCGGCATACGGAATGGCAGGGACTGCGATTTTACGACCTGATCTGGCCTTCGTTCATGCTGATGACCGGCATGTCGTTGCCGTTCTCCTACGCCAAGCGCTCGCTTACCCAAAGCCACCGGGATATCTTTTTGCGAGTGCTGCTCCGCGCGGCGGTCCTGTTTCTGCTCGGTTCTCTGCGGGAATCGGTTCATCTCAACCGGCCTTATCTCGTCGAATTGAGCAGCGCGCTCCAGCCGATAGGGATCGCATATCTTTGCGCGTTTCTGCTGGTTCGCAAATCGTGGAAGGTCCAGGCTGCCGTAGGCGGGTCGATTCTTCTCGGCTATGCGCTTCTTCTTGCCTTGGTTCCACCCGGCAGCTACGCTAAAGACGCGAACCTGGTGCTGTCAGTAGACCTCGCGGTGCTCGGACGGGCGCACAACGAAGGTTGGGGCACGGTGCTCAGCACCATCCCAACCATCTCGACCACCATCCTCGGGCTCCTGCTCGGAGAACTGCTGAGGACTGCGCGACCAGCAACCGCCAAAGCTGGGATCATCGGCGCAATCGGACTCTGCGGCATTGCGCTGGGCTGGGCGATGAACCCGTACGTTCCGGTGATCATGAAGCTCTGGACAACGTCGTACGGTCTTGCGTCGGCGGGCTGGTCGTGCCTGCTGTTCCTCTTCTTTTACTGGGTTATCGACGTGCACGGCTACCGAAAGTGGGCCTTCCCGTTCGTGGTGATCGGAGCAAATGCTCTGGCGATCTACATGGCGGGTACGCTGATGCCGCTCCACAGGATCGTCGGCATCTTCACGGGCGGAATCGCGGCGGGAATGGGATCGTGGGGTGCCCTGTTCCAGGCAGCCGCCGTCTTGGACGTCGAGTGGCTCATCCTGTACTGGATGTACAAGCGAAAGATCTTTCTTGTGGCCTGATTGGGTCTTCAGGCGTCGGACTCGGTACCCTCCTGATACAGGCTTGGCTGGTAGCGATTGGCGTAGAAGCCGGTGGCTTGTTTCAGATCGAGGTCGGCAACCAGCAGCATCTCCTGTCCGCAAGGTACGGAGGCTATCAGCTTCCCATTAGGGCCGATGAGCGAGGTGGCCGAGTTCTGGTGCGTCATCGCTCGATTCACGCTAGGGAAATAGATTGAGTTCTCCTCTGCGCGGCACTGCATGGCCATCTCGTAGAAAGATTGCCCCCACGGTTTAGGGACGTAGTCGCCGGTGCGGTCCGAGCCGGTCACCTGCGGTTGAAAGACGATTTTCGCGCCGCGGACGGCCGCCCACCGCACCGTCTCCGGGTAGCGCCAGCCCTCATGACAGATCACGACCCCGATCTTCACGCCGCGAAGCGTGAAAACCCGCCGCTTGCCGTCCGCAACGTAGAACTTGGATTCACCCCCGGGCGTGATCTGGTTCTTGGTTTGGTGACCGAGCACCCGTCCGTTCTCACCAATGACGAAGGCGCGGTTCTCCAGTCCTAGCCGGCTTTGCCATTCCATCCCGACGATCGCGGCCACCCGGTTCTCGCTGCAACTCGCCCGAATGTCTTTGAGCGCCCGGTCCATGGCTTCCTGGTCGGGGGGCGGAAGGTTCTTGTCTACACCACCCCGCAGCCCTGGAAGATAGGTTTCCGGAAAACAGACGATCTCAACCTGCTTTTCCCGGCATTCGCGAAGCACGGCTCTGATCTTCTCGACCCCAGCCGCGACGCCCCCGGCCAGCCGGATGGATGCCAGCCCGATCCGGACAGTGGCGGGCTCGACCGCGGCTGCCTCGGCCCGGGGTCCCGCGATCGCGAGCGATCCCGCGGCAAGAAACTCCCTCCGACTATGGCGTCGCATTGCTCGTCCTCCGCACAAGTTCGATGACCGGATCTCCATTGAACAGCGAAATCAGGTCACACGAGTATAAGCGTAGATCCTGAGCACGCGGCTGTCAAACGCGGCGTGTGTCTGCTCGTGTCAGAAGCTGAACTTCGCCCCCAGCTGGATCTCCCGCCCCGGCAGCGCGGTCGAACTGATGCGCCCGAACGACGACGTGCCCAGCGTCGTATTGTCGGTATTGTTGTTGATGCGGAAGTGCGGCATGTTGAACAGGTTGAAGAACTCGCCGCGAAACTCGAAGCGGCTCCGCTCGGTCACGCTGAACTGCTTGAAGATCGAAAAGTCCCAGTTGTGCAGGCCCGGTCCGCGCACGTGACCGATGCCGCTGTTGCCGAAAGCGAACGGCGCCGGGTCGGCGAAGCAGCTCGTATCGAACCACTGCTCCACGCGCTTCGGCTTGGGAACGGAACTGCACGTGATGTCGGCGCGGTTGGTCGTCCCCGTGTTCAACCGTGACGTGCCTACCCTCACAGCGAGCGGCGCGCCGCTGCGGAAACTCGTGATCCCGTTTATCGACCACCCACCCACCAGCGCGTCGACCGGCCGCGAAATCCCGCTCAACCACTTCTTGCCCCTGCCCCACGGCAGTTCATAGCTGTAGCTGATCACCAGCGTCTGCGGAACGTCGATGGCCTTGTCGGAGGAAAGCCCGCGGTTCAATTTGTCATCCAGCGGGAAGAAGATGTTCGTGTAATCGTCGATGCTCTTTGAGATGGTGTACGAAACCAGCATGGTGAGGCCCGCCGAGTAGCGCTGCACCACCTTGAACTGCGCCGACTGGTAGTTGGAATCGCCGTCACCGTTGCGCTGGTTGATCACCGAGATAGTCGGCGCGATAGCGAAAAACGGTCGCCGTTGCGCGAGCGGCCCGGGTCCGGGGAAGGGGACGTTGATATTGCGGTTACGGTAGATGTGGGAACCCTTAGTGGCCACGTAAGCCGCCTCTGCCATCAGGCTGCGGGTAACCTGGCGCTGCAAACTGAAGTTCCACATCTGCGCCATATCCTGCCGGAAATTTTGGGACACCACGAACACCGCGAAGCCGGGCGGCGGCGTCAGTTGCGGCTGGAGCGGCACGCGTTCGAAGCCGGGAAGGCCGTCGCTCACGCTGCGGAAGGGGACCAAAGGCTCGGGCGTGAAGAACTCCGTGAGCAGGAAGAACGGATAGTTGCGCTCCAGTGTGCCGCCCGTCGCCCCGAAGTTGTCCGGGAAATAGCTGATGCCGTAAGCGCCGCGAAGGGCTGTCTTGCCGTTGTCCGGCGACCACGCGAAACCGAACCGCGGGCCCCAGTTGCGCAGATAGTTGTCCACGTTCGGACCGCGATTGTCCTTCGACGCGATATCGATCAGACCCGTCGACGGGTTGAAGTTCGACTGCCGGTTGTATTTCTCGACCGGGCGCGTGAACAGGTCCCAGCGCAGACCCAGGTTGAGCGTCATCGAGTTGGTGACGCGAAAATCGTCCTGCGCGTAGAAGCCGGTGAAGAGCATGCGCACGCCGGGTCGCGTATCCACGAAGTCGCGCGCAACGTGCCAGGGATACCCCAAAAGGAAACTGGCCCATGCGTTGCCCGTGCCCGCCGCGCCCTGGTTGCTGGTGACGTTTCGGTCGAACTCGAACAGGCCCCGCGGCGCCGTCTGCGGGTTGGTCAAGGTGGACTGCACGCGCCGGATATCGCCGCCGAACTTCAGCGTGTGGCGGCTGCGGATCCACGTGAAGTTGTCCGTGTACTGGAAGATATTGGCGACCCGGATGGCGTTGGTCGAGCCCGGTCCTCCCGTCTGTTGGAAACCGGGAATCGAGAACCGCGCGATGCCAAAGGTGTATTCGTGTCCGGGCACGTTGCCGTTGGGAATGCCCAACTCATTGTTCTTCGGAATCCCGAAATCGGGCGCGAAGTGTGTCACCGCGTAGCGGTTGAAGCCAATGCGCAGCTCGTTGATCTTTGTAGGCGAAAAAATGCGCGTGTAGCCCGCTACGGCATTCTGGTTGCGCGAGTCGGAATTGAAGCCGGAACCGCCCGGGCCCGGCGCCATGAAGACGTTACCCGGCGAAGGGTCCGTCAAGTCCCGCATCGCCATCGATTCGCGCGCGAAGAAACTGTCGCGCTCCGTGATCTGCCAGTCGCCCTTAATGTCGAACTGGTTCACCGTGGCTGCGAGCGAGTTGTTCTCTACGTAGTTGTCGGCGAGGCCGGGACGGTTGGGAAGAGGCCAGATGTCGGCCACTTGCCGCGAGATCGGGTTCATCCGGCTTGGCGGAATCACATTGCCGGCGAACACCTGGCCGGTGAGAGGATCGTAGAACGGCGGCTGGTTGCCCTCAGTCAATATGCCCTGCCGCTGGAGTGGGGTAGGCACCGTGATGACCTGTGCCCTGCCCGATCGCTGCCGCATGCCCTGGTAATCACCAAAGAAGAACAGCGTGTTGCGCTTGATTGGTCCGCCGATGGTGCCGCCGAACTGGTTGGTCTTGAACGGGGCCCGGGTGGGCGCGAAGAAGTCGCGGGCGTTGAGGATGTCGTTGCGCACGTACTCGAACAGCGAGCCGTGGTACGCGTTCGTCCCGGACTTCATGGTGAGGTTGACGATCGCTCCTCCGAACGACCCGTACTCCGCGCTCGGGTTGTTAGTCTGCACCTTGAATTCCTGGATTGCGTCCAGGGGCGGAGTCACGTTGATGAATGCGTTCAGGGGCTCGCTGTTGTTGACCCCGTCCATCGTGAAGTGGTTGCCGGACCAGGGCAAACCGTTGACGCTGGCGTGAATCGGGCTGCGCGCGCCGGCGGCGGCCGGGTTCTCCCCGAAGTCGGCGAAACCCGTGGGCACTGTGCCGGGCGTCAGGGTAATAAGTTGTTCGAAAAGCCTGCCGTTCAGGGGCAGCGATTCGATCTGCTGGTCCTCCACTACGTGGCCGACCTCGGAAGTCGTGCTCTGCACCAGCGGCGCCGCGGCAGTCACCTGAACCTGCTCCGTGACGGCGCCGGGAGTCAGTTCGAAATCCACTCTCGTGGTCTGGTTCACCAGCACGACGTTGTCTTCCGAAACACCCATACGGAAACCGGGAAACTCCGCCGTCACCTTATACGTGCCCGGCGCCAGATAGGGAGCGACGAAATTGCCTTGCGTGTCCGACAGCCTCGACGACGAGATGCCGGTATTCTGATTCGTTACGGTGATCTTTGCGTTGACGATGATGCCGCCTGAAGGGTCTCGTATTGTGCCAACCAGCACACCCGTAATCGCTTGGCCGAATGCGGGCGAGGAAAGGCTGAGTGCAACCACGGCGGACAAACAAAGACGCCCTAAACCGAACCTGCACATGGTGGACCTCCCTTTTAGAACTGGGTGCGGGCCGGAGACACCCTGGCCCACTACGGTTCCACCAATTGTTAACAGCGCAGTAGTTCCCCGAAGCCCCCAGACCCCAGATCCGCCTAAGTCTACAGCCGGGACCAGAGTCGGTCAAGAGAACATTATCACCTTCCGCTGGAAGGCCGCGCCAGGCAGGAGAACAGAACCGAGTACGTTGCGGCCTTCGCGGAACAATCGGCGTGCGGAAGAGATAGTGAAATGGAATCTAGCCAGCGGAGCGCTTCAGCAGTTGATTGTGTTCGTTAGGGTTGAATCCCTTTGCCTTCTTAAACGCTTCCAGGAGCACTTGCACGGCAGCCTTTGCCAATTGCAGTTTGTCGGGATTGGCTTTGTGGCCCGGCATCTTAGGGTCGATAAACTTCATTCGAAACAGTTGATTATCGACCAATTCCAGAATTGCCTGGAGTTCGTCTAAGCTTAGCTGAACAGAAAGCTTTTCATTCGTCACAAACCATTTTAACACGGCTTAGAATAAGGCAGTTATTCCGCCCGCCCGCTAAAATCTCAGCCGTAACATCGCTTGCCCCGAACGCGCCCCGCCGATCTGAAAAATCGGCGCCAGGCCGCTTGCCGGGCTGCCCGTCCCGAGCATGAGATTCAGCATGGAGGGCGACTGGCCGAAGATGGGGTTCACCAGATACTTCGCCGGATCCGCGAAGTTCGCCTGGTTCAGCGCATTGAAGGCCTCTACCCGCACTTCCAGCGACGCTCGCTCGCCGAACCGGAAGGCGCGGCGCACGGCCAGGTCCACCTGTGACATTCCGAGACCCGTAATGGCGTTGCGTCCCAGGTTGCCCTGCACCGTCGTACCCGGCATGCGAAACGCCTCACGATTGAGGCGCCTGCCCCCCGGCTCGGCATCGTCACGGATCCACAGCGGCTCCCCGTAAACCAGGTCCGGCCGGAAGGCGTTCGCGAAGCTCACCCCGATGTAGCGCTCGGCCCCCAACACCGTGATTGGAAAGCCCGTGCGCGCCCGAAAGATCCCGTCCACGGCCCAGTCGCCAGGCAACTCCCACGTGAATGCCGCCGTCAGGGCGTGCCGCACGTCAAAATCGGACGCCCCCCGATCCCACTCCGGTGTGGCGCCTCCCCCGGCCCAGTACACCAGCGAATCCGTCGAGCTGTTATCGATCGAATGCGCCCAGTTGTACGCCACCGTCGCCCGCAGCCCTCGGGCCATGCGCCTGCGGTACTGCAACTGGAGCCCATGGTAGTCGGACTCGCCATTGTTGGTGGCCAGCGCAACCCACTTCAGCGCAGTGCTGCCTGCTCCTCCGATCTCCCGCCGCACAAGGTGCCGCCCCGACGAGCCGGAATATGCGGCCGAGATCACCTCGCCCTCGGTCAGCGCGTGCTCCACCGACACGCTCCACTGCTTCACCGACGGCAACCGCAGGTCGGGTATGAAGCCGTAGCTCAGCAGCATGGAGAACGGCGCGCTCCGGGCGCTCACGTGTTGCCAGACGTCCAGCGGTCCACCGTTCACCAGGTCCGTGGCGATGCTGATGCTCGAATCGTAGTACAGCCCCGCGCCCGCCCGTACCACCGTCCGGCCGGACGCCCGCGGCGCGAACGCCACCCCCAGGCGCGGCGCGATATTGCGGTAGGCGCGCGGCCACAACGGCTGCCGCACCGCCCGCACGCTATTGTCCTCGGTCAGGAAGTATGCCGGCTCGTCAGGCATCGGGGCCGGGCTGAACTCCCAGCGCACCCCATACGTCGCGGTAAGCCGCGAGTTCACCCGCCATGTGTCCTGCGCCAGCAGCGAAAGCTCATTCAACACTGTCGCACCCTGCCGCGGGCCGGAGCGCCCGACCCACAGGTTGGTATCGCCACTGAGGTCCTCGATGCTGTCGGCGATCACGCTGAGAGTGCCGGATGCATCTCGCCGCGACGGCGCCAGCCGCCGGTAATCCGCGCCCAGCCGAACCGTATGGGCGCCCCGGTAGAAGATGGCGGTCTGCGCCACCTGAAACTGCTTCTGCCGGTACCGTCCCTCATGGCCGGAAACCAGGTCGTTCAACCCCGGAATGGCGAAGCGTGCCAAATACGCGCAATCGGCCGGCGCTCGCAGAAAGTGGGTGATCGCCTCTTCCAATCCGCACTCGTCCACGCCCCTTCCCGTCTGCCTCCACACCGAGGCGATCCGTGCCCAGGAGGCATTCAGGCGGGTATCCAGCACCGTTCCGGTGCCCGGCCGCGCATTCAGCCCAAACGTCAGGCTCCGGGCTCGCAGTTCCAGTCGGTTCACCTGCGCGCTGCCGAATTCGTTGGTGGACGGCGAATCATGATAGCGTCCGAACACGCTCACCGAGTCGCTGAGCGCATGGTCGAGCCGCAGGCTGCCCGCATCCAGCCGCGACGGGCGGCGGTTGCGCCCGCTCCACTCCGCCATGTCTCGCCCCAGATCGGCGCCGTTCGGTACGGGATATAGATCCAGGACCGGACGGGCCCACTCCGCCGCACGCTCCCGCGCGGCCATCGAGGGCACCGGAGTGCGCCACGCAAACGGCTGTTGCAGCCGGATCCCCTGGTATGACGCGAAGAAGAAGGTGTGGTTGCGCCGTACCGGCCCGCCGACGCTCTGGGCGAAATCGTGCATCCGTAACGGCGCCCTTCCTTCGCCCTGGCGGTTTGAGAACCAGTCGTTGGCGGCAAGAGCCTCGTGCCGCAGGCCGTAGACGAGCGACCCGTGCCACTCGTTCGACCCGGAGCGGCTCGTAAGAGATACATTGGCCCCCGGCAGCCTTCCAAATTCAGGCACGGCCGTGGACGTCTGTACCCGGAAATCCTGCAGAGCCTCCATCGAGATCACGGAGTGCAGGCTGCCGAAAGCGCTCATGCCCGGCAGGGCTCCCCCTGTCGATTGCGCCGGAAGCCCACCGCCGCTCACCCCGGTGTTGGCGCTGGCGCCGTCCACGGTGAAATAGTGGGTATTGGGACGCTGGCCGTTCACGGTGAATTGCCCCGGTTCCCCGCGCGTGGCCGGAGTTACCACTGTGCCCGGCGCCAGTTCCAGCAGACTCAGCAGTCCGCGGCCATTGAGCGGCAAGTGCTCGATCTCCTGTCGCCCCATGGAGAGCCCCACGGAGGCATCCTCGCGGTTGATGGCCGATGCGGTGCCCTGCACCGTGATGGTCTCCTGCATGCTCCCCACCGGCAGGGCAAAATCCAGACGCGCGGGCCTCGGCTCCAGCCGCACGCCGAACCGGATCACCGTGCGGAACCCTTCCTTCCGCACCGTCACTTTGTAAAGCCCAGGTTGAAGCGAGGCTACCAGATACCTCCCGTCAGGCCGCGATTCCGTGGTCCTGCGGAAACCCGTATCCTGGTCCACCACCGTGATCAGCGCGCCCGGAACCCCGGCTTCCGAGGGATCCAGAATCGACCCGGAGAGATGCCCGTAATGTTGCGCCATAGCGGCAGTGGGGCCCGCCAGGCAGCATAGGAGCGCGGCCATGAAGCGGCCGTGCGTCATCTTCCCTGCGCTCCGATATCCTCGGCGGTAAGGCGTTCCAGTGCTTCCGCATCCGTCCGCACCCGCGCCATCGCCGCCAGCAACTGGGAGGGCAACTCCCCGGCCGGGACGTCTCCCGGGGCTGCCCCCAGAATCATGGCCAGCAACTTCTCCATCTGCCGTGCCGCGTGGAACAAGTCCTCCGCACCCAACTGCCAGGAGGCGGGCTGAATGGCCCGCGGTGCCGTGACTGCCCGGCCTCCGAGCGAAACCAGCACCGGCGCCAGCATTTTCTCCATTGCCGCCGACTGTGTAAACAGTGCGGAGGCGTGCTCACGCCCCAGGTCACGCAGTAACCGGCGCTCCCGGGCGCCTAGCTCCCGTTCGGATTCCGGGGGAAAGCGCTGCGCCAGTCGCCGCAGCGCGTAGGCACGCGACATCATGGCTTCGGATGCATCGAGCAGTTGCGCCGATAATTGCTCGAAGTGCGGACGCCCGCCCACTTGTTCCGCCAGTCTTGCGTGCAGGCTCAGCACTTCCCCGCTCGCCGCCACTTCGGCGGCTGCCCGTTCGGACGGGGGCGGCACGGCCTCCCCGGGTTCCACGAAGCGCACCAGTACGTCCGGCATGGCATCCAAAGCGCCATGGATCTGCCGTTGACGCTCTGGCGCGATCCCGACACCGCTTACCAGGATCTGCCCCGCCGCGCGCGTCACTTCGATGGGATCCCCCAGATCCGCGCCTACCTGGTGCAATGCAGCCATGACCTGCAGTTCGCGCCCCAGCGTGGCCGCCCGGCGTGCGGCAACCGGCGGTTGGACCGGCCCCGGTGCGGCGGGCAAGCCCGCACTCGCCACCGCATCCGGGACCGTCGGCTCCGCGGGAGCCTCCACCATCTCGCTGATCTCCACCCACTCGTTATCCCGGAACTCCAGCCGCCCTTCCACCGGCTGCAGATCGGCCATCCTGAGCTTGAGGGTCGCTTCCTTCACTTCACCGGCCTCCGTAGTTGTGCGGATGCGGTAGCAGTCGTCGATAGTCGCGACCTCGTCGTGCTTTGCCGGAAGCTGCTCGCGCCACGCCTGGAAAGACCGGGCACTGAGCGGGTCGTCCCAACTGTAGTTCGCCCGCTCGAACATCCGCTCGATATCGTCCAGGGCGGGGTCCGCCGACGCCTTGACCGCCGCGGCCGGCGCACCCCCTATCACGCGGCTCGCCTGCTGCCGGCTGGTACGCAGCCGGACGCGGCGAGGCACGGCCGGGCGTTCCCCGGAAGCCGCTACCGCTTTCCTGAGCAGCGCGGCGGCCTCCACCGTAGGGGTATCCTGCCATTCATAGAGCACGAGCCCGCAGACCAGCGCCGCAGCGATTGCCGCCGGCACCCACCTGGCAGGAAACGCCAGCACTCGGGCCATTCGGCCCCACCGCGATCCGGCCGGCACCGCGTCCAACTCCTCGAACTGGCGGTAGATATCCGCCCAGGGCGCCGGCGGCGGCGGCAGGTGTTCCTGGAGCACGCTCTTGCGGTACCGCACGCACTCCTTCACCGTCTCCTGGAGTTCCTCCAGTTCGGCGCGGCACTCCCAGCAGGCTTCCAGATGTGTCCGCACCTGGCGCGCCTCGCGGGCGGGCAACTCACCGTCCGCGTACCGGAGCAAGCGCTCGTCTTCCATGTGGCGCATGGCAACCCTACTCACAATGGGCCTTCTTTAAGCGCACAATGGCGCGCCGCAGGAACTCCCCTACGGCAGAGGTGCTGATCCCCAGGGCCGAGCCGATCTCCGGGTACCGCAAGCCTTCCAGCCGCAAGTGAAGGCAGCGTCGCTGCTGGTCCGATAGCCCCTCCACAGCGCGGTGGAACTGCAGCGCGCGCTCCCGCTCCAGAAGCCCGCACTCCGGATCCGGCATCGTAGAAACCAGCCGTGCTTCCAGGTCCGGATCGAACGCCGACTCGGCGCCCTCCCTCGCCCGGATCTTCAACCCCAAATTGTGGGCCACCCGAAAGATCCAGGCGCGGGGGTTACGGATCTCCTCGCCCTTCCGGAGCGTCACGTACAAACGCAAAAAGACTTCTTGCGCGGCCTCTTGCGCCTGCGGAGGATACAGCCCCAGGGTCAGCAGGTACCGGTAGACGTCCTCGCGCGCCTCTTCGAATAGCTGCGCCACCTGCTGTTGTAGCTTCGCAACAGCTCGCTTCTGCCGGACAACGCCCGCAAACTCGTCACCCAGGGATTCAATAGTCAACATTCTAAGACCCGGCGGACTGGATTTCACACTACAGCCGTAAGCGGAATTTTTCTTACCCCCTCGAAAGAGTGTAGTTCAAATCCCCCGCCAGGGGTCTTAGGATAGCGGGACCTACATGCCGAACCGGAAACTCGACCAAGACCACGTCTCCGTCACCATCGTTACCTATAATAGCCGCCGGTATATTCGTGCCTGCCTTGAGGCCGTGCTCCGGCAAGAAGGGATTCCGCTCGAAATCGTAGTCGTGGACAACGCCTCGACCGACGGCACGCCCGAAATCCTGGCGGATTTCGACGGCCGTATCCGGACGATCCTCAACAGCCGCAATCTTGGTTTCGCCGCGGCACAGAACCAGGCAATCGAGGCGGGCTCGGGCGCCTGGGTACTGGCGCTCAACCCCGACGCCCTGCTGGGCCACGGCTTCATCCGAAAACTCGTCGAAACCGGCAGGCTTGACCGGCGCGCCGGCACCATCTGCGGTAGGCTGCTCTCAATCGGCCCCGACTTCGAGCTTCCCGCGACCCCCCGGATCGACTCCACCGGCATCTACTTCACTCCCGACATGCGCCACTTCGACCGTGGCTGGCACGAGCCCGACAACGGCTGCTACCGCCAGGTCGAGTACGTTTTCGGCGCCACAGCCGCGGCCGCGCTCTACCGCCGCGAGATGATCCGTGACATTTCCATTGAAGGCGAGTTCTTCGACATCGATTTCTTCTCCTACCGGGAGGATGCCGATGTCGCCTGGCGCGCGCAGTTATTGGGTTGGCGCTGCATCTACAACCCCGATGCGGTGGCGTGGCACGTGCGCTCCGTGGTGCCCGGGAACCGCCGCTCCGTGCCCGCGGTACTCAACATGCACTCGGTCAAGAATCGCTTCCTGTTGCGCATCAAGAACACAACCCCGGGCGTCTTCCGGCGCTGCTGGCTGCCCATGGCCACGCGGGACCTGCTGGTGATCGGCGGCTGCCTGGTGCTCGAGCAGCGTTCGCTCGCGGCCTTCTGGCGCCTGGCCGGGTGCCTGCCACGCGCACTGCGCCGTCGTCGCGCCATCATGGCCCGGCGCAGGGTGACCGACGATGCCCTGGCTGCCTGGTTCAACCCGCACCCCTCGGCCCAGCCGCTGCTCCGTGCCGTGGACATCCTGCCCATCCCCGCCGTCGAGGAGGCGGCGCGTTGAAGCGCCGGCTGGTTCCCGCGCTCGCAGCCCTGTCTATTGCTGCCTTATTCCTGGTCTTCGCCGGCCCCGGCCTGCGCGTCGGTTTTACCGGCGACGACCTAATGAACACCTACAAAGCCTGGCGTCCCCCTTTCGGCGAGCATCTCAGGGACAGCGTCTTCTTCTGGCACCATTCGGACTCCTTCCGGCCCGTAGGGTCAATCTTTTACCGCCTGCTCTTTGACCGTTACGGCCTCAATCCCGTGCCCTACCGGATCGCCTGCTATGTCCTGATCCTGCTGAACCTCTGGCTTGCGTATGGCGTACTGCGCCGTGTCTCGCGTTCGCAATGCGTCGCTGGTCTGGCGGTCCTGCTGATGGCCTACCACGGGCAGTTCTGGGGTTTGTATACCAACACCGGCCTGTGCTACGACCTTCTGTGCTTCTTTTTCTACGCCGCGGCATTCCTCTACTACCTGCGTTCGCGCGAGCACGGGCTGCCGCTCGGATGGGGCCGGGTGGCGGTATGGTCGGGCTTGTATATTCTTGCGCTGGATTCGAAGGAGATGGCGGTCAGCCTGCCGGTTGTGATCCTGGCGTACGAACTTCTGGACAAGGCGCCGGAATGGCGGAAACCACTTGCGTGGGTGTGGCGCGAAGGGCGCGTCCCGCTGGTTGGGGCGGCTCTCACGGCGCTCTTCATCGCCGGACGGATCGGGGCTCCCCTGGGCCTGCCCAGCATGCAGGCGTATCACCCCGTCTTAAGCTGGCGGATCTACCTCAACCGGACCTACCACTACCTCGCATTCGCACTTTATGAGCCGAATTGGCTGACCGCCCCGATAGCCTACATCATCCTCATCTCTATGGTGGTCGCGGCCCTGAAGTGGCGTTCCCTGCCCTTCCGCCTGGGAGTGTTTTGGACGCTGGTGGGGATTCTGCCGGTCGCCTTGATCCCGCAACGCGGCATGGATGCGGCATATGTCGTCGCGCCCGGCTTCGCGCTGTCGATCGCCGCAGTCCTGGCGGCGCTGGCCGGCCGCGCCCGATTGCGCCATCGAACCACCTTCGCCCTGACGTTGGCAGCACTATTATTGATTCACATCAAGTGCGGACGCATCGATTTCTACGGCCTGACGGCCCCCCAGCGCCAGATCGCCGCGGTCCATGATCAACTCCGCCGCTACGCCCCGTTTCCGCGCGGCAGCCACATCCTCTTCCTGCGCGATCCTCTGCCGGAACACACGTGGAACTCCACGTTTCTGGTCTACCTGATGACCCGCGACCCAGACGTTAGCGTCCACCGAGTCGATCGTCTCGACGAGCAGCCCCTCCCACCCGAGCCGGTGCCATTCCACGCGGTCCTCTCCTGGGACGGAAACCGGCTGCTGGAATGTGACGCCTCGCTGTTCCGCGGCGTCAGTACACGGGATATCGCGGCTCGGACCGCCTCCGCCGTCTGCGGCCATTGAGTGCTATACCTGTCAGGATGACCACCACGCGACGGACCTTCCTGGGCGCCATGGGTGGAGCGCCGGCAATACTCTCTAACGCCGCGCGCCGTCCCAACATCCTGTTCGCCATCGCCGACGACCAATCCTGGGCACACACCGGCACGGCCGGGGATAGAGTGGTGAAGACGCCCGCCTTCGACCGCGTAGCCCGCTCCGGCGTCCATTTCACGAACGCCGTTTCGGCCTCCCCCGGCTGCGCGCCCTCCCGCGCCGCCACCCTCACCGGACGCGTACCCTGGCAACTGGAGGAAGCCGGCACCCACGCCAGCTACTTCCCGCGCAAGTTCCAGGTCTACCCCGACCTGCTCGCCGCCGCCGGCTATCACGTTGGACTGACGGGCAAGGGAGCCGGCCCGTGCAATTTCAAGGAACCCGGCTGGCCCCACAACCCCGCCGGTCCCGAGTACCAATCGAGGAAGCTGACCGATCCGCCCAAGGGCATAAACCCCATAGACTACGCCGCCAACTTCGATGATTTCGTGAAGGAACGGAGCAAAGGCCAGCCTTTCTGCTTCTGGTACGGATCGACCGAACCTCACCGCATCTACGACCAGGGCGCGGGCCTGCGCTCCGGCAAGCGCCTTGACGATGTGGTGGTCCCGGCTTTTCTCCCCGACACCCCCGAGGTGCGCAGCGACATCCTCGACTACTACCTGGAAATCGAGCACTTCGATCGGCAACTGGGCCGCATGCTGGACATCCTGGAGAAGAGCGGCGAGCTCTCGAACACCTTGGTGGTAGTCACAGCGGACAACGGTATGCCGTTCCCGGGAGCCAAGGCCACCATGCACGAGTACGGGATCCACATGCCGCTGGCGGTGGCGTGGCCGGAGCGGGCCAAGGAAGACCGCACGGTGGAGGACCTTATCAGCTTCACCGATTTCGCCCCAACCTTCCTGGCCGCCGCGGGTCTGCCAATCCCGGCTGCTATGACAGGCCGCAGCTTCCTCGACGTGCTCGCGTCATCGCGTTCAGGCCGTGTGGACAGCGGCCGCAGCAGCGCATTCTCCGGCCGCGAGCGCCATTCCCACGCACGTTTCGATAACCTGGGCTACCCCGCCCGCGCGATCCGGACGGCGCGATATCTCTACATCCGCAACTTCAAGCCTGACCGCTGGCCCGCGGGTGATCCCGAAGGCTTCCACGATATCGACGACAGCCCGACCAAACGCTACCTGATGGCGAATCGCGAAAAGGAGCGCCGCTTCTTTGACCTGACCTTTGGGAAGCTGCCGGGCGAAGAGCTGTATGACATCCTGAAGGACCCCGGTTGCACCCGCAATCTGGCCGCCTCAGGCGCCCATGCCGCGGAAAGAAAGACGCTCAAATCGGAGCTTGACCGCACCCTCGCGGCGCAACGCGACCCGCGCGTCACCGGCCGCGGCGACCTCTGGGAAAGCTACCCGCGTTTCTCCCCCATGCGCCCGCAATTAGGAGGCTTCGCCGAGGAGGGAAAGTACAACCCGAAGTACCGCTAACCACCGAGCCGAATCTTTTTCCCCGTGTCGGCGTGCCCCCGCGTCGGTTGTCTAGTAGCTCCAGCGCCAGAGTGATGCGCCGGCAGTGTAGCCCGCGCCCACGGCCGCGTACATCACCAGGTCGCCCTTCTTCAGCAGGCCTTGCGCGATGGCGTCGCGCGTTGCCAGCGGAATCGTGCCCGCGGTGGTGTTGCCGTACCGGTCGATGTTGATCAGCACTTTTTCGATCGGGATCCCTAACCGCTCGGCAGCCGCCATGATGATGCGGCGGTTGGCCTGGTGCGGCACCATCACGGCCACGTCGTCGCCGGTGAGGCCGTTGCGCGCCAGCAGGTCGCGGCAGGATTCATACATCTTCCGCACCGCGTACTTGAAGACCTGCTGGCCTTCCTGGTGAACATAGTGCAGCCGGTTGGCCACCGTTTCCGCGGAAGCAGGCATGCGGCTTCCACCAGCGGGCATTTTCAGGAACTCTCCGCCCGAGCCGTCCACTTCCCCGAGGAAGTCGACATAGCCTGCGTCCTCACCGTCCTCGGCCGGTTCCAACAGCATGGCTCCGGCGCCGTCGCCGAACAGCACGCAGGTGGCTCGGTCGGTGTAATCGATGATGCGGCTCATGGTGTCCGCCCCGATCACCAGCACTTTCTTGTGCGTGCCCCCTGAGACCAGGTGCGCGCCAGTGGTGAGCCCATAAACGAAGCTCGAACAGGCGGCGATCAGGTCGAAGCCCCACGCGCCTTTGGCCCCAATCTTATGCTGCACCAGGCACGCGGTGGACGGGAACAGCATGTCCGGAGTGACGGTGCAAACCACGATGGCGTCCACTTCAGGCGCCGCGACGCCGCGCTGCGCAAGCGCGCAGCGAGCCGCTTCCGCAGCCATGTCGCTGGTGGCGACGTCCGGATCGGCGATGTGGCGTTCCCGAATGCCGGTGCGCTCCAGGATCCACTCATTGCTCGTTTTGACGAGCCGCTCCAGGTCTTGGTTGGTCAGGACGCGCGGCGGCACGTAGCAACCGAGCGCTGTTATTTTCGCTCTAGCCATTAGCTTTTTCAGGGTAGCAGACCGCGCGACGGAAGGGGATTCGAAATGCTAAAGTCAGGGGTAAATGCAGGAGCCTCAGGAACCGCAGCTTCTCGCTGCGGCGCAGAGTTCCCTTTTCTTCGAAAGCGCGGAGGAGTTATACAGCCGCGTGTTTCACGAATTAAAGCCGCGCACCGCCATTCCGCGGATGCGAATCGAATTCTGCCGGTTCGCCAATGCCGATAGTTTCATCCGCTTGGAAGAAGGCGAAATTCACGTCCGTATCACGGACCTGCTGGAGGGCGCGCCGGCCCCCGTGATGGAGGCGCTCGCCTATATCCTGCTGTATAAGCTCTACCGCCGCCCCGTCCCCCGCATCTACAACCATCGCTACCGGCTGTATCTCAACCGCAAGGATATGCGGCGGCAGATGCACCTGGTGCGGCAGATCCGCGGGCGCAAGTTTCTCTCCGGTCCACAGGGCAAGCACTACAACCTGGACGAGATATTTGAAGAGGTGAATGCGGCGTACTTCGACGGCATGCTGGGGCGCCCACAGATGGGCTGGAGCCGCGGCGCCTCGCGCTCCATGCTGGGACACTTCGATCCGTCCCACAACGCCATCATCATCAGCCGGATCTTCGATCGGGCGAACGTGCCGCGGCTGGCGCTCGAATATGTGATGTTCCACGAGATGCTGCACCTGCGCTATCCCGTGGATCATAACGGAGCCCGGCGCCGCGTGCACACCCGCGAGTTCCGCGACGCCGAGAAGAGTTTCCCCCGGCTGAAGGAAGCCCGGGAGATGCTCAAGCACCTGTAATGTTAGTCGCCGGTAGTCTTCTTGCGCGGCCGGGGGGTCCGCTTCTTCGTGGGCGACACGTTGCCGTTACCGCCAGACGATTTGCGCACAGGCGCGCGGCGCACCCGCTTGGCCTTTGCCGGCGGCGTCTCCACCAGGGGCTGCTCGATGATCCCCATGGCATTAGGCTGCCCGGCGACCAGCGGCTGCGGCTCTTCCACTTCCTCTTCCGGCGCCACTTCCGGCTCCGGTTCGGCGGGCGGCGGGGCCGGCGGATGGAACTCCGCGCCCAGGTACGCCATCAAGCCTCGCTCTTCATCCGGTTGAATGCGCACCACGCCCTTGTCCTGCGCGTAGTTGAGCATTTCGCCGAACTCCTGGAAACCGAACTGCTTCCAATCGAAGTTGGGAGACTCCTGGCCCACCCATTCCGCCAGCGTGTCTGCCGCGACACCCTCTTCCATTTCGATGCGGTGCGTTTCGAGCACGTCACGCAGCACCGGAAGGGACTCTTCAGGCTTAGACGCGGCCTTTTCGGGCACCGCCGAGCCTTTGCGCTTGATCATGTACCGGCCTTCGCCGCCGGTCACCTGTACGTAATTCGATTTCTGCAGCTTCTCGACGAAGTCGGTAAAAGAATTGGCGCCGTAAGCCTTCTCGTTGAAGGTGGGGTCCAGTTGCAGCATGGTGGATTTAAGCAGCCCGAGTTGAGGACGCACCTCGCGCCGCTCCAGCACCTGAAGCGCGCGTTCCACCAGCGGCATCGCCTGCGCCAGATCGAGCGCCACCGACGGCCGCCGCTGTTGCCCGCGCTGCTGCTGGTGCGGCTGCGACTGCGATTGCGACTGCTGCTGGTGATGAGGCTGAGGCTGCCGCGTGACGGGCCGGGATTCGTCGAGCAGCGATTCGTAGCTGACGAACTCGTGACAGTTCTTTTGCAGAATCGTGCTGGTGAAGGCGCGCCCGCCCACGACATAGACTCGCTTGTCGTACTGCTTGAGCTTGTTCACCAGCGCGATGAAATCGCTGTCCCCGCTGACGATGGCGAACGAATTGATGTGTTCGTGCGTGAAGGCCATCTCCAGCGCGTCCAGCGCCAGGTTGATATCGGCGCCATTCTTGTCGCCGCGCGGCGACGGATCCCGCTGCACCATTTGCACGGCGTGCTCGGCGAGGGCGCGCGTGGCCGTATCTTGCCGTCCCCAATTCGCGTACGCGAACTTGGTGACGATCTCGCCGCGTTCTTTGAGCGCGTCCAGCACCGCGGCAACATCGAATTCCCGCTGTAAGGTGGATTTGACGCCGATCTCGATATTGTCGAAATCGATGAACACGGCAATTTTCAACTTCTCTTCCATGTCGACTTTCCTTTGTGAGGCATTCGGCATTGAGGAATACCGATCGCGCATGCAACCTTTACGAGGCGGGACGCCGGATGGGTATCTCGGCCCGGTTGTGGCGCGGGGGGCAGACGGCCGATGGCTGCCGCCCCCACGCTAATCCTACCACGGGCAGAACGGCAAAGTCGCGGGTTTACAATAAAGTTATGCGGACTTGCCTGGTTTGGCTGGCCCTGGGGATGGGGTGTCTGGCTGCCGATTCGGAATCCATTGCCGTGCGCGGCAAACTAATGGAGCACCAGGGCAAGGCCGCCATCGAAACCGCCGCCCGCAAGCTCATCTACCTGGAGGGCGACGAGCCCACGACCGGGGTGATCCGCGACGCGCGCCTGCGGGGCTCCGATTTCGAAGCCCGGGGCCGCTTCACCGCCCCGGACCGCTTCCGCATCGACCCGATCCATACCCGCGCCATATCCGTCTACAAGGACGGCAAGCCCCGGCTCGTCACCTACTGGTGTGAGACCTGCGGCATCCGCAGTTGGACCCCCGGCAAGTGCTGGTGCTGTCAGGAGGAGACCGCCCTCGACCTGCGCGACTCCGAAACACTGCCCGATACGCCCTGACCTCCCCGGCGATATAGAATCTTTAGATGGCGCCCATTCTACGCCGCGGTTTCGCGGCGCCGTTCCTGTTCGCTTTGTTTGTTCCGCTTATGTCGCAAGCAGCCAATTACTCCGCCGCCACCGCCGTCCTCGACGGCATCGAAGTGGTGCGGCTGGCCGATGCCGCCCGCCGCGTGGAAGTCTCCATTGTGCCGTCCATCGGGAACCTGGCCTATGAAATGAAGGTCGGCGGCAAGGAGGTCCTCTGGTTCCCGTACCGCAGCCTCGCCGAGTTCAAGGCCAAGCCCTCGCTCTGCGGTATTCCATTCCTGGCACCCTGGGCAAACCGCCTGGACCAGGATGCCTTCTGGGCCAACGGCAAAAAGTACATGCTGAACGCCGACCTCGGCAACCTGCGCCGCGACCCCAGCGGCAAGCCCATTCACGGGCTGCTGGCGTTCTCGTCCGCCTGGAAGATCGCGGCCATGGACGCCGATGCCCGCGAGGCGCGCCTTACCAGCCGCCTTGAATTCTGGCGCTACCCGGACCTGATGGCGCAGTTCCCCTTCGCGCACGCCATCGAGATGACCTACCGGCTGCGCGACGGCGTGCTTGAAGTGGAGACCGTGCTCGAGAATCTCTCGAACGCGCCCATGCCGGTAGCCGTGGGGTATCACCCTTACTTCCAGGTGCCCGGAGCGCCACGCGATTCGTGGAAGGCCCACATGCCCGCCCGCGAGCACGTGACGCTCTCAAAGGAACTTATCCCCACCGGTGAGCGCCGTCCCGCGGCCCATCCCGATCCCCAACCCCTCGCTGGAACGCAGCTTGACGACGTTTTCACGGGGCTCGTGCGCGGCCAGGACGGCAGGTCCGAATTCTGGGTGGATGGCGGCGGCGCTCGTGTCTCGGTCACCTACGGGCCGCTTTATAAAGTGGCCGTGGTATACGCACCGGCGGGCCGTGATTTCATCTGCTTCGAACCCATGGCGGCGCTCACCAACGCCTTCAACCTGGCACACGAGGGCAAGTATCCGGAACTGCAAAGCGTGCCCCCGGGGGGCCGCTGGCGCGAGAGTTTCTGGGTGGCTACATCGGGCCTGTAATCCGCATCGGGCGGCCGCGCTACACTGTACGTTCCTATGCGTACGGTGTTCTGCCTGATCGCCTTGGCGCTGCCCCTGGCGGCCCAGAAACCGTTTCAGTTCTGGCCGGGAGCCACGTACGACCCGGCGATCCCGACTCACCGGAAGGTGCTCGGCTACGAGCCCGGCGAGCGCATTACTACGCACGACGGCATCCTGCGTTACCTCAACGCACTGGCCTCAGCCACCCCTCGATTTAAGGTGTTCGAGTACGGTGAAACCTGGGAGGGCCGCAAGCTGGTCTACGCGGCCCTCGGGTCCGAAGCCAATATGCGTCGGCTGCCCGAAATCCGCGCCGCAATCGGGCGCCTGGCAGATCCACGTAGAACCCCCGCCCCCGAGGCCCGCAAGCTCGCAGCCGACCTGCCCGCGGTAGTGTGGCTCGCCTATGGCGTGCACGGCAACGAGATCTCCTCTCCGGATGCCGCTCTCCTCACCTGCTACCACCTGCTGGCCGCACGCAACGACAAAATGGCGGACCTGATCCTGGCCAACGTTCTGTTGCTGGTCACCCCCATCCAGAACCCCGACGGCCGCGAGCGATTCATCCACCACTTCGAACAGAACCGCGGCCTGGAGCCGGACGCCAGCCCCGCCGCCGCCGAACGGAACGAGGCATGGCCCGGGGGCCGATCCAACCACTATCTCTTCGACATGAATCGCGACTGGATCGCCCTGACTCAGCCCGAGATTCGCGACCAGGTGAAGGCGCTGCTCGAATGGTACCCGCAGGTCTTCGTGGACCTGCACGAGATGGGCGGCGACAACACCTATTTCTTCGCCCCCGATGCCGATCCCTTCAACCCGCACCTCACCCGTGAACAGCGCGAAAGCCTCGGCCTCTTCGGCAAGAACAACGCCCGCTGGTTCGACCGGTTCGGCATCGACTACTTCACGCGCGACGTCTTCGACGCCTTCTACCCCGGCTACGGCGCCAGTTGGCCGGCCTACCACGGCGCTATCGCGATGACCTATGAGCAGGCGTCCGTGCGCGGCATGGTCGTGCGGAAGAGCAACGGCAACCTCCTCCACTTTCGCGATTCCGTGCGGCATCACTTCGTGGCGTCGCTGTCCACCGCCGAGACCGCCGCGCGCAACCGCCAAAAGCTGCTCGACGGCTTCTATCGTTACCGCGCCACTGCCATCGAGGAAGGCGCCAACGAGCCCGTCAAAGAGTACGTGCTCCCACGCGGTCGCGACTTCGCCGCCACCGACAAGCTGGCCGGGTTGCTGGTGCGGCACGGCGTGGAGGTCGCCCGCGCCCGCGCTCCCTTCCACAACGGCGGCCGCGAGTTCCCCGCCGGCAGCTATGTCGTGCGGCTCGCGCAACCGGCCAAGCGGCTTGTCCGCACCCTGCTCGACCCTGTCGTTGCCATGGACGCGCCCTTCCTGGCCGCCGAGGAGGACCGCCGCCGCTCCAGCCGCTCCAGCGAGATCTACGACGTTACGGCATGGTCGCTGCCCCTGATGTTCAACGTGGAAGCGGTGCCGTGCGCCCAGGTATCCCAGGGCCAGTTTCACCCGGCCACAGGCGACCTGATTCTGCCCGGGGAAGTGCACGGCAAAGCTGCCGTGGCTTACCTGGTGCCGTGGGGATCGGCCGCCGCCGGGCGATTGCTCGCGGCCGCGCTGCGCCAGGAGCTGCGTGTCCTTTCGAGCGACCGGCCGTTGACCCTGAACGGTACGAAATACCCGTCCGGCAGCCTCATCTTCAAGCTCAGCGAAAACCCGCCGGACCTTCACGAAAGGCTCGTCGCGCTAGCCGGCTCTACCGGCGCCAATGTCGACGCCACGGCTACCGGCTGGGTCGACGAAGGCGTCAATTTCGGTAGCCGCTGGGTGGTGCAGGTGCGTAGGCCGTCCATCGCAATGGCTTGGGACGCGCCGGTATCCTCCTCCGCCGCCGGTGCGACACGATACGTTCTCGAGCGCCAGTTCGGCTACCCAGTCACCGCCATCCGTACACAGCATCTCTCCAAGGCCGACTTGGGCAAATTTCACGTACTCATCCTGCCCCCGGGCGGCAATTATGCCCAGGTACTCGGTCCCGCCGGCATTCGGCGCGTTAAGGAGTGGGTGAGCACGGGCGGCACCCTGGTGGCGACGGGCGAAGCGGTCTCGTTCCTCGCGGAGAAGGGGGTGGAATTGCTGGCGGTCGCACAGGAGAATTTGTACACCGAAGCGGAGCCCAAAAAGCCCGAAATGCCTGCAAGTCCCGCACCGGCCGAGCCCGGCGCCCCCGCTCGCATCCCTGGTAAAGTGCTGGCCAGCGAAAGCGACTTCCGGAAAGCCATCCAGCCGGAAAAGGCACCGCCCGACGGCGTTGCGGGCGTGCTGGTGCGGGCACGCTTGGACCCTGACCACTGGATCACAGCCGGAGTGGGCGAGACTGTGACGGCGCTGGTTGCGGGCCGTTCTATCTACAGCCCTATCAGGCTCGATAAGGGAGTCAATGCGGCATATTTCGACGCGCCCGACAAGCTACTGGCGAGCGGCTATTTGTGGGAGGAAAACCGAAAGCAACTGGCCTTCAAGCCACTGCTGATCGTGCAGCCGGAAGGCCGCGGTAATGTAGTGGGCTTCACCGCCGACCCCACCTTCCGCGCCTACATGGACGGCCTGAATATGCTATTTCTGAATGCCCTCTTCCGCGGACCGGCGCACGCCCGCCGGTCGGGGCTGTAATGGGGTAGAATTGCGGCCGTGCTGAAATTCCTGCTCTGGTGCATCCTGTTGGTACTGTGCTGGCCTCTGGCGTTAGTGGCGCTGTTGCTCTACCCCCTGGTCTGGCTATTACTACTTCCGTTTCGAATCGTGGGGATTGCGGTCGGAGGAGTCCTCGAGCTCTTATGGGCGGTGATCACGCTGCCGGCGCGCGCACTGCGATCGCTGACCCGGGCGTAATCCAACCGCAATCCCCGGAACCAACCGCCGCTAAACCGCCCGGCGGCCGGTGATGAGCTGGATGAGCGCGACGGCGATCGCAACCACCAGAAGGAGCCACACGAATCCGCCCAGCGTATACCCGCTTACCATTCCGAGCAGCCACAGTACCAGCAGAATCACAAAAATCGTCCAAAGCATACGTTCTCCTCTCAGTTCCAAATGTGGCCCGCGCCACACCTGAGATAGTGCAGTTGGTATGCCAAAGAGAGGCGGCGCGAGTAAGTCAAGCCGTCTGTTGCACGCGGTAACGGACGCACGCGGACACTTCCGCGCCACGAAAGAACAGCACCGAGCGCAGCCGTCCACGGACGCCGTCCTTCGAGGAGAAGATCGTTTCGTCGCCGCATCCCAAGGTGACATCGCCGCCGTTGTCGAGCAGCAGGGCGTCGCGCGCACCGAGGCTGCGCATGAGTTCCCCGGCGCCTTCGATGCTGAGGCCCACGCGGTTGCTGAGGCCGCCCGCTGCCACTGCCATGAGGGTACCGTCCTCGCGAAGTCCGATCAGGTCGTGCGGGTAGATACCCTCCCGCGGGATGAAACGCAGGAGGCCCCCGTGGAACTCGTAATCGCGATAGCCCTTGGCTTCAAGCGCGCGCCGCACCTGGTTTTCAGAGAACTGTTCCACGGGGCACTCAACTGGTTTGCCCCGCAGAGCGTCTTCGATAGCGCGGGCATTCAGACCACCGCCCGCCTGATGGAAGGCAGCCAGACCAGCGTCCATCCACCGCTGCGGCCCCATATCCACCCGGGGGAAGAGGAAGACGTGCCGCAGGTCGAAAAACTCACCGGCGGCGGCCTTGGCGATCAGTTCCTTTCGTCCGATCGGATTGCCATCTTTAACAACCTGCTGCCCAAAGGTGGCGCATTTGACCTCAGCGCTGAAACCGGACGCCGCCAGGGGCTCGATCGAGACTCCAGTTTTACGTACCACAAGGCAGGTGTAGGTGCGGCGCTCCAGTGGCTCGCCGCGCAGGGTGAACAGGGTGCCGTCCGACCAACCCACAAAATGCGGGTTCGCCAGCAGGTTTCCGTTACCGATCCAGCCCGCGATGCTCTCGCCGGGGTGCCGCGCGAGCCACGCCGTGCGATGTTCCGAAACGGTCCAGACCTGCCGCCGGATGGGCCCCGGCCCGGCAATACGACGGCCGGCATCGCGCAGCCGCCCTTCTTCATCCAGCTCCTCCCGGATGTGGTCTTCCACGAGTACGCCGTCTTCGATCAGCCCGCGGATGAGCCCCCGGGAACCGTTCCACGCCGCCTGAACCGAGAGTGCTGGTACGGTGCGCTGCGGGTCCATCTCCAGCGTAAAGACCTGCGCGGGTATTCCGGCGGCTTCCGGCGCCCAGAGGAATGGGAAGGTCACATGGCTCGTCTGCATCGGCCAGGGCTACTTCTCCACCGCCCGGGAGGCGTGGTACGAACTGCGCACCAGCGGCCCGGATTCGACATGTGCGAAGCCCATCTCGCAGCCCGCCTGACGAAGCTCGTCAAACTCCGCCGGAGTGGCATACCGAACGATCGGCAGGTGCCGCGGCGAGGGCCGAAGGTACTGCCCCAAAGTGAGAATATCGACATTGTGGGCGCGCAGGTCCCGCATCACGGCCAGCACTTCCTCAATGGTTTCACCCAGCCCCAGCATCAGTCCGGATTTGGTGGGTGTCGCCGGCGAAACGCTCTTGGCGTAAGCCAGCATGTCTAGCGAGCGCTCGTACCTCGCTCCCAGCCTTACCTGCCGGTAGAGCCTCGGCACGGTTTCGGTGTTGTGGTTGAGGACGTCCGGCCGTGCTTCCATTACGATGTCCATGGCCGGGTGGCTGCCCTGAAAATCGGGAACCAACACCTCAACCCCGCAACCGGGCACGGCTTCCCGGATGGCGCGGATAACCATAGCGAACAGCTCCGCACCGCCGTCCTTACGATCATCGCGATTCACGCTGGTTATGACCGCGAATTTCAGCCCCATGGTGGCCACAGCCTCGGCTACGCGGCGCGGCTCGTCGTAATCGACGGGGAGCGGCCCGCCTTTCTGGACGGCGCAAAAACCGCAGCGCCGAGTGCACACGTTGCCCAGGATCATGAACGTGGCGGTGCGGTGGTTCCAGCACTCCCCCACGTTCGGGCAGGCGGCGGATTCGCACACCGTGTGCAGCCGCAGGCGCTCGATCAGGCCCTTCAGATCACGATAGTTCTCGCCAGCCGGCGCAGGGGCGCGGAGCCAGTCCGGACGGTTTGGCTTGGAGTTGATGGAGACCAGCACTAACCCTATTTTCGCCCGGCTTTGCGGCGCGGCGCCACCCGGGTTCGCGTTTTCACAAAATCAGCTTCGCCGAAAGCGTACGAATGCCAGCGGCGGGTCCCTACCAGATGTGGAAGTAGCCGTTGCGTGCGATCAGCTCTACGGGCGTCCCGAACAGCGCACTCAGCGACTCAGTGTTGAGTACCTGTTGCTTGGGGCCGTCCTGGTAGATGCGCCCGCGCCGCAGCATCACCACGCGGTTGATCTCCGGGATTACGTCCGTCAGGTTGTGTGTCACCATCACGATTCCAATGCCGGATTGCGCCAGCTTACGTAGCGTGTTGCGCAGCTCATGCTTGCCGTGGAAGTCGAGGCTGGTGGTCGGCTCATCGAGCACCAAGGCACGCGGGCCGTGCACCAGAGCGCGGCCGATTACCACACGGCGGGCCTCACCCGAGGACAATGCCTCGACAGGACGATCCGCCAGTTCCGCAATCTCCATCATCTCCAGCACCTCGTCGGTGCGCCGCTCGATCTCCGGGGTCACGTGGTGGTTCGGCCACACCCCGATACTCCCGAACAGGCCCGACATGACGATCTCGCGCGCCGGATACTTGCAGGTGCAGGTGTTCACCAGGTCGTTCGAAACTACGCCCATCTGGGCGCGCAGGTCGAAGAGGTTCCAGACCTCATTGCCCAGGATCCGCACCGTGGAGCCGAGCTGCGGATAAATCTCCCGCGCGATGGTCTTGATCAGGGACGATTTTCCGGAGCCATTCGGCCCCAGCACCGCCACCTGCTCACCGGAGTTGATGGAGAGGTCCAGGGAATCCAGAACGATCTTCCCGTTGCGCTTCACGGTGACGTCGCGAAATTCGATAAGAGGGGTATGGTTGATCATTTTCCAATGCAGAACGTGCTGAAAATCCGGTTCAGGATATCGTCGGCGGTGGTGGCTCCGGTGATGGCGTCGATGGGGCTCAGGGCGGCGTAGAGATCCAGCAGCAGCATCTCGTGCGGGACGTTGGCCCGGGCGGCGTCTTGCGCCTTCGTCAGCCACACCTCGGATTCCCGCAGCAGCCGCTCGTGCCGGACGCTGGTGAGGAAGCCGGCGTCCTGCTCCTCGCCGCCGGGCGCGACAGCCTCGATGATGGCGCGGCGCAACGCGTCGATTCCCTGCCCCGTGAGCGCGGAAACCTCCAGCACCGTCTCATCCCCGCCGGCGCGGTGCGGCAGGTCGCATTTGTTCCCGGCGGACAGCCACCGGCCGGATGCACGGGCTCGCGCCAGCAGTGCCCGGTCCTGCTCGTCAATGGGCGCCGAGAGGTCCAGCACCACCAGGGTCAGGTCCGCGTCCGCCATGGCTTCGTAACTGCGCTCGATCCCTAGCATCTCGACGAGACCTTCGCCCTGGCGGATGCCCGCCGTATCGGATAGCTTTACCGGAATGCCGTGGATAGAGGCGACCTCGGAAACCAGGTCGCGGGTGGTGCCGGGAATATCCGTCACGATGGCGCGGTCCTGTTCCAGCAGACGGTTGAAGAGGCTGCTTTTTCCGACGTTGGGCCGCCCGACGATCGCCAGCGAGAAGCCCGACCGCACGACTCCGCCCCAGGCAAAGCTGGCCGCCAGCCGCGCGGCGCCGTCGATAATTGGCGCCAGGCGTCGTTCGATCTCCTCCGCCGGCGCAATCGAAACGTCGTCGTCGGCGAAGTCGATGCCCGCTTCGAGCAGCGCGATCAATTCGAGAAGCTGTTCCTTGAGGGGGGCGATGCGGCGCGAGACCGACCCTCCAGTCTGCTGGGCGGCCACGCGCGCCTGATAGAGCGTGGTGGCTTCGATGAGGTCCCGCACGGCTTCCGCCTGCGGCAAGTCTATGCGGCCATTCAGGAACGCCCGGAGCGTGAATTCGCCGGGCTCGGCCAGACGCGCCCCGGCGTCAAGAGCCCGCTCCACCGCGTGCCGCAACACGACTGGTGCGCCGTGACAGGCGATCTCGACTACGTCCTCCGCGGTATAGGAACGGGGCCGCTCAAAAAAAGTGGCCACCACATGGTCAATGACGTTGCCGTCGCGATCGTGGAACTCGGCCATGCGGCAGGTCCAGGATTCCCAATCGCCGTCATGACGAAAGCGCAGCAGGCTCTCCGCAATAGCCCGTGCTGAAGGTCCGGAAAGGCGTACCACTCCGAGCCCACCGCGACCGGGAGGAGTGGAAACCGCTACGATTGTGTCGCTGAGATTCAAAGCCGGACTACCGCCGGGCGCTGCGGCTCCTGGGGGGACCCGAGCGGCCGCCGCGCTGGGGAGCGGGCGGAGTATACGGCACGTCCGGCAGGCTCGCCATACCGGCCGGGTAGACCACTACCTGCCGGCCCGGACCGCTGCCGGCGCTCTCGCTGCGCACTTCAGTTTCGTTGCGCAATGCCAGGTGAATAACCCGTCGCTCGCGGCTGTTCATGGGGTTGAACCGGAAGGGCACGCCCGTGCGCTTCACCTTGTCCGCCGCCGCCGCCGCGCTCATCCGCAACTCCTCGATTCGCAGCAGGCGGTAATCGTTGGCATCGAAGCAGATCCGGGAGTGGTCCTCGGAAGGCAGCCGCAGCATCTCCATGGTGAGCTGCTCGAGCGCCAGCAGCACCTCCGCGCGGTTGCCCAACAGCAAATCGAGATCCTGCCCGGTGAACCGGACCAGCAGGTCGGGCGTTTCCACGTCGTCCGGACCCGGGCACGCATCGCTGATCTCGAACTCGACGCGGAAGCGTGCCTGCGCTAGAACGGAACGCAGAAACGTATCGACCTTCTGGCCGACCGTGGCTACGGAGTATTTGCGATCACTCACCTTATTTCCTGCCATTTTTCTTCTTCGGCGCCGTGATTTCGATGGAACGCGCCAGCGCCTCCGCGGTCGAGGTACGGTTGAAGAACCACTGCTGCGCGATCCCTACCACGTTGCTGGTTAAATAGTATAGTACCAGCCCGCTGGAGAAGTAGTAGAACATGAAACCGAACACCAGCGGCATGAAGAGCATCATGCGCTGCTGGGCGGGATCCACGCCCGCGGTCGGCGTCATCTTCTGCATCACAAACTGGCTCACGATCATGGCGATGGGCAGAATCTTGATGGGCAGGGTTTCCGGCTGAGAAAGGTCTGCCACCCACAGCCAGCTCGCGCCGCGCATTTCCACCGACACTGTAAACACCTTGTAAAAGGCGAAGAAGAAGGGGATCTGGAGCAACATCGGCACGCAGCCCCCCATGGGGTTTACGCCGTGCTTCTTGTAGAGCGCCATGACCTCCTGGTTCTGCTCGCCCTTGCGCGGGTCGCGCATACTGATGCCCTTGTACTTGTCCCCGATGGCCTTGATCTGCGGCGCCAGCGCCTGCATCTTCTTCATGGACTTCATGCTGGTGATCTTCAACGGGAACAGCAGGAAGTTGAGCGCCACCGTTACCACGATGATCGCCCAGCCATAGTTGGGGATGAGGTGCGTGGTCACCCAATTGACCACCAGGAAGAGCGGCTTGGCGAGGAACCCGAACCAGCCGAAATCCACCACCTGCTCGAGCTTCGGGTTGATCGCGCGTAGGATATCTACGTCCTTGGGCCCCACGAAGAGCGCGATCTCGTTGGAGGTGCCTTCGCTCACGGCCGTGCCGGCGAACAGCTGCTCGGCCTGGTCCACCACCGTCGGGGTGGAGTCGCTGAAGGCGACCACGTCCATGTTCCCGTTGCCCGGCAGGAATACAGCCGCGAAGTAGGTATCCTCGATACCGGCGAAGAGGAACCTGCCGCTCGCCGAAATAGGCCCGTCCTTGGCGTCTTTGTGGCCGTTCTTTACGAGTTTGCCCGTGGCTTCGTCGTAATGCAGGACGTAGCCGGTCGATGCCGCGCCGGTAGCTGCGAAGTCTCCGAACCCGCCGCGCCATAAAATCCACGAAGGGATCTGCTTGCCGCCTTCGCTGACTTCAGCCGAAATCTTCGACAGGTAGCGGCGCTTCTCAAAGCGGAACACTTTGCGCGCCTTCACGTTCCCGTCGGAGAACTCGAAGCTCACGCCCAGGCCATCGGCGTCGGGCTTCATCGCGTATAGCGCCTGGTTCAGGTCCCTTGATGGCTTCTGGTTTTTGAAGTAGAAGGCGAAGGGACGCGGGACCTTGGCCGCCGTGTTCACCAGTTCGAGCGGCTTGCCATTGGCGGCCTTGTGCTCTTTGAGCAGCCAATGCGTTACCACGCCACCGCGGTTGCTGAAGGTGATCTGGTAGAGGTCGGTTTCAAGGAAGTGGTACTGTTCCTTCTCCGCAGCCACCACAGGGGCGGACGGCGCGGCGGCGGGCTGCTGCGGCTTAGCCGCGGCGACTGTGGGAGTCTGGGCCGGCGGCTGAACGGGCGCCGAGGGTGTCGCCGGCGCCGCGGCGGGCGCGGACTTCCCGGCCTGCTGCTGCGGCGGCTGCGGCGACACCATGCGCATGAAGTATGGCGTGGTGAACATCACCCCGCCCATCAGCACTAGTGCCAGCAGGAGCCGCAGCTCCATCGACAGCTCTTTCTTCTTTTGGGGCTGGTTGGGCGTCGTGGCGCCGTTTGACGTGTCTTCCATTTCTCAGTTTCCAAAACGCTGGGACATGCGGACTTACCGGACAGGATCCACACCGCCGGGGTGAAACGGGTGGCATCGGGAGAGGCGCTTCAGCCCCATCCAGACTCCCCGCGCCGTTCCGTGACGCTCCACCGCTTCCATCATGTACTCCGAGCATGTCGGGTAGAAACGGCAGGCGGACGGCAGCATCGGGGAGATACACAGCTTATAGAGGCGCAGCAAACCTAAGGCGAGGTATTGCACTGGCGAAAGAGGCGTTCCACCTCCCGTTCCAACTCCGGGAACGGCACCTCCCGAGCCTTGCGCCTGGGATTGATGACAATTGACCACTGCGGATTCAGTTGATCGAGGCGCAGGCGCACGGCCTCGCGCACTCGCCGTTTGATGCGGTTGCGTACCACGGCCTTGCCGAGCGCACGCGGAGTCGTGAAGCCGATCCGGGGGCCCTCGGTACCTGGTTCGCGCGCGCAGAAGGCCGCGAAAAGGGGACCGGTAAACTTCCGGCCCCGATCATAGACTCGACGGAAATCCGCGGATCGCAACAGGCGGACACGTTTCGGAAAACCAGAGATGTGTTACCTCTCGGAACTGACGGTAAGCTTTTTCCGTCCCCGAGCACGGCGCCGGGCGATTACGGCCCGACCATTCTTGGTCGCCATGCGGACCAGGAACCCGTGTGTCTTAGCCCGGTGGCGGTTATTCGGCTGAAAAGTGCGTTTCGGCATCTGATTCCAAGTACTTAGTATAGTTGACCGGACCGCCCCGGGGCAATCGCCCTCAACTATTTGAATTTGCTTAGAAAAGGCAGACGATTTCCCTCGCCGCCCCCGGGGAAACAGCGGAATGTGTTGCTCAGGAAACGCCAGTGTGTCGGAATTACCCCTATCGGCCCACCGTAGGAGGCGCCGACAGCATCGACAGGAACAGGCAAAATATCACCAAAAGCGCCAATCCACCCGCCACGAGCATTGTCATCTAACCTCCATTTGCCCTGGATCAGAGCAAGTTGTGTGCCGAATCGAACCTCAACGCGTACCCGGCTCGCCCGTGGTACCTTCCGTTTATGCGCATTGATGTGGCATTCGGCAAGGCAGGCCTGAGCCTCGATCTCCCGGAAGGCTTCCGCTACCGCGTTCTCGAGGCACGCTCGGCCACACCGCTCGATAACCAGGACGGCGCCCTCGCCGCGGCGCTAGACAGCCCCGTTAATTCCCCCGCCCTGGCGGAGCTCGCGCGCGGGAAGAAGAGCGCGGCAATATCGGTATGCGACATTACCCGTCCGGCGCCCAACCGCGTGGTGCTGCCGCATGTACTAGAACGCCTGGAGCACGCAGGCATAACGCGCGAGAACATCACGATTTTGATCGCCACCGGCCTGCACCGCCCTGCCACGGACGCCGAAATCCGGCACATCTGCGGCGACTCCATTGCCGCTGGCTACCGTGTGGTCAACCACCACGCCCGCGAACGGAATGAGCACCGGCATCTGGGCACGACAGCTTCCGGCACCCCGGTCTGGATCGACGAGCGCTTCGTCGCGGCCGATCTCCGGATCACCCTGGGCTTCATCGAGCCGCATCTGATGTTGGGATACTCTGGCGGACGAAAGCTGATTGCCCCCGGACTCGCGGCCCAGGAGACTATCAAGGTACTGCACAGCCCACGCTTCATGCGGCAGCCGCTGGCAACCGAGGGCTCCATCGACAACAACCCGCTGCATCGCGAACTGCTCGAAATAGCCCGAATGGCGCGGCACGACTTCATCGTGGATGTGGCCCTGGCGCGTAACAGGGGAATCGCCGCGGTCTTCGCCGGCCATCCCGAGCAGGCCCATTGCCAAGGCGTGGAGTTCGTCTCCCGGGTGATGCTTGAAACCATTCCCGAATCCGTAGATGCGGTCCTCACCACTTCCGCGGGGTATCCGCTCGACCTGACCTTCTACCAGACCGTCAAGGGCATCACCGCCGCTGCCCATATCGTGAAACCGGGCGGCCGTATCCTTCTGATGGCCGCCTGCGAGGAGGGCGCTGGAGGACCGGAGTTCTGCCGCATGCTGCAGCAACACCCCTCCGACCGCGCCTTCATGGACAAGATCGCCGGCGCCGAGGTCGAGGTGGACCAGTGGCAGCTCGAAAAACTCGCGTTGGTCACGGCGAAAGCGAACGTACTCTACTACGTTCCCGGCGTTGAGCCGGAGCTACGCCGCAACCTGTGGGGCAAATCCTACGCCACCCCCGCCGAGGCAGTTGAGGGTCTGCTGGCCGGGCTGCCGCCGGGCGCCTCGGTGGCGGTGATCCCCGAAGGTCCGTACGTTCTGGCGCGCGCGGCGGGCAAGGGGTGAAGCCCCGTACGCACGCTACCACATGGTGTGGTACAGGACCGGACATCCGCGCAAGGTGGGCCCGCCCGGCTTAATCGAGCTTTCGGGCAACTCGCAATAGCAGTACCATGCGGCCATGGGCCTGTGGATTGCGATTGCCCTGCTCAGGCTGCTGGCGGCGGACCCCTTCACCGCCGAGCGCGAGCGCATGGTACGGGACCAGATCGAGGACCGCGGCATCCATGACGCGGCGGTACTGCGTGCCATGCGTACCGTCCCGCGCCACCTCTTCGTCCCCGAGAACGGGCGTCGGCTGGCATACGCCGACCACCCGCTTTCGATCGGCCACGGAGCCACCATCTCGCAGCCGTTCGTGGTGGCCTGGATGACGGAACTGCTGGAGCCCTCAAAGGCGCACAAGGTGCTCGAAATCGGAACCGGTTCGGGCTACCAGGCGGCCGTGCTCTCGGGGTTGGTGAACCACGTCTACACTATCGAGATCGTTCCGGAGCTGGCCGCGTCCGCCCGCCAGACACTTCAAAAGCTGGGTTACGGGAACGTGACCGTGCGGGAGGGTGACGGCTACAAAGGGTGGCCGGAGGAGGCGCCCTTCGACCGCATTATCCTGACCGCCGCGCCCCGCGAGGTTCCCAAGGCGCTCGTAGAACAGCTCGCCAAGGGCGGCAGACTGGTAGCGCCCGTCGGCAGCGGACCCTGGGGCCAGGAGTTGACTGTCATGCATAAGCAGCCGGACGGCTCCATCCGGCAGCGGTCAATGGGCGGGGTGGCATTCGTCCCGATGGTGCCGAAATGAACGTCACCACGGCGGCGCCACTGGTTCCGGAGAAGCGCGACCCCGAATCGCTACGCCACGCCGCAGCGGGATGCAAGGCCTGCGACCTGTGGCAGCGCGGCACCCAGACTGTCTTCGGGGATGGCGCCCGCACGGCATCTATCGTCTTCGTCGGGGAGCAGCCCGGGAACGACGAAGACCTGGCCGGCAAACCCTTCGTGGGGCCCGCCGGCAAGCTGCTGGATAAGGCACTTGAAGAGGCGGGTATCGCCCGCGAACAGGCCTGGGTGACCAACGTGGTGAAGCACTTCAAGTGGGAACCCAGGGGCAAGCGCCGTATCCATGCCAAGCCCAACGCGGCGGAGATCACCGCCTGCCTGCCCTGGCTCAATGCGGAAATCGAGATGCTGAAGCCGCGGGCCATCGTCTGCCTGGGCGCCACCGCGGCTCAGGCGCTGCTCGGAAAGCAGTTCCGGGTGACGAAGGACCGCGGCCGGTTTGTGGAATCGCCGTTGGCGGATTACGTAATGGCCACCGTGCATCCGTCGTCGATCCTGCGGGCGCCGGATTCGGAGACGCGCCGCGCCGAAACGGCCCGCTTTGTCGAGGACCTCAGGCACGTGGCGCAGGCGCTTGGACAAGCAGGGGCTTCGGCTGGACCTCCGCACCCCCCAGGAACGCCCGCCAGCGAGCCTCTTCACCCTCGGCGTCGAACTCCTCGCGCCAGAACTTCAGGAAATCCGCCGTAAGGGCCGCCTGACGATCGTCGAGGAAGCGGTCCACGCGACGGTGTTGGGGCGAGGTCGGCGCCATAAGCCCATCAAGGCGCGTGCGTGCGGCGGCGCAGTCGTTGATGTCGCCGAGAGAGGTCTGCACTTTGCGCAGCGCCCCAAGGTAGTCTTCCAGGCTTTCGCCGTACACCGGCCGGAACATCTCGAGCGTATAGCGGAACCGCTTCGTTTTCATTCGGAAGGCGTGCAACTCCGGAGCCGCGGGCTGGCCTGCCGCGAGTTCGCGACCTTCCGCGAAATACGCCTCCGCTAAACCCGGCAGCCGCTGCCGCGCGTTGTCCTCGGCCGATGCCGCCTCGTCCCACAACTTCTTGCTCATCTCAAAGCTCCAGTTGTACGCGCCACTTTTCCGAAAAACCGCGCGAGTGCCAACGCTGTATGGCGGCTACCAGATCCGTCTCGACGCGAGTCCGCTCGCTCGCGAGCATTCGCGCTACGGTATATCTCTCCGGCACCCCGGCTTTAGACAGCAACTCGAGTGCGATATCGCGGTCGCGAATCTCGGCCGCCAGGTCCATGACCTTGCGCAACCGCTTCCGCACGCGCCGCCGCTTCCCCGCTGGAAAAAACTGCCCGAAGATTCGCAGGCACTGGCCGAAGCGTCGGATGGAGACCCGCAGGTCGTGGATGGCGTCCGGATTTGGCTCGCCCGAGGCCCGTTCCACCTCCTCGGCGAGCTTCCCGAGCCGCGTACGCGCCTGCTCCCGGGCATACTCTTCCATGTCAGCCACACGTTTCTTCGCAGTCATTAAGCCCGTCCTTTCTCGAGAACAATGGGTGTCCCGTAGACCTGATGGAAGACCTCCCCGGCGCGTTCGGCCGCCCACTGCTCCAGGTCAATATCGTCCGCCGAGGCCAGCCGCATCACCACCTGGCCGTTGCGCACCTGACACTCCACCCCCCGGATGCGCTGTTCGTGACCCCGGTCCAGATTGTCCGCCAGCCGCAGCAGTGGGGCCAGCAGCAACAGAACGCGCCGCTCCTCGGGCGAGAGGCTCTGGAAATTTGGATGCGCCGCCGACGGCATCGCCTTCCGGTGGTAGCGGCACAGGTTGGCGATCAGTTCGCGCTCGCGGGCCGTGAATCCCGACAGATCCGAATTCGCCACCAGATAGTAGGAGTGCTTGTGATGGCCCGCGTCGTTGACGTAGTGCCCTATATCGTGGAGGAACGCGGAGGCCTGCAAGAGCTTCCCGTAGCCGGGGGCGAGCCCGTGCAGTGGGTGCAGCGAGTCGAAGAGGCTGTGAGCCAGTTCCGCAACTTTTCGGGCGTGGGCCAAAGCAACACCGTACTTGCGCGCGAGGTTCTCCACTTCCTTGCGCTGCTCGGGACTCAATCCGGAAAGCTCTCCACCCACTCCGCGCGCGGCAAGATCCGCGATGATACCGTCCCGCACACCGGCTACCGAGAAGTACACCGACGGCAGCCCGAAAGCTTCGAGCACCGACAGCAGCACCGCAGTGCCCGCCACGATGATCTCCGCCCGGCTGGGGCCGATGCCCGTCACCTTGCGCCGCTCCGCCAGTGGCATGGTCCCCAGTTTCTCGTAGAGCTTGCGAATCTGCGCCGTGGAGGCACGATGACGGTCGGCCTCGTCGCGCCGCGTCCGCGGGATGCGATTGACCGCACACACCACTGCCGCCGCGGTTGCCGAAGTGCCGATGGCGCGGTCCCACGACGCGACCCCGAACCGCGCCGGCACGCCCGCCAGCCTTTCGGCGATGTACCCGCGCATACGGTGAAGCTGCTGCGGAGCGGGCGGATCGGAATCGAGAAACAGTGTACGCAGCCGCACGGCACCTAACTGTTTGGAGATGGCGTCCCGCATCCGGCAGTCGTCGGCCGCCACCAGTTCCGCGCTGCCGCCGCCAATGTCGGTGATCAGGACGCGCTTGCCCGGTTGTGGCCAACGGCTTTGGACGCCCAGGTGGATGAGCCGCGCCTCTTCCCGCCCGGGGATAATCTCCACCGGGGCGCCCAGTGCTCGGGAGGCGCGTTCGAGAAACACGTCCTGGTTGCGGGTATCCCGCACGGCCGCGGTAGCCACGGCCCGCACCGCCACTACATCCAGGCGCTTGTATTCTTCCGCCATGCGCGCCAGAACCTCGCACGCGAGCGAAATGGCGTCATCACTCAGCACGCCCGTACGGAAGACGCTGTCGCCCAGGCGCGTCACCTGCCGGTCCTGCGCCAGGATGCGCGCCGGCGTGCCTGGAGAGGTCTCCGCGGCCATCATGCGAATCGAGTTGCTACCAATGTCGATGGCGGCATATCGCGGCATATCCGTCACCCATATAATAGTCACACCGGGCCACGGTCCGTCTTCTCGGAGGAAAACTGCATGCGCATTTACGTCCTGCGGCACGGCATCGCCGAACCACGCCAGTCCGGTAAACCCGATGCCGCACGCAAGCTTACGCCCGACGGCAAAGACAAGCTCACCCGCGTACTCGGCCGCGCGGTCCAGGCCGGCGTCAAGCCGTCCGCGATTCTTTCGAGCCCCCTCGCCCGCGCCATCCAAACCGCTGAAATAGCGGCTCAGACGCTCGATTACGAAGGGCGTATTGTGCGCACCGAAGCCCTCGACCCGGCCTCGACGCCCGAGCAACTCTGGGATGAGATCCGCACCCGCAACAACGAGAAGCAGTTGCTGGTCGCCGGCCACGAGCCGCATCTCAGCGCGTCCGTTGCGTACCTGCTGGGCGTACCGGGTCTGGCGCTCGACCTGAAGAAGGGCGCGCTCGTGCGCATCGACATGGACGGTTTCGACGGTGAGCCGAAGGGCGTCCTGAAGTGGATTCTCACGCCCGCGTTGGCGTAAGGGCTCGTACAATAAGGGACATGACTGTTCGCTTGCCGGCTCTCCTTCTGCTGGCCCTGGCCCCCTTATTTCCGCAAACCCCGGATTTCGAGGGGCGCTGGCTGGGCACCCTGGACGCCGGACCGAACAAGCTGCGAATCGCACTGCGGCTCGCCAGAACCCCCGGCGGCGGCTTCTCCTGTATCATGAACAGCCTCGACCAGAACCCCGCGGACATCCTGGCCTCGAAGGTCACGGTGAACGGCAGGACGATCGTCACGGAATTCCCGCAGATTGGCGGCTCCATCGAGGTGGCTCTACGGGACGACGCGAAGCAGCTCGCGGGAAACCTGCGGCAGGCGGGGGTGGCGCTCCCCATCGTTTTCGAACGGACCGAAAGCGCCATCGAAAGCAGCCGGCCCCAGGAACCGCGCAAGCCGTACCCATACGACGAACGAGAGGTCAACTTCGAGTACTCGGGGGTCAAGTTGGCCGCCACCCTTACGCTGCCGCGCACGAAGGGGCCGCATCCGGCCGTCCTGCTGCTTACCGGCTCGGGCGCGCAGGATCGGAACGAAAGCGCCATGGGCCACCGGCCGTTCCTGGTCCTGGCCGATTTCCTTACGCGCCGCGGGATCGCCGTGCTGCGCGCCGACGACCGGGGTGTGGGCGGGTCCACCGGCAATCTCAGCGCCGCCAGCCTGGAGGACCTGGCTTCCGACGCACTCGCCGGCGTCGCCTGGCTCAAGGCAAGGCCCGAGATCGACCCCGCGCGCGTCGGCCTGATCGGCCACAGCGAAGGCGGCGTCGTGGCGGCGCTTGCTGCCGGCCGTTCGCGCGATGTCTCGTTCGTCGTCCTGATGGCCGGCACAGGGCTCCCTGGAGATCAGGTGGTTCTCAGCCAGGTCGAAAGGCTGTCGAAGGCCGGCGGCGTGCCTCCGGAGATGGTTGCTCAATCCCTGGCCATTCAACGCAAGCTCTTCGATATCCTCAAACACGAACCGGATAACGCGATCGCCCTCGAGAAGATGGGCGCCGCGCTGCCGGAAGCGGCACGAAAGATGAAGCAGGTGGAACTGAAAATGATGACGTCAGTCTCCTATCGCTCCTTCATCGGCACCGATCCCGCCGCCGCCCTGGTAAAAGTGAAATCGCCGGTGCTTGCCCTCGCCGGGGAACTCGACACACAGGTGCCGCCGGATGAGAACCTGCCCGCCATTGCGGCGGCCCTGAAACGCAACCGCCGCGCCAACACCCTGAGACTGCCCGGCCTGAACCACCTGTTCCAGAAGGCCAAAACGGGATCAATCAGCGAATACCGGCACATTGAGGAGACCATCAACCCCGCCGCGCTCGACGCCGTCGGGGAGTGGATCGCCAAACAGACCGCGAGATAGCCACCATGCCCATCAAGCCTTCCGACGTGAAGAAGCCCAGGACCGCGGCCGACCGCCGCACACGCATCGACGAGATTCTGCGCCGCCTCGACCAGATGTACCCTGGGGCCACTTGCGCGCTCGTCCACCGCAACCCCTGGGAACTGCTCGTAGCCACCATCCTTTCCGCGCAGTGCACCGACAAGCGCGTCAACGAGGTGACACCCGGGCTGTTCACGAAATACCCCACTCCCCGGGATTTCGCCTCGGTCCGCCCCGAAGTGCTGGCCGAGGATATCCGTAGCACCGGCTTCTTCAACAACAAGGCGAAATCCGTGGTTGGGGCGGCAAAGAAAGTCGTGGCGGAGTTCGGCGGTAAGGTACCCCGCACAATGGAAGAAATGCTCACCATCCCCGGCGCCGCGCGCAAGACCGCTAACGTGGTGCTCGGCACGGCGTATGGGATCGCTTCCGGAGTGGTGGTGGACACGCACGTGCAGCGCGTCTCCCAGCGCCTGGACCTGACCAAGCAGTCGGACCCGGTGAAGATCGAGCAGGACCTGATGAAGGTGATCCCGCAAGACCGCTGGATTCTCTTCTCCCATGAAGTAATCCTGCACGGACGGGAGCGTTGCCAGGCCCGCAAGCCGCGCTGCGCGGTCTGCGCGCTCGACCCGCTCTGCTACGCCAAGGACAAGAACCTCACACCGGAGGCAGTATGAGACAGACGATCGCGTTCTCGCTGGCGCTGTTGGCGCTTGCTCCAGCGGCACTGGCCGAGGGAGAACTGCTGGCTGGCTGGGCTTCCGTGGACATCACCCCGAGCCGCCCCGTCGCCCTAGCCGGGCAGATGCACACCCGCGTTTCGCGAAGTGTGCACGACCCCGTAACCGCCACCGTCCTGGCTATCGAGAAAGGACCGGAGCAGGCCATCCTGGTCTCTTGCGACATGGTCTCCATTCATGGGCCATTCCTCGAAGCGCTCCGCAAAAGGATCTCGAAAGAGATCCCGGGCTTCGACGCCTCCAGGCTGCTCCTCAACGCCACCCACACCCACACTGCACCGGTGATGCGGGACCTTTACGAGATTCCCTCGGGCGTAATGACGCCATCGGAATACGTGGCTTTCGCGATAGATCGGCTCGCCCCGGCTATTTCCGCAGCCTGGAACGCGCGGAAGCCCGCCGGTGTGAGTTGGGGGCTCGGCCAGGCGGTGGTGGGACACAATCGCCGCGTCGTTTACCAGGACGGCACTGCCCGAATGTACGGCAAGACCGCCACCCCGGATTTCCGGCGCTTCGAAGGGTACGAGGACCACGGTGTCGACCTCCTCTTTCTGTGGGACGCCGCCAACCGCCTCACCGGCGTGATGATCAACTTGGCATGTCCCTCGCAGGTAGTGGAGGGCCAGTCGTACATCTCGGCGGATTTCTGGCACGATGTGCGCAAGCAACTGCGCGCGAAACACGGCGAAGGACTGTTCGTTTTCGCCATGACGAGCGCGGCGGGGGACCAGTCGCCGCACGTGCTCTACCGCAAACGAGCCGAAGAGCGGCTGCGGGAACGTCTGGGCCTCTCGGAAACGGAAGAACTCGCGAGCCGGATCGTAGGCGCGGTCGAAACCGTGTTCCCTGCGGCGGCGAAGGACATCCGGCGCGACGTTCCGTTCGCACACCGCGTCACGGAGCTGAAGCTGCCCGCACGCCGCGTGTCCCAGGCCGAAGCCGACGCAGCCAGGAGCGAATACGCGCGCTTGGCCAACACACCTGCAACGGACCGCAGCCGGCACGTATTCCTCCAGAGGCACCGCAACGTGATCGACCGCTACGAACGCCAGGGCAGCGACCCGCAGTACGACATGCGCCTGCACGTCCTTCGGCTGGGCGATATCGCCATCGCCGCGAATCCGTTCGAGCTCTTTCTCGATTACGGCGTCCAGATGAAAGCGCGCAGTAAGGCCGAGCAGACCTTCGTCGTCCAGCTTGCCGGCGACGGCACCTACCTGCCGACGAAAGAGGCTCTCGCGGGCGGCCATTACGGCACCGAGGCCGCAAGCTGCCTGGTGGGTCCCGAAGGCGGGCAGATGCTGGTCGAGCGCACCCTTCAAGTGATTGATTCCATATGGTCAAAATAATCAGTTAGTCTTTACTAACTTTTTACAATTCGCTCTCAACCAAACCGTCGCCCGTAACGTTTATCAGATTGGAGGAGCGATAGGAAAAATGAGGGCGATGGGAAAGCTGATGACGATCGCGGTTCTGGCGGGAGCGAGTGTTGCCGGCGCCGCCACCACGACCAAGGCGGCTCCCGCGACGGACGCGGAGATCGCCGCCAAACTGGCTCGCGAAGTCCGGATGTACTCGCGCTACACGATCTGGGACAACGTGAAACTGCGGGTGAACGAAGGAAATGTCGAACTGCTCGGTGAGGTCAGCGAGCCGTTCAAGAAAGAAGATCTGGGGCGCCTGGCCAAGGGCGTGCGGGGGGTCGAGAGTGTGACCAACCAGTTGAAGGTTTTGCCACTCTCCCCCCACGATGACCAGTTGCGCATTCAGGTGGCCCGCGCGGTTTACGGCCATTCCGCGCTATCGCGCTACGGAATCGGCGCGAATCCGCCCATCCACATCATCGTGGACAACGGACGCGTCACGCTGGAAGGCGTGGTGAACAACGAGATGGAGAAGCAGATCGCCGGCATGCAGGCATCCACTGCCGGCCTGAGCTTCGGACCTGTGGTGAACAACCTGCGGGTGGAGAACCCCGCGCGCAAGAGCTGATCTCCATAGAATCCCCTTACGAATGGCCGGGGTTCCGTAACTGGAACCCCGGCGTTTTTTTTGGATACACTGGGGATTCCGTGCACCTAATCCGGTTCCTGCTCGTTATCGTAGCGCTCGTCGCCACAGGCTGTTCGCGCAGCCCCGAACCGTTCCCCCCGCCCGAGCAGCGCGTGGGCCCGCTGGTGGAGAAACCAGCGACGTTCGGCGCGTTCATTGCCATGAACGATCCCCACGCCGACGCCTACATTCTCGGCGATGTCAGCCCCAAGGTGGAAGCCAATGTCTGGCGCTGGACGTTCCGGCGTCCGGAACTGCAATTCCAGGTACCCTCGGCCGAGGGCTGGAAGTTCGTGATGGATTTCGCCATCGCGGGCGCCACGTTCGAGCGGACGGGACCGGTGGCGCTCTCCGTTTCCATCAACGGCAGGAAACTGCAGCAGCAGCGCTATACCAAGCCGGGCCAGTACAAGATGGAATTCGCTGTGCCGCCGGATGCGCTGAAGGCGGGTGCGCTCAACCACGTCATGATCGAACCCGATAAGGTTTGGATTTCGACGGATGGCACGGCGCTCGGCTTCATCCTTGTCTCGGCCGGGTTCCGCAGGTGATGCCGCAGGCCCTCCAGATACTCTTCGGCGCTTTGTTCACGGTGGCGGTGGCGATGGCGTTGGGGAAACTACTGCTTCGCCGCCTCGGCGCGCCGCTGTATCGCCAGGAAGAGCACGCGCTAGCCTTTGTGTGCGGCGCGGCGCTGCTCAGCCCGATCGTTTTTGCCGCCTGCACCCTGGGAGTGGCACGTCCGGCATTCTTTCTAGGCGCCGGCGTGGGCATCCTGGCCGTAGCGTTCGCCGGCGGGGCGCATCGCGGGCGCGGTCCATCGCTGCCGCCATTGCCACGCTTCTGGAAGTGGCTCTTCGGCCTCGTGTACGGCATTTACGCGTTGCTTTACTTCTTCAACGCGATGGCCCCGGAGTTCAGCCCGGACGGCAGCGCCTACCACCTGGGCCTGGTCTATCGCTACCTGCTCCACGGCGGTTTCTACCCCATCCACACGAACATGTACGCCAACCTGTCACAAGGCGTCGAGTTGCTGTTCCTGTTTGCCTTCGCCTTCGGGAAGCACTCGGCGGCGGCGCTGGTACACTGTGCCTTCCTGCTGGCGCTGCCATGGCTGATCCTGGGCTGGGCGCGGCGCGCCGGAATGCCGGAAGCAGGGGTATGCGGCGCGTTGCTGGTATTTGCGAGCCCTGTGGTGGGGATTGATGGCGTCAGCGCGTACATCGACGTCGCCTTGGCCGCGATCGTGTTCACGGTCTTCTACCTGCTCCAGATCTGGGATGCGGAGCGCCGCCGCGGCCTGCTCGTAGCCATAGGCCTGGTCGCCGGCTTTGCCTATGCCGCCAAGTATACGGCCTTCGTCGCGGTGCCCTACGCCCTGGGCTTCGTGCTATGGAAGAGTTGGCGCAAGCGGCAGCCGCTGTTCGCGCCCGCGTTGATCGTGGGGGCGGTGGCCGCAATCCTCATCCTTCCCTGGATGATCAAAAACATGATCATCCTCGGGAACCCGTTTTCGCCGTTCCTCAATACTTTCTTCCCAAACCCGTACGTGAGCATCGCGTTCGAGCACGAGTACGGCGCCTGGATGCGCAGCTACGACCTCAAAAGCTATGCCGAACTGCCTCTCGCGGTAACGGTGCGGGGGCAGTTGGCGGGAGTGATCGGGCCGCTGTTCCTGTTGGCTCCCTTGGCGCTGCTGGCGCCCCGGTGGCGCGAAGGCCGGCACCTGCTCCTCGCCGGCGCGCTGTTCGGCAGCACGTACTTCGGCAATATCGGGACCCGGTTCCTCATCTGGGTTTTGCCGTTTACGGCCCTGGCAATGGCGATGGTATTCCTCCGGGTACGGTATCTGGCGCCCGCGCTGGTGCTGGTGCTCGCCGTGCTCTCCTGGCCGGCCGTGATTCCGCGCTATTCGATCGAGACGGCGTGGCGCCTCACCACCATCCCATGGCAGGCGGCGCTGCGCATCATCCCCGAGGATCAATTCCTTCGGAAATACTTGGCGGACTACCCCGCCGCTCGAATGATCGAGGAGGTGGTGCCCGCGGGTGCGCCGGTGCTGATGCATTCGCCGGTGCCCACCGCCTATACCTCGCGCGACGTCCGGGTGGTCTACCAGTCGGCGTCCGGGCTGACGCTGGGCGGAATGCTACTCTCCCCAATGCTGCCGGACGCGCTACCTACCTGGCTGCTGACCTTCCGTTTTCCCGCGCGGCAGCTTCATAAAGTGCGGGTGGTCCAGACAGCCCTGGGGCAGTCGGAGAAGTGGAGCATCGCGGAACTGCGGGTCTATAATGGCCCGCTTGAGCTGCCGCGCGCACCAGAGTGGCGGCTGAGGGCCAATCCCAATCCGTGGGACGTCCAGATGGCATTCGACAACAGCCCCGTCACGCGCTGGTCAAGCGCCGAGAGCCTGCACCCCGGAATGTCCGTGGAAGTGGATTTCGGCAAGCCCAGGAACGTGGACCGCGTGCTGCTGGAGTGCTCGCACGACCAGTACAAAATCCGGCTGCGCCTTGAAGGGCAGGACGAGGCGGGCAAGTGGATCCCGCTCGCCGACGAGCCGGAGCAGGCCGACGCACCACTCGTCGAGGGTCTGCGCCGGGCCGCGACGGAGGAGTTGAAACAGCGCGGCATCCGTTACATCCTGGTGTGGGATTCCGATTTCGGCGCCGATGATTTCCGCACCCGACCCGGTGAATGGGGCCTCGGCCTCGTTGGCAAAGCCCCCGGCGCGACACTGTTCCAAATCTTATGAAACTCTTCCTCGGAGTGGACGGTGGCCAGTCCAGCACCACCGCATTGATTGGCGACGAGACCGGCCGCGTGCTCGGCGCCGGCACGGGCGGTCCCTGCAACCATGTGGGCGCCGCGGAAGGGCCAAAGAAGCTCGCCCGCGCGGTCGGGGAGTGCGTGGGAGCGGCTTGTGCGAAGGCGGGGCTCGACCGGGACACCGTCCGGTTTGCCGCCGCCTGTTTCGGGATGAGCGGCGGCCCGGCTGACAAGCGGAGTATCCTGGCGGAGATTCTGCGGGCGGATCAACTCCTGGTGACCACCGACGCCGTAATCGCTCTCGCCGGAGCCACCGCCGGGCAACCCGGGATCATCACCATCGCGGGCACGGGATCTATCGCGTACGGCCGCAACGCCGCGGGGAAGTTTGCGCGCGCGGGTGGCTGGGGATACATTTTCGGCGACGAGGGCGGCGGCTTCGACATCACCCGCCGGGCGCTACGCGCCGCCCTGGCTATGGAGGAGGGCTGGGGGCCGGAAACAGCCTTGCGCGGCGTCCTGCTCAACGCCACCGGCGCGGCGGACGCCAACGACCTGCTGCATCGTTTCTACACCACCGAGTGGCCGCGTGCCCGCGTAGCCACGCTCGCCATGCTGGTGGACCGCACAGCCCAGGAGGGCGACGCTGTGGCGCTCGGCATCCTGCACGAAGCCGCGAAGCAACTCGCTGCTCTGGCGGCTTCCGTCCGGAAGCAACTGTGGGCGCCTGGCGAGGCGGTGAAGGTGGTCCACATCGGGGGCGTGTTCCGCGGCGCGATTCTGTTGGAGCGCTTCCGAACGATCATGGAGAAGGAGCCGGGGAATCGTTGCGGCCCGCCCGTCTATGGTCCCGCCGCCGGCGCACTGCTGGAAGCTTGCGCCGCCGCGGGCGTCCATCCCTCCCTTCGCGACCTGCCGGACTTCAAAGCGTAGCCACCAATAAAAAAAGGCCGCCGGATCCCTAAATCCCGACGGCCCCAGGTTGTTACGGTTTGAGACACCTTTCAAATACTAGTCCCCGAAAGAGCCGACCTCTTCGCGCTCTTCGGCGGCCGGCTTGGGCGCGGGCGGCGGAGCCTGGATCGTAACCAGTTCTGGCCCCGCGACTTCCTTCAACACCACCTGCCGGTAAAGCTTGGCCATCCGGGCGTTCTCTTCCGCTTGCCGCTGTTTCTCGGCGCGCGCCCGGACCTTTTCTTCCCGCGCGTTCTTCGCAACCCCCAGAACATCCAGGTCGTGTTGCGCTTCGCGCGTAATAATCTCTTCCTTGAGCACCAGAGAGTGCTCGGTGCTGGCCAGCGGTACCGCCTTGCCGCCCGCGAAAATCTCGTGACGGCCGTGTTCCTCGTACCACTTGGCCAAGCTGGCGGTCATATGCATTTTCTCTACGATGTTACGCCAGCCTACACCTGTATTATACGCACAAAATGATATTTCTCCCTCTTGGGTCGCATACGGAATGATGCATTGTTCAGTACGACGGAAATCGTAATTGAACAGATCCTGGAACCACATGCCCGCAATGAGCAGGAAATTCCAGCGGTCGGCGCGGCGGGCTTCGATATCCTCGATGGTCCGGTCCGCCCCCACCTTTCCGTAATTCTTCCCGGTGGCACCGAAAGTTTTGTCGAACTTGCGGAGCATGTCGGTGAGCTTGAAGTGCGTAGGGGACTGGAACGGGTCGTAGTTGCGCGCCACGGCCAGCGCCATCCCGATAATCGAGGTCCACTTGCCTTTGGCGGCATCGTTGATGCGGGCCACATCGCGGGCCATGCGGTCGCCATTGAGGAATGCCGTTACCGGCACGGCTTCTTTGGTCTCCTTATCGACCATAACGGCCATTCCGACCCCGCAATTGGGGTGGCAGCCGCAGCTCAACTGTCCCCAATCGGCCTGCGGCCCGTGCACCAGGTCGGACCAGTCGGAAAACGTGCTCATGAACGAGATAGGGAACCAGTCGCGCGCGGGTTCGCCGAGGCCGGTCTGTTTCTTGACGTCGTGGGCCAGGTGCGAGAGGGTATACCGCTGCGCCTTCCGGCGTTCGTCGGTGACGGCTTCGTCGCGGCCGGTAAACGATACCGGCTGGAAGGACAAGAAGGGAATCTTCTTCGGATTATCGAGCGCGAACTGCACAATGCGCCCCACCTGCTCGTTATTGATGCCGTTCACCAGGGTGATGACGGGTACGATATCCACGCCCGCGGAGTGCAGGTTTTCGATGGCCCGCAGCTTCACGTCGAACAGGTTCCCGACCATGCGGTGCCCGTTGGCGGCGTTGCCGATGCCATCGAACTGGAGGTATGCGTACCGCAGCCCTGCCTTCGCTGCCCTCCGGCAAAACTCCGCGCTCTTGGCGAACTCGATCCCGTTGGTGGCTGCCTGAACGCTGGTGTAACCCACCTGGCGGGCGTACCGCACCGCATCCAGGAAGTGCGGCGAGAGCGTCGGCTCCCCGCCGGAGAACTGCACGGACATTTGCCGTTTGGGCTTGATGGTGATGGCATTGTCGAGCAGGGTACGGATCTCATCCCAGCTCAGCTCGTGAACGAAACCGACCTGGTTGGCGTCCATGAAGCACGGGTCGCACATCATGTTGCAGCGGTTGGTCAGGTCGATGGTGAGGACCGAACCGCGACCGTGCGTCACGGTGCTGGAGCCGTGATGGTGCAGCTTTTCGTCGTTGTGGGCGCGGATGTCGCGGCCTGGGAAGGTCTTTTCCAGGTGGCGGAAGAAGGCCGTGTCGATGGCCATGACATCTTCGAAGTGGCCGTGGCGCGGGCAATCTTTGACCATTAGGATCTTGCCGTCGCGCTCGATGATCTGCGCCTTGATCTCCCCCGCCTTTTCGTCCACCAGCACCGAGAGCGGCCGTTTCCCGTCGATGATCTCGTTGCGGATTTCGGGCACGCACTTCGGGCAGAGCGAATCCGTCTCGCGCGGCCAGCCCAATGGCGGTTTTGTTTTCTCCCACGATTTGAGCAGAGGCTTTTCGGACCACTTGGGCGTGAAGGACGGGTTTGGCCTCAGATGGCTCGCCTTGTCATAAACCACCCAGGCCGCTCCGGCGGCGTATGTAAGGGCTTTCTCCAGATACTTGATGGGTTTGTGCATTCCTCGTGAAACTCCCTCCCGGGTGCAGGCTAATCCGCGGCAACCCAGATAATCTGCGTATGGGGGACAGTATAGGGTGCCGTTTGAGGGGGAGGCCACGGATTGCCATCCAAGTGAGCTTCCCGCCAGTTGTACGGCGCATTTGCGGGCTGAACGGTTCGTGCCGTCGAAGGGCACCCCGCTGTTATTCTGGAAGGGGATGGCCCTACTCCTGAGCTCGAACGGTATCGGAAAATCCTTTGGCGCGCGCACGTTATTCGAGAATCTCTCGCTGGGGATATCCGAGGGCGAGCGCCTGGGCCTGATCGGGCCGAACGGCTCCGGCAAGACCACGCTTCTGAAGATCCTGGCCGGACGCATCACACCGGATGACGGTACCCTGTCCCTGCGCCGCCTGACCCGCACCGGCTACGTGGCGCAGGATTCGGCGCTTCCGGAGGAGAAGACCGCCGGCGAGATCGTGGCCGACGCCCTGGGGGACCAGCAGATGGAGGAGGCCGAGCGCGCCTCCCGCATCAACGTCACCCTGGGACGCGCCGGCTTCACCGACCCCACTGTGCGCGCCGGGTCGCTTTCGGGCGGCTGGCGGCGACGGCTGGCCATCGCTCGCGAACTGGTGAAGGCGCCCGACATCCTCTTCCTGGACGAGCCGACGAACCACCTGGACCTCGAAGGCATCCTGTGGCTGGAAAAGCTGCTGGCCACATCGTCTTTCGCGAGCGTGGTGGTTAGCCACGACCGCTGGTTCCTTGAGAACGCCGTGAACCAGATGGCCGAGTTGAACCGCGCCTATCCCGAGGGGATATTCCGCGTCGACGGCAACTACAGCCGGTTCCTCGAAAAGAAGGCGGAATTCCTGCGGGCTCAGGAGCGGTTGCAGGAGTCGCTTGCCAACATCGTGCGGCGCGAGGTGGAATGGCTGCGGCGCGGTCCCAAGGCACGTGCCACCAAGTCCAAAGCGCGCATCGAAGAGGCAGAGCGGTTAATGGGCGAGCTGGCGGAGGTCTCCGCGCGCAACGTCAAGGGCGCGGCCCAGATCGATTTCACCGGGTCAGACCGCCGCACCAAGCGGCTCATCTCCGTCGAGGGCCTGGGCAAGGAACTGGGCGGCCGCACGCTATTCCGCGATCTCAACGTGGTGCTGTCGCCCGGCGCGCGGCTGGGACTGGTAGGGCAAAACGGCACAGGCAAAACCACGCTGCTGCGGATCCTCAACGGCGAACTCGAACCCGACGGGGGAGAGGCGCGCCGGGCTGAGGCGCTGCGCATAGTCTACTTCGACCAGGGTCGGCAACAACTCGACCTTAGCCGCACCTTACGCGAGGCGCTAGGCGCGCGCGGCGATTTCGTGATCTTCCGGGACCGTCCCATGCACGTGGCCGGCTGGGCCCGCCGCTTCCTCTTCGGACCCGAACAGCTCGACCGGCCCATGTCCAGCCTCTCCGGAGGCGAGCAGGCGCGAGTGCTGATCGCGCGCCTGATGCTTGAACCGGCGGACGTGCTGCTGCTGGACGAGCCCACCAACGACCTGGATATCCCCACACTCGAGGTGCTGGAGGACAGCCTGAACGAGTTCCCCGGCGCGCTGGTGCTGGTGACCCATGACCGGTTTCTGCTCGACCGTGTGGCGAACGCGGTGTTGGGCCTCGACGGCCGCGGCGGTGCCCGTATATTCGCCGATTACTGGCAGTGGGAGCAGGCACAGCTCGGGCAGAAGCAGCCGCGGACCGAAAAGGAGCCCGCGCAGCAGCCCCGGCCGGCGTCTGGCGGGAAAAAGCGGCTTTCCTACATGGAAACCCGCGAGTGGGACCAGATGGAGGAGAAGATCCTTGCCGCGGAAGAGGAACTGGCCGCACGGCAGCGCGAATTGCAGGCCGAGGAGGTGGTCAGCGACCCCATCCGGCTGCAGGAGACGTACGAGCGCCTGAAGGCCGCGGAAGAGACTGTGGCGGGCCTCTACGCGCGCTGGGCGGAGCTCGAAGCCAAGCTGGCCTAGCCCCGCGCTATCGCACAGAGGCCGCGACGCGCTGCCGGTACTCCGCTGCTTTCGCCAGAATGGCCGCCGAATCGAGCGTCAGGGACCGCCCGTCGCGCACGATCGGGTTGCCGTTCACCATCACGTCCCTCACGTCGGCGCCCTTGAGCGCGTAGATGATCTGGGACGCGACGCCATAGAGAGGCGCAGCGTTGGGACGGTCGAGCCGCAGGGTGATGAGGTCCGCGCGCTTGCCCGCTTCGAGCGAGCCGATCTCTTTATCAAGCCCCAGGGCGCGGGCGCCGCGGATGGTCAGCATTTCGAGCGCCGTGGCTGCGGACAGGGCCTGCGGATTGAGGCCCGTCACCTTCTGCAGCTTGGCGGCGAGGTCCGCCTCTTCGAGCATGTCGAAGTCGTTGTTGCTGCCCGCGGGGCCGTCCGTTCCGAGCCCCACGGAGAGATCGAAGGACAGCATCTTCGTGACCGGCGCTACGCCGCTCCCCAGCTTCGCATTGCTCGACGGGCAGTGCGCGATCCCGGTTTTGCGCGCAGCCAGGATGCGCATGTCGGCCTCGTCCACCCACACAGAATGCGCCGCTAGCGTCCGGCCTTCGAGCACTCCCAGTTTTTCGAGAAGGGCGGTGGGGCTCATGCCGCGCTTGGCTCGCAGTTCGTCGTTCTCGCGTTTGGTCTCGGACAGGTGGATGATGAGCGGGGCGCCGTGTCGGTTAGCGAGCCGACGGCAGGCCTGCAAAGTCTCGTCGGAATTGGTGTAGACGGCGTGCGGCGCCACGGCCGGGGTGATCAGAGGGTCGTTTCTGAAGCGCTCCAGAAACCGCTCCGTAAAAGCGAGGGCGGCAGCCGGTGTTTTGGCATCCGGCACCGGAAACCCGATGATGGTCTCACCGAGCACGCCGCGCATGCCGGCTTCTCTGGTGGCCTCCGCAACGACGTCCTCAAAGTAGTACATGTCCGTGTAGGTAGTGGTGCCGGAAAGCATCATCTCCAGGCAGGCCAGGCGTGTACCCCAGCGGACAAACTCGGCGTTCACGTTTTTCGACTCGGCGGGAAAGATGTACTTCTCAAGCCATTCCTGAAGCGGCAGGTCGTCCGCCAAGCCGCGAAACAGCGACATGGGCGCGTGCGCGTGGGTGTTGACGAAACCGGGGGCGATCAAGGCCTCACCGCGATCGAGCCGCTGTTTCGCTTCGAAGCGGCGGTCGATCTCCGCGCGACTGCCCACCCCCACGATGCGCTCGCCCCGCACGGCCACTGCGCCGTTCTCGATGATGCGCCGCGCCGGGTCCATGGTGACTACGTAGCGCGCGGTCCAGATCCAATCGGCGGGTTCGGCGGCAAGCGCGCAAGCTATCAGGAAGAAGCTAGAGAAAAGACGCATCGAAGGGTCTCGGGAAGATGTCTCGCAGGCGCAGGGTTTCGGTCTTGCCGCGCAGGTTCGCCAGAATCACTTCGGTATCGCCGCAGAACTCCCACAGGATTTGGCGGCAGGCTCCGCATGGCGGCGTAAGGGTTTCGCTATCGGCCGCTACGGCGATGCGGCGGAACTGCCGTGCGCCCTCGGAGAGCGCCTTGAAGATGGCCACGCGCTCGGCGCAGACAGTCAGCCCATAGGTGGCGTTCTCCACGTTACAGCCGGTGTAAATGCGGCCGGCGATGTCTTCCACCGCGGCCCCTACTTTGAATTTCGAAAATGGCGCGTGGGCGTTTTCCCGCGCGCGGAGCGCGGCTTCCACTAGGGGGTCCATCACTCCTCCAGGCGCGGCAGCAGCGTCTTGAGCAGGGCGATCAGGGTGCCGCGGACGGCGGCTCCCGTTTCGAGCACTTCTTCGTGGTTGATCTTTTGTGGGAGAACGCCAGCCGCCATGTTGGTAACGCAGGAGATTCCCAGGCACCGGATCCCCATGTGGTTGGCAGCGATCACTTCCGGTACCGTGGACATCCCGACCACGTCCGCCCCGATGGTGCGCAGGAAGCGGATCTCCGCGGGCGTCTCGTAACTGGGCCCCAGCATGGCTGCGTAGACACCTTCCACCAGCGGGATTCCCAGTTCCCGCCCCGACGCTTTGGCAGCTTCGCGGTAGCGCAGGCAGTAGGCCTCGCTCATGTCGGGAAAGCGCGGACCGAGAGTGTCCAGGTTGGGCCCCACCAGCGGGTTCGAACCTTGCAGATTGATGTGGTCCGAGATCAGCACCAGCCCGCCGCGTTCGAGCGACAGGTTAATGCCGCCCGCGGCATTCGTGAAGACCATGCCGCTCACCCCGAGCGACCCCAGCGCCCGCACCCCGAAGGTCACCTGCTGTTGTGTGTAGCCCTCGTAGAGATGGACGCGGCCGGACATCACCGCCACGGGCAGGCTGCCGAGCGTCCCTACCACCAGTTTTCCAGCGTGTCCGACGGCCGTGGAGCAGGGCCAGCCGGGAATTTCGGAATAGTGAATTTCCGTGCGGCTCGAAAGCTCCCCGGCGAACCCGCCGAGACCGCTGCCGAGCACCACACCAACGCGCGGCCGTACGCTGAGGCGCGCTTCCAGGTACTCCCGGGCGGCGGCAAGATGGTTGATCACAGCAGCATCCCCGCGATGCAGGCCGACATGAAATTGGCCATCGTGCCGGCGGCCACGGCCTTCAGCCCCAGCCGTGCCAGGTCCGACTTGCGGGTTGGCGCCAGCGCCCCAATGCCGCCGATCTGGATGGCAATCGAGCTGAGATTCGCGAAGCCGCACAGCGCATATGTGGCGATCACGAACGAGCGCGGGTCGAGAGTGGCTTTCAGGGGGGCGAGATCCAGGAAGGCGACAAATTCGTTGAGTATCAGCCGCGTCCCCAGCAGGTTCCCCACCGCCGCGGCATCGTTCCAGCTCACCCCCATCATCCACGCCACGGGAGCGAAGATCACGCCGAAAATCTGCTGCATGGAAGGCGGCAGCCAGGCCATGCCGGGCAGCGTGTTGAACCAGCCAAGGATGCCGTTAAACATCGCGATCAGCGCCAGAAAGGCCACCAGCATACCCGCGATGTTCAGGGCAAGTCGCAGCCCGTCGCCCGCGCCCTGCGCCGCCGCGTCAATAATATTCACGGCGGATTTTTCCACGGTTACCTCGACCTTCCCCAGGGTGGCGGGTTTTTCCACCTCCGGGTAGAAGATCTTGGCCAGCATGATTCCCGCCGGGGCCGTCATGATCACGGCTGTGAGCAGGTGCTGGATCTCCACGCCCGCAATCTTCACGTAGGCCGCCATTACGGCGCCGGAAACGTGTGCCATTCCGGCCACCATCACGGTGAACAGCTCCGAGGTGGTCAAGCCTGCCAGGTACGGTTTGATGGTGAGGGGCGCCTCGGTCTGGCCCATGAAGATGCTGGCTGCCACGTTGGTGGATTCGGCCCCGCTGGTGCCGAGGAAACGCTGCATCACCACAGCCATCCCGCGCACCACAAGCTGCATGACCCCGAGATAATACAGGATGGAGAAAAACGAAGCGATGAAGATAACGATGGGCAGCACCTGGAAGGCAAAAACAACGCCGAACGGCCCGCTTTTCGCACCGAGTGGACCGAAGACGAACGCGCTGCCCGCTTCCGCGAATTGCAGCATGGCGTTCACACCGACCCCGATGGCGTGAAACACTCTGCCGAAATCCGTCTTCAGCACCAGGATGGCGAACGTGAACTGCAGGGTAAGGCCCCAGAACAGGATCCGGGCCTTGATGGCGCGCTTGTGCGCGGAAAACAACCAGGCGACCGCGAGAATTACTACCAGCCCGATCAGCCCGGTGAACCGCTCCATTAGCCCACGACTTCCAGGATGAGTTCCCTCTCCTCGGGTTTCTGCGCGGAGATGCGGAAGGCGTCCTCCACCAGTTCGGCGGCGTCTTCCACCCGCTCCTCGGACGTGTAGTAAAGGCGGCACAGCACGGAACCGGCGTCGACCTTCTCCCCCACCTTCACTTCGAGGATGACGCCCACAGCCGGGTCGATACTGTCTTCCTTGCGGTCACGCCCGGCACCGATCATATTCGAGGCATTGCCGATGTAGGTAGCGTCGATGACGCTCACATACCCCGCGCGCGGAGAGGTAATCTCGCGCATGCCCGTGGCGTTGGGTAGCAGTTCGAACTTGTCGAGCGCCGCCGCGTTGCCGCCCTGCGCCTGAACCACCTGCTTCAGCTTGCGATAGCCGGAGCCATCCACCAGTGCCTGCTCGGCGAGACGGCGTGCGTCTTCGAGCGTGTCGGCCTTTTTGCCCAGGAAAATCATGCGCGCGGCAAGCTCCAGAGACAACCGCGTCAGATCCGCCGGGCCGGCGTTCTGCAACGTCTGCGAGGCCTCCATGATTTCGAGCGCATTCCCGATGGCGTAGCCGAGCGGCTGACTCATGTCGGTGATGAGGGCCTGCACTCGCTTATCCATGCGCCGCCCGATTCCCACCATCATCTGTGCCAGGCGTCGCGCATCCACCTGCCGCTTGATGAAAGCGCCGGTCCCCACCTTCACGTCGAGCACCAGGGCATCCACGCCCTCGGCCAACTTCTTCGACATGATCGAAGAGGCGATCAGAGGAATGGATTCCACCGTGCCGGTCACGTCGCGCAGGGAGTACAGCTTGCCATCCGCGGGGGCCAGCCTGTCGGTCTGCCCCATGAAGCACAGCCCGTGCTCCTGCAACTGCTGCGTCACCTGTTCCGGGGTGAGGTTCACGTGGAATCCGGGGATGGACTCCAGCTTGTCCAGCGTGCCGCCGGTGTGGCCCAAAGCGCGGCCGGACATCATGGGCACAATTACCCCCACGGCCGCAGCTAACGGCGCGACGATCAGGCTGGTCTTGTCCCCGACCCCGCCAGTCGAGTGTTTGTCCACCTTCACGCCGGGGATTCCCGCCAGGTCCACCACCTCGCCCGAGCGCAGCATGCATTCGGTGAGCCGGCTGACTTCGCGGTCTGTCATAGAGGCGAAATAGGTCGCCATGAGGAACGCGGACATTTGATAGTCCGGGATATCCCCCTTGGTGTACCCCTCTACGAGATACTCGATTTCGTCCGGAGTAAGCTCGCCTCCGTCCCGCTTCCGCTGGATCAAGTCGACTGTGCGCATTATGAGAAATTTAGGCTAACACCATAAGACACACAAAGTAAAGGCTCTCTTGCGACCACCTGACAAACGTGAACAATGGGATAATCGCTAATCTATGAAACCGCTGTCGAGGATCGTGGCCGTTCTGGCGCTCTGCGCCTCCGCACCGTGGGCATTCGCGGCGGAGGTCGAACTGCGTGCGGGCACCGCCCGCGTGGAGATCACACCTCCTTCGCTGATGGAGATGTACGGCTATGCCCGCCGCAAATGCGGTCCGGCCAATGGTACCCACGACCCCCTCTACGCCAAAGCACTCGTCCTGGCTACAGGGGATACCCGGGTGGCCATTGTCACCATGGACATAGGCAGCATCGTGAGTCCGGATCTCAGCCGCCGCGTTCGAGAGGAATTGGGGATTCCGGTACTGCTGCTGGCCGCCTCCCATACGCACTCGGGTCCCAAGTTTCTGCCATACGGCGGCGAGGAAGTCGCCGGTGGTGCAGCCTTCCTCAAGGAACTGGAGCCCAAGCTCTTCGCCCTCGTGCAGCAGGCCGCCAAGGAGATGTTCCCTGCCCGGCTGGCGTACGGGCGCGGCGCCCTCCAACTGGGGTACAACCGGCTGCTGCCGCGCGACGACGGCCGCTCCAGGGCGCTCTTTGAGAATCCGGACCGCATCCCTTACGGTCCCGTGGACCCCGAATTCATGCTGCTGCGCGTCGAGGATGCGAGCGGCGCCCCACGCGCCCTGATGGTTCACTATGCCACTCACGCGGTGGTGCTCGGACCCACCAACTGCAAGTATTCGGCGGACTATCCCGGGGTCCTGCAGGCGCGCGTGGAAGCGGCCGTCGCCGGGGTACAGTGCATGTTCGTGCAGGGCGGCGCGGGGGACGTCAATCCGCTCTTCCTGGCGCGCACCGGCAATGAAGAGCAGGATTTCGCGCAGGTTTCAAGGATGGGGGAATTGCTTGCCAATGCGGTCCTACGCGCCAATAAAGACCTCAAACCCGCGGCACCTATGCTGGAACCCATCCGCCACACCTCCGCGAAGCTGAATTTCCCGGACCGCTGGGAAAAGGACAAGAGCCTGGATGTGGGGATCACCACGGTCCTGATCAACCGCGAAATCGCCATCGCGACGATTCCCGGGGAGCCGCTGCACAAGCTTCAGACCATGTGGAAATCCCAGGCCGATGTGCCCTTCCCGCTTTTCTACGGCTACACCTACAACGGCACGGGCGGTTGGGCGGGCTACATCCCCGATCTCCGGTCGGCGGCCTACGGGGGCTACGGTGCGGACGCTTCGACGCGCATCGAAGTCGGCGCCGGGGAGGCGATCATGAACCGCCACCTCATCCAACTCTACGGCCTGCGCGATATGTGGCAGGACAAGCCGGGCCGAAACTGATTTCCGGCCGCCTTCAGAATTGGGCGTCAGTTGCCGCCAAGGCGCCCGATCTTACTTTCCGGCGAGCCAGGGGCCGCCCCGGCCCGCAGGAATTTCCGGGATCGGGGCTGGCCCCGCTCCTCGAAAGATCTCCCCGAACCGTGCCAGCAACTCGTCGTGGATCAGCCCGTTGTCGGCCAGCAGGTGGGCCGACCCGATGTGGTGCGGCTGGCCGTCCATGTCGGTGTAGCGGCCGCCGGCCTCAGCCACAATCAGCCGCCCCGCCGCCAGATCCCACGGTTTGAGGCCGAATTCCCAGAAACCATCCAGCCGCCCGCAGGCGACGTAGGCCAAGTCGATAGCCGCGGAGCCCGAGCGGCGCACCCCGTGGGTCGCCATGGCGAGCTGATGATAAAAGTGGATATTGTAATTGCCGCTGCGCTGGTGATTGGGAAACCCTGTGGAAAGCAGCGCTTCGGCCACGCGCCGGGTGCTTGAAACGCGAATCCGATGGTTGTTGAGGTAGGCGCCGCCCGCGCGCTCAGCGGTGAACATCTCATCGCGGATGGGGTCGTAGACCACACCCGCAATCGGCTCTCCGGCGCGCTCAAGCCCCAGTGTCACATTGAACACGGGGTAGCCGTGGGCGAAATTGGTGGTGCCGTCGAGTGGGTCCACGTACCAGCGGTATTCGGATGCCGACTCGATGCCGCCGCCTTCTTCCGCCACGATGGCATGGCCTGGATAGTGCGTGCGCAGGCGTTCGACCACCAGGGCCTCGGAGGCACGGTCCGCCTCGGTCACCAGGTCGTATTCGCCCTTCCGTTCTACTGCGACGCGGCGCTCGAAGTAGCGGGCAAGCAACGCGCCGGCTTCGCGCGCAATTCCGGCTGCAATTTCCAGGTAATTCATCCGGCGGACGGTCCTACGAGCCTTCCTCGACCAGGTACTTAATATCGTGCTTAAAGATAAATAGGTTGGGCGCACCTTCGCGCGTGATGCGGATGAAAGAATGGTCGTAATACTCGATCACACCCTCGACCTCCTCGCCGTCCGCGAGTTTCAGCCGCACCGGAATCGCGTTCTCAATCAAATACTTGAGATACTTGATTTCCTCGAAAGTCTGTTCGGGAGCGCGTGTCCCCGATTTCCCGCCTTTGCTGTGTGGCGTAACTATTTCTCCTGCTTTCTGTCCTGGGGAGATACGGGAATTCTGCCTCCGGGCGGTCCGGAATCTCCCTCGGCATCACCATAATAGCCGTTGCGCGCGGATACCCGCAAATCCGGCCGCCGCACGCGAACCTCGATCCTGTGAAAGCGGTTGGCGGTTGGGGGCACGGCCTTGGGGTAGAAACCCAAGAGGTATTGGGTGCGGAGGTCCTTGATGATTTCAGCGAAAGCCGCATCGAGAGCCGGCCCGACAGTCGGGGCGAACACCCTGCCACCGGTGGCGGCGGCCATGTTGCTGAGCGCGTTCTCGCCGCCGGTATTGCGTCCCGCGGGGTTGGTGATGGGAATGATGAGCACAGGGTAGATCACGGCATCGGCCATCTGGGCGGCCTCCAGCGCCTGGTGAAATCCCTTAACGCTGGTAGTGTCGCCGCCGTCCGTGACCACGATCATGACCCGCCGGCCCTCACGCCGCTCCACATCCGCAGAGGCCAGGTAGATGGCGTCGTAGAGTGCCGTTCCGGCTTCCGCCCGGAAGGTCTTCATGGAGCGCTCGATGGAGCCCTGGTTGTGGGTGAAGGAGTTGTGTTTGGTGATCTGCCAGTTGAAGCTGTAGAGCGCCACCGCATCTTCCGGGTTCCCCGACCCGAACAGCGCCTTTAGGAAGCGGCTCACCGATTCCAGTTCATACTTCAGTTCTTTGCCGGTGGAGCCGCTGGTATCCACCAGCAGGGCCACCGAGAGCGGCTGCTCCGTGTGGCGCTCGAAGACGGCGATCTGCTGCGGCACGCCGTTGTCGAGAATCTCGAAATCTTCCCGGGCAAGTGAGCCCACCATGTCTCCGGCTGAATTCTTCACTGTGGCCAGGACGCGCACCAGCTCCACGTTCACCCGAATGACGGTCTCCTGCTGCGCCTGCAAGGCTAACGCCAGGGTCGCGCCGAAGCTAAGCGCGATCAGCCGTCGGAGCATCGGGACGCCACTCTCCTTCCACCCAGACTTCGCCATCGGCGAAAAACTCCCGCTTCCAAATGGGAACCAGGCGTTTCAGGTTGTCGATGCCGTCGCGCGCGGCCTCAAAGGCTGCGGCACGATGCGGCGCCGTAACCACTACCGCCACACTGGTCTCGCCCACCAGCATGCGACCCAGCCGGTGGACCATGGCGATACGCGCGATGGAGTGCCGGGCGGCCAGTTCGCAACCGATTCGCGCCATCACCCGCACTGCCATAGGCTGGTAGCACTCGTATTCGAGGTACCTGGTGCGACGGCCGTTGGTGTTGTTCCGGACAGTGCCCTCAAACGTGACCACCGCGCCCTCGTCCCCCACTAGCAGGCCTTCCGCGATGCGGGAAACCCGGATCGGCCGGCGTGTCAGGGCATAAATGTTGCCATTTTCCCGGATCTCTTCCAGGTACTCACCCTTGCCGCCGCTCACCGGTGGCAGAAAGGCGACCTCATCGCCGTCCGACACGGGCGTCGAGGGGTGCGCAAACTCGTGGTTGCGGGCCAACACGATACTTCCCGCCATGGCCCGAAGGCGAGGCCAGCGCGCTGCATAATGCTCGAAAATATTGCCCAAATTCGCGCCATCGGAGAGTTCCAGCGAGTCTTCCGGCGTGCCGGCATATTCCTTCAGCATTCCGAAAAAGAGAACTTTGACGCGCATCTTCATTCAGATCTTATCAGACGAGCGGTTTCGGGCCGCCGTTGCGTTTTATAATCAGCGGCTTATGGAACCCTTGGAAACGAGTATCCGGCCGCGCTACGCGGAGACCGACCAGATGGGGGTGGTCTACTACGCTAACTATCTGGTCTGGATGGAGGTGGGCCGCGTAGAATTCTGTAAAGCGCGTGGATTCAGCTATAAGGAGATGGAGGAGCGGGACGGCGTGCTGCTGGCTGTGGCGGAGGCCACCTGCCGCTACTCCTCCCCGGCTCGTTTCGACGAGGAAGTGGTCATAAAAACGTGGATTTCGGAGGCGAACACACGCATGATGACCTTCGCCTATGAGTTGCGGGCAGCGGACGACGGGCGTAAGATCGCCACCGGTCACACTCGCCATGTCTTCTGCGGCCGCGACCTGAAGCCCCGCCGGATGCCGGAGAAATACCGGGCGATGTTCGGAGTGGGCCCCAGAGCCTAAGCGATCGCCGCGACGAGTTTCCCCAGCAGAGCCGTCCGGTCGGCAATGCGGTCCGCCAGGATGCTCTCATGGGGGGCGTGGGCGCCCTCCCCAACAGCTCCGATGCCGTCCAGCGTGGGAATCCCGAGGGCGGCGGTGAAGTTGCCGTCGGACCCGCCGCCGCTGAGCGATTCTTCAAGCTCCAATCCCAGGTCGAGCGCCAGTTTCCGGGCCGTCCGGAAAAGCGCCACTACCCCCGCGGAGCGCTCCATGGGCGGCCGGTTCATTCCGCCGGTGACTTCGATGGTGCAGCGCTTGTCTATCGGGCGCAAGGCGCGGAACTTGCGGTCGAGCGCGGCGGCGTCCTTGAGCCGCACGATCCGCATATCCACCTCGGCCCGAGCTTCGGCGGCGACCACATTCACACGTGTGCCGCCGGAAATCACCCCGGGGTTCACCGTAATTCCGCGCCGCAGGTCCGTGAAGCCGGCAATGCGTTCGAGCTGGCGCGCCAACTCGAGGATGGCGCTCGCGCCGTTGGCGAAGTCCAGCCCGGAATGCGCCGCCTTACCCCGGACCAGCACGGTGTAATCTCCCACGCCCTTGCGCGCCGTTTTGAGTTTGCCGTCGAGGCCCGTCCCCGGCTCGAGCACCAGCACGGCCTTGCTGCGCGCGGCGTTCTTCTCGGTGAGGGCGCGGGAACTGTCGCTGCCCACCTCTTCATCCGAGTTGAGCTGCAGCAGCACCTTGCTGGCTACCGGTACGTCGAGGTCACGCAGCGCGCGCACGGCGAAGATGAAGAAGGCCACCCCGGCTTTCATATCCAGCACCCCGGGGCCCCAGAGCCGGCCTTCGGCTTCGCGAAACGGCATGCCGGCGAGCGTGCCTTTGGACCACACGGTATCGGAGTGGCCAAGCGCCAGCACCTGCCCGGTCTTCTTCCGGCCAGGCAGCCCGAACTCGCAGACAAGGTGGCGGCCGAAGCGTCCGCCAGCCACAGTCTTCACCCGGGCGAAGGGCGCCACGGTGTCCGACACCAGTTCCACGAAGCGGTTGACGGCGGCTGCGTCGTCACTGGGAGATTCGCATTCCACCAGTTGGCGGATGAGCGTGACGATCTGCGTCCGGTGCGATTGGGCGTGAGCTAGAAACGGATCCACGGCTGATATAATAGCGAACATTCATGACAGTCTTGGACGTTAACGAGATCCGCCGAATCCTGCCCCACCGCTACCCGATGCTGCTCGTGGATCGGATTGTGGAGATGGACGCCGACCACGTTGTGGGCATCAAGAACGTGACCCATAACGAGCCCTTCTTCCAGGGCCACTTCCCCGATTTCCCGGTGATGCCAGGGGTACTCATCGTGGAAGCCATGGCGCAGGCCGGCGGCGTGCTGGTGCTGGGAAATATTCCGGACCGCGACAAGAAGCTGGTGCTTTTGGTGGCCATCGAGAACGCGCGCTTCCGCAAGCCTGTGGTACCCGGAGACACCCTGCGGATGGAGATGACCGTGGTGAAGCGCAAAGCTTCGGTAGCCAAAATGACCGGCCGCGCCACTGTTGACGGTGTTGTGGTCGCGGAAGCCGACGTGATGTGCAAGCTGGCGGACAAGGACGAAGGCGAGGCGAGCAAGCCCGCGACGACGGGCGCGTAGATGTCCGTCCATCCGACCGCCCTCGTCGACCCGGCGGCGCGAATCCATCCGGACGCGGAGATCGGCCCCTTCTCGGTGATCGGCCCCGAGGTCGAGATCGGCCCGCGCACCCGCCTGATGGCCCACGTCTACGTGGAGGGCCCCACCTGGATCGGCGAGGACAATGTCTTCTTCCCTTACAGCACGGTGGGGGTGGCCCCTCAGGACCTGAAGTACAAGGGCGAGCGCTCCGAAACACGGATCGGTGACCGCAACCGCATCCGCGAGTTCGTCACCATCCATCGTGGGACCGAAGGCGGCGGCCTGGTCACTTGCATCGGAAGCGATAACCTCCTGATGGCCTACGTACACGTCGCGCACGACGTCCGGTTGGGCGACCGCGCGGTGCTCGCCAACGGTGTGACCCTGGCTGGCCATGTGACCATTGGGGACTGGGCTGTCATCGGCGCCTTTACAGGGGTGCACCAGTTCTGCCGTGTGGGCCGCCACTCGATCATTGGCGGCTACAGTGTGGTGACGCAGGATGTGCTGCCGTACTCGAATACCGTCAGCGCGCGCGAAATCAAAGTCTACGGCGCTAACAAGACCGGCCTGGAGCGGCGCGGCTTTGAAACCGCTGCCATCGAAAAGCTCCAGACCGCCCTCCGGCTGCTGACGCGCGCCGGGCTGAACACCTCCCAGGCGGTGGAGCGCATCCGCGCCGAACTTCTGCCTTCGGCCGAGGTGCAGGAACTGCTGGAGTTCATCGCCGCATCTCAACGCGGCGTGGTCAAGTAGATGAAGTACGGGCTGATCGCGGGCAACGGCCGGTTCCCCATTCTGGCGCTGGAAAGCGCGCGCAGCCTCGGGCACGAGGTGGTGGCCATCGCCATCCAGGAAGAGGCGGCAAAGGAAGTGGAGGCGCTTGCTGCTCGCTGCTATTGGATTTCGCTCGGCCAGTTGGGGAGGCTCATCGACATCTGCCGGGAGGAGGGGATCGCCGAACTAGTGATGGCCGGGCAGGTGAAGCACGCCAGTATCTTCTCTTCCATTCGCCCGGATTGGCGGCTGATTAAGCTGCTGGCGACCCTGCCCTCGAAGAACACTGATGGTTTGATCGGCGGCGTCATGCGGATGCTGGAGGACGAGGGCATCCGGCTACAGGATTCGACCGCCCTGCTGAAGCCGTTGCTGGCCGCACCCGGCGCCATGACGCGCCGCAAGCTCTCGAAGGCCGAGGAGGCGGACGTCGCCTACGGCCGACGCGTGGCGAATGCGCTGGCGGGCTTCGACGTGGGGCAAAGCGTGGCCGTCTGTGAGCGGGCCTGTGTGGCGCTCGAAGCCATGGAGGGCACCGACGCCATGCTTCGCCGGGCCGCCGGCCTCGTGAACGGCCGCGCTCTCACCCTGGTGAAAGTTGCCCGCCGCCGCGCGCACATGCTGTTCGACGTTCCTGTTGCGGGCCTGGAAACCATCGCGGTGATGCGGGAAACCGGCGCGACCGCCCTGGCCGTAGACGCGGGCCGGACCCTGCTGCTCGACCGCGCCGAACTGCTGGCCCGCGCCGATGAGTACGCCATTACGGTGGCCGGCTTCAATCCTGAAGACTAGCCGCCGTGGACCACCCGCCCTATTGCCGCGATGACGGCAGCACGGCGCCGATAGCAGCGAAGAGTTCCCCTGGCCGGATGGGTTTGGCAATATAGCCGTCCATCCCCGCTTCGAGGCACCGCTCGCGGTCGCCCTTCATGGCATTCGCTGTCATGGCGAGCACGGGAAGGTGGCCGCCCGCCTCGTTCTCATGGTCCCGCAGCATCGCGATCGCCTCCAGCCCGTCCATTTCCGGCATCTGGACATCCATCAGGACCACATCGAACGACTCGCGGGCGATGGCCTCGATGGCCTCGCGGCCGTTGCGCGCCACCGACACGCTGTGGCCCTGCTTTTCGAGCAGGCGGGAGGCGAGTTTCTCGTTGATGGCGTTGTCTTCCACGAGTAGCACCTTCAGGGTGCGGCCGGGAGGCGCCGGCTCTTTGGCTGTCACGCGCGAGACCTCGTCCTCGATTGGAATGCCAAACGCGGCCGTGAAGTGGAACGTGCTGCCGCTCCCCGGCGTGCTTTCCACCCAGATACGCCCGCCCATCATGGCAGTGAGCTGCCGGGAAATCGCCAGTCCAAGCCCTGTGCCTCCGTAGCGCCGGCTGCTGGAACCGTCCACCTGCCTGAACGGCTCGAATATTACTGCAAGTTTCTCCGGCCCGATGCCGATGCCGGTATCCCGCACGGTGAAGTGCAGGATCGCCTGTTGCGAAGCCGGCGCGTCCAAATCCACAGCCGCCACAATCTCCCCCGCGGCAGTGAACTTCAGGGCATTCGAGAGCAGATTCAACAGCACCTGCCGGAGACGCAGCGGATCCCCCATCAGGACATCGGGGACGCTGTCGCCGACGCGGTATTCGAGTTTCAGCCCCTTTTCCCGCGCCGCAACGTCGAAGGTGCGAAAGGTATCGCCCAGTACCTGTCGGAGCCCGAACCTGACGGAATCGAGCTCCAGTTTGCCGGCTTCGATCTTCGAGAAATCCAGTACGTCATTGATCAGCGAGAGCAGGGCGTCGGAGGAAACTTTCACCAACCGCAGATACTCGGCCTGCTCGTCGTCAAGTGGAGTGGTGAGCGCCAGTTCGGTCATCCCGATGATGCCGTTCATGGGGGTGCGGATCTCATGGCTCATATTGGCCAGGAACTCGCTTTTGAGCCGCGTGGCCTGCTGGGCTTCCACCAGCAGGCGCTCGATCTCGCGATTCTGCTTCTCAACCGTGGCCTTCTCTTCCAGCACGCGGGCTTTCTCGCGGATGAGGCTGAGTGTGCGTTCCCCTACTGCGGCTTCCAACCGGGACTGCACCCGCAGCATGCGCTTCATCCGGACATACCAGAACAGCCGCACGATGGCTACCCCCAACCCGCCCAGCAGCGCGTAGAACCACCATGACATCCACCAGGGCGGCCTGATGGTGATGGAAACGGTGGCGGGCGCACCGCTCCACCGGCCGCCCCCGCCAGACGCCAACACCTCGAAGGTATACTCGCCCGCGGGCAACCCGGAGTACTGCGCTTCACCTTGCGCTGTGTAGTTCCATGCCTCCTCAAGGCCCGCCAGCCGGTAACGGAACCGTACGGCCGCCTCGTGCCGGAAGGTCAGAGCGGTGAACCTGACGCGTAGCAACCGGTGGACATAGGGCACCGAGACCGGGCCGGCACCGCTGTAGTTCCGGGTTCCCAGCCTCACCCCTACAATGGTGGCCGGTACGGAGGCCGGCTCCACCAACGCGCCGGCGGGATTGAAATGCGAGAGCCCGCGGCTGGTTCCGATCCAGACGCTGCCGTCCTGGTCCGCGAAGAAGGCATTGCCGTCGCAGTCGTCCCAGATCAGGCCGTCTGCCGCGCCGCGATGCCGCCAGCGCGAGCCATCCCAGAAATCCACTCCGTTATCGGTGCCGTACCAGAGCCAGCCCCGCTTATCCGATGCCACGAAAATGGCCTGATCAGAGTGGAGACCCTCGCGGGTGCTGAAGTGGCGGACCGACCGGATGGCGCCATCGCGGAAGGAGAACTGCGAAAGGGCGGTGCCCTCCCTGTATCCCACCCAGTATTCCCCTTTTGGTGTTTCCGTGATGTAAGCAGTGAAGTTCGTGCGCAGGCCATCGGCCGTGGTGAACCGGCGCCAGCGCCCGTCTTCCAGACAAGCCAGGCCACGTGAGCCTGCGCACCAGAGCCTGCCCGCGCGATCCAGCGCGCATTGTGCGAACGCCTCGGCGGCGTCGCCACCGGGCACCTCTTCCCTTGTGAACCGCATCGACCCTTCGGCTGCGGTCCCTCGGAACAGACCACCGGAAGAAGCCGCCCATACCCGGCCTTCCGAATCGACCGCCACGGAAGTGATATGGTCGCTGGTCAGGCCGGATTCTGCGCCGTAGATGCGAGAGCGGCCCTCCACCGGCCAGATCCGCCCCACACCGCCCGGCGACACTCCCAGCCAGATACTACCGTCCGGCTGCGGGACCAGCGCTCGCACCTGTCCCATCGGCAGGCCGTGTTTCCATGGCCGCCACTTGCGCCTGGCTGCATCGAACCGGCTCAGGCCATTGTTGGTGCCGGCCCAGAGGTCGCCCCGGCAGTCACGCGCGATGGACCGCACGGCGTCGTCCACCAGACCGTCGCCCTCGGCCCAGCCCTCCCATTCTCCGAATCCCAGCCAGCGGGCCAGACCGGCACCGTTGGTGCCAAGCCAGAGGGAGCCCTCCCGATCCCTGAGGAAACAGTGGACGGAATTTGTAACCAGACCGTTCGATTTGCGGATCAGTCGCCAGCCCTCGCCGGTCCGCTGAGCCAAACCCCCGGCGGTGGGGACAAACAACTCTCCATGGGAGTCAACGTACAGGTGGGCGTTGGTGTCGGGAGGGGGCAGGCCGCGACCCTCCGGCACGAACCGCTCAGTCCCCTTCTTCCACTGGAGCAGGTGGCGCGCGCTACGAATCCAGAGGTTCCCGCGGGCATCCGTGAGGATGGCATGCCATCGGTCTGAGGGGATCTCAGGGTTGGGCAACTCCACCGCGCGGTCACCCTCCAGCCGGCAGATCCGCTGCCCGCAACCGAACCATACCTGGCCCTCGGGGTCTTTGTGGACCCCGAAGACCTGGCGATCCGCTCGCCCGGAAACGGCGAACAGCCGGACGGCCATGCCGCCGGAGGCATCCTTCCGGGCAACCGCTAGTCCATTCGCGGTTCCCACGTACAGCGTCCCGGAGGCGTCCGAGTCGATTCCCGATTGCCCCATCAACTGGCCGGCGCCCGGCAGATCGACGCGTTCGAAATGGTCGCCGGAACGGCGTGCCAACCCATGCTGCGTCCCGACCCACAAGGTCCCATCGGCAGTCTCGTGTATCGCTTCCACCCTCACACCCGGCAACCCCTGTGGGCGGCGGAATGCGGTGAAGCGACGGCCGTCGTAGCGGAAAAGCCCGTTCTGGGTGCCGATCCAGATAAAGCCGGTGCGGTCCTGCAACAGACAATCGATGGCCAGGTTAGTGAGGCCGTCCTGCTGGCCGTAATACCGGAAACTATAGCGCTGGCCGGACACCGTGGCGGGTAGGCATACCAATGCCAACACCACCAGCGAATGCCTCCACTCGACACTTCCCATTAGCGAATGTATCGGCTCTTACGGACAATTGCTTTACTATCAAAGAGAGGACGGTACTATGCCGGTCCTCCCGGGAGGAGTCTTGAACCAGATTCGCGTGGCCGTCGTGGGCGCCGGCCAGTTCGGGCGAAACCACTGCCGCGTGGTTCACCAGTCGCCGCGCGCCGTTTTATCGGCGGTGGTGGATGTTGACGCGGCCCGCGCCGCCGAAGCCGCCGCAGCCGCGGGAGCGCAGCCGTTCACCAGCATTGAAAAGCTGCGCGACGTCGCCGACGCCGCCATCGTGGCCGCCCCCACCGCTGTGCACTCGGAGGTGGGCTGCCGCCTGATGGAGGCGGGCCTCGACGTGCTTGTGGAAAAGCCGGTGGCCCCAGACCTCCCATCCGCGGATCGGCTGGTGGAGACCGCGGCCCGCCTGGGGCGCATTCTCCAGGTTGGCCACCTGGAGCGCTTCAACCCCGGGGTCCGCGCGGTCGTAAGGCGCGCCACGCTGCCGCTCTTCTTCGAAGTGCACCGGTTGAGCGTTTTCAGCCCTCGTAGCCTGGATATCGACGTGGTGCTGGACCTGATGATTCACGATATCGACATCGTCCTGCGCCTCACCGGCGCCGAGCCGCTCGACATACGCGCGGCCGGCATCTCGATCCTTTCCCCTAAGGTGGATATCGCCAACGTGCGCCTGGAATTCGAGAACGGCTGCGTGGCCAACCTCACCGCTTCCCGCGTTTCGACGGACCGGGTCCGCAAACTGCGCCTCTTCCAGCCCCGGCAGTACCTTTCGCTGGACTACGCCCGCCAGGATGTCGCCATTGTCACGGTTGGGACGGACCACCAAATCGCCTTCGAACAGGCCCCCGTCACCAAGGCCGAGCCGCTTGCGCTGCAGTTTGATGCATTTCTGGATGCCGTCGAAAGCCGTTGCGCACCGGAGACTTCGGGCGAGTCCGCGCGCCGGTCGCTCAAGGTGGGGCTGGCAATCCTTGATAAAATCAAAGAGCACGCGGAAGTAGTCTCGCAATCCCTGGTCTCAGGATGGAAACCGTAGTCACACCACCGGAATCGAACGCCGTCGAACTCCGTCTGCTCGCCGGGTTGAACGACGGGGGATTCCATAATCGCAAGGCGGGCGTCATTTCGCTCGTCGTGCACGTGGTGGGGATCGCCGTGTTGATGATGCTGCCGGCGAACTACCTGGCGCCTCCCGAGCGGAACCCGCAGTCGGCCCGCGTGATCACACCGCTGGTCGCGCCGCCGTCCGAGCCGACCCAAACCATCCCCAATAAGGGACCGCTCAGCAAAGAATTCGACGCCGAAGCGATGCAGCCGCGGCCGCGCATCCAGGTTCCGCCGTCACCCCCATCCACCACGCGGGCGGCGGCCGTCCGTCCGTCACTGCCGTCCCCGCCGCCGGCGCCTCGTCCCTCGCTGGCCGAGCCGCCCAAACTCGAGGCCCGGGCCGAGCAACCGCCCCCGCCAGTGCTCACGCCCTCCCTCACAACCCCGCCGCGCATTCAGGATCAGGAAAAGCCCGCGCTGGCATTTGAGGATCCCGGAGCCGCCCGCCCGGCGCCCGCGCCCGGACGGATTCCGGGAGGCCTGGTAACATCCGGCAACACCGTCGACGAGGCAATCCGCGCAGTGACACGCGGTGGCGTGGGCGGCGGTCTGAGCGTGGGGGATGCCGGGGAGCCCGGAATCGGCGGGATCGGAGAAGGCATCAACCTGCCGCCGTCACCGGGCCGCCAAGCCAGCAACCTGGAGCTGTTGAGCGATCCCATGGGGGTCGATTTCCGCCCATACCTGATAAAGGTACTCGCTTCGGTGCGGCGGAACTGGTTTGCGGTGATGCCGGAAAGCGCCAAGCTGGGGCGTCCCGGCCGCGTCTCCATCCAGTTTGTAATTGCCCGCAATGGCTCCGTGCCCAAGCTTGTGATCGTTGGCTACTCCGGCACCGACGCCTTCGACCGCGCCGCGGTGGCGGGCATCAGCGCCTCAAATCCCTTCCCTCCCCTGCCTACGGAATTCCATGGCGGCCAAGTCCGCCTACAGCTCAATTTCTCGTACAACGTCCGCCGGAGATGAAATGAAAACCCGTCTGATCGCAGCCATAAGCGCCTACGCCATTCTTTCGTTGATGGCCGGCATCACACTGGACGGGGTCTTCCGCATCGCCGTCTGGATCCTCATGGCCGGGCTGGCACTTAAGACGGTGATCGCATACAAAGCGGGCTGGTAATCTCGGGTTGCCGTGGTTCGGAACGGTCCGATTTCTGTTCCAAACTGAAACCGCGTTTCAGATCGGCACATACAAGCAACCGGCATTAATACGGAAACAAAGGGAGTTATAAGGTAATTTCCGTTGGTATTTAGGTTGCATTCCTACTAACTCCGGAAGCAAGAATCCGGCAGCCTTAAAAAGAGCGGTTCGAAACCCTGAAAAAAGAGAGGCCCTGAACATGCACTCCCGTAGTGTGTCCCGACGCGACCAGATCGTGCTCGAACATCTGCCCCTGGTAAAGGCCATTGCCGTGAGGGTGCACGAGAATCTTCCCGTACACGTGGATCTGGACGACCTGATCCATGCGGGCATTATGGGACTCTTCGACGCCGCGGATAAGTTTGATGCGGAAAAGCGGGTGGCATTTCAGGCTTATGCCAAGCACCGCATTAAGGGCGCCATGCTGGACAGCCTGAGGCAGTTGGACTGGGCGTCGCGGGACCTGCGCAAGCGGCACAAGAAAATGGAGACGGCTTCGCGCGAATTAGCCGCGCGTCTGGGCCGTATCCCCACCGAAAATGAGGTGGCCGACAATATGGGGGTAGGGCTCGAACGCTGGCGCCGCATGATGATGGAACTGCGGACCGTGGGGCTGCTTTCGGCATCCTCACGGGGTGAGGATGGGGCCGCCCTGCCGGAGTTCCCTGCCAAGCCGGATTCCCGTCCGGACCGCATGTGCGCCCAGGAGCAACTGCGTGACGCCATCTCCATCGCCATGCGCGCGCTGCCGGACCGCTATCGCAAAGTGGTACTGCTCTACTACACCAACGAGCTGACCATGAAAGAGATCGGAGACCTGCTGGGGGTCAACGAGAGCCGCGTTTCCCAGATTCACAAGACGGCCCTGGAAAAAATGGCCAACGTGCTGCACTCCAACGGGATACACTCGAGCGCGGCGTTCTGAAGCGCCTCACACCCGAAGGCGATCGGAGTTCAATTGGCGGACCAATTCCTCCAGTTGATCCACGCGCTTTGCCAAATCCTCGATAGCCTGTCCCTCGGGGTCGGGCAGTTTGCCGTGCTCAAGGACTCCGTTCGACGTGCGCGAGCGCACCACGCGCCCCGGAATACCGACCACTGTGGAATGGTCGGGTACGGAGTGCACCACCACGGAACCGGCCCCAATCTTTACGTGATCGCCGATCCGAATGTTACCCAAAACCTTCGCTCCGGTGCCCACCACAACGTTGTTCCCCAGGGTAGGGTGCCGCTTGCCCTTCTCGTTGCCCGTGCCGCCCAGAGTGACCCCCTGGTAAAGTAGCACGTCATCGCCGATCTCAGTGGTTTCCCCAATCACCACCCCCATCCCGTGATCGATGAAGAACCGCCGCCCAATGATGGCGCCAGGGTGGATTTCAATGCCCGTAAGGAATCGACTGGTCTGGGAGATCAGGCGCGGCAGCAGCGGAACCCGCATCTTATAGAGTTTGTGGGCCAGGCGGTGCGCCAGAATGGCGTGCAGGCCGGGGTAACAGAGCACGATCTCGAGCACGCTTTTGGCGGCCGGGTCTTCCCGGAATACGGTCTCGATCTGCTCTTTAACGGCTCTAAACATTGCTAGGATCCGATGCCCGCCGGAACGGGCGACAAAAGCTGCTCCTTGCGCATAATGAGCGTGGACGTGTGATATGCGGCGCACTCGAAGCCATGCCCGTGGGTGATCGCATCGGTGGGGCAGGCTTCCACGCAGTAGCCGCAGAAGATGCAGCGGTTGTAGTCGATGTTATAGACCGCGGCGTACCGCTCCCCGCCGCTGATTCGCGCCGCGGCGGTATTCTCGGCCGCCTCTATATAGATGCAGTTGGAAGGGCATGCGGCGGCGCAAAGGAAGCAGGCTACGCACTTTTCAAGACCATCCCGGTCCCGCTGGAGCACGTGGACGCCGCGAAAGCGCTCCTCAAACCGGGGTGGCTCGTCGGGGTAGTTCTCGGTCACCGTCGGGGAGAGCATCTCCCGCAGCGTGACGCTCAGACCCTTAGCGATGGCGCCTGCCGCGCCGGCGATCTCTTCAAACTTGTTCGGCATCACCCTCCGTTGCTTTATTCTAACTCTGGCTCCCGCCGGGAGCCTAGTTCTTGGACCCTCAACCAGCCTTCCATTCGGGCACGTTTTCGTCGGGCCGGAAAGGATTTACGCCGAATTTGCCGGCGAGCATCTGAATTTCGCCTTTGTTAAAACCTTCGAGGAACCAGGAAATCGCGCCGTGACGCTCGACCACGAACAACGTGGGTACCGTCGTGATCCGGAAGGCGTTGCTGGCCGGGTAATCTTCCCTGGCGCTATCGAGCAGAACTGGAAAACGGATCCCAAAGCGCCGGTTGAAATCACGGGTCCACTCAGCATCGTCCTGGGAGATCCCGTAGACCCTGAGCGCCCCCTGAGCATCCTGGTGGATGCGGTCCAAAAACGGCAGCGTCAACTGGCAAACCGGACACGAAACCTTGAAGAACGCGAGCAGCACGGGGCCGGCGGGCACCAACTCATCGAGCGCCTTCCAGCCGCCTTGTAGGTCGCGCAGCCGGAAGCCGGGGGCGTGATCGCCCGCGCCCGGCATCTGTGTGCGATCCGCGGAAGCCATTCCCTCAGTTTACATCCCGGCGGGGATATAATCGGACTTCATCATCGCGAGGCATTATGAACCAGAACGACAGGCTTTTCCAGGCGCTCGATTCCTTCGCCATTGAACTCCCCTCCTGGGGTTTTGCCAACACCGGGACGCGGTTCGGAAAATTCGTACAGGCGGCGGCCGCTACCACGACGGAGGAGAAACTGGCCGATGCCGGCGAGGTGCACCGGTTGACGGGTTGCTGCCCGACCGTGGCGGTGCACGTCCTGTGGGACTTCCCGCGCGGGAAGGATAGCGTCGCGGAAACTATGGCTGTCGCCGCCAGGTACGGCGTGCGAATCGGGGCCATCAACCCTAACATCTTCCAAGACCAGATCTACAAACACGGCTCGTTGGGTAACCCCGACGCTACGGTGCGGAAGGCCGCCCTCGACCACATTTTGGACTCCGTCGAAATCGGACAGGTCACCGGCAGCCGCGACGTGTCCCTGTGGTTCGCGGACGGATCGAGCTATCCCGGCACGGCCAACATCCGGCACCGCCGCGAGTGGTTCATCGAGGGGCTCAAAGCCGTGCACGGGCGTCTCTCGAGCTCTCAGCGGATGCTCGTGGAGTACAAGCCGTTCGAGCCGTACTCTTATCACACAGACCTGGCGGACTGGGGGATGTCGCTGCTGATGTCGCGCCACGCCGGACCGCAAGCCAAGGTGCTGGTGGATACCGGTCACCATTACCAGGCGCAGAACATCGAGCAGATCGTAGCCTGGCTGCTGGCCGAGGACATGCTGGGCGGCTTTCATTTCAACGACCGCCGCTACGCCGACGACGACCTGACCCTGGGGTCCATCGACCCTTACCAGGTGTTCCGGATTTTCCACGAGATCGCGATGTTCGAATGGGAGACGGGCCGCCGTGCGGATATCGCCTACATGGTGGACCAGAGCCACAATCTTAAAGAAAAAATTGAGGAAATGATTCAGACGGCGATGAACGCGCAGGAGTTGTTCGCCAAGGCCGCACTTGTGGACCATGCCGCCCTGGCAAGCAGCCAGAACAAGGCCGAGTTGGTGGATGCGGAGGAATGTCTGAAATCGGCTTTCTCGACTGACGTGCGGCCGACGATTCGGGAGTGGCGGCGCTCCAAGGGCTTGCCCGAAGACCCGCTGCGCGCCTTCCGCGATAGCGGCTACCTGCGCCGGGCGGCGGCGGAGCGCGGGGAAAAGAACCGGGGCGCGGTTTCAAGCTACGCGTAAAGCATCAGGCAGGTGGATCGGAATGCTTTCGCTATGCTGGCGCTCGCGAACGTGCTCGGGACTGCCAGCCCCGAGTTGCTGACCGGGCATGGCCAGCGCGGTGGATCTCGTGCCGGAAACCGACGGCGCACAACCGGGGCTTGGGGGCGGGTCGATATCCCAGCGCGCAGCCGGGCGCGACTGCTGCATGACCACAGCCATCTCACCGCCGGTTTCTTTGAGTTCATGTCGAGCGGCGGAAGGGCGCCAAGGTATCGGTGAAAGGCGAGACCCTGGGCAACCGCCGGGGCGGCTCCTGGATGGCTTGCGAAGATATCGAAACGGCGCCAGGCGAAAAACGGCGCCGCTCATTGACCTGTCGCAAGGTCCCGGTAAAGCTGGAGCACGGTCCGACGACATCGGCTTGCGGTGCGCCCGCTCGGGACCTTGACCCGACATCCGCCCGAACCGACCGTAAACACCTGTTACAATCGGGAAATTGATGCTCAGGGCTAGCATATTTGTCACCTGCATCGTGGATCAGTTATTCCCGAAGGTGGGGATGGCCATGGCCGGTGTGCTCGAACGGATCGGCTGCCAGGTGACTTTTCCGGAGGCCCAGACGTGCTGCGGTCAGCCGGCGTTCAATACTGGATACCGCGCCGAAGCGGCACAGGTGGCGCGCCACTTCCTGAGCGTTTTTCGGGATGCCGAGTACGTGGTAATTCCCTCGGGTTCCTGCTGCTCGATGATCACCCAACATTATCAGGAGCTATTCCGCAAAGAGCCCGAAACGCTGGCCGCCGTGGAGGCGCTCCGGCCGCGAGTGTGGGAGTTTTCGAAATTCCTGCTCGAAGTAGCCAAGGTGGAGGACGTCGGCGCGCATCTCGATGAGGTGGTCACGTTCCACGACAGTTGCCACGGGCTGCGGGAACTACGCATCAAGGATGGCCCGCGGCGGCTACTCAGCCATGTGCGTGGCCTCGAACTGCGGGAGATGGACGCCGCCGAGGAGTGCTGCGGGTTTGGCGGCACGTTCTCGGTGAAGTTTCCGGAGGTCTCGGGCGGCATGGCGCAGGTGAAGTTGGATTCCATCGCGCGTACCGGCGCCGGTACCGTAGTGGGAATCGACGCAAGCTGCCTGATGCAGATCAAGGGTGCCGCGTCGCGCGCGGGGCTGCCGCTGCGCGCCATGCATCTTGCCGAAGTGCTCGCCAGCAGGTAACCCTCAACCATGTCCGCTGCATTCGACGAACGAATCCGCAAGAACCTGGCGGACGAGGCCTTGCAACTCGCCGTTTTCACCGGCACCGGCCGCCTGGCCGACAAGCGCCGCGAAGTGGTTGCGCCCGCGGTGCTGCCCGAGTACCAGGAACTGCGCGCCCAAGCCAGCGCCATCAAGAAGCACACTATCGAGAACCTCGACCATTACCTCCAGCAGTTCGATGCCAATGTCACGGCGCATGGAGGCAAGGTGGTCTACGCGAAGGATGGCGGCGACGTGGCTGATTTCGTCCTGAAGCTGGCCAAAGAGCGCGGGGCGAAGGTGATCGTCAAATCGAAGTCGATGACCAGCGAGGAAATCGACTTCAATGAACACCTGGAAGAGCACCACCTGGAGCCCGTCGAGACGGACCTGGGAGAGTACATCATCCAGCTCGCCCACGAACGGCCGTATCACATTGTGGCGCCCGCGTTGCACATGACGCGCCATCAGGTGGCGGACCTGTTCGAGTGCCGGCTGGGCCTGCCGCGCGAGACCGTTATCGAGAAGCAGACCATGATCGCGCGCCGCGTGCTGCGGGAAAAGTTTCTGGCGGCGGATATTGGGATCAGCGGGGCCAACTTCCTGGTGGCCGATTCGGGCGCGGTGGCCCTCGTCGAGAATGAGGGCAACATCCGGCTGACCACCTCCGCGCCGAAGATCCACGTGGCGGTCGCGGGTATCGAAAAGCTGATCCCGCGGGCGCAGGATCTGGCGACGTTCTGGAAACTGCTTGGGCGCAGCGGCACGGGACAGCCGCTCACGGTCTACACCTCGTTCCTCTCGGGGCCGCGCAGGCCGGGCGAGATCGACGGGCCCGAAGAGTTTTACGTGGTGTTGCTCGATAACGGCCGCTCGCGGCTGCTGGCGGACAAAGAGAAGCGCCAATCGCTCTACTGCATCCGCTGCGGCGCGTGTCTCAACACCTGCCCGGTATACCGCAAGATTGGCGGCCACAGCTACCCGTGGGTATACAGCGGCCCTATCGGCGCTATCATCACCCCGCAGTATCTGGGGGTGACGCACGAGCCCGCCCTGCCCTTCGCCTCCAGCCTGTGCGGGGCCTGTGCGGATGTCTGCCCGGTGAAGATCGACATTCCCAAGATCCTGCTCGACCTCCGGGCGGAGGAGAAGAAGCAGGAGGCGCGCGAGCGCAGCGGACGCATGGAGCGGCTGGCCTTCCGCATCTGGGCGTGGGTAATGTGCCATCCGGACGTTTACGAAATCCTGGGGAGGATGGCGGGCGCCTTCAGCAGCGCTGCCGAAGACGGCTGGATTTCACACGCGCCGCCGCTGATGAACGTGGGGCCCCTGCGCGCGTGGCTCAGCCGGCGCGACCTGCCGCCGGCGCCGCCCAAGAGTTTTCGCGAGATGTGGAGGTCCCGCTGATGTCGGGCGAAAACCTTCTGCACCGGGTCCGCACGGCGCTGGGCCGCAGCGTGGACCAACCGCCCGCCCCTGTGCCGCCGGCGCGCATTGTGGTGCCCGAAGTCGACATGGAGACGCGCATCGCGAGCATGTTTACCGCCCTGGAGGAGTTGGCGGTTAAGACGCACCGCGTTGCGGACCCTGCGGGTGCAGGAGCCTATGTCGCCTCCGCTCTTGAGGGGCGCCGGGCGATTGCGTCGGGCAGCCCGTATCTGCTGGAGTGCGGCATAACGGCACTGCCGGGCGTGCGCTCGGGCATTACGGACCGCGCCGAACTCCGTGAATTGTGCGCCAATCTCGAAGTGGGAATCACCGGCGCTGACTACGCGCTTGCGGATACCGGCAGCCTGGTGATGTTTTCGAGCCCGGACGAGGCGCGCATGATTTCCCTGCTGCCGCCCGCGCACATCGCGGTGGTGCCGCGCGATCGCATCCTGACCGGCCTCGACGAGTTGTTCTCGCTCGAGCCGCTGCCGGCCGCGCGCTCCAGTTCCATGGTGCTGATCACCGGCCCGAGCCGCACCGCCGATATCGAGCAGATCCTCGTGCGCGGCGTGCACGGCCCTGGCGAACTGCACGTGATCGTAGTCGGATAGCCCGGGTGCCGGCTGTAATAAACCGCACACTACGACCAAAGTAAATCCAGCCACCGGCAAGATTGTCCATTGCCGATCCTGGGAATCGCTTGCAAAATCAACCAATCCTGCACCCGATGCAGCAGGGGGAGAGGTGTGATGAAGCTCACAATCGCAATGCTAGCGGTCGTAAGTATGGGTGCGATCGCCTTCGGCCAAACCGCCCAGGTGACCGGTATGGTCACCGACCAGAGTGGAAGCGCCGCGCCGGGCGCCGAGGTCTCCATCATGAACACGGAGACCGGCGTGAAAAAGTCGGCAACCACGAATGAGCTGGGCTACTACACGGTTCCATTTTTGAACCCGGGGAACTACGATGTGATCGCCCGGAAGGCCGGCTTCAAGTCGATCGACCGGAAGGGCGTAAAGCTGGAGGTGGCGCAGATCGCGCGCCTGGACTTCAACCTTGAGGTCGGGGAGGTGGTGGAAAGCGTCACGGTGATCAGCGAGGCTCCGCTGCTGGCTAGCGAGAGCGCCACCATCGGGCAGGTGATCGGCAGGAAGAAGATTCTCGACCTGCCGCTGAGCGGCCGAAATTTCACGCAACTCGCAACCCTGGTGCCGGGCGCCATCAGTCGCGGGACAGATTCGAGCCTCGAGTCGCCGAAGCTGAGCATCAATGGCCTGCGGGATTCGAAAACCACCTTCATGATCGACGGTGGCGTGGTCACCAGCCAATACTTCGACGGCGCCACCATCGTGCCCTCGGTGGATGCGATCGAGGAGTTCTCGGTGCAGTCCAATGCCTTCGCGGCCGAGTACGGGCAGGGCGCGGCGGTGATCAACGTCTCGCTCAAATCCGGCACCAACGTCCTGCACGGCAGCGTCTACGAGTTCCTCCGCAACCAGGTGCTGGACTCCCGGAATTTTTTCGATACCACGGGCGTGCGGCCGCCGCTTAAGCAGAACCAGTACGGCTTCACGATTGGCGGTCCGGTAGTCCTGCCGAAGCTCTACAGTGGGCGCGACCGGACGTTCTTCTTCGGTGATTACGAGGGCACGCGCACGCGGCGCACCTCGACGTTCACCACCCTGGTTCCCACGGCCGCGATGCGGAGGGGCGACTTCAGCGCGCTACGGACGGCGGTGAACGACCCGACGGCCACACGTGTCGACCCTTCGGCTCCCGGCGGCGTGGTCCGGACGCCCTTTTCAGGCAACGTTATTCCCGCCGACCGATTCGCGAAACAATCGATGTTCTTCATGCCGTTCTATCCGGAGGCGAACAGCGGAGATTCATACCTCTACACCCCGGGCCGGACTAATGACAACGACCGCTTCGATATTCGCATCGACCACCGTATCTCGAGTGCCGGCTCCCTCAGTGCCTCCTACACCATGCAGACCGCGGACACCTTCACACCGGGCCGCTTCCCGGCGAACGGATCGGTTGCCCTCGACCTCCGCAAGCAGCGCTTCAGCCTCAGCGAGAACCACTCCTTCAGTCCGACAGTGATCAACGAGGTGCGCCTGGGCTACGTCCGCAGCCGGTTTCTGCGCAGCCAGCAGGGGTTGGGAACGAACTACACGGTCCAGTCCGGCATCGGCGGCTTCGAAGAGCACAGCGCCGAGTTCCCCGGCTTCCCCGGCCTGGGCATCTCCGGGTACCTCGGCTTCGACGTGAACGCGTTCGTGCCTATTTTCTTCCGCGACAACAAATACGAAGTGTCGGACAACGTGACGCTCATCCGCGGCGCCCACACGCTCAAGACGGGAGTCACCCTGCGCCGCTACGACACTGCGACCACCAACTCCGCACGCAGCCGTGGCGACTTCACCTTCAACGGCAACTACACAGGCAACGCCTTCGCCGACTACCTGCTCGGCATCCCGTTCCAGGGCCGCCGCACCTTCCCGCGCAACCTGTTCGGCATCAAGCCAATTCGCAACGAACATTTCTTCGTGCAGGACGACTGGAAAGTGACTTCCCGGTTTACCCTGAACCTGGGACTGCGGTACGAGCTGAACCACCCCGTGATCGTGCTCCACAACCAGGCGGCTTCGACCGACCCGATCCTGCGCCGCATCGTCGTAGCCAGCGAAGACGACGGCACTATCAACTACGGCGGCCAGCAGGTGGGGCAGTATCTCTACCCGTTGTTCGCGGATCTCATCGTGCCAGCAAGCCAGGTAGGGCTGGGACGAAACCTCACCCGGCTCGACCGCAACAACTTCGCGCCGCGCTTCGGCATGGCATGGCGTCCGTTCGGCTCCACGTTCGTGGTTCGCGCCGGGTACGGCATATTCTACGGGCTGATCCAGGGCAACCGGCTGGAAAGCACCGGCATTGTGAACCCGCCCTTCCTGGCCGACGAACTGAACAACTTCAACACCAGCCCGATCCCAACCAAGACCCTGGCCAATATGTTCCCGCCCATCAGCCAGGGACTGAGCCTGGTACCACTAAGCTTCTTCCAACTCGACCCAGACGCGCGCGACCCCTACATCCAGCAGTGGAATCTCACGCTGCAGAAGGTGGTCTTCAACGCGGTCTCGATCGAGGGCGCCTACGTGGCCAACAAGGGCACCAAAATCGAGTACTCGCGGGCGCTCAACATCCCCGAGCCCGGGCCGGGCACGGTGCAGGACCGCCGGCCGTGGACCCGCTTCGCCGCCGGCAGCTACGTCGAGAACAGCTCCGGTTCCACCTATCATGCTTTCCAGGGCAAAGCGGAGATCAAAGGCTGGCGCGGCCTCTCCATGCTCGCGTCCTACGCATTCGGCAAGTCCATCGATAATCTCAGCGGCGACGTCCAGGGCGCCGCGACGCAGGACCCGCGCAACACGCAACTCGAAAAGGGCCCCTCCGACTTCGACGTGAAGCACCGGTTCGTGTGGAGCGGCAACTACGGGCTGCCGTTCGGACGCGGGGGGAAGAGCATTCTCGCGCGAGTGGTGAAAGACTGGGAAATCGGCAGCATCATCACTCTCCAGAGCGGGCTGCCTTATTCCCCCAGCATGAACACCGATACGGCCAACACCGGCATCGTCGGGCGGCCGGACCGCATCGGCCGGGGCACTCTCGATAACCCCACGCTGGAGCGCGATTTCGATACCGCGGCCTTCAAGGTCCCGGCGCTCTACACCTACGGCAATGCATCACGGAACATGCTCTACCGGCGCGGCACGCGTAACTGGGACATGGTGGCAATGAGGAACTTCCGCTTCACGGAGCGGTGGAACCTCCAGTTCCGGGGCGAGTTTTTCAATTTTACGAACACGCCTTCGTTCGGCGCGCCGGTCTCCAACATTCAGGCTGGCAACGTGGGCCGGATCACATCGGCCGGCGACCCGCGCAGTGTTCAGTTGGGCTTGAAATTGAGTTTCTAAAAGTGGATTCGGGCGCGGGACGGGAGCCAACATGCTCCCGCCTCGCGCTGCGTTGCGCTTGCGCTACAATTTCCCCGCCTCGAGTGCCGATAAAACCTTTTCAAAAGCCGCGATGATCTCATCCTCGTCCGTGGTGGTGAGGCAGGACGGGATCGCCAGCAGCAGAGTCCTCTCAAACAGATCATCGGCCGCCGGGCAGAGGCCCTTGCCGTAATCGGTGGGAGCCTCGGCATTGGCCGGCAGGTTCCAGGGGAAGCCCTTGCCGTCGATGCTGGCGCGCTTCAACAGACTGCGGTTGTTGTAGTACAGGTGCAGGCCCCACTCAGTCATGAGGATGTTGGAGACACCCCCGGGGCCGGGCCGGATGCCTTCCGCGCGCAGGGCGTCCCTGACCTTGGCAGCGGTGGCGGGGTTCTTGTAGGTGGTGATGAGGAATGCGCCGGTGTCGCCCGCGGGGTCCATGATGCGGCGCAGACCCACACAGCCGAATTTTTCGATCGCCGCGCGGACGCGCTGCTTGCTGCGCCGCATCGCGCCCGTCGCTTCCGGCAGTTTCGCCAATTGCACGCGCAGCACGGCCGCCCGCAGTTCGTCCATGCGGTAGCCCATGCCCCAGAGCCACATGTCGGAGTCGTCGAGCACCATACGGCCCTCGTCATTACGCGGATAGCCGAGGTCGTGGCAGGCCGTGGCGCGGCGGTAGAGGCGCGTGTCGTTGGTGGCCACGCAGCCGCCTTCGCCGGAGGTCATGTTCTTGTTCAACTGGAAGCTGAAGATGGCCATGTCGCCGAAGGAGCCGGCCTTCTTGTCGCCGATTGCGCCGGCGGCGCACTGCGCGCAATCCTCAACCACCCAGAGCCCGCGCTCGCGCGCCAGCTTGACGATTTCCGGCGCGTTGCCCGGCGCGCCGCTCATGTGGATCAGAATTATGCCCGAAGTGCGCGGCGTGATCTTGCGCGCCACATCGGCCGGGTCCAGGCAGAAAGTCTCGTCGATGTCGGCGATGATCGGGATGGCGCCGCGGTTCACCACCGCGTCTACGATGGAGACCCACAGGTAGGCCGGGATAATCACTTCCTGGCCCGGCCCCACACCCAGCGCGCCCAGCGCCACGTGCAGCGCGCCCGTGCCGCTTGAAACCGCGGCTGCATGGCGCACGCCCAGGTACGCGGCGAACTCCTTTTCCAGGCTGGCGGCTTCGCGTTGCGGGTCAAGTCCGTAGTACCGGAACAGCGAGCGCGAGCGCATCACGCGCAGCACGGCGTCTTCTTCTTCGGCGCCCATGCGGTAGACGCCCGGAAATTCGAGCGGCAGCGGTTCCGTCCTCACCGGCTGGCCGCCGTGAATGGCCAGCGTTTTGTCTTTCTCCATGCTTTCCTGCGGGGTCATGACATTTGCTCCTGGGGCGCGCACACCCGCCCTTCTTCAGGTTTGCAGCGCAGGCCCCGGTGGAAAATGGACAGGTTTTGCGAAGGATGGAGGATCATGGCGAGATGATTATCCATCCGCTGCAAACCGTGTCTATGCGGGCAGCACGTGCATTGCAATATAATCGACGGGGTGACCCGTATGCGTCTCCTGCGATCATCCGTTCTTCTTTCACTGCTTATGACCGCGCTCCCCCAAAGCGCCCCCTCGGCCGAGAAGTACCGGCTGATCACCATCGACCCCGGGCATTTCCACGCCGCACTCATGCAGAAGGAGATGTACCCGCAGGTTTCGAAACGCGCCACCGTCTTCGCGCCGCTCGGGCCGGACCTGGCCGAACACCTCAAGCGCGTGGCGCTGTTCAACTCCCGCAAGGACAACCCCACGTCGTGGGAACTCGACATCCACACCAGCCCGGACTTCATGAAGCGCGCCCTGTCCGGTCCCGCGGGCGGAATCGTCATTCTCTCCGGCCGGAATTCCGTGAAGATGGAGCGCATCTCGGCCTCTGTCGAGGCGGGGTTCAACGTGCTGGCGGATAAACCGTGGACGCTCGCCTCGGCCGACATGCCGAAGCTCCAGGCGGCGCTCGAACTGGCCGAACGCAAGGGCCTGGTGGCCTACGACATCATGACCGAGCGCTATGAGATGACCTCCGTCACTGCCCGCGAACTGGTGCGGGACCCCGCGGTTTTCGGCAAGTTCTTACCCGGCACCGAACAGGAACCCGGCGTCTCCATGGAGAGCATTCACTACATCATGAAGCTGGTAGCCGGCGCTCCCAACCTGCGGCCGCTCTCCTTTTTCGATATCAACGAGCAGGGCGAAGGGCTCTCCGACGTGGGCACCCACCTGGTGGATCTGGCGCAGTGGACACTCTACCCGGACCAGAACATCGACTGGCGCTCCGATATCAAAATGCTGGGCGCCCGCCGCTGGCCGACGGTGATGTCGAAGGACGAGTTCACGCGCGTCACCGGAGAGCGCGAGTTTCCCGCCGTGCTGGCGCCCTGGGTGAAACAGGGTCGCCTCGAGTACTACTGCAACAACGAGGTTTCCTATGCCCTGCGCGGAGTCCGCGTGAAAATGAACGTCTTGTGGAACTACGAAGCCCCCCCGGGACAAGGCGATAAGTACGAGGCGATCTTCCGCGGCACAAAGGCGAGAGTGGAGATCCGGCAGGGGAAGGATGAGAATTTCCGCCCCGAGGTGTATGTGGTGCCCGCTCCGGGTGCGGACCGTCAGGCCGTAGCGGCGGCTGTCAAGGCGCGCATCGCTACGCTCGCGAAGCAGCACCCCGGGCTTACCACGGAAGGCAAGGGACAGGAGATTCGCGTCCTGATTCCGGATGCAGTCCGCACCGGACATGAAGCCCACTTTGCCGAGGTGACGCGCCACTTCTTCGACTACCTGAAGTCGCCCAAGTCCATGCCTGCCTGGGAGAAATCCTACATGCTGGCCAAGTACTACGTAAGCACCAAGGGCGTGGAAATGAGCCGCGAGGCAGGGGCGAAGAAGTAGCCGCCTAACGACGCGCACGAGGGGCGCCAGAACAGGATTACGGGATCATCCGATAGACCAGCCCCTGCCGCGGATCGGTCCAGATGGCCCACAAGCGGTCCTGGGCTGCCTCCAGCCGGAGGATGCCTGCCGCTGCCGAATCCGGCAGGTCCGACCATTCCGAGCCTTCCGAAGCGTGGCGCATCATCAGGCCGTTGCGCAGCCGGGCAAAAACCACCGGGTCCGCAAGCGGCGCGCGCGGCAGCATCCACTCCGAAGGACGGCTCTTGTCGAGCATCGAAGGCGCCCGGAATTCCCATCGCACCAGCGGCGCGCCTCCGCCGAGCGGCAGCCGGAGCAGCACCATCCGTGCGTCGTCTCCCACCGGGCCGAGCAGTACGTCCACCACCCCGGCGGTCGCGCCGGCCACCGACTCCATAGCAATAGCGGCCACCTGCTCCCGGCGTTCAATCAACACCACGGGCTGTTCCGCGGCGCCTCTCTCAGGCATGACAGCCTGCCGGCAGATCCGGGTGCGGCCCTCACGCTCTTCCGCCCACACGACGTCAAAGCGGGCGGGCGGCTGCGCGCGGTACCTCGCCGCCCATATAGCCGGCTGCGCCGCCGCTGCCAACCGGACGCGCCGGATGGAAGCGCCGGTTTGCCTGTCGAAGGTGGCGGCCGCGAGGGACACATGCCCGGCCTCCACCCCGACCGCCGCGAACAGCGCGCGGTTGTCCGCGATCTGCCAGCCGGTCTCCTGGAGTGACGCCGCTTCCACCCCCAGTGGAACGGGGTCGATGCTCTTCGCCAGGTACCGCTGCTCACTCGCAGCGGCTCCAATGGCATTCTTCGCCAGCCAGGCAAACCAGCGCAGCCGCTGCCCGGCATCGAGCGGTGCCGCTACGGCCACGGAGCGCACGTCGGTCGCCTGCTCGATGCGCCGGTACCACGTGCCGTCCTGCGGAGCGTCCTCCCGGCTGGTGTTCTGCAACAGCGCTGCCGGTTGCTGCTCATCCTCGGGCTGCTGTTTCCCAGGCTCATGTGCGAGAACCTGCTCCAGCCGTCCCACCGGATCGAAGACAGCGGCGAGCGCCCGCACGCGCGGCGCTTTCACAATCAGCGGCGACAACCCCGATTCGATGGAACCAGCGGCGCCCGCCACCGATGCCGAAATGCGGTACTCCCCCGGACCCAGCGCCGAGGGCATCAGCCCGGCCAGATCGTCCTGATACTCAAAGCCCGCGCCGGGCGCCAGCATCTCGGTAGGAATTGCCATCTCGCGTTCCGGTTCGCCGTATCGAGCGCCGGCGGCCCGCCGCTCGCTCAACCTGCGGACGACCCGCCCGTCCTTCGCCGCCCGGACCACAAACTCGAAAGGGCTCGGTCCCAGGTGATGAGGAACCTCGACGGGTACGTTCCCGGCGTTCTGGATTCGGATCGCGACCGGGATCGATTCCCCCACGATGACCTCGGCCTGCCCGGGAGAGAGCGTCACTTTGAGTTCCATACTGTATCCTTTCGGCTGCGCGCCGGAGCCGCGCCGGGGCGGCACTTGCCAACCGGCGGCGAAGAGGCAGACCGCCGCCGCGGACAGGACGCGTGCCTGCTTCTTCCTCAGGGTCATTCGTCGCCTATATCGCGGCCGGGGAAACCCAGGGCCGTCACCTTCCAACCCCGGTTGCGCAGCAGGCAGCGGCCACACAGACAACCGAATTCGCCGTACCAGCAGTCCGAGTAACTCATGATGCAGCGGCGGTCCCAGCCCTTGGCCAGTTCCGGATGGTTCCCCGCGTCACAACGTACCGTGTGCCAGGCCTGGAAGCGCGCGTTCTGCTCACTGTCGTGCAACTCCGCCGCGCCGCCCGGGCCATCGGCGGCGTGCTGCAGGTGCCTGTGATGCCCCACCTCGTGCACCCACACGAGCTTGAGCCGGTCCGCCGCGCCGTCGCTGAACAGCCAGGTGGCGCCGAGCGCGCCTCCTACCGCGGGAAGGCCCAGGCCATTAGGCAAAGGCACATGGCCTTGGGTGGTCAGCTTGCGGGGGGCGCCGCATATTGGACACTCGACATTGTCGTGGTGCCCATCGGCCTTCGCCGCCTTCCAGAGAAACCAGAAGCGGTGCTTGGGACCGGGCTTGTCGCAGTCGTACGCCTCGGCCTTGGCCGCGGGGCTGTCCTTGAACTCCACCAGCAGGTGCCCACGCAGATAGCCCTTCTTCTCGACTTCTTTCACCAGCGCCAGCAGCAGCGCGTGACGGAACTTGCGCCAGGTTTGGGTATAAATCTCGTCCAGGAACTTGCCCGCGTTCACGGCACTCGAATAGTAGGGATAACCGAGGTCGTCGCGATTCCCCCAGGGCCAGAGATAGCCCGCCCTCAAATGGGTGGCCTGGGCCTTCAGCCCGGGCTCGGGGGTATTCCTGGAAATGATCTGCTGAAAGCGCGTCTTGTGCGCCAGCACCGCGTGATCGAAAACGTCCGTGATGGGAAACGCCTGCCGGGCGCCGCCTTCATGCACGAAATAGACGTGCGCGCCGCGGTAGTGACAGCGGAAGGTATTGATGAAGTCATTGTCCCAATGCGCGCTCGCCGGACCCCAGCACATGTACCCGCGGAACGAACTGCGCCTCCAGATCCTCAGCGCGGCGGTATGCACATGCGGTGCCACGGGATAGCGCGCCTTCAGGTTCGCCAGGTTCGGAAAATCATAGCCTGTGAAGGCGTCGAGCCTCACTTCCGCGCGCACCCGGTATCCGTCCGCGGCCACGCGCGATGGCGTGAAGTAACATCCCGCCGTGCCGATCAGCTTCGAGTACAGATCCTTGTTCTCCGCCTGCTTCCCGCGCAGATGGTCGTGCACCACGGTGGCCATCGTCTCGGTATCGGCGACGGGCGTCGCCTCCCAGGGCTGTAGGCGGTAGTCACCCGATCCGAAGGCGGATTTGAAGTAGTCCGCGGCGGCGGCCGGACGGATACCACCCACCCCTCCGCCGTAGTCCTTTGCATTCGTATACCACGCGTCACGCTTGGTGTCTTTGCGCTTGTGCTTGGCCTTCTCCTTATCCATCGCCCAGGCGACATACCGTCGCGACCGGATGAACGTGCTGTCGTACGGATCGAGAGTCGTATCGATTTGGGACAAGTCCGGCGCAAGTTCCGAAAAGCTCCAGTCCACGCGCAGCGGCCCGATGGCGCATCGCATGGCTTTGGCGGTAGCCTCGTCGGGTTCAGCCGCCACGGTCGAAAGCTCGTCGGATTTACGGAGCAGCCGCAGGTCGGCCTGCAGGGGAATCCACGGCCGCGGGATCGTGTCGGCGTCGAGCTTCGGTCTGTTGTCGCCGCACTCCATGCCGGCCCGGGGATTTCCGAGGTTGAAGGGCGCTTTTTGGAAGTCGGTGCCGGTCTCGTCCAGGGCCGGATCGCCGCTGGTATAGTACTGGCGGTCGTCCACCCAAACGATCATCTCTTTGCCGGTGTCCGGAAGCTGCGCCTTTATATCAGCCTCGGCCAGGTCAGGAGTATCGTCGTTGGCCAGCACCTTGGCGGGATCCCCAAACATGCCGCGCTTATCGCCCGCCCGGATGCTCTCGATGGCGTCCTTGGTAGACCCGCTTTCACTGTCATCGATGGTCAGACGTTCAAAATCCGTGCCCGCCTTTTTCTTGGGGACGGACCGTTTGAACTCCTTCAGCGCCAGCTTGTAAAACGCATGTTTGCTGCCGTTCGCCGGACCCGGATGGAAGCCATATTCCGCCAGTTTCTGCTGGTACCACTGGACGCTGCCCACCCCCGGAGGATCACCGGGCACCACCGGTCCCAGTCCGAGGCCGAGGCTGCCCGCGGCCTTGCCCGGATCGTAGCGCAAGTCCTCGGGCAAAGTCGTCTCGGGATGCACATAGAGCCGGACCTCCGTGTGCATGGCCGCCAGCGCCAGTCCCTCCGGCTTGTTCATGCCCGTGTGCCCCTGCACCTGCACACGGTACGGCATGTCCTCCGGAATGATGGCGTCACCATCCTTGCTGTTCTTCACACCGGGCGCGTACTTGCCGTCCCAGGTGAAGCTGCGCCGGTCAGCCTTCGCCTCACCGGCGGATTTCGCCAACTGCCCTTTCGTGAGGGGCACGCGGAAGACCACACGGTCCTTGCCATCCACTATCGAGATCTGGCCAAGCTCCAGCTTATCCGTGTTCTTCACCAGCCACTCGGCTTTCAGGCTGTCCGGAATCAACTCCCGGACGAACGTGACTACCTTGTAGACGTAAGCCCCGTCGGCGGCGAAGTACTCCTGCCGGAAATCGCTGTTCCAGGCGTCGCCGCGATAGGCGCAATCCCACACGGTCTCCTGGTCGCCGGCTGCAAGTTTGTCCGGCGGGATGGCTTGGGTATAGACGAGTTGCCCATTCTTGTCGCTGATGGCGATCACGCCGCGCTCCACCTTGGCGGCGTTTCTCCACTTGATCTTGACCGTGGCGGCTTGGATGAAACCGGCGCCGGTGATGTTCCGGGTGTTTTTCGCCGCCCCTCCCGCTACCGTGACCACCTTATAGACGTAGGCACCGTCCGCGGTTGCATATACCGGCTCGCGCTGGCTGTTCACTGCCCCGCCGCTATATTTCTTGTCCCATTCCACGGTTTGCGCGGCGGCGGCCAGGTGCGCGGCCAGATCCTCGCGATGCACCACCTGCCCGTTCTTATCGGAGACCAGCAGCAGCCCCTGCTCCGCCACCGCGGCGTTGGTCCACTTGATCGTGACCTTGCCCGGCACGGCTGTCGATTTCGCTATGTACGCCTTCTCCGCGATCACCCGGTAGGTGTAGGGCGCATCGTCGGACACGTATTTCGTTTTGCCCTTGGAATTGACGGCACCGGCAACGCTGTAGCTCTTCTTCCACTCGTACGTGTGGGCGCCCGCCGTGAAGTTTGCCGCCGGAAGGTCCGCGGTCACTACGAGTTTGCCGGTCTTGTCCTTAATCTCCAGCCGCACCGCGTCCATGGCGATGAGGTTGTTCCACGAGAGCGTCACTTTGGAACTGGTGACCGCCGCGGCAGCCGCCTGCTCGTGTTTCCCGGTAACCTTGAACGTGTAGGCACTATCCGCTCCGGCGTACTCCTTGCCGCCGCCGCTGTTTACCGCGGTCGCGACGTTGTAGCTGCCGTCCCACTCCTCATTCTGATTGCCGGAGCCGCCCGGTACCACGGCGCTGTACACCTTCTGGCCGCCACGGTCCGCCACATCCAACTGCGCCGAGGTGAAGTTGGCACCGTTGTCCCACTCGACCTCGAATTTATCGCGCTGATCCACCACGTCGGCGCCCGCCGGAGTCTGCTCGGTCTTGGCACCGCCTGAGACGGTGGTCACCTCGCACGTGTAGGGGCCATCCGCCGCCAGGTAACTCGACAGCTTGCGGCTGTTCCGCGCGCCACGCTGGTACCTGCGGTCCCATTCGATCTGCTGATCGCCGGCGCCCAGCTTGCCGTCCGGAATGCCCGTTTCCCAGACCACCTTGCCGCCGCTGTCCTTGATGACCACGGTGCCCCAGTGCGCCGCCGCCGCGTTGTTCCACTTCACTACGACCCTGGCCGCTTCATCCGTCAGGTTGCCGCCGGTGATGGTCTGTTCCGTGGGGGTCTCTTTCCATGCGGGCCAGAACGGTAGCAGCACAAACGCGGCCTTGGCATCGTCCGCGTTCTTGTAATAGCGGACCAGGACGGTGTACGGCGAGAAGGCCGCGTTAATCACCCGGTCCTTGCCGCCGGTCTTTACGCTGAGAATGCCTTTGGCAGCGTCGGCCTGACCCTTCCATGCTGTCTTGCCCGCCGGCCCGTCCACTTCGACGGGTACCGTACTGCGCTCGTCGGCCTTGTTCTTGTCGGGCGGCAGTTTGAAGACGGGCGTCTCGGCCGGAAGCAGACTGTACTTGCCCAGGCCCTTGTTCCAGTCCGTACATTCGCAGTAGCCGCTGCCGTAGACCTCCAGCGCGACTTTGTCCGCGCACTCCTTCAGGCCCTCCGTGGCATAGCAGATGGTGCAATCCTCAATGCCGGGCACGAACCACCGGTCGAGCTTGGCGATGCCGACGGCCGTCGCCGGACGTACCGGCTTCAGCGTGATCTTGTAGAGTTTGTCGACTGCCAGGGGACCTTTGAGCTTGGGCGGCGGCGCGGGAATTTCGATTTCCGGCGCCGTGTTCCTGTACGGCGCCAGGACCGTCAACTCCGGATTCACATCGTCAATCTTCGAGCAGCCGATGCGTTCGAAAACCGCGCGATTCACCTCCGGCGCCTTGTCCGTCGCCCAGTTGTGCAGCGCCAGAAGCCGCCATTCCTTCACCTTGTAGCTGGTAGCGATGGACTGAAGGGTATCGCCCGCAATCACCTTGTGCTTTTTTGCGCCCTCGCGGCAAAGTACAGGGAACATAGAGGCTATTTCTTGGCGGGAGCCGGAGGTGCCGGCGCCTCTTCCACCTTCACGAACTCAAAGAGGCCGGCTCCGGACATGGCGATCAGGTCATAAGGAGGATCCGCGATCTTCTCGACCCTGAGGTCGCCGTTAACACCTGTGGGGCTCTCATATTGAACCTCGCCCTGCTGCTGTAACTGGAGTCGTGTATCGCGCAGTGGCTTATTCTGATCGTCAACCACCCGGAACTCGATCCAATGCTTCTTGCACGGCAAGACACGTGGCGGCGGGCCACCCGGCTCGGCCATCCGGTGCCGGCCTATCTCGAACTCCCGCGCGGTAACGCCTGAGCCGCCCGTCCGCTCGCTATCGCCCACCGGCAGCCTCCGTGGAGGCCAGATGGGTGGCGCACGCCTGTTCGAGCGCGGCGAGGCGCGCCGCTGGACGATCGAGCCCCGCGTCCTTCAGGACCCGGACCGCCCAGGGCAGGCGCCCGGGAAAATCCAGCCCCAGCACGAAGACGAGGTGGACGTATCTGCGCAGATCATGGTCGCCCTGGAAACCGTTCGCACGGGCCTCCCTGACGGCGTCGCGAACCAGCCCATACAGGCCGGCCGCCTGCGCCCGCGCGCGCTCCGGATAGCAGCCTTCGAGCGACTGCACAATCCATCGGCACAGCGCCGCTTCCCGGAAGGCTCCCATCTGTTCGTCGCGGATCACCAGCATTGATCTCGCCTGAATTGTACATCAGCGCACCGGAACTGTAAATTCCTGGTAGAACACGGCCGCGCGGTCTTCCGGCCTGCGTTCCCGCACCTGTATTGCGCCCGCCCCGTAGACCTTCCGGACCTCCCCGGCAGCAAGCTGCTCACCCATTGGATCGACCGCATTTACTACCCACACCGGCCGCGGCGCAAGAGACCCGGCAAGCAGCGGCAGATCGTAATGCCTCAGCGCGCCCACCACTACCTGCTCGAAAACGTTCCGATGGAAGCGTCTGCTCGCGACAGCCTCGTAGGACACCAGCATCTCCTCGAGCACAAGCCCCCTGATCCGCGCGTCCAGCACAGCCGTGTGGAGGGCCGGCGGGGCTCCGCCACCCTTGCCGAAGCAGTACACCCGCGTGGGGTCGATATCCGGCCTCGCCATCAGCACGTCAATGGCGCGCGAGACGTCCCGCGCCCGCAGTCCGACCAGCGGCTTGCCGATCAGCAGTGCCGTCATGCCGCTCTCCCAGTCCCCAAAGTACCGGGACCAGGCGCTTCGCGACTCATTAACCGCCCGGGTCTCCCCGAAATCGCGCGCATCTATCGAGAGCACCGTCATCCCGGCCTTTACGAACTGCTCGGCATCCGCGTCCGCAGCCGCCTTACCCTTCCCGTCCACATAGACCACCGCGGGACGCTTCCCCGCTCCCTGAGGAACGTACAGCAGCGACGGAATCACAATCCCCGGCTCGCTCTCGTAAGTGAGCTTCTCGATACGATAGCCCGCGCGCTCGATAGTGCCATACTGCCGGACCCGCGCGGCGCCGTTCACGGTCGTGTAGCCGATGAGCTTCCGGACGGTGGCCGCCAGGTCGCCCGGCTGCCGTTTGGCGATGGCCTCCCGGCTGCGCTTCTGGTTCAGGGTGAAGACGGTTTCGCCGCCAAGGGAGGTCACTACCTGTCCGGTCGGGGTGCACTGCAATTCCCGGTAGGTGGCCTGTTGGATCTCGGGCTCGGGCTCGTTGTCCTCCGCCCCCTTCAGCCAGCGTGCCAGCCAGTTGTAGGCCGCCAGGCGCCGCGGCTTGGTGTAGCCGTGGCCGTCGTCGGCCTCCACCATCGCGATTTTATCCGCCGCACCCACGCGCTCGTAAATCGACTTTGATTCGTCGAACGTATCCCGCGCGCCCGAGATCGGGAAGAAATCGCGGATCGCCGAGAGCACCAGAAACGGCTTGGGCGCAAATCCGTAGATAAAATCCGGGTAGTCGAGCCCGCGTGCGATGAAAGGCGGCATGTTCTGCTCGGCGTCCTGCGGTCCGATGGTATCCAGCATCATGCGCCAGGAGTTTGTGTAGCAGGAGGGTGCGGCCACCTTGATTCGGTCATCGAGCGCCGAAAGATATGTCGTGAGGGTGCCCCCGCCGGAATTGCCCGCGCAGCCAACGCGCTTCGGGTCCACCTCTTTCCGGGAGAGCAGGTAATCGAGCGCCCGGATGCCGTCCCAAATGGTGTAGCGCGCCAGGCTGTCGCCGGCGAGCAGCATCTGAATGCCGAAAATCGTGTGCTCGGTCGTAGACGCGGCGGCTTTCGAATCGCCCAGGTCCTCGTCCCACAACTGCACCCGCTCGCCCTGCCCCTGCGGGTCCCAGGTGAGCGCCACGAAGCCCTTCTTCGCCAGCGACCCAAGCATCTGCTGCCAGGTGTCGTGCGCCTTGGCGCCCGCTTCGTGGCCCAGAGGGTAGAGCACCGCCGGGTACGGAGGCGTTCCCCGCTTCGGGATGTACAGGTTGGCTGTGACGTAGAACTTCGGCTGGCTCTCGAAGACGATCTTCTCAATGGTGTAGTCGCCGCGGTCGAGCGTCCCAACCGTGCGCGCGTTGAGCGGGGTGCGTTCGGGGAAGCCGCCGAGATCCCGGACAATGGTTTCCCGGATATAGGCACGGCGCTGGGCCAGTTGTTCCGGAGTTCGGATGGCGGCGATCGCCCGTCGACGCGCCTCCAGCAGTTCGTAAGCCTGCCGCCGCAGGTGTTTCGGGACCGTTTGCCGGATCTCGCGAAACTCGCTCAGTCCGGTAGCGAAGTCGAGCTTTCCGGAATCCTGGGCGGAAATGCCCGCAACCGCGAGGCTCAGGCAACAGAAGGCGCGCAGAATCGATTTCATGTCCGGTTTCCTGGTCCAGAATACATGGCGCGCACTCGGATTACCATAGGCCTATGCATCGCTCCCCCCTCACTGCCGCTGTGTGCATCCTTCTTCTGGCTTCCCTCGCAGTGGCCGAACAGATGCCACGGCATCACGTCGAGACGATCGCCTCCGCCCGGCATGAGTTCACTGTCCGGCTGGCCGGCACGGCGGATGGGGAGACCACTCGCGACCCCATCGTCTACAGGGCCTGGAACCAGGGCTTCGAGCCTATGCGGTCCGTGCGGCTCGAGAACACCGGCGCGACCGACATAGTGAACCCCTGGGTCCTGGTGAACGGCAGGCGCAACTGGCGCACTACCAAAGACATCGCCGAGGATGCCCTGCGCTCCTATGGCGATCCCGCCGCCATGTCCGAGGCCGAAAAGGCCCGTGCCATCTGGGATTTCCAGCGACACCACCGCTTCCACGCCACCACCGGCGACCTGGAAGTCCGGGACCCTGTCAAAATGTTCAACGTCTACGGCTATTCGCTGTGCGGCGATAACGCCATGGTGCTGGCGGACCTCTGGCGTTCCGTGGGGCTCAAAACGCGGCGCGGCTTCCCGATGGGCCACTGCGTCGCGGAGGTCTGGTATGACGGCGGCTGGCACATGCTCGATGCAGACGGCTCGGTCGTGTTCCTCGACCGCGATAACCGCAGCATCATGGCCGAGAAGAAGGTGGCCGCCGACCATGATCTGGCCAAGAGGTCGTATTCCGGGGATGTCCTGCCGGCGCTCTACACCTACGACGGCGGCCACGGCGGCGACTTCCCCTCCCACGCCTCCCATACGATGGCGCTGACGCTCCGGCCGGGCGAGGCCATCGAGTGGCGCTGGGAGAATCGCGGAAAGCACCATCACAGCACCCTGCCCTCGCTCTTCACTCTCGATGCGACGGAACTCTCCCGTTGGGGCGAAAAAGCCTGGGCGACCCTCCGCAACGGCATCTGGAGCTACCGCCCGGACCTCAGAAAGCCCGCCGGCGAGCGTGGCGCCGAGGCCGTCAACATCCATTGGAGCGCTAACCACCGCGTGCCGGCCGCCTCCGCGGCGAACCCGTCGCAACCGGCCAGCCTGACATGGAAGATCGAGGCGCCCTACGTCGTGGTTGGAGGCAGCCTGAGCGCCCGCGGTCGCGGCGTGGTCTTCAGCCTCTCCCGCGACGGCAAAACCTGGGTGGAGACGGCCCGCCTCGATGCCGGCGAAATCCGCCAGAGCCTGGACAGCCACTTCCCCAGCGCGGGTCCGGCGGTCTACCGGTACTTCCTCCGCGCGGAGTGGACCGGAGGCGGCAGCGGCGTCGAGACCATCGCCATCGAGAATGACCTCCAGATGGCCCCGCTCAGCCTCCCCGCCCTGAGTCTGGGGGAGAACCGCATTTCTTACACCGATGAGACCGTGGGGGAGCGCAGCGCGCGACTCACCTTCGATTGGGTGGAGAACACTACCGCGCGCCTGCCCGGAGCTCCCGCCCGGCCTGTCGAACCGGCCGATGGCGCCGCAGTCGAGGGCACCAGCTTTACGCTCACGTGGCCCGCGGAAGACGAAGCGGCCGACTATCATTTCCAGTTGAGCGAAGATCCCAGGTTCCCGTGGGCTCTCTCCCCCGCCTTCGACACCATGGTTTCCGATACACCATCGAAGGGCAAGCCGCAATTCATCATACCGGGCACCGGTCTACTGAACCCTGGGGAGCGATACTACTGGCGCGTGCGGGCCAAGTCCGCCGCGGGCGTCTGGGGAGCGTGGAGCAAGACCTGGAGCTTCGTCCCCCAGGCCCCGGGAGTGCCGCTCAACGTGCGCCTGGAGGAAAGCGCCCCGAACGTCTACAGGCTCCGCTGGGATGCCAACCCGGCTGGCCGCAAACCCGCTTCCTACAGGGTCTACGCCAGCGACGAAAAGGGCTTCACGGCCAACGACAAGCCGTACGGCACGGGCACAGGGAACCAGAAAAGCAGGGGTCTCTTTCCCGGGGAGAAATCCCGCGTGTTCCCGGCGAACCTGCTGTCCGAAACCGGCGAGACCAGCCTGCCGCTGGAACCGCGCCACGCCTTCTATCGAGTGGTCTCCATCGACGCCAAGGGGAATCGCAGCGGATCGTCAGCCTATGCCTCGGCGCCGCGGCCGTTCATCTACTCCAAGCCGCCCCTCGAACTCCGGACCGGCGCGCCTTTCCAATACCAGGTAAGAACCATCGCTTCCATCGGCGATCTCACCTTCCGCGACTTCGGTCCGGGACAATCCTACCAGTCCGCCTACTGGGACGCGGACCAGCCCCGGTACTCGCTCGAGCTCGAACTGCCCCGTTGCGGCAACTTCGATCCCAAGTGGCTGCGAATCGACTCCCAGACAGGGCTTCTGAGCGGCACCCCGGGGCCGGAGGACGCCGGCGAATACCAGGTGAACGTCCGGGTTGATATCCCGCGCGCCGGCAGCTACATCCAGAGCTTCCCGCTACGTGTCACCAGGTAGGGCTTGGTGCGCTTTCGCCCCCTGGGCCGCGGCGTGCTTTCACTCACCGCATGGCACAAACCGTTGTAGGGCTATTCGATGAACGGGAACAGGCCGAAAGAGGCGTTTCGGACCTGCTGGCTGCAGGCTTCTCGCGCGAGGTTATCAGCATTGTGACAGGCGACCGGCGCACCGCCGCGGACACACCCAAAATCGGGCCGCTCGAGCACACCGAAGCGGGGATGGAGGCCGGGCGCGACGCTGCCGTAGGCGGCATCGCGGGATTGGTGGTTGGGATGGTAGCCCTCGCGATACCGGGTATCGGGCCGCTGATCGCGGCTGGACCGATCGCGGCGGCTATTGGCGGCGCAACCATCGGGGCCGCGGCCGGGGGGCTCGTGGGGGCGCTGCGGGACCACGGGGTTTCCGACGAAGAGGCCGAGTTCTACGCTGAGGGCCTTCGTCGCGGCGGTACCATCGTGGCGGTCGACACGGAGGACCGGGAGAACGACGCTTCGTCAATCATGAAGCGGGCCGGTGCTGCCGATATCGTTGAACGCGTGGAAGAGTGGCGCGCGGCCGGCTGGACAGGCGGCCTTCGGACGCGCCGCGCGGGATAGACAGACCAGCAGGCGGCCGGAATGATACTCCCGGCCGCCTGCCCGATCGCCTTAGCGCTTGGGACGCAGGGCGTCTACCGAGGGGAACGGTTCGCCCTTCTTGTGCTCCCTGAGGATCTGGGGTACCCGCGCCTGCATGGCGCGCCAGTACTCACACTCCGCATCCCACCGCGAGAGCGCCGTTCCGAGCCGATAGGAGGTGCTCTCCTCAAGCCACGCCGCGCGGTAGATTTCGCGCAGGCCTGTAATGGTGTCCATGAGGTCGGCCAGCATGCTGTGGTCCTGGGTCGCGATCTGGGTGCTGAGATACAGGCCCTGCAGTTCGGGGCTCGGATTGGCTTTCAACTCCCGGAAATACCGGGCCCATTCGACGGCGTAGAGGTTCTTCATCCCCAGGTAGTCGAACATCCGGGCACCCAGCAGCAGGCTGTTGAGGGTCGTGCGGTCGCCACCCTTCTTCAACGCTCGCATCAGGAGCTCCTGCGCGCTCTCGGCCAGCAGCCGGGCCTTGCGCAACTCCGCCTGGTTCTTCTCGAGACGGGCCAGGGTGGCAGGTTCGAGCGGATCCGCCCAGAAGCGGTGAATCGTGGGCCCCCGGAGCACCGTGGAGAAGATCTCCTCGGCGTCCGACAGCTCCGATAAGGCCGGCGCCACTTCCGCGGCTACCGCGGCGGGGTACATCAGGCGCGCGTACTCGTCGAAGTACGTCGCTCTGTCGATTGGCCCGGCCTGCCACCCGGCTACAGCGCCCAGTGCCAGCCCCGGCCACGACATCCGGTAAATCGTCTGGGCGCTGTCCGCCCAACCGGTGTTCAGAATCCCAAGGGTGTTGTACTTCTTGCCGGTGGCGACAAGCCCGTTGATGTTTTTGAAGGTCCGGTTATAGTGCGGGAAGACCTCATTCCAGTTCCATACCCCTGGCGCCACTACCTGGGGAACGTTCATCTTCGCCAGCGGCTCGACATAAGGGGTGAAATCGGCGCGGTCGTCGTAGGTCCATGGCACCGCGATGGTGCCCTTGGGCAGTTCACCGATCAGTTCGGGACGCTTCGAGAAAATCCGCGCGCCGCTGAGCATATCCGCCCAGAACATCAGGCGCTTGTTATATTTCTGCGCCCGCCCGGCTACGTGCCGAAGCACGTCCATGTAGATCCTGAAAGGATCCGAGCCTTCCTTCGCCCCGATCTTGCCCAGGGCCCAGGGCTCGTCAAAACCCACGTGGTACCACGGGCTCGGGAACAGCTTGGCGGTCTGCTCCACCAGCCCGTCCAGCACGCCCAGGATGGCCGGGTTCCGCGGATCGAACTCCCCGCCGTAGCGCGGCAGTGCGAGATCAGCGAAGCGCTCCACCCGGAAGATGTCGTGGATGTGGCCATAAAGTTCCAGACAGGGGACCACGTCCACGTGCCGCTCGCGAGCATAATCGATGATGCGCCGGATCTCATCGCGCGTGTACCGGCCTTCCGGATTCACCAGTTCGTAACCGTCGAGCTCGATCGTGGCTTCCGAATAGAAGTAGTACTGGTTCGCCTTGAAGCGCGCCAGCAGGTCAATCTGACGTTCAATCTCCTGCACCTTGAGCAACTGTCCGTGGCCGAGGTCCATCATGAACCCGCGATACGCAAGGGACGGCCAGTCGCGGATCGTCGCGGAGGGTAGCGCGGCATCCTGGCCCAAACCCTCCACCATCTGGAGCATGGTCTGGACGCCGTAGTAGAGACCCGCGGAAGATCGTGCGCGAATTTCAGCCCCTTCCGGCGTGACCTTCAGGGAGTAGGACTCGCGCGAATCCGGTCCGGGCCGCTCGTCAACCCCTGGCAGGGCCGCAGCTTCTCCGGTCCGATAGAGGACGATAGCCTTTCCGGATCCCGCCGCATCCTCGATGGGTACCCGGGTCTGGCCGGCCGTGGATAAGCCGGAGCTCAACTGCTGTGCCGCAAAGCGGTCCTCGGCGGCCGGCGCGGTGCCAAAACGGATCGACAGTCCATTCAGAGGAAGCGAGCCGTTCTGATAGACGGCCTCCTGGGGGCGTGGCAGTAAAGCATTGTGACCGGCGCCCCATGCCGGCAGCAGGGCGAAGGTCAGCAAGGCGAAAGTTTGCTTCATAAAACATCTATTATGCACCGACGCGAGGAGCGGCGGATAAGGCGTTTGCACCGCGCAAAGAAAGGGGGCATCCACGGAGGTCGGGATCGGAGTCGCGCGCTCGTTGTGCAACAAGAGGGTCCTGGTACGGCTCTTGCATCCGACGGAATTTTGCCCTTACGGAGGTACTGGGGACGCACGCGCTTATCAAATAGTACCGATGTTACTTTCGTACTAAGTGTTTTCACCAGGTCCTAAAGTACTGGTATGTGTTTAGTATCTGCGTGGTACCGCTTTGCTTCCAATTACCTATGCATCACTTACACGGGGGCCTATCATTAGGCATGCGTTTACATCACTATCTGCTGGCTGGGCTCTTGATCTTCGGAGCGATGTCCTTGTCAGCTTCCACGATCGACCAAACTCTCGGGGGCACAAGCTGCGCTCCGGCTGGCCTCTGCACCAGTGTGGCGGGTGCGACCACCATCAGCTTCGACACCTTGCTTGGTCAAACCTCCTCATATTCAGACGGCTTCGCGACCTACACATGGGGCGGAGCAGGGTCTCCTTTTGTACAGGGATCCGTCAACAGCCAGTACGCGGCACCGCCCAGCGACTCGACAACTTACCTGACGGTCGGTTCGCCGGGACGGCCAAGCACGGTGACGATTTCCTTCCTGCACGCGATCAGCTACTTTGGTTTCTACATGGGCAGCCCGGATACGTATAACAGCGCGGTATTCACGTTCTCGGGCGACGGTGGGAGCCAGACGATCGCCGGCACGAGTCTCCTTAACCCGGCGAACGGCAATCAGGCTAGTGGAAACTACCTGAACTTCTCCAGCGCCGCTGGATTCTCAGAGGTCCAAATCAGGTCAACCGAGGCCGCCTTCGAGACCGACAATCATGCCTACCTGGCGGCGGCTCCAACTCCGGAACCCGGCACGCTGGTCATTCTCGGGGCAGGGCTGGTCGCGCTGGGCCTGTTGCGCCGGCGGGTCAGCGCCTAGGCGCATCATCCGCTCAAACTCCAGCAGGGCCCCACTGGTTTTCGCCGGTGGGGCGTCCCCCCTTCATCATCAGATCTCCCCGCATACACCTCCGGAGATGCGTCGTCCCCCGTGCGGGAACGCGCGATGCCCCGGCGCAGTTTCCTTACGGCTGCTGTGGTGAGGCGGCGCGCAGCCATTCCACGGCGGCGGGGCCGGTATGCTCGCGTTGCGGGTAGGCCGTAAGGCGCACCCGCGCGGAGGCCCCATCGAACACAAGGCCGGGGCCTTCGGCCAGACGGATGCGGACACCGGATGCGGCGATCTCCGCGCCGGCCACGTGGTAGGGATAGACCCAGCCATCCCCGGTAATCAGGCGCACTACCTCGCCGGGGCGGGGCAAAGCTTTGGGCGATCCGGCGACGAGGAGAGCATCGGCTTCGACGGCGATCAGGGGCAGGCGTTCGGTTGCCCGCCCGTTAGGCGCGTCCGGCGTGTACGTCACCAGTTCTGTCCGGCCGCCCGCAACGATGCGCAGCGAAACGGTGCCTTCCGGGGCTTTCACACGCTGGACGGAAGTGATTTCAGGCGCCGACGCGAAGGGCTCCAGGACGGCCACGAACGTACTGCGGCCCTTGGCGGCATCGTGGCGCAGCATCATGAACGGGCGGGAGAAATCGTCCAGGCGGGCATCGTCTTCCTTCGCGCCGCGAACGGCAGGACCTTCGCCCAGCACCAGGCGGCTGCCCTCCTCGGGCAGCAGAATGACGCCGAGACCGCCTCCGCCGGCGCTGCGCAACGTAACGCAGAGTGGGACGCCGGATGGCGCCGCGGCGGCACGCAGGTTTCGCAGGTAGCCGTAGCCCCACCATGTCTCGGCCGCCAGGCGCGCTTCGCCTTCGTGCTGCGCGGCGCGCCATGAGAAGCCCTCCGGCAGAAGCGTCAAGAGTGGTTCCAGCGGCAGTGGAGTTTGGGCGGTCCCGCCGAAATCCGTGTCGCCGTGCAGAAAGTAATCGTGAACGCGGCCGCCATCCACCTCGAAAATATCCACGGCGTAGCGGCCACCCACCATGATGAGAGTTCGCCTGTAGAGGTTGGCAACATCGGGATAGCCTCGTTCGCCCGCGGCGCTCACGGTCTGGATGCGGTTCGCTCCGGCATCGAACCAGCGCAGGCTGCCGTCGGAGGGCACGGATGCCGAGCCGCTGTGCTGGTTGCGGCCGTCAATGACGACGGTGTTGTGGGCCGCGGTGGAAAGAGTCCAGGCGCGCTGGCGGGTGTGCGTGTATCCAAGGTCCGAAGCGAGTTCGCGCCCGTGGCCGAAGATGAGCAGGCTGAGGTTGTCCGCGTGCTGATGGCCGTACCCGCCGGACCACGTGAGGTGGTATTGCGAAGGCGCGGCCGGCCGCCCGCCGGCCAGGCAGGCATGGCCGAGCGCCGGAAGCAGATACGATTCCGAAGGCGGGGGCGGGGCGGACCGCGACGTGGACCACGTGTCGTGCACCGGTGCGAAGCGGCCGTCCGGCAATCTCATCTTCATGAGCGCCGCTTGGGAGCGCTGGAGCGAGGGGAGCAACGATTCGATGTCGAGCTTGCCGCCGTAGCCTTTAAGCGCTTCGAGAACGCGGGAGAGATTGCCGACGGTCTGCGCATGATAGGAAGGCGCACCCTCGGGCCACACGCCGTCGTAGAAGAAGCGGCTCTGTAAGAACCGGCGCAGGCGCTGTACACAGTCATCGACGTAAGCGGGTTCGCCGATCACGCGGCCCAAGGTAACCAGCGCAGTCCAGGTCGAGGGACTCATGTTTCCATAGGTCTCGGGGTTGGCGATCACCTGGGCGGCGGCATTACGGAAGAGGTCGTTTTCGATGCGCGCGGCTACGTCGATACCCTTGGCGCGGGAGAGTTCTTCGAGCGCACCGCTTGGGCGGATCCAGTCGAAGGCCTGGACTAGCGGGGTGGGGATGTCGCTGTAGGCCCACCACGTCCAGCGGGAAGTCCGATAGCCGGGGCGGAACTGTTCCGGAGGCACACGACCTTCGTAAACAATTTTCTGCTGGAAAGGGTAGTCGTAGTGGTAGCACCAGCCGGGAAAGACTTCGGCAAAGCGGTCGAGGATCAGGGCGGCGCGGCGGGCGAAGGAGCGGTCGCGCGTCAGGGCATAGAGTTGTGCGAGTTCGCGAGCGCGGGCGGCCAGGTATTCGCGGGCGAGGTCGTCGCGGCGCGCCTCGAAAAAGTAGCGGTAGCCGCGCGGGTCTTCCCAGTACGGGTAAGATTGGGTCTCACCGCGGGGGTTGCGCACCGTCAGGGCGCCGCTCATGGGATACCGTGGGCTGGGGTAGCGGTGGTTGCAGAACGTGCAGAAGACCTCCGCCGGGTGGTCCGGCGACCACGATAACTGGCCTTCCTGCCTGCCAGAATTACAGTTCGGGCAGCCCACGTAGCGCAACCCCGAGCGCTGCGGAACCATTTGGATCAGGCTATTCTCGTCGAGCGCGCGAACGAACGCGGTGGACTTGAGGAGACCCGGGAGATCGGCTTGAGATACGCCGGGCGGGAACACCGCAGCAGCGGCCAAAGCGAAAAGTGCGGGGAAAAGGGGCATGAGCCGGAGCGCTATTGTAGCGCGTCCAGATCCGCCACGCTGGCAACCTGACAGTGGAACGCCGGCGCGCCGGAGTCAGCCTACCGCAAACGGCTTGATTTAAATAGGGATTTCGACTGGCGGTGAGGCTGGGATTCGAACCCAGGGAACCCGCAAAGGTTCAACGGTTTTCGAGACCGCCCGATTCAACCACTCTCGCACCTCACCGCATTGGAGGGGCTACTCCCAGATTCTAGCAGTTTTGCCGCGTTTCCCGCACCTTACGGGCGTACAATATCGCTAGAGGATCGCCACCATGCTTCACCGCATACGGGTGACCGCGGCGTCCGTTCCAATTCCCTCCCCTCTATTGCCCTACCCACAGGTGCTCCGCGATCCGTGCGCGGCGGCGGCGGCCGTCCCATCCCGAATTGGAGGCTGTTATGGCAATACCCGAGAAGCTGCGGCTCTTCCTGGATGAGAGCCGCGTTCCGTATTCCCATTCCGTTCACCCGCTAGCCTACACCGCGCGCGAGGTCGCCAGTGCCGAGCACGTACCCTCGCACGAAGTCGCCAAAACGGTGGTGATCTGGGGCGACAACGGATATGCCATGCTGGTGCTCCCGGCCAGCATGGTGGTCGATTTTCAGGAACTGCGCGCCGCCCTCGGCCTTACCCACGTACGCCTCGCCACCGAAACCGAACTGGGCCAACTCTTCCCCGACTGCGATTTGGGCGCCATGCCTCCGCTCGGGGGCCTTTACAAGCTGCCGATGTATATGGATAGCGCGCTGCTCCGCGACGAACGCATCGCTTTCAATGCCGGAACGCATCGCGATGTGATACACATGCGTTTGGAGGACTATAAGCGGCTGGCTTCCCCCACCATCGTCTCGGTGGCACGGGAAGCCGTCTCCCAACACGGCTGGTAGTGAGCAAAAATACCCACGCAGTCAAAACCAACGCCGCGCGGTTGCTGGATCGCGCCGGCATCCATTACGAGCTTCGGGAATACGAAGCGGATGAAAACGACCTCAGCGCACCGCACGTGGCGGCGGCCATCGGGCTGCCGCCCGGGCAGGTGTTCAAAACCCTGGTGGCGCGCGGCGACCGCACCGGCGTGCTGCTTGCCTCCATCCCCGGCGACGCTGAGCTCGACCTCAAGGCCTTGGCGTCCGCCAGCGGCAACAAGAAGGTGGAACTCGTGGCGTTGAAGGAGGTGCTGCCGCTCACCGGTTACGTCCGAGGCGGAGTCTCACCCCTGGGCACGAAGAAGCCTTACCCGCTCTACCTTGATAGCAGCGCCGCCCTCTGGCCCGTAATCTCCGTGAGCGCCGGACTGCGCGGCCTCCAAATGCTGGTAGCGCCCGACGACCTTGCTAGCGCGGCCGAAGCCGAGCGCCACCCCATCTCACGACCGCCTCAATGACGGAAGTGCCGCACCCCGGTGAACACCATCGCCAGGCCAAGCCGGTCGGCCGCCTCGATCACTTCGGCATCGCGCACCGACCCGCCCGGCTGAATCACCGCCGTGGCGCCGTGCCGTGCCGTTTCCTCCAGGCCATCCGCGAAGGGGAAGAACGCGTCCGACCCCACCACGGTACCTTCTAGCGGCAGCACCGCCTTCATGGCCGCGATCTTCGCCGAATCCACGCGGCTCATCTGCCCCGCCCCCACTCCCACGCTCTGGCCGGGGCGCGCGAACACGATGGCGTTCGATTTCACATGCTTGGCAATCACCCAGGCGAACTCAAGCGCCGCCCATTCCTCGTCCGATGGCGCGCGCTTCGTCACCACGCGCGCCGCCGAGCGGTCCAGTTTGGCAGTATCCGCCGTCTGCGCCAGGAACCCTCCGGCAAGCGATTTGATGACCAGCCCCGGCGCGCCCGCCGCAACTTTCATCAACCGCAGATTCTTCTTGGCCCGCAGGACGGCCAGCGCTTCTTCGGAGTAGTCCGGCGCCGCGATGGCCTCGACGAAACCCTTCGCCACCTCCCGGGCAGTCTCCCCATCCACCATGCGGTTGAACCCGATCACCCCGCCGTAAGCCGATACGGGGTCGCACTCGTGGGCCCGCCGGAAAGCCTCGGCCAGCGTGGCCTGCTCCGCGGTGCCGCAAGGATTGGTGTGTTTGATGATGGCGGTGGCGGGGCGCTCGAACTCGTTCACCAGCGCCCACGCCGCATCCAGGTCCACCAGGTTGTTGAAGGACAGCTCCTTGCCGTGCAGTTGCTCCGCGCCCGCGATGCCCGCTCCCGGCGTCCCGTAGACGGCCGCCTGCTGGTGCGGGTTCTCGCCGTAGCGCAGGTCCATCAGTTTCTCAGCGCGCAGATCGAGCAGCGCCGGCAATTCCGACTCGGGCGCCCCCACCTGCGCAAGCCGCGCGCTGATGGCGCGATCGTAATCCGCAGTGGTGCGAAACGCCTTGCGCGCGAGCTGCCAGTGCGTCTCGGCGGACAGACTGCCGTCCGACGTCCGCATCTCTTCGATAATGGCTCCGTAATCCGCGGGCGACACCACCACCGCGACGTCCCGATAGTTCTTCGCCGCCGAGCGGATCATGGTGGGGCCGCCGATGTCGATGTTTTCGATCATCTCCTCCAGCGTCACCCCCGGCTTCGCGGCTACTTTCTCGAACGCGTACAGGTTCACCACCACCATGTCGATGGGCAGAATCCCGTGTTTCGCCAGCGCCTGCATGTGGGAAGCATTCCCGCGCACCGCCAAAATCCCCCCGGTAACATTGGGGTGCATGGTTTTCACCCGGCCGTCCAGCATCTCCGGGAAGCCCGTTACCTCGGAGACGTCGGTCACCGCGACGCCCTCCCGCCGCAGCAACGCCGCGGTGCCGCCGGTGGAGATGAGGACCGCCCCCATCTCCGCCAACCGGCGCGCGAAGTCCACAATGCCGCCCTTATCCGTCACGCTGATGAGCACGCGCTCGATTTTCGCCATAAATCGAAAGGTAACACGTTACCTGGCCAGGACGGCGCCGGTAAGCGAGTCGCGATATAGAACCCGGAGCCCCAGACGGTCGGCCATGCCGGCATCGGGACCCGTGAACACGTGGTAATCGCCGGGATCGTCCGGTGCGCCGCGCACTGCCGGCTCCATCCATTCGAGGCGGTACATGCGGCGATAGAAATTGAGCGCCGGTTCGAATTCCCAGCTTCCCGAGACGCGCACCCCGCGCGCGCCCCTCTCCCTGGCACGGAGCGCCGCCACAATCCGCTGGACGCCTGCATCTCCCATCCACGGCCGGTAGTAACTCACCCGGAAGAGTTGCGCAAACTGCACCACGCAGAGCAGCGAGACCACCGCTACTACCGCCCGCGCGCCACGCCGCCGCGCCAGCCCGAACCCCGCCAGCACGAATAGCGGAACCCAGTAGATCCCGGTACGCTCCAGCGGGTAAAGGACACCTGCGGCATGGTGCGCGGCAACCAGCGCCGCCAGCGAGAAAACCATCGTCCCGCCCGCCAGCGCCGCCACCGCTTCCCCGCCACCCGGCCGCTCAGCACGTCTCAGCACCAGGACGAACGCCGCGCCGGATGCCGCCACCAGCAGTGCCAGAGCCGCGATGAACCACCAAAGATCCACGCTCAGCGCCCAGGGCGTGAACGAGGCCGCCACCAGGCTCCACACCGCTTGTGAGAGCGACACCGCACCGTAGTAGTAATGGCCGACGATAGCGCGGCTGAGCGGCACCACAAGGATCACGAACGCGGTCACAATTCCGGGGATGGCGAAATGGTCCACCAGCATCCAGACGCTCGCCCGCGAGCGCGCCCGCCGCAGCACAATAGCCGCGAAAGCGGTAGCCAGTCCGGCGCCCGGCACCAGGAATACCAACTGCGATGCCACGGCCAGGCCCAGCGCCACCCCCGCCCCGTAGAGGCGCCCCCGCCGGAGATCCCCGAAGTAGCGCGTCAGCTGGTCCATCGCCAGCAGCAGGAAGGCCAGCCCCAGGCCGTATCCGCGCGCTATCGAAAGGTAGTCGAGAACGAACGGGTTCAACCCCAGCATCGCCACGGCGAGCAGCATCATCCACCCGCCGCCAAATGCATAGCTGCACAGCCGCCACACCGCCGTCAGGTAGAGCGCGCCGCCCAGCACCGACGGCAGCCGCACCGTAAGCTCCGAGACGCCGAACACCGCGGTCGAGAGCTTCACCAGGATGGTGTGCAGCACGTGGTTATTGGCATCGTAGTATTTCACGGAGTCGGCCACCCCCCGCTCCACGAATGTGTTGTAGGTGTAGGCCTCGTCGATGGTGATGGCCTGGGTGGCGGCGCGGTACACGTTTACCGCGATCAGCGCCATGACCAGCGCTAGCGCGGCCCTACTTGTCCATATCCGCATCTCGCACCACCACAGGGGTCGCGGGCAGTCCCTTGATGCGCCACGCCTGTGGATCCGCATACACCCCCACGACGCCCGGCCAGGAAAACAGTGCCGCGGCAACGGCCAGCACCGGAAGCGCGCCCCGCGAGCGCGCCAACGCAATCCCCATCGCCAGCGCAAGGAACGGCAGCGCGGGGATCATCCAGCGAGCATCCGCCGCCCCCGCCAGCATCAGAACGGCAGCAACCGGCACCAGCCTGCGCCCATGAGGGTCCCGGAGCGCCAGAAGCGCTAGAGGTGCGAGCAGAAATACCGGCCCCAAGAGGCCGCCCGCTTCCGTACCCCACAGCGCCAGCTCGCGCGGCGCACGGAACACCAGCGAAGGGGGAAGCGTGTGGCGCAGGGACAACGCAAACGCCGCCAGCAATCCGCAGAGCGCCAGCGAACCGCGCGTCTCGAGCAGGTAGAAGATGGCGAACACCGCGCACGCCACCGCCGCGTCGTCGAGCGCACTGGTTGCCGCCGCCCCCGCCACCGGCGAGGTGAAAACCACGATCGCCCCAAAGGCGCCCGCGCCGGGCATTCCGTATCGCCGCCCGTAGCACAAGACCGTCATTGCCAGGGCGACCAGGAAGGCCAGGTGCATCACCGCGGCGGACGCATGCCGGCCGAAGCTGAAGACGAACAGGAACAAGATCCGCGCCCCGTCCGCCGCCTTGGTCCCCATCGCGTTCGCCAGATATAGAGTTCCGAATGTCGCAAACACCGGCGCGACCAGCGCAGTCCACCGCCATTCCAGTCGCGGCAGGCGCTTCGCCGCCGTCTCACGGGTGCGCCATAGCGCCAGTGCAACCACCACCGCCGTGAGACCCACGAAGGCGCCCCTACGGTCCAGGTGTACCGCCGCCATCGCCGCGACCAGCGCGCTCAGGCACGCCGCGCCGACGACGAACCCAAGGACGAGTTCTTCTTCCCGGTGCAGTTCGACCCGCAACGCCCGCACGACCAACCGCCCTAGCGCAATGGATGCCGCCACCGCCAAGGCCGGTCCCAAGAGGATGTAGAAGTTCGGGCCCATGCGTCACGCCACCGTGAGCCCCGTTGCCGCGCTCAGGGAAACGTCAGACTGCCGCGCACTCGCCGCGTCCCAGTTGCAGGGTGAACGGCGTATCGTCTCCCCAATCCTGGAACAGTTCCGGCCCCGGATTCGCCGGCTTGGCGATGTCGGCCAGGAACTGCCGGAAGAACTCCACCTTGTGCCGTAGCACGTACTCCCGGAATGTCTCGCCATCCACGCGGTTCGCGACGAAGTGGTCCAGCACCCGTCGCACCGCCCCAGGTGCCAGCCGCGCGGGAATGCTCTGCACCGCCATCCCGAACCGCAGCACCCCGGCCGCATCGTAGCCGCCGCCCAGAACCATCTGGTAATGTGGCACTTCCCGGCCATCAATCTTACGCGCATTCCCATAGAACCCGAAATCGGCAATCCAGTGTTGCGCGCAGGAATTCGGGCAGCCGCTCACCTTGATGCTCATCCGACGCACCACAGGATCGCCGTACGATTCGACAGCTTCCCGCATCGCCGGCCCCATGCTCATCGATTTCGTCAGGGCCAGGTTGCAGGAGTACGCGCCGGGGCAGGTCACGACGTCGGAAATCTCTCTCGCGCCCGCGCCGGCCAGGCTCAACTGCTCAAGCACCGCGTACACGCCCCGCAGCCGGTCCCGTGGAATGCTCCCCATCACCAGATTCTGGTCAAGGCCAACCCGGAACAGTCCGTCGCCGGCCGCCGAAAGGCAGGCCAGACGCCGCATCTGGTCGCCTGTGAGATTGCCCTGCTCGATACGCACCACCACTGCATACAAACCCGGCTGCTTCTGCTCGATGGTATTCGATTCCAGCCACGCCTCGAAAGCGCCGCTCCCGTTGCCGATGACGGGCGGCAGCGACAACGGCACCGGCTCCGCTGTGGATGCCTGGAAGCCGCCAAACCCCTCCGGCACCGACTCGGGCCAGGCAAGACCGCCGTCGAGCTGGATCTCCGCCCAGGCTGCTTCCACCGCCTCTTTCATCCACTCCCAGCCGCGGTCTCGGATGACAAACTTCATCCGCGCCATGTTGCGGTTCTTGCGGTTGCCGTATTGGTTGAAGACCCGAATCACGGCCTCCACCTTGGGCAGCAACTGCTCCTCTGGCAGGAACTCCTCCAGCAGTTTCGCCTCTACCGGCAGCGGGCCCAAACCCCCGCCGATTGCCATGCGGAAACCGCGCCGCCCGTCCCGCACCCGTGCCTGCAATCCGATGTCGTTGATCCCGCCCGCCACGCACTCCCCGCCGCAGCCGTCGAACGCGATCTTGAACTTGCGCGGCAGGTTCTGGGTCAGCTCTTTTCGCAGCAGTGCGTAGGCCAGCTTCTGCGCGTACGGCCGCACGTCGAAGACTTCATTGCGGCTCAGCCCCGCCATGGGGCAGGTCGTGATGTTCCGGACCGTGTTGTAGCAGGCCTCACGGTTGGTCAACCCCACGTCCGCCATGCGGTGCATCATTGGCGCCACGCGCGCCAGCGGCACGAAGTGATACTGGATGTTCTGGCGCGTAGTGAAATGCCCCCTGCCGCCCCCGAACTCATCGGCGATGTTGCCGAGTTGTTCCATCTGGCGCGCCGTCAGTAACCCGCTAGGGATCTTCACCCGAACCATCTGCACGCCCGGTTGGCGTTGCCCGTATACGCCGTGCCGCAGACGAAACGGCTTGAAGTCGTCCTCCGGGATCTGGCCCGCGAGAAAGGCCTCCGCTTTGACACGAAACGCCTCGATCTCGTCGCGCACAACCTTCTGGTGACGGGCTTCGAATTCCACGCGATCCAACGTCTCAGGCATGTATTCCCCTATTCTCTATCGAGAATATAACATTCTACCCCAAGACGCAACGCTTACGGATTGCGGCTGAGACGTCTATAGTACTCCGCGACGGCCTCGGCGTATCCGGGAGGAACGGGCCGCCCCGCCGTGCTGCGGATATTCCCGCCCTGCTGTTCATCGAGCATGCGGCGCAACCGCAGTTCCACCTGCTCAATTTCGGCCAGGACGCGCCCATGAAGGCCGTTCAATAATTGGGGATTGCCCGGGAACCGTTTGGGGTCGAGCTTCTGCATCTCGCCGATGAGCTCCCGCACATCCTGCGACAGTTCCCCCTCACTGCCCAACGCCTGCTGCACGCGCCCCAGATCGCGCACCGCCTGCTGAATGGCCCGGTCGAGCTCCTGAGGGCTAATCCGCGGCTCCGCTTCCCCGCGATTGATCGCTGCCCAGCCG